>JBFXEW010000023.1:0-86628 GCA_050179685.1 Salinivirgaceae bacterium
CATCCGTTCCATACAAATATTCGCTTTTTCCAATGGTTTAAAGAACCGCCGTATACGAGACCCGTACGTACGGTGGTGTGAGAGGTTCTCCGCTAGGCTTTGCCTAGCGGCTGCCTACTCGATTAGCAATAGGCCTTTATTATCCATTCAATTCTAATCGTTTATAATAATATCCAGAAATCTTGTTTATATTATTCCATGCTGATTTTGAAGGAATATAAAATTCAAATAATCGTTCTTTTCCATTTTCAGTTATTTGAATATAATTTTCTAACCCTTTTTGATAATTCGTTCCAAGTTTTATAGACGCTTCAACTAAAGAACTTCGGTTTTGACCTTCATATCCTGCTAAATCAATTCGTATTTCTGATATATTTTTGATTTCAATATTTTCAACTCTTCCTAAAAGGTCGATTGTTATGAATTCTGTATTAAAACCAATCTTCCCTATTACATTTTTAACATTCGATGAAAACGATAAAAAAGCAATACATATTCCAAACAGTCCTAATGCAATACCGATAATTATTTTCTTATAGATTATGAATTGAAAACTATTTTCATAATAAATAGCAAGTCCAAATATTATTATTGAAAGAAAAAATCCGCCGATTGCATAACCTTTAAGTGGCTTTCTTTTTTTACTTATTAACTCATAAGATATTACTTTTGATTCTTCCATGTAATTCTACGATTCTTTTCTAAATGGCTTAAATTTAATTGTTTTCAGTTAAATGCTTTAACCAAAATTATCAAACCACACACTATCAATCCAATCGAACCAATAAAAATTTGAGTATCTAATCCCATTGAGCTTTGGTAGTTATTTAATTTAAGTTTAATGAAATAAACAATTCCACCTAAGCCCAAACAAATTGATAAAAATCCAAATACAACATTCATAATATTAAAATTGGTACGTTCTATCTTGGCTTATTGCTAACTACCAAATAAACCTACCCCAACTCCCTTTATCCTCTTAAACCGGTGTGTTTGATTTAAGAATTGGTGCAGTTTGGTATATATATTTTGGTCATTACTTACCAAAACTATAAAATTATTTGTAAAACAAGGTGTTTTTTCTTATTCATTTAAACCGCTTGTATTCAACCAAAGAGCAATTAGCAATGAACTATGAACAGTGAATAACGAATAGTGAATAACGAATAGCCCCAAATTAGTAAGCAGTTAGCAGTCTTTTGTCTTTTGTTTGTGATTCTGTTATTCTGTGATACAGTAATCCGGTAACCAGTAACAAGAAACCAGCAAACAGGCCTAGGTTCAGCAATTGCGCCCCTGCGTCTTTGCGGTCTAATTTCTAACCTCCAGAAACAAGAAACAAGAAACCAGTCTCCAGCCCCCAGTGGAAGCCTACAGCCAATGAGCAATGAATAATTAACAAAAAATCAAGGAACAAGTCGTCCTGAGTCTTCTGTCTTGGGTCTTAAGTCTTGCATCTTTGACCTTCAAGCGAAACAAAAAAGAATGAAAATAAAGCAGCAGGGTTTAATACACATGATAATATTTTTACATTTGTCAGATTAAGCAATGCATCGTAAAAATTATGACAGATTCAAAAATCATTATCCAGTTAAAGAATGCAACCATTGCGCATCCCGACAATGTGGTGCTAACCAATATAGATTTTGAAGTAAGCCGGGGCGAATTTGTTTACCTGATTGGTCGTACGGGCAGCGGAAAAAGTTCGCTGTTAAAAACCTTTTATGCTGAACTGCCCTTGCTCAGGGGCGAAGGAACAGTAGCCGGATATGAACTAAAAAAACTAAAAACCCGACAGGTTCCCTACCTGCGTCGTAATCTGGGCATTGTTTTTCAGGATTTTCAGTTGCTCACCGATCGCTCGGTTTACGAAAACCTGCTGTTTGTGTTAAAAGCCACCGGATGGAAAAAGAAAGCCGACATGCACAAGCGGATAACCGAAGTTCTTGAAAAGGTGGGTCTGACTTATAAAGAATACAAAATGCCACACGAACTATCGGGTGGTGAGCAACAACGCGTGGTTATTGCCCGGGCCCTGCTCAACAATCCCGATTTGATACTGGCCGATGAACCTACCGGAAACCTTGATCCGGAATCGTCGGAAGGATTGCTGCGCCTCTTACTCGAGATTAGCAACAACGGACAGGCCGTGGTTTTTGCCACCCACGATTACAACTTATTGAATAAATTTCCTGCACGGATAGTGGAATGCAAAGACAGCAAATTGATTGAATACAACAATCAACTTGCCGCGCAGCCTGATGAGGATATACCGCAAGCCCCTGACGAGGAAATAGAACTGTTGTAACAAGCGTTATTCGTGAGACTTAAATTTCATGAGTTTGCGAAATGAAATTTTCTAGTCGAATCCCGACTTATGTCGGGACTGAAAGCGGGAGCGAGGGTAAATACCCCGCCTCTTGAGGTTATAATAATATTTTTTTTTTGTAGATACCCTGTCTTCATGCAGCGGGGAGCTTCATCGACTTGTTAAGCTCCACAGGCATTTTTTTCGTTTAAAAACAAATGCTTATATTCACAGAATCATAAAAAAAACTACAAGCATGAAAGTAAAAACGATACTCCTGGTCCTCAGTGTAATTCTTTCGGGAAGCCTGCTGGCACAGAATTTAAAGTTGGGCGACAAAGCTCCGGAAATCGTGTTAAAGTCGTTAAATGGCGAGGAATTTAAGCTATCGGGCTTAAAGGGTCAAATGGTGTTGATTGATTTTTGGGCATCGTGGTGCGTACCCTGCCGCAGAGAAAATCCCAATTTGATTGCCGCTTATAATAAGTATAAAGATGCCGAGTTTAAAAAGGGTGAAGGATTTACCATTCTTAGCGTGTCGTTGGATATGAAAGCCGATAAATGGGCTGCTGCCATTGAAGAAGACAAAATGATTTGGCCCCATCATGCCAGCGATTTAAAAGGATGGCTCAGCCCGGTTTCAAAAGAATACCAGGTAAAAAGTATTCCGGCCAGTTTTTTAATCGATGGTGAGGGAACCATTGTAGCCATGAACCTTAGAGGCGATGCTTTAGACAAAGAATTGCGCAAACAGAAAAAAGGTTTGTTTGGTTTCTGAAGGATCTTTTAGGATTAAAAGTCCATAAACAAAAGAGGCCGTCCCCAAAGAAGACGGCCTCTTTTTTTGTGTTAGTTTTTTAGTTCCGGCACAAAACAGCTTCAGCGTGTAGCTTATCGAGAATTACTTTTGCCTGCTCTGACAGAGCCAGATTTACTGCAGCAATATCTATCGATTTTTTGGTTGAACAACCTTCCATAGCTAAAATTGCATTGACCAAATCCTCGGGAATTTCGGTACAATCGCCATTGGGGCATTCGTATTCCACTCCATTCAGAACCCAGTGGTCGTCAACGCCGTCAATAGTGCAAATCTCAGGCATTACCGGAACGGTACAACCATAATCGGGACCTACATCGCCCAATTCGCTTGAACATAAATCTTCTTCAGTAGTTTCGCAGGCTGTAAAAGCAAAGCCAACTACCATCAGCATCATAACTAAAAATTGAAATCTCTTTTTCATATCATTTTGTATTTAATTAATTATTGTGCATACTGCTTATTACAAAGTTAGAAAAAAAACATGAGCCTAAAGCGCCTCTATATCGGCTTAGGATTTATTTTCCATATTCGTTATAAATTATTTGTTGAAATTTAGAAAAATTAAGATAACCCGTATAGCTTTTGTTATTAATAACAAAAGTTGGCGTTCCTTTAAAACGATTGGCAATAAATGATATTCGGGTTTCATCGAGGTACTGGTCTGCTCCACCCGCATACATGCATTCGGCATACATGAAATTTCGCTGCACGTATTCCTCAATCAATTCATTAAACGAGTCAGAGAAAACAGCCTCGGGTTCTACCAGCAACAATTGATGCATATCGTGATACTTTCCGTTTCGATTTAAACAAACAGCCGATTTATAGGCTTTAACTATTGGGGTTTGATTCGAAAAAAAGACCGGTTTTAATACCAGTTGAAGTTGCTTGGTACTGATAAATTCCTGTTCTATTTTGGGGTATTCATCGGTAAAAAACTTCCGGCAGTGACTGCAAAAATAATCGAAAAATACAAACACCTGAACCGGGGCATCTTCTGAACCAAAAACAATATCGTATTCATCCACACTTACCGGTTTTATTAGCTCGGGAGCCACAGGTTTATTGAACCAATAAAACAAAGCTGCCATTAATAAAACAAGTGCAGATGCTACTATAAAAACCCATCTTTTATTCATACAGAATTTCTTATACCAATTCTTTAGTCTTGATTAATTTGTCTCCGTTGTGGTAGCCTCTTCTTTTTTAACCCGGTTTAAATCGGTACTAAAGTTTACAAGCCTTGGATCGAACAATAAGTTCAAGAATGAGTTTTGTCTGGTAATTGTTTTTTTCATCTTTTCTTTCAGTTTATCGTTATCAAAACCATTCTTTTTTTCGTCGCCCAC
Organism: Salinivirgaceae bacterium; assembly: GCA_050179685.1. Taxonomy (GTDB): domain Bacteria; phylum Bacteroidota; class Bacteroidia; order Bacteroidales; family SZUA-534; genus GWE2-40-63. Next base: position 4,478 of record JBFXEW010000023.1, read on the forward strand.
CTTCATCGAAACCAGGTTTATACCATTTCGTTCTACCGTACCTCCATCCTTTTTGTTTTGTTTGGCCTGTTCTTCCATTAATCGTTGCGATTTACCGGTTAACACATCGCCCAGATGCAAGGTTATATGGTATTCGTAATCTTCGCCCATACTCTGCATGGCCGATGCTGATAAATCGAGCGCATTGCTTACCACATCGGTTTGGGGAATATAGATTTTGTCGTTCAACATAAATAAACTGGTTTTTAGCGTATTGAAATCCATTTGAGCCAACTCGCGTAAGCCACCAAAAGCTTTCATACTCTCCGACAGTTCCACCAAAGGCGGATAGTCGTAAACCTTACCATTCTCCAGGGTGAAATGCCCTTTGGCCCGAATGCGGTTTGTTGGAAATGAATCGCCCACAATAAAAGCACGGGCATGGAATTCGCTGGTTAAAATACCGCTTAGGTTTTCGCTGGTTATTAAGGTGTCGCCCGTGTAGGCTACAAAATTATCGTTTACTACCAATAATTTGTTAACATCCAGTTTTTCAATCACATTCTTAATGTCAGCTTTGGGTTCGTCCCAATTGCGGGCATCCAACATAAGCGAAGTATTAATAATTCCGCCACAGGTGGTGAATTTAAACTGATCGACAACGTAAAGGCTGTCGGAAACGCGGAACAATCCTGAAATATCTTCCAGAATGTTTTGCTCGTAAATTACTTTATCGACCGACAGGCTGCCACGAATCAACATATGAGGCAATCCCATCGCCTGAAAATCGGGTATCATACCTGTTGAAGAATCGGCAGGTTCAACTTCCTGGGCTGCCAATAATTTTAATGAATCGGCAGTAGCCAGCGAATCGCGCAATTGTGCTAAAGCGGCTGCACTAACATTCATTTTACCCGAAATGGTTTTTGGCTCCGGCTCGGGTTCCGGTTCTTCGGCTTCGCCCATCAAAGGCAACAAAGCCGCATAATCGATAGTGCCCAAATGCAATTTGGTTTGTACTATCAGCTCCACATCGCGGCGTTCCTGAATAAAAGCTTTATACAGGTTCCAAACCTGGGTAGAATCGACCAGAAAATCGATACCTACTGCTGAGCCACCTAATTTATTTACTCTTAAAGTATCGTCGCTGAGCGTAACCTGGCCCGAAAAATTGTTAACCCGGGTAAGCTCATCGGGCAATTCCACATTTATGTTACTGAAACCCAGAGCAAAACTACTGTTTTCGAAAGCCAAAGCCGGAGCCTGGGTTTCGATGGAATCGAAATTAATGGTACCGGCACTCTTCATGTTAAAAGTTACTCCACCCGACAATTGATTTAATAAAGTATCGGGCAGCATGGTAAATATTTCGGCCAGATTCAGCTCTACATTGCCTTTAAACTTATAGGTGGGTTGTTCCAGATTTTTCAGATAAACTGCTGCCGAAACAGTGCTGCTGTCGGTTTCGAGATGGAAGCGCTTTACATCGACGGCCAGTTTATCGAGGCGGTTTACACTACCTTTAAAATAGGTGTCGAGACCGGTATTTTTAAGTCCCACTTTGTATTCGGGAACCCGCAGATGCAGGTTTTTCACCTGGAAACGTCCGGGCGTATAAATCATCTGTCCGCCAAAGTTTTTTACAGAAAGGCTCGAATCCATAATCACATTAAAGTTTTGAAAACTTACCGATGCCGATGAATTCATCAATGCATAATCGGTAAAGTCGTCGGTAATGGAATCGGGCAACTGTCCTCGGGTTTTCAAATCGGCCAGTACCACCCCGTTAATCGATTCCAGCAAGGAATCGGGAATAAACGAAGCAAAATCGGCTACATTAATTTTTAGTTTTGTGGATACATCGTAAGCCGGATGATCGATATCGACCACTGTAAACGCCAAATCGACGCTGCTTGAGCCGGTTTCCACATGGATGTTTTTAAACTGAACGCTGGTGGTTTTATTGGTGGCCAGCAAGCCGTTGGTTACACTACCGGCAAACGACAGGTTTTTAAGTTCGGGATATTCGGTGGTGCGCACAGCCCCATCATTCATATACAAATTAACCGAAACCTGAGGTAAAAGGGAATCGATGTAACTGCCTTTAACGGTGCCGTCGAAATTTATTAAACCGGCTACTTTTTTCACGCCAAATTCTTCGAGCATTTCGGCCGGGGCATATTTAATCAACTCACTCAAATCGATTTTATTTGCTTTAAATGCCAAATCGGTAGCAATGGTATCGCGTACCAAAGCTGTTCCATTCATCTCAAATTCAAGACCATCGGTAAATAACTGCAATTGGCTGATGGTAGCTAAATCATTTTTGTAATCCACGTCGAAACGTAGTTCAGCTTCCTTCATTAAATGCAGGTTGGTGCCGTCAAAAGCGCTGTTATTTACAACAACATTTCCTTCGACAGTTGCGCTGTAGGCTTCGCCCAGGGCCCGGGCACTCATATTAAGGTGGGGAATGGTTACCTGTGCCCTGGCTTTAAGTGCGGCATCGTTGTAGTTTAATACAATATTTTTAAGGGTCAGTTCCTTTAAATTAACATTTAAAGGTTCCGAAGGTGTGGTGTCGGTATCGGGTTCTTCGGCCACAGCGGTGGTATCCATCAAAAAATCGAAGTTGGTTCCTCCCATCGAGTCAACGGTGTAAGTGGCATAAGTATTTAGTAATTCTACTTTTATAATATCAATCTCACCACTCATTAAGGGTCGGGTTCTAACCGAAACATACAGTTTTCCGATATAAGCCAGGGTATCGATGCCAGTTTGCGATGAATCGTCGGGATTGGGATATTCGTATGCACCCAGGCACACGTCGTTTAATTCAATGGTGGCAAAAGGAAATTTGCGCAGCAGATTAAACGATACATCGCTGATGGTAATTGGCGCATTGACTACCTGCCCTGCTTTTTCAACAGCTAATTTGGCTATCTTTTTTTCAGAAAGTTTGGCTACAACTATTAATAAAATAATTAAGGCAAAAAGGATGACAAAGAAGTACATCACTATCTTGAGCAGCTTTTTCATTGCTATAATTTTATAATATTAAAACTTGATATACACTTATTTAGAGTTAATTCTTTGCTGATAAACCAACACCTTTGGTGTTACTATTTTGAATGAATGAAAGATAATCAATTTAACGATACCGGCAAAATGCTTTGATCATTGCATCCCGACAAATACTAAATTATTACAGCAGATTTACAGATCTGCTAACTAAAAGCTTTGAGACGTTCTGCATTTAATTCATGGCTGGCAAACCGCGATTCCAAATCGGCAAAGGGAATTACAAAACGACAGCCTTCGCGAAAACGGCTGCAGCCATAAGCTGCTTTTCCTTTTAACAAAGTTCCCTGTCCACATTTGGGGCAGGTTAATATTGGTTTGGCATCATTATTTGGTTCCGTATGCTTTGGTGGTTTTTCAAATTCAACTTCAAGGGTAAAATCATTACTCAGGGTTATAACTCCTTTGGTTTTTTCGCCATTAACCACAAAGCCACTGATTTGGCCTGTACGCTTTTTACTTAAAAGGGTTTCCATTTGTTTGTCGGTAAGTTTCTTACCAAACTGCTCAAAAGGCACAACAAACTGGCAACCTGCTTTGAATTCGGAACAGCCATAAGCCGTTTTCCCTTTTAACATGGTTCCTTTGCCACATTTGGGACAAGTTATTGAATTGTTCGTTTCCCCTTTTCGGGAATCCTTGTTCTGCTTTCCGCTTTCTTCTTTTTCTTCTTCAATAGTAATAGCCTGTCTCCGCTCCTGCTTAACCTCGCGCACCAAATCGGATACCATGGTTTTCATTTCGTCTAAAAAGTTCTTGGCATCGTACTCCCCGTTTTCAATCAGACGAAGTTTCTTTTCCCACATTCCGGTCAGTTCAACCGATTTAAGCAAATCGTTCTGAATGGTTTCAATTAATTGGATGCCGGTGATGGTTGGCACCAGATTCTTGCGTTCGCGACTTACGTATTTGCGTTTAAAAAGGGTTTCAATAATATTTGCCCGGGTACTGGGTCGCCCGATGCCGTTTTCTTTCATCAACTCACTCAACTCTTCATCATCGACCTGTTTACCGGCTGTTTCCATGGCGCGCAACAAGGTTGCCTCAGTATAAGGTTTGGGCGGCTGGGTTTGTTTTTCCTGCAAATCGGGAGTGTGCGGACCCCGCTCACCTTTTACAAACTCAGGCATTAACTGACCTTCATCGTCTGTAGAATTTTCGGTTTCCTTTTTAGGATACAATTCGCGCCATCCCGGTTCTAAAATTACTTTTCCGGTAGCTTTAAATTCCACACCAGCTGTTTCGCCAATTACCGTAGTGTTTGAAACCGTACAATCGGGATAAAAGGCTGCAATAAAACGTCGGGCAATGGTATCATAAACCTGTTTTTCCTGATAAACCAAGCCTGAAGGCAGCACTCCCGTAGGAATAATGGCGTGGTGATCGGTTATTTTTTTATCGTCGAAAACCTTTTTCGATTTGCGAATAGGCTCTGTAAGCAAGGGTTTAATAAAGTTCTCGTAGGGTTTTAGTTTTTCCAAAATGCCTTTTATTTTGGCATGCATGGCGTTGGGCAAAAAAGTGGTGTCGACCCGTGGATAAGTCACCAGCTTACGCTCATACAGTTTTTGAATGTGCTGCAAGGTTTCATCGGCGGTAAAAGCAAATTTTTTGTTGCATTCAACCTGAAGCGAGGTTAAATCGAAGAGTTTGGGTGGAGCTTCGCTTCCCTTTTTTCGGGTAAAGGAAATAATTTCAAAATCATCTTCCTTAATTTTTTCCAAAAAAGCTTCCGCATCTTCTTTAAGCTGAAATCGCCCCTGCGTAGCATTAAAAACCACATCGCGGTAAGTGGTTTTCAGTTCCCAAAAAGGTTCTGATATAAATTCGGTAATTTCCTTATGGCGTTTTACTATAAGGGCCAGCGTGGGTGTCTGAACACGACCAATGGATAGCACTCCTTTTCCGTTGGCGTATTTCAGTGTATATAAACGTGTGGCATTCATTCCCAGGAGCCAGTCGCCAATGCTACGCGCGTTTCCGGCGGCGTAAAGCAAATCGAAATCGGAACCATCCATCAGCTTTTCAAAACCTTCTTTAATGGCTTCATCGGTAAGCGAGGATATCCAAAGCCGTTTTAAAGGCTTTTTGCAATTGGCTTTGGTAAGCACCCAACGCTGAATCAATTCCCCTTCGATTCCCGCATCACCACAGTTTATAACTTCGTCGCAGGCTTGGCTCAGTTTTTCGATGGTATGAAATTGCTTTTGTGCTCCCTCGTTTTCAATCAACTTAATTCCAAAACGTTCGGGAATCATGGGCAGGGAATCGAAGCGCCACGATTTCCAACGGCCCGTATAATCGTGGGGTTCTTTCAGGGTGCATAAATGGCCAAAAGTCCAGCTTACCTGGTATCCGTTTCCTTCAAAATAGCCATCGCGACGTTGGTTTGCTCCAACTATCCGGGCAATTTCTTTGGCAACACTGGGTTTTTCGGCTATGCAGAGTTTCATAATATTTTGCCACGAACCTGCCTACCGGCCATAGCCGTCAGGCTAAGGCTGTATAGTCTTGTTTTTTAGTTGGTTATATGATATAAATCCTCCTATGGAGGAAGTATCTGTATTTTTCCCCATTTTTGTAATCTTAATATTTATAAAAAATGAAGGGCAGTAATGTGATGGTGCATTAAATCTGCCCTTCGTTGATTTAAAGATACAAAAATAAATTGTTTTTAGGGGAAGAATCGACTAAAAATTACGCGTTTTATTCAATCCAATAGCAAGTTGCTTTCAGATAATCTGAGTGATATTTTTTCAGAAGACTGCTTAAATGAAATAGCGAAGGAAACTGGATTCGTAAAAAGGTCTTCAACAATTACTGGAGCAAATTTTCTTGAACTGCTACTATCAAATTCAGCTCTAGGAACATCACTAAGTTTAGAAGATTTAGCTAGTCGTTTTGAATCTACTTTTGGGAAACAGATATCTAAACAAGGATTAGATGAACGCTTCAATGAAAATACAGTTTTATTTCTGAAAAAAGTTCTTAAACAATTACTTGAAAAAGAACTAACTATGGCTTTGCCTGGAAATAAAGAGCCTCAATTTAAATCTTGTCGCTTACGAGACTCTACACGTTTTGGGTTGCCCAATGAATTTAAAACTGTTTACAAAGGACATGGAGGAGCTACCAAGAGTGAATCGATGATAAGTATACAATACGAATTTGACCTTTTGTCTGGCAATCATATAGATTTGCAATTAACCAGTGGATGCCGGAATGATCAAAAAGATACTTTAGAAAGCATTACCAATATTCGGGAAGGAGAATTATTGATCAGAGACTTAGGTTATGTTACATCGGGATATATTAGGGAGGTTGTTGATGCAAATGCATTTTTCTTAAACCGATTACCATCTCAAATGTCCATCTATGATCAAAATGGAGAGAAAATTAAATTTGAAACCTTATTTAATAAACTAAAAAAGAATGGTTTACCCTATATTGAATTGCCTATACTTTTGGGTAAAAAAGCGCAAACACCCTGTCGATTAGTGGTATCTATTTGTGAAGATGATGCTGTAAAGAAACGACTTAAGAAAACAACTAAGAATACACAAAGTACTGGGCATAAGGTTTCTCAGGAAACTAAAGATAGAGCCAAATTGAATATGTATATTACCAATGCGCCCGAGTCTAAGATAATGGCTCAGAGCATTTATCAAATATATACTTTGAGATGGCAAATAGAGTTAATCTTTAAGGTATGGAAGTCTATCGTAAAAATAAATCAGGTCAAAAAGGTAAAACTTCATCGCTTTGAAAGCATCCTTTTAGCTGGTTTAATATGGGTTTTGGCTAACTGGCGATTGTTTCAGGTTGTTGATAAATGGCTAAAAATTGATAGAAAGAATAAAAAATCACTAAGCATCTGGAAATTTTACAAATTTACATCTCACTACTTAAGTAGTTTCATTAACCTAATAAAGGCACAGATAAGTATTGAAGAATGGTTATCCACTCTGCTTAGCATAGCCAACTCAAAACTAATCCGGGATGTTAAGAAAGGAGCTTTATCTCATAATCAGAGGCTTGAGGCGTTATTTAGTTCTTAACTTGACGGCTATGGCCTACCGGCAGGCAGGTTACTCGAATGGACACGAATTTTTAAAAATAACTAATTTTATTGTTTAAATGAAGCCAAAAATAGGCAAGGAAAGATTGGTGTGCAAATGGAGTTATTAACAATGTTAAATTGGATTGAACAAGCAAATTTAATTCGCAACATAAGTTAGCTTGTGAATTATTACAGTTTTGAACGCTTAAATACTGCAATGGGCTTTATTTTCGATGATTAATCTTTCAACCTTGCCACCAAAACACCGCTAAACGATTTTTTGCTTTGCAAATATTCGCTTAAGGGGACATCGGTAATTACTACTTTTCCCAAAGTTGATGAAGCATGGCATAGGTGCAATCGACCATTTACACGGATGGCAATACCGGTGTGAGCCACGTCTAATCCTTTAATGGAAGTAGTTAGCGCAATAATATCGCCTGACTGAATTTTGTTTTCAACCACTTCGATTTGTTCTTTACTTAGATACTTCAGCTTTGTTGTAGAAACCGCTGCTTCAACAGCTTTTATTTCAGCCAGTAAAGTGCTATCGGCAGCAAAGCGGTTTGTATTCCAGTTTCGCGAAATAATATCCACCCGTGTATCCAAATCTACATCACCCAGACTTTCACTAAGCAGGTTTAACAAGCCTTTTTGCTGATTGTCGGTAAGCCATTCGCTGAAATAATGCAAACGCGATGCATAACCATCTAAGTTGCCATTTCGATAGCGTAAATGCAATAAATACTGCGCAAAAGCGGGATTCGATAACGCTCCTAACTTTATAGTTAACGAGATTGCCAACACATTTTCAACAAAAGTTACACAATCGAATCCTTGCAGGTCGACAACCAAGGTTTCGACCGAATCCTTATCCAGGGTTCCGGCCACATAAGGCGTTTCCAAAAACAGCGCTGCAATCTTCATTTCAATTTCAGCCAAACTTTTTTGCTGCCAGTTTCCATCTTTGGCCATTTGCCAGACTTCTGCCAATTTTAAACTATCGGAAGCAGCTAAATGAAATGCATCCGGGTTTTCGCGCTGAGCAATTGAATTATCAGTTTTATTTCCAGCACATGAAACCAGTAGTAAAGCAGTAAATAGTATAAGAATTCTGTTCATTTACTTTTGTTTTTCCGCTTTCAATAATACGGCGAATTATTAATAATTTTATTGCATTTCAAAAAAAAACAAAAAAAATTTAAGACAAAGAAAGCCTCTATAATCAAGAGTTTTTAAGAAAATACCAATTAATAATTTAACAAATATGCGATAGTTTACTTGCACATTAAAATAATTCCTCTACTTTTGCTTTCGTAATTAAACAAAAGAAACATGTATTTAAATCTACATCATCACCATCATCATTTTATTCACGCTCAAAAGGCGCAGAACTGATGGTGCTGTAGATATAATTAAAACGATATAAACAGAAGGCTCGCAGTAATGCGGGCCTTTTTTCGTTTAGGCAAACCAGTTACAAATCCCGCTCTGGCGGATATAAAAACACAAAAATGGAAACAGTATTACGAATTGCAGTACAAAAAAGTGGACGGTTAAGTGAAAAAACCCAGGAATTACTCAGACAATGCGGCCTGGATTTTAATTCGGGAACCAGCCAATTAAAAATTAAGGCCAACAATTTTCCCCTGGAAGTTTTATTTCTTCGCGACGATGATATTCCCGGCTATGTGGCCGATGGCGTTGCCGACATAGGCGTGGTGGGCGAAAATGTGGTCGATGAAAAATTAGTAACCGTGGATACCGTTCACCGACTGGGTTTTGCCAAATGTCGTTTGTCCATTGCTATTCCACGCAGGTTCGAATATGAGGGAACTTCGTACCTTGAAGGCAAACGCATAGCAACTTCTTACCCCAACATCCTGAAAAAGTTTTTAAACGAAAAAGGTGTTCAGGCTGAAGTTAGCGAAATAAGTGGTTCGGTTGAAATTGCTCCGGCCATTGGTTTAACCGATGCCATTTGCGATATTGTAAGTACCGGAAGTACTCTGTTGGCCAACGGATTAAAAGAAGTGGAAAGCTTCTATAAATCGGAAGCGGTACTGATTGCCACACCAGGAATGAACGGAGCAAAAAAGCCGCTCCTCGACAAGCTGGTGTTTAGAATTAAAGCGGTACAGAAAGCCAAACGGAATAAATACATCATTTTAAATGCTCCCAATAATAAAATCGACGAAATCTCAAAAATACTTCCCGGCATGAAAAGCCCGACGGTTACTCCATTGGCTCTGGATGGCTGGAGCGCTTTGTATTCGGTAGTAGCAGAAGATGAATTCTGGGAAATCTGTGAAAAACTACACGAAGCAGGAGCCGAAGGCATTCTAGTAGTACCTATTGAAAAAATGATTTACTAAAAAAAAACGATGAATAAATTTATAAATCCACCGGAACAAACCTGGAATGAGCTAATCAGTCGGCCGGTTTTTGATAACAGCCAGTTCTTCCCAAAAGTGCAGGCCATTATCGACGAGGTCAAACTAAAAGGCGATGAGGCTTTAAAAGCTTTTTCCAGGGAATTCGACCAGGTTGAAATCGATAAATTGAAAGTAAGCGACCCGGAATTTAACGAAGCGCTTGAAACCATATCCATGGACTTAAAAACAGCCATTCATACAGCTGCTGCCAATATCGAGAAATTCCATATCGATCAATTGCCCCGGCTAATACGAACCGAAACCATGCCGGGTGTAGAATGCTGGCAAAAAAGTGTTCCCATTAACCGGGTGGGATTGTATATTCCCGGAGGCACTGCTCCCCTGTTTTCTACTGTATTAATGCTGGCCATTCCCGCACGAATTGCCCAGTGTCCTGAAATTATTTTATGTACGCCTCCCGATAAAAATGGAAAAATTAATACAGCAATACTTTATGCAGCCCGACTTTGTGGCGTTACCAAGGTGTTTAAGGTTGGCGGGGCCCAGGCTATTGCAGCTATGGCTTTTGGAACAGAAAGCATTCCCAAAGTCGATAAAATTTTTGGGCCGGGAAATCAATACGTGACTACCGCCAAACAACTGGTTTCATCGCAAGGAATAGCCATTGATTTACCAGCCGGTCCATCGGAAGTTATGGTTGTTGTTGACAAAGAAACACCGGTTGCTTTTGCAGCTGCCGATTTGCTTTCGCAAGCCGAACACGGAGCCGACAGTCAGGTAATTTTGCTTACTCAATTTCCGGAAAAGTTAAAGGAAATTGAAGCAGAAACCTTAAAACAACTGGAGCAGTTACCGAGAAAAGAATTGGCTGCTAAGGCTTTGGAAAACTCCCGCTTTATATGCTTTAGCGATTTTAATAAATGTGTCGCTTTTATGAATGCCTACGCACCCGAACACTTAATTTTAGCTGTGGCTGAGCCAAAAGTATGGGCCGACAGGGTAACTCAGGCCGGTTCAGTTTTTATGGGTTATTACACTCCCGAAAGCGCCGGAGATTATGCTTCGGGAACCAACCACACCCTGCCCACCAACGGATTTGCCAATGCTTACAGTGGGGTTAATATGGATAGTTACTTAAAGAAAATAACCTTTCAGGAGATAACGCAAAGCGGATTAAAAAACATAGGAAAAACCATTGAAGTTATGGCTGAAGCAGAGCAGCTAGTGGGACATAAAAACGCAGTGACTGTTCGATTAAATGCTCTATTGCAATAATTTAAGATTCTGAATCAATAAACAGAATTATTAGAATACAAAATAACTGGATTACTGACTCACTGATAAACAATAAAGAAATGAATGCTTTTGATATTGAAAAACTGGTGCGGCCCAATGTCCGCGAAATGGCCCCCTACTCTTCGGCTCGTGATGAGTTCGAAGGCGAAGCTCAGATTTATCTCGATGCCAATGAAAATTCCCTGGGCTCTGCCAGTAAGGAACTCTTTAATCGCTACCCCGATCCCCGCCAAAACCTTTTACGGGCGCGGGTTGCCGAGCTAAAAGGTGTAAAAGCTGAACAACTGTTTTTTGGTAATGGCAGCGACGAGCCTATCGATTTGCTTTTCAGGGCCTTTTGTCAGCCGCAAAAAGACCGGGCTTTGATTTTTCCGCCCACCTACGGCATGTATAAAGTACAGGCAAACATAAACGACACACCCATTGACGAAATTCCTTTAAACGACGATTTTTCGCTACCTCTTGAAAAAATTCAGGAAGTTGTTAATCCGCAAATAAAACTCATGTTTATTTGCTCACCCAATAATCCAAGTGGAAACCTAATCAGTAAAAGTACCATCATCGATATTCTTAGCTGCTTTAAGGGAATCGTTGTGGTTGACGAAGCTTATATTGATTTTACTGCAAGCGATGCCAGTTTGGTTTCTGAAATCGAAAATTATCCCAATTTGGTTGTTCTGCAAACTTTTAGTAAAGCCTGGGGATTGGCCGGCCTGCGTCTGGGAATGGCTTTTGCACAGAAACCGCTTATCGATATTTTGAATAAAATTAAATATCCTTACAACATCAATCAGCTTACACAGCAGCTTGTTTTGGAAGCTCTAAACAACGAAACAACTAAAAACCAGATGGTTCAAACGCTTATTAACGAGCGCAAAACACTGGAAAAGGAGTTAGTAAAAAATAATGCGGTACAAAAAATTTACCCTTCGGATGCCAATTTTTTACTGGTGCGCATCGAAAAAGCCAATCTTTTTTATAAAGAACTGACCGATTCAGGAATTATCGTGCGTAACCGCAGCAATGTGGCTCTTTGCGACAATTGCCTGCGCATCACCGTAGGTACACCCGACGAAAACCAAACGCTACTAAAGCAAATGCAGAAAATATCGGACAAACTGCGGGTTAAAAACAAATTGTAACAATAAATCTGCGATGCAAAGCATCAGCGTTTCATAAATATAAATAATGAGCAAACAAAAAATACTTTTCATCGACCGCGACGGTACTTTAATTAAAGAACCACCCGTTGATTATCAGGTAGATTCCCTGCAAAAACTGGAATTCATTCCTAAAGTAATTCGCAATCTTTACGAGTTAAGAAAAAAAAGCAGTTTCTATTTGGCGCTGGTCAGCAATCAGGACGGATTGGGAACCGATTCTTTTCCTGTCGAAGCTTTTGAAGAAGCGCATCAAAAAATGCTTTCAACCTTTGCGGGCGAAGGTATTGTATTCGATGCCGAACACATCGATCCTTCGTTTCCCGAAGAAAAATCACCCGGACGAAAACCCGGAATTGGTATGTTAACCGGATATTTTAACGATAAATTTGATGTTTCCGGCTCCTACGTAATCGGGGATAGAATTACCGATGTGCAACTGGCAAAAAACCTGGGTTGCCAGGCTATTTGGTTTACTAATGCTGAAAATCAGTCTTTATTAGACAAAGAAAATTTAAACGGCAGTTGTGCACTCATTAGCGATGACTGGGACGAAATATGCCGGTTTTTGTTGAAACCTGACGATAAGGTTACGATTCAACGCAAAACAAAAGAAACTAACATTGAACTTACCCTTTACCGGGGCGAAATACAACGAACCCAAATTAAAACCGGATTGAACTTTTTTGACCACATGCTCGATCAATTGGCCAAACACTCCGGTTGTGGCATGGAACTAAACGTCCAAGGCGATTTAGAAGTTGATGAACACCACACCATCGAAGATGTGGCCATTGCTTTGGGACAAGCCTATTTGAAACTGTTGGGCGACAAACGCGGCATAAACCGCTACGGTTTTTTACTTCCGATGGATGAAAGTTTGGCAACAGTAGCCATCGATTTTTCGGGTCGTTCATGGCTTATTTGGGATGCCGATTTCCAGCGCGAATACGTGGGTGATTTTCCTACCGAAATGGCCAAACACTTTTTTAAATCGTTTAGCGACAATGCCCAATGCAACCTGAATGTAAAAGTTACTGGAGAAAACGATCATCATAAACTCGAAGCTGTTTTTAAAGCGGTAGCCCGGGCCATTAACGATGCCATGACCTTAAACAATAATCATGAATTGCCAAGCACCAAAGGTTTGCTTTAGCTCAAAATTCAATTTATCAACTATAGAAAGTAGGAAACTGCAATAAATAATTAAAAGGCATGACAAAAATAGCCATCGTAAAATACAATGCCGGAAACATACAATCGGTTCAGTTTGCCTTAAACCGGCTGGGAATTGACCCTTTGGTAACCGACAATCCGCAACAATTAAAAGCAGCCGACAAAGTTATTTTTCCTGGTGTGGGCGAAGCCAGCACCGCCATGAAATATTTGAAAGAACGCAAACTCGATCAGCTTCTGAAAGAATTAAAGCAACCTTTTCTGGGAATTTGTCTGGGCATGCAACTCATGTGCCGGCATTCTGAAGAAAACAATACCGATTGCCTGGGAATTTTCGATTTGCAAGTTAAACAATTTCCTCCACGCGATAAAGTTCCGCATATGGGCTGGAACACCATAAACCGTTTCAATTCTCCCCTGCTAAAGGGAATTAAGGAAGAGGAATACGTATATTTTGTCCACAGTTTTTATGCAGAATTGGGTGCTGAAACCATTTGCGAAAGCAACTACATTGTACCATTTACTGCCGGACTGCAAAAAGATAATTTTTATGGCTTTCAGTTTCATCCTGAAAAAAGTGGAACCATTGGAGCTACTATTTTAAAGAATTTTATTGAGATGTAAATTGTAAACCGTGATTCAGCATATTCTAAAATAAGCAAAAGCTCAAAGAATTACTGAATCACTAAATCACTGGATCACAGAATAACAGAATAAAAAAAAACTATGGAAATCATCCCCGCAATTGATATCATCGACGGCAAATGTGTAAGGCTTACCTATGGCGATTTTGCACAGCGAAAAATTTACAACGAAAATCCGCTCGACGTGGCCAAACAATTTGAGCAAGCCGGAATCAAACGACTTCATCTGGTCGACCTCGACGGAGCCAAATCAGGCAGCATGGTGAACTACAAAGTTCTGGAAAACATCTGCAAAAATACCCGCTTAATCGTTGATTTTGGCGGTGGAATAAATTCCCAAAACGATTTAGAACTTGCATTTAACAGCGGAGCTCAAATGCTTACCGGTGGCAGTATTGCCGTTAAACAACCCGAATTATTCCGTCAGTGGCTTCGCGAATATGGGTCCGATAAAATAATTCTGGGTGCCGACGTACGCAATCAAACCATTGCCATTAAAGGCTGGCAGGAAGATTCGGACTTAAGCATCAGCCAGTTAATACAAAACTACCTGCCTTATGGAATTAAAAAGGTTATTTGTACCGATATTTCAAAAGACGGGGCCATGCAGGGACCATCGTTTGAACTCTACAGGCAATTAATCAACGAGTTTCCTGAACAACAGTTTATTGCCAGCGGCGGAGTAACTACACTTGATGATGTACTAAAACTAAAAGAAATGGGCATGCACGGAACCATTATCGGGAAAGCAATCTACGAGGGTAGCATCAGTTTGAAAAAACTCTTTGAATTGTTTATTGATTAAACCAGGAACTAGAGACTAGAGACTAGAGACTAGAGACACAATAATATTAAGCTATAAAATATAAATACAATGCTTGCAAAACGAATTATCCCTTGTCTTGATGTTAAAGACGGCCGAACGGTAAAAGGAATCAACTTTAAAGAACTCCGCGATGCCGGCGATCCGGTCGAACTTGGCGCTTTGTACGCCGCATCGGGTGCCGATGAACTTTGCTTTTTGGATATCTCAGCCACGCTCGAAGAACGCAAAACCTTTGCCGATTTGGTGAAAAAGATTGCCACTAATGTTAATATTCCGTTTACGGTGGGCGGAGGAATAAGCAGTGTAAATCAGGTTGGACGCCTGCTCAAAGCCGGAGCTGATAAAATTACCATCAATTCGGCGGCAGTGAAAAACCCGAAACTCGTTGCTGCCCTGGCAAAACAATTTGGTTCACAATGTGTGGTGGTGGCCATCGACACCCGTTACGACGGAACCAACTGGCTGGTTAATACGCATGGTGGAACATTTGCCACTCCTCTTTTAGCTACCGACTGGGCCTCTCAGGTTTATAATTTGGGTGCGGGCGAGATTCTACTCACCAGTATGAATCACGATGGTACAAAAAACGGTTTTGCACTGGATATTACCCGAACTATCTCTGAACGGGTTAATATCCCGGTAATTGCCTCAGGCGGAGCTGGTAAGATGGAACATTTTACTGAAGTTTTTACCAGCGGAAAAGCCGATGCTGCACTGGCTGCCAGCATTTTTCATTTTAAAGAAATTGAAATACAGAATTTAAAAAACTTCCTGCACCAACAGGGAATTCAAACCAGAATTTAAGGATAAGAACTAATTAAAAACAACGTAAAATGATGACCATAGATTTTAAAAAATATGCCGACGGATTGGCTCCGGCTATTATTCAGGATGCAATTACTAACCGGGTGTTGATGCTGGGTTTTATGAATGAAGAAGCTTTGAATGAGACCCGCAAAAGCGGTAAAGTAACTTTTTATTCTCGCAGCCAGCAAAAGCTCTGGACCAAAGGCGAAACATCGGGAAACTTTCTGTTTTTAAAGCACATTCTGATTGATTGCGATAACGACACCCTTTTAATTAAGGTGAATCCGCAGGGGCCAACCTGTCACAAAGGAACCGACACTTGTTTTAATGAAGTTAACAATAAAGATTTTTCCTTACAATACCTTGAAAATGTGATCACTTCGCGAAGAGAAGAATCGCCTGAAGTTTCATATACCCGTCGGTTATTCGATAAAGGAATTAATAAAATAGCTCAAAAAGTAGGCGAAGAAGCTGTAGAGCTTATTATTGAAGCCAAGGACAACAATAACGAGCTTTTTATAAACGAAGCAGCCGACTTAATGTACCATTACATTGTATTACTGCAGGCCAAAGGGTTCAGTCTCGATGATGTAGTGCAGGTATTAAAAGAACGGCACCGGAAGTAAACAAAAAACAATTTATTATTTACCAAAATACAAACTCCAATGACAAACAATTATTTTAAAACGTATCCCGACAACAAAGGATTTTTCGGCAGCTATGGGGGCTCTTTCATTCCACCTGAATTACAAAAAGAAATGGATAACATAACTGCTGCGTATCATTCCATCAGTAAATCGCATAATTTTATTGCTGAATTACGGAGTATTCGAAAACACTTTCAGGGACGCCCCACGCCGGTTTATTTCTGCAACCGCTTATCAAACAAGTACGGAGGCCGCATTTACCTAAAGCGCGAAGATTTAAACCATTCCGGGGCACATAAATTAAATCATTGCATGGGCGAAGCGCTATTGGCCAAACACCTGGGAAAGAAGAAACTGATTGCCGAAACCGGGGCCGGACAACATGGTGTGGCTTTAGCAACAGCCGCTGCCTATTTTGGACTCGAATGTGAAATTCACATGGGTGAAGTTGATATGGCAAAAGAACATCCCAATGTGGTTCGTATGGAGATTCTTGGGGCCAAAGTAATTCCGGTTTCTCATGGATTAAAAACCTTAAAGGAAGCCGTTGATTCTGCTTTTCAGGCTTATTTAAAAGACCCGATTACCAGTATTTACTGTATTGGTTCGGTGGTTGGCCCACATCCCTTTCCATTAATGGTTCGCGATTTTCAACGTGTAGTAGGTATCGAAGCCAAGGAACAGTACTTTGACATGACCGGTGAACAACCCGACCATGTAGTTGCTTGTGTGGGAGGCGGTAGCAATGCAATGGGTATTTTTTCTGCTTATCTCGATGAGGAATCGGTAGCTATTTATGGCGTTGAACCTGCCGGTCGTTCCCTCGATTATGGCGAACATGCAGCCACCATGACCAAAGGAAAACCGGGTATGATTCACGGATTCAAATGCTATCTTTTGCAGGATGAAACGGGAGCTCCGGCACCTGTTTATTCGGTAGCCAGCGGACTCGATTATCCGGGAGTTGGCCCGGAACACAGCATGCTGAACGATTTAAAACGGGTGAATTATGTTACCGCTTCCGATGAAGAAGCCATTGATGCTTTTTTTGAACTCAGTCGGCTCGAAGGTATTATTCCAGCGCTTGAAAGTGCTCATGCTGTAGCCTTTGCCATTAAGCTGGCTAAAGAGCATCCACAGGAATCGATTCTGGTAAACCTAAGCGGACGCGGCGATAAAGACATTGATTTTGTTATGGATTCCTATGGCTTACCCGAAAACAGAAAACAATAGTTTTATAAAAAACAGGTAGACTAAAAATCTTTGGATAAAAGAATTAAGTCTTTCTGATTTTCAATAAGATTACCGAAGAAAATTTAATTTAAGAAGAGGTTGTCCCAAAAGTAAGGTGCATTTACCAAAAACTTACAAAATGGAAGTAATCTTCAAAAAAGGGATGCTCCTGCCTGGCCGGTAGACAAGGATGACGCGTATTTTAACTGATTTTCGCAGATCTAATCAGCGTAAATCAGTTTTTTCAGCGTTATCAGCGTTCTATCCCTTTTAATTTGAAAGAAGATGGTTTAAATCTTTTGCTTTTTAGACAGCCTCTTCTTAAAAATTATACCATAAATGCAATGAGATTTATCTTGTTGAGAAACAACTATTCGTATGCATACTTAAACCAATCGAACATAGCTTTTGATTTCGATTTAATTCCATTACTGCTGGTGTACATGCCAACATAAGGTCCGGTAAAATCGACTCCCGACGATGGGCCGCAAACACGTGCATCTTGTTTCTCACCTATGGCCTCCAGGGTATTTATATCGCTTCCGAAATAAAACTGATAATCAAAAACATCGGCTTTTAATCCCAAAACAACGGAATTTCCTTTGTAAGCATTTTCGGCTAGCAAAACTTCGGTTCCTTTTTCCACTTTAAACAACTTGATGGTTTTAGCACTTTTAACCAATCGATACTGGTTTTTACTATCCAGTAAGGCTACAAATCCGGCTTCTTCGTTGGTTTTGTTGCTATTAAATTCCACTTTGGTGAAGGCTTCAAAAGTAAAATGCTGAATACGCCGTCCCCAGAACGAAGGTTGGTTGTTTTCACTTAGCTTTTGAGGACGGGTAAGCAAGTGTAACTTTCCCTGTTCAAGCTTATACCAATCTTCAGTGGGTGTGCGCAACATATTCCATTCATAGGCCATATTTTTTGCTTCAAATCCGTCAACGGCTGACTTAGCATTAAGTTTCATTGGAGGCAGTTTGGGAGCAGGCATTTCACTTTCAACAATTCCTTTGCCCGGGTTAAATACGGGCCAGCCATCTTCAAAAACCAGGGGGACCAAAAAGGTTTCGCGACCCAACAAAACCTGTTGGTTTACAGGGCGTGTTGCTAATAGAACTGCCCACCATTCCTTGTTTTGGGTCTGCACCAAATCGGCGTGACCCACAGCAGCTATCGGATAATCTTTTCCCAAATGCCGGTGGGTTAAAACCGGATTTATTAGCGAAGGTGTATAGGTTCCCATCAGCGAATCGCTTTCGAAAACCGTAATGGCATGATGAATGCTGGTTCCTCCTTCGGCAATCATCAACATATAACGACCATTTATCTTATAAATATGTGGTGCTTCGCCCCAAACCGCATTGGTAGCATGTCCAAATGTCATTTGAACCGGCTGGTCCAGTAATTTCCCTGTGGCCATATCAATTTTTTGAATAAATGCACCGTTTTGTCCCGGCCAGGCACGGTAGCCATGCAGATTATGCCCGCCAATATAATAAGCGCTGCCGTCGTCGTCCCAGAACAAGGTAGGATCAATACCCGGAGCATCTTTAACCCAAATAGGATCGGACCAGGGACCTGCAGGATTGGAAGCAGTAACATAAAAGTTTCCTCCACAGCCTACACAGGTGGTAACCATATAAAAGGTATCGTTATGATGTCGTAAGGTTGGCGCGAAAATACCCCTTGACGGCTCAAGACCATCGGGTAAGTTCAATTGAGATGGTCGATCGAGTACATGGCCAATTTGTTCCCAATGAACCAAATCGGTACTGTGAAAAATGGGAACTCCCGGAAAATACTCAAAGCTGGAATGTACCAGATAATAATCGTTTCCTACCCTACAAATACTGGGATCGGGATAAAAACCGGAAAGAATCGGGTTTTTAAAAGACTCCGGTTCCTGAGCCTTTGCACCAATGGCAAAACAGATTGATGCCAGAAGCGTAAGTTTAAACAGAAGGTGTTTCATCGTAAAAAAAATAATGGATATACTTAGCAGAAAAGGTTTTCAATACCTAAAGAATTAGATTTTGTCGTTCGTATTTATATGCTCGTTTAAATAATCGGTAGGAGTTTTACCAAACTGTTTGCTAAAACATTTGCTAAAGTATTTTGCATCGGCAAAGCCAACCAGGTAAGCCACCTCGTTAACCGGAAGTTTTTCTTTCTGGAAAATTAATGCCGCTTTATTCAGGCGGTGCCTACGCACAAAATCGACCAGTGAATTATTGGTTAAAGCTTTTATCTTTTTAAGTACCGCTGAATGGCTCATGCCCATTTGTTCCACCATTTCGCTTACATCGAAATCCGGATTGGTAATATTGTCTTCAATAATGTTTATTAGTTTTGAAAGAAACCGTTCATCGATTGAAGTGATAGCAATATCGCGTGGTTTTAGCATTATTTTCTTGCTGTATAAATCGATCAAATGCTTGCGTGTTGCCATTAATTGAGCCACCTGAGCTTCGAGCACATGCAGCGAAAAAGGTTTGCTGATGTATCGATCGGCTCCCATTTCGTAACCCTGAATAATGTTATCGTCGCCGGCTTTGGCTGTTAGCAGAATAACCGGAATATGACTGGTTTCGATGGTGTTTTTAACCAAATTGCAAAGCTCATTCCCATCGATTCCCGGCATCATTACATCTGATAAAACCAATTGCGGCTGAATCTTTTGTATCAATTGCCAGGCTTCTTTTCCGTTGATAGCTGTAACTACATGGTATCGTTTACTAAAATGGTTTTTCAAGAAATTAAGCATATCTACATCGTCGTCGGCCAATAAAAGCACATCGGCATCGGAATCTTCTGATACCGGTTCCATTTCATCTTCAATGGGTTCATTTAGCGCATTCAGTGTCTCGTAAATGGCTTTGGGCGGACGGGCCGAAACACTCTGATCTTTTATTTGCTTGGCAGCTATATGCACATTTCCTAGGGGCAGAAAAACCTGAATGGTGGTACCTTTCCCCTCCTGACTTGTAGCTTTTACTTTTCCGCTGTGAAGTTCCACGTATTCTTTAACAATAGAAAGACCTATACCCGAGCCGGCCTGTTCGGTGGTTGTACTGTTTGAACTTTGGTAGAAACGATGGAAAATATGATTCAATTCTTTTGCCGGAATACCAATGCCATTATCAATAACATCGAGTTGTAACCAACTTTCGATGCCTTTATTGTTTTTAATTGCTTGTGCCAAACCCAAACTACGTGCAGTAACTTTTGTCATACGCACCTTAATTTTACCATTTATCCGGGTGTATTTAAAGGCATTCGACAAAAGATTGTAGAGTGCTGTAGTTATCATTTCTTTATCGATCCACAGTTCCTGCGATTCACTAATTTCGTCCGATTCAAAAGTCAGGCTAATCGCTTTTCGTTTCGACTGGTTTTCGAAATAACCCAGAATATCCTTAACATAAGTGGTACAGTTAACCACTTCGAAACGAGGCTCCAGAATTCCGATATCAATTTTTCGTAATTGTAACAATTGATTGGTTAATGAAAGTAAACGTGATACATTTTTCTTAACCAGAGTCAGGCTGCTTCGCGATTCGTTGTCGAGAGTTCCCTGTTGAATTACCCGTTCGAGCGGAGTATAAATAAGGGTTAAAGGCGTACGAATCTCGTGCGAAATATTGGTGAAGAAACGCATCTTTGATTCCGTAATTTCAGCCAGCTTTTTCTTTTCCAGTGCTTCAATCTTAAGTTTTGTTTTTTCGGTAGCAGCAATGAGCGAATATTTTCGGAAAAAGAATAAAAGTATCAGGATGGCGAAAAAGTAAATGCTATAGAAAAATGGCGTTCGCCAGAAGGGAGGTAAAACCGTAATTTTAATTTGTGCAATCTGGTCGTTCCAAACGCCGTCGTTATTGGTTGCTTTAACCTGAAATATATAATCGCCCTCAAAAATGTTGGTATAGGTTGCCGAATGCTCGTTGGCTTCGGTAAATCGCCATTCGTTGTTAAAACCCAACAGGCGATACATGTAGCGCACATTGGCTGTATTTGAAAAGTGCATGCCCGAAAACTCAAACGAAAACTCTTTGTGCTTATGATTTAATACAATTTGTTCGGTACCTGAAATGTCTTCGGTAAGAAGCACTTTATTTAAAATCTTCTGATTGGGTTTTACATCGGTATCAAATACCTTAAAAACAGTAATGGTAACATCGGAAAGATGTGGGTTCTGTTTAATTTCGGCTGGTTTAAAAGCGCTTATTCCGTTTACCCCGCCAAAAAACAATTCGCCCGAAGCTTTCTTGTAAAAACCATTGGTGTGGAACTCGTTGGCTTGTAAACCATCGTTGGCGTTGTAGTTAGTAAACGTTTGGGTAACCGGATCAAACTTAGACAAGCCATCCATAGTGCTAATCCACAGGTAGCCTTCGTTATCTTCCAATATTCCGCATATCACATTGTTGGGCAAGCCATCGGAATCGAAAAACGATTGAAACTTAAGTTTTCCCTGATAAATAATTTCATTGGGTGTTTTTCCTTCCGGAATAATAGCTTTGTTTAATCCGTTGCTGGTTCCCAGCCACAGGTTTCCGTTTTTGTCCTCGAGCATACAGTTTATTTCATTATTACTGATGCTCAGAGAATCACCTTCGACAAATACATAATGGACAAAACCCGATTGCCCTGCATTTAGTACATTGAGCGGAGCAATATTAATACCACCACCTTTGGTTCCAATCCACAGGTTATTATGGGAATCGTCGGTAAGCGAAACTACTATATCGCTGCTTATAGTCTGGAAATTGGCACTCGAAGTATTAAAACTCTGCACGGTGTTTTGCTCCCGATTAATTCTTCCCAGTCCATTTCCCCAGGTACCATACCAAAGCTGTCCTTTACGATCCTGATGAATGGCAAACACAAAACCAGCTGTTGGAATTCCTGTAATGTTACGATTTTTATCAACCTTTACAATACTGTTTATTCCCATGCCAATCCACAGATTCTGACGGTCATCCATCAGTAAGGCTATAATTTCGTTGGTGGGCATATTGCTCATCACCGAAATATTGTTGATGTTTTCAAAGGTAAACGTGCCATTGGGTAAGGCTTCAATTTTATTAATTCCATTAAAGGCGGTTCCAATCCAGAGGGTATTTTTTTTATCACCGGTAATGGCGGTAACCTGTTGATTCTGATGATTATTTCTGTTAAACGTTTCAATCTCGATGTGATTGAAACGTTTACGATACAAATCGAGGGTATTGCATCCCCTGCTTTCTGTTCCTATCCAAAGCACTCCGGTATTATCAATTAATAACGAATTGATTACATTATCGCTGATAAACCCTTTGCTGTCTTTATTGCTCTGAAAATACTGCAATTTTCCCTGACTGTCTATTTTAAACAAACCGCCACCGCGGGTTCCGCCCCATATATTATTATTAGGGTCGATAAGCATTTGGTTCACCCAATTTACTTTCAACTGTCGGTGTTCGGGCTGAGCAATATCGTAATAGGTTATGGTAGCTTGTGCACCGCTTGAGTCAATTATAGCAATGCCTTCCGATGAGCCAATGTATATTTTACCCTGATTATCTTTTAAAATGGTGTTCACTTTAGCAGCATTGATTCCTGCCAAATCAATCTCAGTAAAAGTATTATTTTCTTCGTCGAACTTAAAAACACCGTCTTCGGTTCCAATCAGAAAGCTATGCGACGATTCCCTGTAGATAGATACAACAGAAATCATTTGTTTGGTAGCCGGCTGAAAGGTTCCCCGTGAATTATTGAAGATTGAATTCAGGGAAACGTTTTTAAAACTGTAGTTATGTGAACCATTTTGTGCTTTTCCGCGAAAAAGCCCGGCAGTCGATCCAATCCATAAGGTGCTGTCGGAATCAACAAAAATGGCATTCACCGAACTGTGTTTGGGAATTCCTTTAATTCGCAGAAAACTGTTGTTTGAATAAATGTATTTATTCAATCCGCCACCCCGGGCACCAATTAATAAGTCGTTGTTGTAATCGAGTTGGAGCTGAATAATTTCGTTCGATTGCAGGGAATTGGTATCAGCCGGATTGTACTTAAACGATACAAAACGATAACCATCGTATCTATTGAGCCCATACTTGGTTCCCATCCAGATAAATCCCTGATGATCCTGTAAAAGACTTAAAACCGACGATTGTGAAAGGCCCTGTTCTTTTGAAATAGAATTGAATAAATAATCGGAAAATACACAGCGTTCCTGAGCTTTCAGATCAGTAACTACAGAAATAAAGAGCAGCAATAAATAAAATGTACCCCTTTTGATCATGATGGTTATTAAGATAGTTCAAACAGCATTAAAGATACAAATTTAATTTTTTTAGATTAAATTGCAACCGATTGCAGATGTAATTGCAATAATTATTATTTTTGTTCGCACTTTATACTAAGAATTAAGCTGATTGAAAAAGGAACTTACCATATACGATATTGCCAAAGCGCTTAATCTGTCGGCTTCTACCGTAAGCAGAGCCCTTAACGAAAATAAGGCCATCAATAAAAATACACGCGAACGCGTATTGCAATTTGCCAACGAAAACAATTACCAGTCGAATACTTTTGCGGCCAACCTGCGGCAGAAAGAAACCCATACCATTGGGGTAATTGTGCCAAAAATCGATAGTAAGTTTGTTTCCACTTGCCTGGCCGGAGCCGAAAAAGTTGCTTCGGAAAAAGGTTACAACCTGCTTATCAGTCAATCGCTCGAAGATCTCAAGCGTGAAGTATCCATTGCCAAAACTTTTTTTCGCAAGCGGGTCGATGGCATTATGGTATCGTTAACTGCACATACCTGCGATATTTCGCACTTTGCCCCTTTTATTTCAAAAGGGATTCCTGTCGTATTTTTCGATCGTACGCCGGAACATACCGATTCGGCTTCGTTTATCATCGACAATTACGATGCAGCTTACAAAGCCAGCCAGCATCTGTTGAGTCAGGGTTGTAAATGCCTTATTCACCTCACACTCGATGCGGAAAGCCAGGTTTATCAGCAACGGAAAAGTGGTTTTGTTCAGGCTTTGCGCGATGCACAAAGTACAAACTGTGGCGAAACCCTCTATTTAAAAAATCTCGATTTGGAAGCAGGTAAAGAAATTGCCGCGCTTATTGCACAAAAAAATCCTCGTCCCGACGGTATTTTTGCAGCCAACGATCAAACCGCAGTCGGCTGTATGCTCGCCTTCCGGCAAATGGGAATCCGCGTTCCCGACGACATTGCCATAGTGGGTTTTAACAACGATTTGGTGTGCGAAATTGTAAACCCGGGACTTACTTCAATTAATTATCCGGCATTTGATTTGGGAGCTATGGCGGCCAATCAGCTTATAGAGCACATTTTGGGGAATAGTAACCTGAATACCACCAATAAAACGGTATTGAAATCCGACATAATTGTTCGGGCTTCCTCACTCAAAAACAAAAAACAAAATTAAGTCTATGAAAACAACTGTTTTATTCATATTACTCGCTTTCTTTTCGATAAGTTTGTCGCTTAAAGCCGAAAACGGCTACGACCTTTGGCTCAGGTATGCCCCTATTTCAAATACTAAACTGGTTCAGGATTATCAAAAAACACTTGGCCAGATTGCTGTACCCGGTAATTCCCAAACCCAACAAATTATTCGGGATGAATTGCAAAGGGCATTACCGCAAATGCTCAATTTTATGCCTACCATAAAAAGTACCTCAAACGATGAGGCCACTTTATGGATTGCCAAATTAAACGAATTGCCTGATAGTTACACAAGCTCAGCCCTGGCTTCGGCCGATGCATTGGGCAACGAAGGTTATCAGTTGTATCAACTTCGCAAAGGAAAACTGCTTATTACTGCGAATACCGATGTCGGACTGCTGTACGGAACTTTCCATTTATTAAGGCAGCTGCAACAGCAGCTACCCATAAATCAGGTGACGGGTATTCAAACACCCCGACTCGACTTGCGGATGCTCAACCACTGGGATAATCTGGACCGCACTATAGAACGCGGTTATGCCGGATTCTCAATCTGGGACTGGCACAAATTACCCGATTATGCCGATCCGCGTTATACCGATTATGCGCGGGCCAATGCATCGATAGGTATAAATGGTACCGTGGTAACCAACGTAAATGCAAACGCATTGGTTTTAAGCACACCTTATATCGAAAAACTTACAAGCCTGGCCAATATTTTGCGCCCATACGGAATAAAAGTCTATTTAACTGCACGTTTCAGTGCGCCGGTTGAGCAAGGTGGCTTACTGACTGCCGATCCATTGAACGCCGAAGTGCAACAATGGTGGCAAAATAAAGCCCGTGAAATTTATGCACTCATCCCCGATTTTGGTGGTTTTCTGGTAAAAGCCAACAGCGAAGGACAACCAGGACCGCAGGATTACCAACGCACCCATGCCCAGGGAGCGAACCTGTTGGCCGATGCCGTGGCTCCTTACGGAGGCATTGTTATCTGGAGGGCCTTTGTGTACAGCCACGAAGTTCCCGACGACCGGCACAAACAGGCTAATAACGAGTTCCTTCCGCTCGATGGCAAGTTCCGCGACAATGTTATGGTTCAGGTAAAAAACGGCGCCATCGATTTTCAGCCCCGTGAACCCTTTCATCCTTTATTTGGTGCCATGAGGCAAACCCCTTTGATGATGGAATTCCAAATTACCCAGGAATACACCGGTTGCGCCACGCATCTGTTTTACCAGGCTCCCCTTTACAAAGAAACACTCGACAGCGATACCTGGTGCATGGGCAAAGGCTCAAGCGTTGCAAAAGTTCTTGATGGCAGCCTATATAAAAACAAACTCACCGGAATGGCTGGTGTTTCGAATATAGGAAACGATTTTAACTGGACCGGACATCCTTTTGCCCAGTCCAATTGGTATGCTTACGGGCGTTTAGCCTGGGATTACCAGCTTAGTGCTGAAGAAATAGCCAAAGAGTGGCTTAGCATGACCTTTAATACCGAACCTGGCTTTGTAGAGCCCATGGTAAAACTGATGATAAATTCACGCGAAATACTGGTTAATTACATGACTCCTTTGGGTTTGCACCACATCATGGCGCGTAACCATCACTACGGTCCGGGCCCCTGGGTTACCGGAGGACGTCCCGATTGGACCTCGCTGTATTACCATCGTGCCGACCAACAGGGCATAGGATTCGACAGAACCCAAACAGGAAGCAATGCACTGGCACAGTATTTTCCTGAAGTTGCTGAACAATTTGGTCATCGCGAAACTTGTCCCGAGGAATACCTGCTATGGTTTCACCGGGTTGGTTGGAACGAGACTTTAGCATCAGGCAGAACACTCTGGGACGAATTGTGCTATCGCTACTATTCCGGTGCAGCGGCGGTTGAGCAGATGCAAGAACAATGGAGCAAACAAGCAGCATTTGTCGACAAGGAACGTTTTACCCACGTAGCAGAACTATTAAAAATACAGGCTAAGGAAGCCATTTGGTGGCGCGATGCCTGTGTATTGTATTTTCAGCAATTTGCAGGTCAACCCATTCCTGAAGGATACGACCAGCCTACGCATACACTGGAACATTACATGAATATTGAGCACCGTTTTGTGCCGGGAATTAAAAACGAATAAGCGCTTTGCTATCCGCAAACATAAACATCAGCTGGAATGAAATGGAAGTCCCTTAATTTTAATGCCTGGCCTCAGTACAACCAGTCATCCAACACACTGCTTTTAATGTTGCGCATCCCTGGTTTCAGAGTTCTGCATCTTCGCGTTCAGAGTTCTGCATCTTCGCGCTCAGAGTTCTGCATCTTCGCGCTCAGAGTTCTGCATCTCCAAACATGGATTCCAGCATTACCATATTCAGGCAGCAGGAATTCGCTGTTAAAATCGGCCCCAAGCCTTATACCAGACCGGCTGAGTAGCTTTGCAAATCGCTGCATCAGCCATTTCAACGTATTCCAGCCAACTGGCTTGGTTAAGCGGTTTTCATGCTCCGCCACCGCAGATGAACCTGTGCTGTTCCATCGGAGCAAATATCAACCGGAGCAGATTATGGGGGTGATTTTAACTAACCAAACGATAGGAAATTTATCATAAACAAACTATAAAAAAAGAACTTCATGAGCTACATCGATAAACTTTTTAAGCTGAACGGCAGGGTTGCCGTTATTACCGGTGGCGGAGGCGTATTGGCTGCTACCATTGGGAAAGGCCTTTCGTTGGCTGGGATGAAACTGGTTTTTCTCGACATTAACGAAAAAGCAGCTCGCGATGCCGCTGAAACCATTAAAAAACTGGGCGGCGAGGCGTTGGGACTGAAAACCAATGTATTGGATATTGAAGCCCTGGAGGCCAGTCGCAAGCTGATTCTGAATCAATACGGCACCATCGACCTCTTGCTGAATGCTGCCGGAGGAAACATGCCCGGCGCCACCATCAGCCCCGATGCTACGGTTTTCGACCTTAAAATTGATGATCTGGATAAGGTAAGCGATTTGAATTTTAAAGGTACAGTCTTGCCTTCGATGGTATTCGGAAAAGTAATGGCCGATAAGGGTTCGGGAAACATCATAAACATTTCGTCGATGGCTGCGTTCCAATCCATAACACGGGTAATTGGTTACTCAGCGGCAAAAGCAGCAGTATCGAACCTTACCATGTGGATGGCTATGGAACTGGCTATGAAATTTGGCGACAAACTCCGGGTAAATGCCATTGCACCGGGTTTCTTTATCGGAAACCAGAATCGCGACTTATTGATTAACAACGATGGTACTTACACCGAACGGGGACAAAAGGTTATTGCCAACACGCCCATGGGACGCTTTGGCGATGCCGAAGAATTGGTTGGTGCCGTTTTATATCTGGCCAGCGATGCCGCCTCGTTTGTTACCGGAGTTGTATTGCCCATTGATGGCGGATTCAGCACCTTTAGCGGGGTATAATGCTCAAGTGCACAGCGGAACGTACCGGGTAAGGATTACAATCTTACACAGAGTATGTACGATTAACGCTTAGTTTGCTGTTATTTTTCGTTTAAAGCAGACTGCACTAAATGAGCTGATTTTTTGAGCACACCCGGAGATCACCGAGAGAAAAAATCGCTTTGCGATTTTAAACTCCGAGTACGCTGGGTAAAAAACTTTTTTAGACTGTCATTTAATTGAAACGTAACAAAACATAAAAATAGTTGCTATGAAAAAACGAAAATTAGGAAATCAGGGCTTCGACGTATCGGAAGTTGGGCTCGGTTGTTGGCAACTGGGTGGCGACTGGGGCGATGACATTTCGCAGGAAAAAGGTTTTGAAATACTACAGGCTGCTGTTGATTCAGGCGTTACTTTTTTCGATACAGCCGATGTTTACGGTGGAGGCAAAAGCGAAGCCACACTGGGAGCTTTTTTTAAGAACTGCAAAACGCCCGTTCGTATGGCTACCAAATTTGGCCGTGGTGCCAATGCCTATCCCGACAAATACACGAAAGAAGTTTTGCGTTCTTCCGTACAGTGGTCTATGGAACGCTTAGGTGTCGATGCCCTTGATCTGGTTCAACTGCATTGCATTCCTACCGAAGAATTACGCAAAGGCCACGTATTCGACTGGCTGCGCGATTTACAAAGTGAAGGACTGATAAAACATTTTGGAGCCAGCGTTGAAACCGTGGAAGAAGGATTGATATGTCTTGAACAGGAAGGTTTGCTTTCCTTACAGGGAATCTTTAATATTTTTCGTCAGAAACTGGTGAATGAACTATTGCCCCTGGCCATGGAAAAAGGTGTCGGAATTATTGTTCGGCTGCCCCTGGCCAGCGGATTGCTTACCGGAAAATTTACCAACCAAACGCAATTTACCGAAACCGATCATCGGAATTACAATCGTAACGGTGAAGCTTTTAATGTGGGTGAAACTTTTGCCGGACTACCCTATGAAAAAGGACTCGAACTGGTCGATCAACTTAAGGACACTTACCTGCCCGCATCGATGAAACTTTCTGAATTTTCCTTACGCTGGATTCTCGATCATCCTGCGGTAAGCACGATTATTCCGGGGGCAAGTTCTCCTATCCAGGCACAAACCAATGCCGCTATCAGTGAACTAAATCCCCTGGATAAGGTTCTTCACGAGCAATTAAAAACCTTTTACAGCCAAAAGGTACATCAGCACATTCGTGGAGCTTATTAAAACAATACATAATAATTTAAAGCATCTGCTAACTAAAAAAAGTAAATTAATTAAAACCATGCAAAACGCTAATAAACCCGGTTTTGAACATACCTGGCGTTGGTTTGGACCCAACGATCGCATAACGCTCGAACAAATCAGACAAACCGGTGCTACGGGAATTGTAACAGCCCTTCATCAGGTTCCCGTTGGCGATGTCTGGACCCCGGAAGCCATACAGGAAAGGAAAGCCCTGATTGAAAAGCATGGCATGACCTGGTCGGTGGTTGAAAGTGTTCCGGTGAGTGAAGCTATTAAAAAGCAAAAAGGCAATTACAAGGAACATATCGGGAACTATAAACAAACGTTGAGCAATTTGGCGCAATGTGGCATTTATACGGTATGTTACAATTTTATGTCTGTACTCGACTGGTCGCGAACCAATCTGAACTACACGTACAACGATGGTTCGCAGAGCCTTAAATACGAATATCCGGTTTTTGCAGCTTTTGATTTGTTTATACTCCAACGTAAAAATGCTGCCGAAGACTATAGTCAGGAAGTAATTAACCAGGCGACCCGTTATTTTGCATCGCTGAACGAAGCACAAAAAGCCGACTTACAACATACGATACTGCTGGGTTTACCCGGTTCGCTCGAAGCTTATACCCTGGAAGCTTTTCAGGCTGCTCTTGAGGAGTACCGGCTTATTGACAAAGCCAAACTCAGGGAACATCTCATTTATTTTTTACGCGAAATTACTCCGGTAGCTGAACACGAAGGGGTTAAACTGGCCATTCATCCCGACGATCCTCCATGGGCGCAGCTTGGACTACCACGAATAGTTACGGGTTACGACGATTTAAAATATATTTTAAACGAAGTAAACAGTCCGGCCAATGGCATCACGCTTTGTACCGGTTCGCTGGGAGCGGGTTACGACAACGATTTGGTAAAAATGGCCCATGAGTTTGCCGACCGCATTCATTTTGCCCATTTGCGAAACGTTACCCGTGATGCCGGTCGCAACTTTATGGAAAACAACCTGTTCGATGGCGATGTCGATATACTGAATGTAGCATCCTTACTTATAAAAGAAAGCATCCGTCGGAAAAGCGAAGAGCGCAGTGACTATAAAATCCCTGTTCGTCCCGATCACGGCTTTCAAATGCTTGGCGATATTGGCCTCGACAACTATCCGGGCTATGGACTGTATGGCCGTATGAAAAGCCTGGCCGAAATACGCGGTATGGAGTTGGGATTGCTGGCTTATTTTAATAAATAAGACTTACCTCGCAGCAGTGTTGCCCGGGTATCAATGTAGAAACGTTTATTTTTTCGATGTAAGTATCGGAGCAAACACATGTAAACTTTCGCCGTCAAGAGATAAAGGTTAGTCCAAAGGTTTTCTTTTGGACTAACCTTTTTTAGTTTTAATACACCTATCCTTCTTAATGCATCAAAGCAACTAAACCCGAACAGCAAAAACCAACCAAACACCAGTTTTCTACTACAACTCAATACGGAACGAGGTCGAATCCTTACACTTTTACCCTGTTTTAATTGTAATACAATACCCAATTAAACTACAATTGGCACAAAAAAGAGCCTTATTGCGTAAATCCATATCGAAATTGAATAAAAAGTAAGCATTCCATCTATTTATACAATAGACACACTAATAAACGATTACACGAAATAGTTGAAAATGGAAATAAAATATTTCCACCTCATTTGCAAAAATTTACACCTGTATAAAATTGTACCTCAAACTTGATTGATTTGTCGTCCTCAAAAAAGAAACAAGTTTGTAAATTTAAGTACCATTAAAAAAGGTGTTTTATGTTTCAACAAAACCAATTACCAGAATATGAAGAAATCGGGTTTAACTTCAGTTACCTGGAGAGAAATTTCCATGGCAGTAATAATATCACTGGCCATTATACTGATATTAATTATTACAAAAGTTATATAATCATTTAACAGACTCCTCACTATGAAAAGATTTTTACTTGTCGTATTTATTGCATTCACCGGAATGGTAACCCAGGCTCAATTAAAAGTGAATGGTGTTATTACATCTGGTGAAGATAAGCAACCCTTACCAGGTGCAAACGTTATCATTAAAGGAACCACTACCGGAACCATAGCCGATTTTGATGGGCGTTACAGCCTTGATGTTCCCTCGGCCGATGCCGTGCTTGTTTTTTCCTTTATAGGTTATACAAACCAGGAAGTGCCGGTCAACGGTCGTTCTCAAATTAATGTAGAGATGATTTCCGATGTAGTTTCGCTCGATGCTGTTGTAGTGGTAGGTTATGGTACACAGCGAAAAGCAGATTTAACTTCTGCCATTTCAACATTAAAACCTCAGGAAGTGCTTAAAATGCCCGGTGGTGTAAGCGAGGCGTTGCAAGGTGCTATTCCAGGTGTAAACGTATCAGCCGGCAAAATTCGCATCCGCGGGGTAAGTACGATTACCGGAAATTCAGATCCTTTATGGGTTGTCGATGGACTAATTGGAGGTTCAGTTCCCGATGAAAACGAAATTGAATCCATCCAGGTATTAAAAGATGCTGCCTCATCAGCTATCTATGGTATTCGGGGTGCCAATGGAGTTATAATTGTTACTACCAAAAAAGGTAAAAAAGGGGAACCAACAATTAATTACAACGGCTATTCAGGTACAGGAACTCCCTGGAATAAACTCGAAATGCTTGATGCTTACGATTACGGTGTTTACGTTCATGAACTTTTTTATAATTACTATGGAGACGGTTACTTAAGCAACGTTCCTGAGAATGATTTGGAACCTTCACAACCCATAGCTAATACCGACTGGCAGGATGAGTTTTTCCAACGCAGTTTTTATCAAAAGCACAACGTTTCCATTAGCGGTGGAACCGATAATATGAGTTTCAGGACAGGTATCAATTACAGTGGAAACCGTAATTCTATAGTAAAAAGCGGTAGTGAGAGCAAAGGCATTTATTCCAATGTAAATTTTGAAAAAGGCTGGTTTACCCTGGGACAGAACCTAAACGTTTCGATGTACGACACATGGAATGGAGATGGCAACTTTTTTGATATGTTGCGGCAACCATCGAATATTCCGGTATACAGCGATACAACCGAGCACGGCTTTTATATTACCGGAACCAGTGCCGACGGTAACGACATGGTAAACCAGGTAGCCCGTAATTACCTGGTTAAAAACAGAAATTCGAACCTGAATATTAAGGGGAATCTTTTTACTGAAGTAAACCTGTTTAAATTAGTTAAATACAAATTTAATCTGGGTTTTGATATTTACCGGCAACATACCGAAAAAGACCGGCCAGCTTATGAACTGGGAAAGGAAAAATACGATGTAGACTATTATAAAGAAGGTACAACCCGAACGGATCGTTATGTTTACGACCATACCTTATCATTCGACCAAACCTATGGGCAACATCATGTTACAGCCATGGCAGGCGTATCAACAGAGGTAGCTAAATCGCGTTCCTTTGGAGCTGAAGGTGAAAAAGATATTCCTTCCATTTTAAGAGTGCTCGATCAATACCAGGCAAATCCGGGTATTTATGGAAGTGCCTACGAAGATGCCATGTTCTCAATACTGGGACGGGCCACCTATTCTTTTAAAGGGAAATACCTGCTTACTGCAAACATTCGTCGCGACGCCTCCTCAAACTTTTCAAAAAACAAACGCTGGGGAACTTTCCCATCGGTATCGGCCGGATGGCGTATAAGCGACGAGGCATTTTTCAGAGATGCCCTGCCCTGGGTCGATAACTTTAAATTGCGTGCTACCTGGGGATACATTGGAAACCAATCTGTGGTTGATAGATATACCTATCAATCGGCGGTAAGTTCAGCCAATTTGTACTATACTTTTGGACCTGAACAAAATAGTGACGACAGCAATGCTCCTGCCCCATTAGTTCTTTCATTTGCCAACCCCGATTTGGGTTGGGAAACCACCCGCGATGCAGGAGTTGGATTCGACTTGGATATGTTCCGGAGTAAAATCAATATGGTCTTCGATTTTTATAACCGTCAAACTACCGATGTAATTTTGGCTCAGCAATTACCATTATCTTCAGGTACCCGAAATGAGATAAATGTGAATGCCGGTGAAATACGTAACTGGGGTATTGAATATGCAATTACTTATCGCGATCAAGCAGGCGATTTTAATTGGTCGGTTTCTCCAAACATTGCGATTAACAGAAATAATGTTTACGATGTGGGTGATTTTGTATTTCAGGGTGGTGAAACGGATAACGGATTTGTAACCTCTACCTTTACCGGCACAACTGTAGGTGAGTTTTATGGATACAAAACCGGAGGTTTATTTAAAACTCAGGACGATATAAATAATTATACCTATACCGATGTAAATGGTAATGTAAGACTTATACAACCCAATGCCAAACCCGGTGATATTAAATTCCTCGATTTAAATAACAATGGAAATATCGACGAAGGTGATAAAACATCTATTGGCTCTCCCATACCCACCATGTCAATAGGATTAAATATGACCTTTGACTGGAAAGGATTCGACTTTTCAATGATGTGGCAGGGCGATTTTGGAAACGATATTTACAATAACGGAAAAACGCTGATTGCTCATGGTATTTCGCCGGTAAACCAACAGGATATCATGCTCGATCGCTTTCGTGCCCAGGACATTACCTTAACCACACCTTCAGGCGAGCAAATCTTTCTGGCTGCAAATACGAACACCGATGTTCCCCGGGCAGTATTTGGCGATCCTAATGGAAATATGAACAAAGCCTCAGATTATTTTATCGAAGATGGCTCGTATTTTCGTCTCAAGCGAATCACTTTAGGATACACCCTTCCAGAAAATTTAATGAATCAGGCAAAAATTCAAAATCTGCGCTTTTATATTGGAGCAAAGAATCTAATAACCTTTACCAACTACTCTTTATTCGATCCTGAAGTAAGAGGAATGGAATACGAAGCAGGAGGAGCACAAATTAATCGGGGTATCGATTTCCAGCGTGCCTGGGGAAGTACCAATGCCGTTTTACGTGAATTCTTTGTGGGAGTGCAATTAACATTTTAACCCGTTTTGAAAACAATCAGATTATGAAAAGACTTATAACACTAATCGTTTTATTATCAGGATTAACTTTTTCGTGTGTACCTGATATGGACCTGGTAGATCCCAATAAAATTACCACCGAATCATTTTATCAAACAGAAGATGAATTGATTGGGGCAGTTAACGGTGCCTATAATATTCTTCAGCGTAGCGGTGGCTGGGGTCGCTACATGTTCTATGCCATAAATGGCAAAGGCGATGACTTTACTTTTACTTTTAAAGCATCGGCTGGTATGAAAGAAGTACCGCCCATGTGCAATTATACCATAACTGCCGATAATCGCATACCAACCATGGTTTACGAGAATATGTATGTTATGATATATGCGGCCAACCTGGCCATTGAAAAAATTCAGGAAGCAGACCAGGTTGAAAATACCGCGCTCAAAAACCGTTTGTTGGGCGAGGCATATTTCCTAAGAGGCCTGGCTTACTTCTATCTTACCATGAATTTTGGCGATGAAATCCCCTACCGCGATCAAACTCCGCAGAGTGAAGATGACTACTTTTTGGGACCTTTGGAAAAAGGGAAAATGTTTGATTACATTGTTGCCAATTTTAAACTGGCTGAAAGTTTATTACCCCAACGCTCGGTGATGTATGCTGATCCAGCAAATGTAGGGCGTGCCACCAAAGGTTCTGCTCAGGCATTTTTAGCGAAGGCATACATATATAAACCCATTTTAAAATGGGGTTCTGCCGATAATCAGTCGGATTGGGATGCCGCAAAAATTGTTTTGAAAAGCATCATCGATTCAGCAGAGTATGAATTGATGTATAATTATCGGGACAACCATACTGAACAATTCGAGAATAATAAAGAATCGCTTTTTGAAGTACAATTCTACAATAACGAAACAGGTGGATTCAATGATGTAGTTAGCGAAGACTACATTGAAGACTGGGGACAAAGTGATCAAAGTACCTGGCGCCAGCAGGAAGTTGGAATGATGGATGCTGGTGGTGATAATTCAACCTGGTGGAATATGCAACCTACCGTTCATCTGTACAATGAATTTGAGCGCAATGGAACCGATTCCATAATTGACTCACGCTATGCCATGAGTATGTGGGGTCCCGATGGTGCCCGTTACCAAAAAGTAGCCGGTGGCCGTTGGACAAGTTACACCTCCTGGTTAAGCGGAGCCAATGCAATTCATCAGGGCGAATGGTTTGGAACCCGTAAATACTGTGGCGATGTAGCAACTACCGATTGGGAAACAGGAATTAACGACAGGTTAATACGTTATTCAGACATTTTGCTTATGTATGCCGAGTGTCTGCTCGAAACCAGCGATCCGATAGGAGCTGCTACCTATATTAATATGGTTCGCGCACGTAGTAACCATAACCTGAATATTACAGAAGATGGTGCTGATTCCCGAATGTTATATGCCGTTCAGGAAGGGATTTTACCTACCGTTGAAGACTTAATTGCTGCAGCACCAACCATCAACGGAGTAGTTATAAACAACCTTCATCGTGCCTTGCGACACGAACGTGCAGTAGAACTTTTTGCCGAGGGCTGGAGGTTTTTCGACCTGCTTCGTTGGAGTGTCACGCCAAGCCATCAGGGTGATAATGTTCTCGAGCCCCTGCGTAATAAAGAACTTGATTCTGAAGGAAACTTATTATATGGCTATTCCGATAACAAAAACGAATTTATGCCAATTCCGGCTACAGAATTAGCAATCAATAATAAGATGAGAGGCAATATTGCTAACTAAAAAAGCTAAAAAATTACCAATGAAACAAAATTTAATTATCATCATTCTATTTATATTAGGAACTTATTTCCAGGCTAATGCGCAGGATTCCCTGCGTCTTTACCTGGGTGATATTCCCGAAAAATATTTTGGAACGGCTGTTGCCGATGCAAGTAACGAAGCATTTTTTCAAACCATGTACAACTTGCCGGGAAGAACCTATACCAAAAAAATTATCTATAATTTTAATGCACTAACAGCCGGAAACGAAATGAAGTTTTATGCCATTCATCCCCAGCCCGATGTTTTTGCATTGGATGATGGTGATAAACTTTGCTATTTTGGCGAACAACACGGCCTACTACCCCGGGGTCATACCTTAGTCTGGCATGCCCAATTACCCTCGTGGCTGGGAGCCGGAACAAGTGGCTACGAAAACAATAACGGATATACCCGCGATTCACTGCTTTCCATTTTAAAACATCATATCACCACCATAGTCACACACTATAAAGGTCGTATTAAAGAATGGGATGTGGTAAATGAACCTTTTGAAGGCGATGGTTCTCTGCGCAAATCAATTTGGCAACAGGTTATTGGCGATGAATACATCGATTCCGCGTTTGTTTGGGCTCATCAGGCCGACCCCGATGCTATTCTGGTATTAAATGAATATGGCGCTGAACCCTGGGGTACCAGCAAATCGAACGGTATGTTTAATAAAATAAAATCATTGGTTGAGAACGGAATACCGGTTCATGCAGCAGGTTTTCAATGTCACGCAACACTCGGACAAAGCAATTTCACCATGATAAAAAATAATATGGAAAGATATCATGAAATTGGTGTGAGTTGTGTAATTACCGAACTCGATATTCGTATTCCTGCCAGCCAGATGGGAACGCAATCAGCCTGGGATGCTCAAGCCGCTGACTATGTAAACTATGTAAAATTAATGACCGAAACCGATTACTGTCACGGAATAGTGGTATGGGGTTTTACCGATAAATATTCCTGGATACCTGCACATACCAATTATACTGCAGGAGAAGCCTGTTTATTTAACGACCTTTTAAATCCTAAACCGGCTTATTATGCTATTGAAGATTATTTTAGAGCTTACTTAGGTTATGATGGAGTAAATCAGGAACTTAAATACAAACCCTTTGAACTGATTACAAAGTATAATGAACTTTATATTCACCTGCTCAATCCTGCTTTTACAATAAAACAAGCCCGGATTTTCAATACTATAGGCCAGCAGGTCGATGTAATTTCAGCTCAACAACTGGTTGGTACAAGTTATCCGCTATCCCATCTGAATAACGGTGTTTATATTCTCGTAATTACCGATGGAACTAATCAGAATCACGCAACACGCTTTTTTAAACAATAATTATTTATTAACTAAATTTTATGTATTATGAAAAAACTTACTTTTTTATTGCTGACGCTTGGCTTGTTTCTTTTTGCCAATGCACAAAATGAAGTTATAATTGACTATGGCTTCGAAGAAGGACAGGAAATTGACAGCTGGGCATCCAGCGCTCTTACCTGGGAAACTGACAACATGGGTGAAGCACTCACCGGTGAAGGATGTATGAAAGCAACCGTAACCGATGTTGCAGGTTTGGATCCATGGTCATTGCAATGGGTAGCTCAAGGTATCAGTGTAGAACAAATTTGTTACCGCTACACTGTTTGGACTAAAGCAGAAAACTTAACCGGTACTGATAAAGAAGGTAATACAGTTGATGCTACGATAAATATTACCGCTGGTAACTATTTATATGCTGATCGTGGATCACAATATGGTGTTCCGGCAACATTAGACTGGACAAAAACAACCCTAATGATTGATCTTACTCCTGAAGAAATCTTTACATCCTTCGGTGCCGAAGCCGCTGGTGACAATTGGCAGGCTTACTTAACAGAAGCAGGTATTACTCATGCCATGCGTTTGCCTATTCACTTTGGTGCCAACAACAATGTGGTTTATGTTGACGACATAAAAGTTATTGAATCAAATTTAGGAGATGCCTACATGACCAACGGTACCACTATGATTCTCGATTTCTTTTTCCAAATGGAAGATGCCGGAGTTGATGTTTCTGCATTTACCATTACTGTAGATGGAACTGAGGTAGCTGCTACTGCTTATGAACTCGATGCTGATACGCAAACCAAATTAACGTTAACTTTAGAATCGGCCGTAGCTAAAGATGCAGTGGTTGTTGTTACTGTTGATGATCCTTCTGCCACTGGTCTTCTTTACGTAGGTGATGGTCCTTCATCTAATGTTGCTGAAGGTTACCTTCCTATGTTAAACGAACTGGTTAACACTGCAAATATTACTACCAGCATTAACGATGCTAAAGCAGAAGCTCAAATTCGCATGTTCCCTAACCCGGTTAAAAACGAATTGACTATTGAGAGCAATGCAAGAATTAATAAAGTTGTCATTTTTGATTTAACCGGTAAGATGGTAGCTGAAAAGAATTATCAAAGCATTGAAAATGCAAAAGTAGATGTTTCTGATTTAATCTCAGGAGTTTACATGATACAAGTGTCTCACGACAATGGAAATGTTACTTCAAAGAAGCTGATTAAGTAATTCAATCATTTTGCTTTTTAAATAATGAATATGAGGCTGTTATTTTAAATAAAGTAACAGCCTCTTTCTCCTAAACTATACACTTTATTCAATTCATAATAAACATTTTAACGTCATTACACCTAAGAACTATCCGGTGAATAAATTAATAGCTCATAGTATTTTTATTATTATTCTCTTGTTTTCATCGGGTACACGGGCACAAACCTCCACTCCTTATCTTGCCAAAAAAGGAACGGCAACGCAACTAATGGTTCACAGCAACCCCTTTCTTATCCGGGGAGGGGAGCTCGGCAATTCCAGTGCGTCGAGTCCGGACTATTTGAACCAAATATGGCCAATCCTGGAACAAATGAACCTCAACACCATTTTAGCTCCGGTTTATTGGGAGCTTGTGGAACCCACCGAAGGAACTTTTGATTTTTCCTTGGTCGATTCACTTATTTATCAGTCGCGTAAGCGAAATATGAAATTAATTTTATTATGGTTTGGCAGCTGGAAAAACAGCATGTCGTGCTATGTTCCCGGATGGGTAAAAACCGATGCCCAACGCTTTCCCCGGGCGATAAATAAAAACGGTCAGGCTGTTGAAATCCTCTCACCTTTTAATGCTAACAATCTGGAAGCCGACAAAAAAGCATTTACCTGTTTAATGCAACATTTAAAAACTATTGATTCAAAAGAAAATACAGTAATCATGGTTCAGGTTGAAAACGAAATTGGTATGCTCCCCGATGCCCGCGATTACTCACCCAATGCCAATGAAAAATACAACCAGCAGGTTCCGCAAGCTTTTATAAACTATCTTAAAACAAATGAAAAGCAATTGCTGCCTGAATTCAAAAAACTTTGGGTAACAGCCGGAAAAAAAACACAGGGCACTTGGGCCGAAGTATTTGGCAATTCTAAAAACAGCGAAGAAATTTTTATGGCCTGGCATTTTGCCCGGTTTACCGAGGAACTGGCAAAAGCAGGCAAATCTGCTTACCCATTACCCATGTTCATCAATGCAGCGCTTAACCGCATAGGTTATGCTCCGGGAGAATATCCCAGTGCCGGACCCCTTCCCCATTTAATGGATGTTTGGTGGGCTGGAGCTCCTTCAATCGATATGTTAACACCCGATATTTACTTTCCCGATTTTGAACATTGGTGCAAGCTTTATCATCGGGGCGGAAATCCGCTGTTTATTCCCGAAGCCCGCTTTGAGCCCTCGGTTGCGGCTAAAATGTTTTATGCTCTAGGAAATCACGATGCCATGGGATTCAGCCCTTTTTCAATAGAATCGACAGATAATCCGGCTGAAGAATCCATTGTTAAGAGTTATCATCTGATTAAGCAACTGAGTCCGCTTATTTTAAGCCATCAGGGAACCGGACAAATGGCCGGATTCCGACTTAATAATGAACATTTAAGCGATACACTGATTCTCGGCAGCTATCAACTTATTGTAAAACACGATTACACCCTGGGATGGAATCCCGAGGCAAAGAATAATAGTTGGCCCGATGCCGGTGGTATAATTATTTGCACTGCTCCCGGTGAATATTGGGTAGCCGGCACCGGTCTGGTAATAAATTTTGCATTGCCTGAAAACAATTCAGGTAGTGCCGGAATATATTCCATCGAAGAAGGAATTTTTTCATCAGATTCTATCTGGCAGCCAAATCGCCGTTTGAATGGCGATCAAAGTCACCAGGGAAGACACTTGAGAATTCCGATGAACCGATACAGTATTCAAAAACTAAAATTATATACTTATTGATTAACAATTGACTAACAGTCAATTATAACCACAATATTAATTATTAAAAAACCATTATGAGCGCTTCTTCACAAAAACTTTCTGTTCTGGAAAAAATAGGATATAGTTTGGGCGATTTATCGGCAAACCTCATCTTTCAAACCTTAATGACTTTTATTGCGTTTTTCTATACCGATGTATATAAAATACCCCCAGCTACTGCTTCGGCTATTATTTTTGCAGGTGGAATGCTTGGAGCCTTCTTTAATCCGGTAATGGGCATAATTGCCGATCGCACACAAACCCGCTGGGGAAAATTTCGTCCCTGGATTTTATGGACAGCTGTTCCCTTTGGTGTTATTGCCTTATTGGCCTTCAGTACACCCGATTTTAGTCCCGAAGGAAAAGTTGTTTACGCAATGATTACCTACATTCTATTGGTAGTAATTTATTCAGCAAACAACCTTCCCTATTCAGCATTAAGTGGAGTTATTACCGGCGACATGGCCGAACGCAACAGCCTTTCGTCGTACCGCTTTATAGCGGTTACCACAGCCCAGTTTATAGTGCAGGTATTGCTTCTGCCTTTGGTTCTAATTCTTGGCGATGGAGACCGAACAGTAGGTTTCGAAAAAACCATGGGTATTTTTGCTGTGGTTGGAATCGTATTTTTTATAATTACTTTTTTAACTACCAAAGAACGTATTGTTCCCCGTCCTGAGCAGCAATCAAGCGTAAAACAGGATTTAAGCGATTTATTTAAGAACCGCCCCTGGATTGTTATGTTGCTGCTTACCATCTTTGTTTTTATTACCCTATCGCTAAAAGGCGGAATGTATGTTTATTATTTTGAACATTATATGAGCGAAGCCCATTTGGCTGCATTTCTCGACAATGTGGGTTTCAACAGATTTATAGCGGGATTGAACAATTCGCTAACCAGTATCGGGCTACATGGCTTTCAATGGCCCGAGGATGCTCCCACCTCAGCTTTTAGCCTGTTTAATGCTGGCGGTATTATCTTTATGATGTTTGGTATAGGTTTATCGAAAAGCCTGGCTGACAAATACGGTAAACGCGACGTTTTTGGAACTGCTTTATTCCTCTCAACACTTTGCTTACTGGCATTCTACTTTTATTCACCTCAATCGGTAGCATTGGTTTTTGTCAGCCAGATTCTTCACGGATTGTTTTACGGAATTACCATTCCTTTACTTTGGGCTATGATTGCCGATGTGGCCGACTATTCTGAATGGAAAAATAACCGAAGGGCCACTGCCATCATCTTTTCAGCCATGATTTTTGGATTAAAAGCCGGATTAAGTATCGGTGGTGCTTTAGTAGCCGGAATATTAGCCGGTTTTGGTTACGATGAAAGCTTTGTAACCCAATTACCCGGAACCATAAACGGAATAAAACTTTCAGTAAGTGTATTTCCAACCATCACCTTTATGATTGGAGTCGCCAGCTTGTTCTTTTACGACATCAATAAAAAGAAAGAAAGCCTGATTGAAAAAGAATTGCTGGAACGCAGAATTTCTGAAAACTAAATAAAAATATCAACCCTTTAAAAATATAACACGATGAAAACGCTTTTAAGAAAAACGAAACTATGGGTTGGAATGTCCATAGTTTTAATGGGGCTGGCACTTTATGCCTGCAATCAGCCTGTCAATAAAAATGATTCGAATCATTTATCGCTAAAACAAGCCTTTGATGGCAAGTTTTATATGGGTGCCGCTTTAAATACCATGCAGGTAAATGGCAACGACCCCAAAGCAACCGAACTGATTGAAAAACACTACAACTCAATTGTAGCCGAAAACTGTATGAAAAGCGAATCGCTGCAACCCCAACAAGGTGTTTTTAATTTTAAAGATGCTGATGATTTTGTTGCCTATGGCGAGAAAAACAATATGCACATCATTGGGCATACCCTGGTTTGGCATTCACAAACTCCCAAATGGTTATTTGTTGATGCAGAAGGTAACGATGTTCCGCGCGACACGCTGATTGCCCGCATGAAAAACCACATTCAAACTGTAGTTGGCCGGTACAAAGGCCGTGTACACGGCTGGGATGTTGTTAACGAAGCCATTAGCGACAGTGCCGGTTTACGCAACAGCAAATTTCTTCAAATTATTGGTCCTGATTACATTGAGCTGGCTTTTAAATTTGCTAACGAAGCCGATCCGGAGGCCGAATTGTATTATAACGATTATGCCATGAATAAACCCAATAAGCGAGCTGAAGCCGTTAAGCTGGCACAAAACCTTATCGATAAAGGAATCCGCATCGATGGAATTGGAATGCAGGGTCATTATGGATTAATGTACGATGTGTTTGACGAAGTGGAACATAGTATACTGGCATATTCTGCACTTGGATTAAAAGTAATGGTTACTGAACTCGATATAACCGTATTACCCAATCCAAACAGGCAAATAACAGCTGAAATATCACAAAACCATGAACTAAAGGCTGAATACAATCCTTATGAAAATGGTTTGCCCGATTCTGTCTCCATTGAACTCACCAATTACTACACCCGTTTGTTTAAAATCTACCTGAAACATAGCGATAAAATTAGTCGGGTAACTTTTTGGGGAGTTAACGATGGTCAATCATGGCGCAATTACTGGCCCATTCATGGTCGGGTCGACTATCCGCTACCTTTCGATCGCAATTACGAACCCAAGCCTATGGTTGAACAAATTATAAAGCTGGCTGCTGAAACCAAATGAACTTTTTAAAAAAGCAGGGCAAGTTTTAACCCTTGCCCTACTTAAAACTATCCCAACATGCATAAATGCTACACTTATTTCCTAATTCTAATCATCATAATGCTAAGTCAATTATCGCTTAGCGCTCAAACAATAACAGTCGATTCCAATACAGAATATCAATTAATTCGTGGTTTTGGGGGAGTCAATATGCCCTCCTGGATTGGCAACCTGACTACCGATCAGGTA
This sequence comes from Salinivirgaceae bacterium, assembly GCA_050179685.1. Taxonomy (GTDB): domain Bacteria; phylum Bacteroidota; class Bacteroidia; order Bacteroidales; family SZUA-534; genus GWE2-40-63. The sequence continues at coordinate 48,100 of JBFXEW010000023.1, forward strand.
ACCACGGCTTTTGGAAACGACGACGGACAATTGGGATTTAGTATTTTACGAATTAAAGTTCCCAATCAAACGTCAGGATTTGCCCAGGAAGTAAGAGCAGCAGAAACGGCAAAAAATTTGGGAGCACTTATTATGGCTTCGCCCTGGTCGCCTCCAGCGGCTTATAAAAGCAACCTAAACAGTATTGGCGGATATTTAAACGATACCAGTTACGACGATTATGCCAATTATCTGGTCGGTTTTGTTGAGTATATGGAGTCGAATAATATTCCTATCGAAGCTGTATCGATACAAAACGAACCCGATATTGCTGTTGATTATGAGTCGTGCGACTGGACACCGGAACAAATGACTGCATTTTTAATCAGTCAGGGCGAAAAACTCAAACACCTGAATATTGTGGTATCGGAATCGTATCGTTTTGACAAAAAACAAACCGATACCATTTTGAATAATCCCGAAGCCTTGCAGTATGTCGACATTATTGGAGGACACATCTATGGTTCGGGTTTGGCCGATTATCCTCTGGCGCGCGAAAAAGGTAAGGAGGTTTGGATGACCGAGCACCTGAACACAGATACCACCTGGACTGCAGTTTTAGGAACCGGAAAAGAAATTAACGATTGTATGCAGGCTAATTTCAATGCCTACTTATGGTGGTACATCCGAAGGTTTTATGGACCACTTTCAGACCAGGGAAACATAACCAAACGTGGCTATGTTATGGCACAATATTCCAAATTTGTACGCCCCGGTTTTAAAAGAATCGCTGCATCGACCAACAATTTATCAAACGTATATGTAACAGCTTATAAAAGTGACACAAACGTCATTGTAGTTGTGGTTAATCGCAACAGTAGTTCAAAAAACATCGAGATTTCAATTCCTGAAGCATCATTTCCCAACCTGGCTAAATACACCACATCGAAATCAAAAAATTTGGAGAAGGAGGCTATTGTTCCCGGAACTCAAAATTTGTTTTCAGTTACTGTCGATGCCAGCAGCGTAACAACCTTTGTGGGAACAAAAGAGGAAGCAACCCATATGGTAAATGTTCCAATAGATGAATGCATACAAATTTATCCCAATCCGGCTCATGACAAACTTTACATAAATACACCGGAAAACTTGGTTGATGCCAGGTGGATAATACTGAGCCAATTGGGTGACGTACTATTTTCTGGTCAGTTGGTACCAAATCAGGACATCAATTTACAGTCGTTAGCACCGGGAATTTATTTTATTCAAATAGAACAATCAAATAAGGTGTTTTCCAAAAAATTTATCAGACAATAAATTTTAAAATTCGCCCTTTTGAAAAATTTAAATCAAATAAAAAGATAAAGTCAAATTAAAGAATACAAGCATGAACAAATCAAAATATTTAGTCAAGGATTTATACACAGCCGACCCTTCGGCTCATGTATTCAACGGAAAACTTTACATTTATCCGTCGCACGATATTGAATCGGGAATTCCAGAGAATGATAATGGCGACCATTTCGACATGCGCGATTATCATGTTTTTTCAATGGACGATATTAACGGCGAAGTTACCGACCATGGCGTAGCTCTCGATGTAAAACAGGTTCCCTGGTCAGGTCGTCAAATGTGGGCTCCCGACGCAGCAGAAAAAAATGGAACCTATTATTTTTATTTTCCTTTAAAAGATAAAACAGATATATTCCGAATTGGCGTGGCAGTGAGCGATTCTCCCACAGGCCCTTTTAAAGCTGAAACCAACCCTATTATTGGTAGTTACAGCATCGATCCGGCGGTTTATAAAGATAACGACAACGATTACTACATGTATTTTGGTGGTCTTTGGGGCGGGCAACTGCAACGGTATCGCAACAACAAAGCACAGGAATGTGGAAAAGAACCCGCCGATAATGAACCGGCTCTTTGTCCCAAAGTCGCAAAAATGAGCAGCAACATGCTTGAATTTGCCGAAGAACCCCGCGATTTAGTCATTTTAGACGAAAAAGGAAATCCTTTACTGGCCGGTGATCACGAACGGCGCTTTTTCGAAGCTGCCTGGATGCACAAATACAAGGGTAAATATTACTTTTCGTATTCAACCGGGAATACCCACCTGCTTTGCTATGCAATCGGTGATAATCCTTACGGACCTTTTACCTGGCAGGGCGTTATATTAACTCCGGTAGTTGGCTGGACAACCCACCACTCCATTTGTGAATTTAAGGGTAAATGGTACCTCTTTCATCACGACAGTAAACCATCGGGAGGAAAAACCTGGCTACGCAGCATAAAAGTCGCTGAAATAAACTACCGATCGGATGGAACCATTGAACCCATCGATGGATTAGCTGATTAGTTTAAAACACAGGATTATGATTTTTAACTAAAGCCTATTAAAATGAAAAACCTAATTAGTTTGTTTGTTGTTGCACTACTTTTTAGTCAATGTACAAATTCAGTTAAAAATAACACAGCTAAACCTTTGACTTTAAAGTCGGTATATAAAGATTACTTTACCATAGGAATGGCTGTAAATTCCCGTTTGCTTAACAGTGCTGATACTTCGTTGGTAAATTACCACTTTGGAAGCATCACCGCCGAGAACTGCATGAAACCAGAAGTACTTCAACCCAACGAAGGTGTCTGGAACTGGGAACAAGCCGATGCGCTGATAGCCTATGCAAAAGCAAATAAGTTAAAGGTTCATGGACATTGCCTGGTTTGGCACGAACAAACGCCTGAATGGTTTTTCAACGATGGTGATAAACCCGCTTCAAAAGAATTGTTATTTGAACGCATGCAAAATCACATTACTACCGTTATGCATCGCTATAAAGACGATGTACAAAGTTGGGATGTGGTTAATGAAGCGGTTGCCGATGAATCAGATCGTGTTTATCGCGAAAAAGATTCTCCCTGGTTCCAGCTGACCGGAAGTGAATTTATTGCTAAAGCATTTGAGTTTGCAAATGCTGCCGACCCCAATGCCTTGCTTTTTTATAACGATTATAACAGCGCCCGGCCCGAGAAAAGAGAACGCATTTACACCCTGTTAAAAACACTGGTCGATAGTGGTGTTCCTATCCATGGTGTGGGTTTGCAAGGTCATTGGAGTGTTTACGAGCCCTCGGAAGAAGATCTCCGCAAAGCCATCGAACAGTTTTCATCATTGGGCTTACAGGTTCGAATTACCGAACTCGACATCTCGATGTATCTATGGGAAAAAGAGCGGCGCGATGTACTTCCGGATGAAACCATTTCATATACTCCGGAATGGCAGCAAAAACAAGACAAACAATATGAAATGATTTTCAGGGTTTGTCGCGAAAATAATGACATAGTAAGCGGGATAACCTTTTGGGGACTTGCCGACAACAACAGTTGGCTGAATAATTATCCGGCAAAGGGACGAAAAAATTATCCCTTATTGTTCGACGAAAACCGTCAACCCAAATCCTGCTTTTACAGCATTTCTGAATTTGAAAAGAACCCCTAATTTTTTTGAAATGTCAATCCGATTTTATCAGGTCGTATTCCTCAGTGCTGCATTGTTATTTGCAGCATGCAAGTCCGATTCAGGGAAGTCAGACATAACCAATACTTCCTATATTACAACCAACCCTGCATCAAACGATTTTACCCTCTTCGATGCATCAGGCAGTTCACCAATATATTATAGTTCCGACGATTACAGCGGAGTAATAAAAATACTGCATCTGTTTGCCAACGATTTGGAGCAGGTTGGTTCAGTTAAACCAAAAACACTTGCTGATACGATATCCGGTAAAAATATCATCATAATTGGAACACTGGGTAAAAATAAGCTCATTGACTCACTGGCAGCACAAAACAAAATTGAAAAGGCGCTCATTGAAAATAAATGGGAAGCATCGCTGATTCAGGTTGTAGATAATCCCTTTAAAGGGGTTGATAAGGCACTGGTTATTGCCGGTAGCGATAAACGGGGAACCATTTATGGAATGTTCGATGTTTCGGAAAAGATTGGCGTTTCGCCTTGGTATTGGTGGGCCGATGTTCCCATAATTAAAAAAGAAAAACTGGCGGTAAAAAAAGGAATTTACACCCAGGGCGAACCAAAAGTAAAATACCGGGGGATCTTTATTAACGACGAAGCTCCTGCCCTTTCGGGCTGGGTTTATGAAAAGTATGGAGAATTTAACAGCGAATTCTATGGGCAGGTTTTTGAGCTTATTCTTCGCTTAAAAGGAAACTACCTTTGGCCGGCCATGTGGGGCCGGGCATTCTATGTTAATGACTCATTAAACCCAGTATTGGCCGACGAACTGGGCATCGTTGTAGGAACATCGCATCACGAACCCATGATGCGTGCTCATGCTGAATGGAGCATGTTTGGTAAAGGCGACTGGAACTATGAAACAAACCCCGAAGTACTCGACAATTTTTGGCACGAGGGTGTTGAACGGATGGGAAGCCATGAGAGCATTGTTACCATAGGAATGCGTGGCGATGGTGATGAACCCATGACCGAAGAACACAACATTGCTTTACTGGAACAAATTGTGGCCAGACAAAGGCAAATAATTGAATCGGTAAGCGAAAAACCTGCTGCTGAACAAGCCCAAATCTGGGCTTTATATAAAGAAGTTCAGGATTATTACGACAAAGGCATGCGGGTTCCCGATGATGTTACCCTGCTACTTTGTGACGACAATTGGGGCAATGTTCGCAAATTACCCAATGCCGACGAACGAAACCATCCGGGTGGTTATGGCATGTATTATCATTACGACTATGTTGGCGGACCACGTAACTACAAATGGATTAATACCAACCTGATTCCCCGCATTTGGGAGCAAATGGAACGAACTTACGCTTACGGTGTCGATAAGATTTGGATAGTTAATGTGGGCGATATTAAACCCATGGAATTACCCACCTCATTCTTTCTCGATTATGCCTGGAATCCGGATAACTGGCCACTGGAAAAGCTGGACCAATACACCACACAATGGGCAGCACAACAATTTGGAAGTAAATTCTCCAAAAACATTGCCGATATGTTAGATGCTTACACCAAGTATAATGCACGCCGAAAACCTGAAATGCTGAGCCCGGAAACCTACAGTTTAACTGATTTCCAAGAGTTTGAAAAAGTTGTAAGCGATTACAGGCAACTGGCCACAAAAGCTATTGAATTATCAAAGATTTTAGACACCGTTTACTACGATGCATTTTATCAATTGGTACTTTTCCCCATTGTAGCCAGTGCCAACCTGAACGAATTGTATTATAGCGTGGCAAAAAACCGGCTGTACGCTGAACAGGGACGTTCACTAACCAATAAACTAGCCGACAGTGCCCGTTATTTTTTCGAAAAAGATTCACTTTTAACGGTGTATCACAATACCATTTTAGCCCAGGGCAAATGGAATCACATGATGGATCAAACGCATATTGGCTACACTTACTGGCAGCAACCTGATTATAATTCCCTGCCAGAAGTATCAACCATTGCTTTGGAAACGAAAGCTTCAATGGGATTGTCGGTTGAAGGAAGCAAAAACTGGTGGCCCAATACTACGGAGCCGGCTTTTGTTCCTGAATTTACGCCTTTCGGACCAGCATCGTATTACGTTGAAGTTTTTAATCGGGGAATTGAGCCTTTTACCGTGAAAGCCATAAGCAATGCTGGTTTTTTAGTTTTGTCGGATGAAGAAATTACAATTACTGATCAACATCGTTTCGAACTATCTATTGACTGGAAAAAGGCGCTCAAAGGTAAAAACAGTACTTCCGTAACATTTGCTGCATCAACCGGCCAAAGCATTGAAGTTAATGTGAAAGTTTTTTATCCCGAAAGCAGAATTCAAACGCAGCATGTAATGAATAATGGATTTGTTTCAATAGATGCAACAGCTTTTGCTGCAAAAGAAGAAGTTTATCCCATGCAGTGGAAAGTAATCCCAAATTTGGGAAAAACCGGCTCGGCAATTACCACCTATCCATCGAACCAGCCGGCAAATAATCCTGAATCAAAAGCACCGTATCTGGAATATCGCTTTCATGCTTTCGATACCGGCTGGGTTGATGTGCATGTGATTTTATCGCCAACATTGGATTTTTTAAACCAGGGAGGCTTGCGCTTTGGATTGGCGCTGCAAAATGAAACCCCACACCAGATTAATATGCACACGCAGGCTACCAGCTCAGACTGGAACAACTGGGTGGGTAACAACAGTATTGAAACCGTAAGTAAACATTATATTGCAAAAAGCGGAGAATGCACCTTGCGCTTCTATCGCATCGACGATGGCCTTGTCTTGCAACGGATTATTATTGCAAATAAAAAGTTGCCATACAGCTATTTGGGTGCTTACACCAATTAGTTAACTCAAATCCAATTAAAAAGAGGTTGTCCCAAAAGTAATACACCTTACTCAAAAACTTACAAAACGGAAGTAAACTTCAAAAAAAAGAACGCTGATGACGCGGATTTTGACTGATTTTCACAGATCTAATCAGCGTTAATCAGTTTTTTCAGCGTTATCAGCGTTCTATCCCATTTAATTTGAAAGTAGTTGGTTTAAATCTTTTGCTTTTTAGACAACCTCTTTTTATGTTTCTTTTCCTTAATCGGTTATTGAGAATATTAGAATACCCACTTGGCTCCTAAAGTTGGATTTACCATAAAACCTTCGTTTCCACCAAAGTTATTACTTAATTCAATTTCGCCACCTGCTGAAAAATGCGAATTAAAATTGTACCACAACTGAGGCTCAGCCAGAAAAACAAACGAGGCATCGGCATCCCCGTCGAAATCAAAATCAGAATCTTCTTTCCAAAAATCGGCAAAACCAGTAAACGAAAGTTTCTTTTCGAACATATGCAAATACCATACTCCGGTTATTTGAAACGATGCATCCTGCTTATCGGCAATGTATTTATACATTCCTTTGAGCGAAAATCCTTTCGAAAAATCACTGGCATTCCACGAATAATCTACACCACCAAGCCAGGCATCATTAATTCGGTAAGCCAAATCACCAGTGGGCGTATTATAGCGACCAAATCCGGCGTCGAATTCAGCATGAATACCAATGGGCATTTTCTCGGTTTTAAACACACGGGCAATCTCCCAATAGGCTAAGGAAACACCATCTACACCGGAAGCCTTTCCACCATAGTCCATATCGATAAAGAAAAAGGTATTTCCGTAATTATCGGGTTTAAACATCTCAATCGTAGTGGTAAACATTTGACGATCTTTACCCAGGTCGTAATGCAATTGTAAATTCTGGGCTTTAATAAGTCCCACAGCGGAAACCATTAAAAGCAGCGATAAAAATATTTGTTTCATCATATTAAAATAAATTTTCAAAGGTATGATGGAACACTCATGTTGCTTACTTTATCCTCATTGTGTGAGTATATACAAAACATAAGTGTTTCAAAAATAGATATATAATTATTCTTCAACGTTAAAAAAACTAATAGCTTCCTGCAATTGCGATACTTCTTCGACAAACTCCTGGGTTAAATTCGAAATGTTATCGGCTGCCGATGCATTATCCTGCGACACTTTGTCGAGTTCCATAATGGCTTTGTTTACCTGACTTGCCCCTATATCCTGCTCGTTCGATGCAGCTGAAATTTCGCGTACCAGGCTAAAGGAATTCTGGATAACCGGAACCAGTTCGGTAAATATTTTTCCGGCTCGTTCGGCTACTTCAACGCTTTGAGTTGCCAAATCGTTAATTTCAACGGCCGATTCACGACTCCGCTCAGCCAGTTTGCGAACCTCGGCTGCAACCACGGCAAAACCTTTTCCGTGTTCTCCGGCGCGGGCTGCTTCAACAGCTGCATTAAGCGCCAGAATATTGGTTTGCATGGCAATTTCTTCAATTATGCGAACATTCTCGTTAATGTTTTTAATGGCATCTACCGTTTTTCCAACAATTTGTCCGCCATCTTCAGTATCTTTTGAGGCTTTATTCATAATTCCCTCGGTTTGCTTGGCATTGGTCGCATTCTGGCTGATGTTGGCTCCCATTTGCTCCATCGATGCAGATACTTCTTCAGTAGCAGCAGCCTGTTGGTTGGCGCGGCTCGAAAGTTCCATCGATGCTGATGTCAAAACCTGACTTCCGTTCGATACAATTTCAGCTGACTTTTTAACCTGAACTATAATACGCGATACCTGATTTTTCATTTCTTTAAAAGCAATCGAAAGTTTCCCGATTTCATCCTGTCTTTTTAATAAATCGTCGTCGATTGATGGAATCAGGTTACCCAGCGAAAACTCGTTGGCTACATAAGTAATGCGTTTAAGCGGATTTACTATGCCACCCGATAAAATAAATACCATAATCAGGGTAATTACAAAAAACACAATTCCCAAAATAATGGTGTTGGTACGAATGGGGTCGAGAATATCGGTCAGTTCTTCGGTTGGAGCGCCCACCAAAATCATAAATTCGGTTGTTCCAATGCCCATTTTTGCAAATTCATAAGCTTCTCCTTCCCAATGAATATTCGGAATCACCATTTGGTTGGTGTTGCCCACTACTTTTTTGGTTAATTCATCGGGTAAAATGGTGTTTATGCTTTTACCAATTTCGTCGGTATTTGCTGCTATCTGAATAATACCTTTGGTGTCGACCAGCCATAACTGGCTTTTTTCAGTCAACTTACGTGATACAAATTCTTTTATAAAATTATCGGGATTCATACCAATTCCGGCCGTTCCCAGCGGATTGTCGGGTGTGCCCATAAGTATGTTAAAGAAAAACAGGGTTTGATTCAATTCCTGATTGAAATCGAAATTTAAAACCACTTTTTTTCCCATTTTAACAAAGTCGAAATACCAACTGTCGTCCGGATCGGTTGGCGAAAGTACGTCGAGCAGCTTATTGCCCTCGGCCCAATAGTTTTTGGTCAGTTCATTTACTGCAAATACCGTAAAATAATCGCCCTTATTACTAATGGTTGTTAGTTTACGTTTTACCAGTTCACCCAAAACAGAATCCTGTTCTCCTCCGGTAAACCAATCGAGTAACAAAGGATCTTCGGCCAGTAAAAGTGACGTTTCAATAGCTTTTTCAATGGCCATTTGAATGTTACTTTGCGATGCTTCGGTAAACGAAAGCAACTGCTTTTCTCTAATGTCGTTAATCAATGTTTTACGTACGGTAAAAAAGTTGATAACACTTAGCGATAGTATGATTACCACTACCAGCGAACCTACTAGGGTTAAGATTCTGTTTTGAAGATTTTTAAATTGTATCATATATCCAGAGTTTGATGATAAATACATTTGAAGGAATACTGCACATTAAAAACGTTTATGTATTATAATTGTTTATTCAGACCACAAAGTCTATTCCCAACTATCCTGCGCGTATTATAATTAGGAAATAGGCGTATTCTTCTCAATGTTAAATCGGTATTTTCACTTGTTATTATTCCTGCTGTTTCTACTGCTATGTGTTAAACCACTTTTCAAAGCCTGATTTACGGAGAATACCTTTTGGGGTTTCACATTCTGAAAAAAAATGTGCATTTAATCTTTAGTGCAAAATTATTTATACCTGAAATTCAGATTAGTTAACCCGTTTATAAATTCTGGTTTTTTTTCTGGTTAAGATTAAAAAATAATGAACCAGGCGCAACCTTGCATGAGGTAAAGGAATCATTGTACGTGTATTAAAACCCAGGTTAAATTACTTAAAAATTAAAACGATGAACGACTTTGCACTTATTAAATCGAACCAAAAAGTATATGGTTTCATTTATAACAACACCGAACTCTTCGATAAAACAAACGAAAACAACATGATGGATAGCGATTTACAGGAATACCTATTTACTGAAATCGATGAAGTTTTATTTGCTGATACAGCCTATAAAACCGATCTGGCTTACCTGAACACAATTGCCCAGTTTTAAAACCGCTAATATTTTAACGACGGATGGTGTTCCTGAAAAAGGGCGCTTTAGTCAGGTAATACAAATACTCATAGAGCAAGCGCTGTTTCATGCTACGGAAATTTTTTTCCATAGCGATACGTTGAAAATGAAAAGGAATAACTTCATTTTTAAGTCCGGCGGTTCCAAAAGTTGCATCAATATAAGGTGCATTTTTTTTAAGCTCACTGAAAAAGCTACCGGGAAGAGCAAAATCGGTAAAAGGAAAACTGAAGATACTATTCTTAACGTCTACGTGCTGCTTCACCCAATCAACACTTTCAATCAATTGCCTGAATTGTTCATCGGTATCTAATCGATTGAACATGGGATGATCCATACTATGTCCGCCAATACTCACTCCCTGCTTGGCCAGCTCTTGAATTTCATTTAAGGTTAAATAAGCTTGGTGCTTTTTAAAATAGGCACCAAAGTCAATTGAAAAATAGTCAGCAAGCAAATCCAACAATTCTTTTTGGGAGTAGTCTATTCGGTTTAAGAATTCAAAAAAGCTTTTTTTATCCTTAAGCGGGAACGATAATAATGTGCTTAACTTTTCGTAATCCGGCTTTTCTTTTACTGATGTAAAATGCTCAATCAGCAAACTGCTTTTTAAGCGATAAAAAACCTGTTGGTTGCTGGTAAAATCAGGATTTATAAATAAAGCTACCGGAACACCCGCGGCTTTTAAAATAGGCCAGGCCTCATCACCAAATTCCCGTAAACCATCGTCAAAGGACAGCAGAAAGCTGAATTTCGGTAAATTTCCTTTGCCCTGAATGTAATTTACCAGTTTTTCAACAGAAATGGGTTCGTAATGCCGAAGTAAGAAATCCAAATCATCGCTAAATTGTTTTCGCGAGCGAATAGCATACAAATGTTTCAGATGCGCAGGCGGATTGTCGGAAACGGCATGGTAAAAAGGCATTATTAGTTGTTTACCCGTAATAAACGATAACACTTTTAGCCCAAAACTCATAGCAGCGAAATTTTTTCTTTTTTAAACCAGATATTGGCAAACCAGTTTCTCTTTTTCAGGTAAGGATAATTAACAGGAATGGCTCCAAATCCTTTGGCAAATAATTCACTGTCTTCTTTTTCGTCGTTGCCAAAATCGAGCGTCATATTGCGTTCGGCATATTCTCTGATGTAACTGTTTGCAATGGCTACATTGGCCTGTATTTCATGTCCGTAATCGGAACAGGCCGAAAGCAATAATATGGATTTTTGATGCGATTTTATAAAGAAAGCCGCTGCAACCAAATCGTTTTCGGCACTGTAAGCACCAAAAACCTCGCCCAGATTGTAGCTTATGGTAAACGGGATGATGCGTCGCAACATATTCAGGTTTTCAAAAGTTAAAGGTGTTTTACCCGTATGCTTTTTTAGCAAGAGAAAATCCTTAAGATTAACCTGTTTAACAATTTGAATCTTATTTGCTTTAGTTCGTTTTATGGCTTCTTTGGTTTCCGGGCTAAAACCCTGATAAGTTTCTTTATAGGGAGTAATTAAATCGAGCTGGTACGTAAATTCATTTTTAATGTGATACCTGGGGTGTACAACCTTATTAAAAGCATTAAAAGCCAATTCAATTCTTCTGAATTTTTCAGGAATTGCATCTAAAAAAGTACCAACCAGTTTTTCGTCCAGCAGTTTTGAAGTAAAAATACCCAACTGCCAGGTAAAATTAGGTTGTTTTAACGATGGAATGGTGTAGTTTTTCCGAACCGGCAAGGGCATCACGGCATCGTAATCATCGAGCACCAGCGCTTCCCATTGATACGAAACAATATCGAGATACCAGGAATATGCATAAACTATTCCGTTAAACGAACGGTTGATGCATTTATCCCATTTCAGTTTATCAATCTCTTCATGTTTCAAATAGCTGATGCTCATAGCTTGCTCAGTTTTTTTTCATTAGCTCCTTAAATAATTCATACCAGCCTTTCCACTCATCCTGATTACCCAGCGACTCATTATGCCATAAAGTTACAAAAAGACCGTTTACCTGTTGCACCTGGTGTTTTAGTTCTTCATAAACCAGCTTAGCTGCATTTCCGGTTAAATGCTGGTATTTAACCAAGGTACGATCCATAATTGCAAACGGATGAACCTGTAAAATAGTTTTCGTTTCGTTTTTTAAATCGTACCAACAGAAAGGCCGCGATGTTCCGGCTCTGAACCCGGGTTTATCGGCAAAACCCATCGAAAAATCGTCAGTTATTCCGGCTGCAATCAGCATTTGGTAATAATCGGGTAGTTTAAACTTTAAAAAATGCTGACGACTTTGGCTTATGGGTTTATCCACAATTTTTGATAATGCCGAGCATTCACTTTTTAACAAGGAAAGATTCCCGGCCGATTTATACGAGGGATGCAAAGCTACCGGATAGAAAGAATCGAGTTTTTTAACAAAACGCCGAAAAATAAGGTTATTACGCCTAACCGATTTGTCGTACCTGCCATAATGCCCCACGTGAATAAAATATTTTGGATGTAGCTGATTCGCTGCAAATAAACAGTTTACTTTATAAAACACAAACCAGGGATCAGACTTTAAACGAATCAAAACCAACAAACGCAACAGTACTTTAGCCATTTCAAACTTAAATAAGTCGCGCAATAAGCCCAGTGTATTACGAATAAATCCCTTGTTCCGATAACACCAGGGACTGTCCACATCGATGGTAGGAATTTGCTCAAATTGCTCTTCTTTAAATTTTACTTGAGGAAAATTCTTCTTCAAAAAATCTTTAAAAAGTATAATCCAGTAATCGACTACCGGTTGATTTAAAAAAATATGCTGAAAAGCCAAACTCTCTTTGGCCGGAAACCGACCATGTAAATCGGGTTCAAACTTCTGGTACTCTTCGTAACGGCTAATAAAATAAAATACCGCCGAAAACAAATCAAAGCCAAAATCCGATGTATTGCTAAAAATTACGGGAATTCCATTTTTATAAACCACCCCGGGTTTGGGTTTTCTTATTTTCTTCTCAAAAAGTAAACCTTCGGGTACTATTGAAGGCCCTGCATCAAAATGTTTGGCGGAATAGTTAAGTTTTTGAGTACCGGAATTTATAAATGCATCTGCATCTGAGCTGAACTCAACATTTATTCCCAGCCGGTCGGTAAAAACATAATCAAAAACGTAGGAAACGCGTGGCGTAATATGTTCACAATAAATCAGCATGTTTCAAAAGCTTTTTTCATAAGGTTTAAAAATGCTGGTTTTTCATGTTCCCAATTGAGTTGCGTTGCCGCTTTACGGGTTTTTTCCACATAAACATGGTAGGTTTCTTCATTTGCTGCCATTTTATTTACTAAAGCAGCTAAAGCTTTGGGAGTTCGTTCCATTAATACTTCACCCATACCGTATTGCTCTGCCAGCGCACGCATTTCAGGTAAATCAGCAACAATTACAGGAACTTCGGCCTGTAAATAATCAAACAGTTTATTGGGTAAGGCAAAATAATAATTGAGTCCCAGATTTTCCTCGAGCGACAGTCCAAGCATTGCCTGAACGGTTTTATAATGTAATTGTTCCATGGGAAGCCGACCTAAAAAAACAACTTGCTTTTCCAATCCTAAAACATAAACCAGTTCTTTTAACTTTTCTTCAATATCACCTGCTCCGGCAATCCAGAGTTTATAATCGGGCAAATAAGGCATGGTTTGAATCATCAATTCAATGCCCCGTCCCATATTAAGCGCTCCCTGGTAAATCAATACTTTTTTGCGTTTGTTTTGTGCTACGTCGCGTTTAAAAGGAAGATTTCTGACTACTTTAAAGTCGGTTCCGTATTTGTTTTTGTATGCCGCTGCAATGGATGGCGAAACCGTAATTGCATGCTTTATTTTGGGTAACATCAACTTCTCAAGCCAAAGCCAGGTATTTTTTTGAAAATTCCGTCCAATTAGTTCCGGAACTTCGGTAAAATACTCGTGACTGTCGTAAATCAGTATTTTGCGTTTTATTTTCGATGCCAAAAAACTGGCGGTAAGGGTATCCAAATCGTTTGCCAAAACCGCATCGAATTTATGACACAAAAGGTAAAAAAACAGTCGCAGATTATAGCAGGCATAAAACCGGGCTCCTTTATTAAATAAAAGTTTAAACCGTTTGACTTTATAGGGTGGCTTAAATTCAGGACTATGCGATAAACGCCGACCAAGCAAAGTAATCTGGTAACCCGCTTCAACCAGGGTTTGTGAAACACGAAACACCCGTTGATCGCTTGCTAAATCGTTGGTTACTGCTATTATTATGTGTTTGGCCATAGTAAGCAAACCTAATGTTTTTTTCTGTATTACAAAATGAATCTTACGTGAACCACAAATTTAAACGTCTTGTAATCAAAACTCAATACGGTTGCGTAAAAAAACGATTATTCATTGTAAAACACATTAGCTAACGCCAAAAAAAGCTGAATGCGTATTTCGATAAAATAAAAACTGCACAAAAAACTAAGAAAGCCTGCCCCGCCCTTTGGCTGAAATATTCGGAAACAAAAAGAACTTCAATTTATGTTGACTATCAATTCAGAGCCCTTATATTTGTAAAAAATCAGCGAAATGACACCAACCATATACCAAAACGTAAGTTTAAAACCATACAATACTTTCGGAATCGATGCAAAAGCGCGTTACCTGTGCCTTTACGAAAAACCTTCCGATTTAAACTTTTTTATTACCGATGGCCCGCTTTTTCGCGATGTTGAAATGATTATTCTGGGTGGTGGAAGCAACCAGCTTTTTACCCGTGATTTTGATGGCGTAATTATTCATCCGGTAAATAAAAATATTGAAGTTATTAGTGAAGATGCCGATTATGTGTGTGTAAAAGCCGATGCCGGAGTAGAATGGGACCATTTGGTAGCTTATACAGCTGAAAACAACTGGGGAGGCATTGAAAACTTGTCTGACATTCCCGGAAATGTTGGAGCCTCTGCTGTACAAAATATTGGTGCCTATGGTGTTGAAGCCAAAGATAGTATCCTTGAAGTTCACCTGGTTAGTTTTGCCGATGCCAGTACCCGCACCTTGCTAAATGCTGAATGCCGGTTCGATTACCGAAGCAGCATCTTTAAAAACAAGTTAAAAAACCGCTATTTAATCGATTCAGTAACTTTTAAGCTCACCAAAAAACACAAATTCATTACTCATTATGGTTCGGTTTCAGAGGAACTGAAAAAATTCGAGGCTTTGAATTTAAAAAATATCCGCCAGTCAATAATTAACATACGAGCAAGCAAACTCCCCAATCCAAAAGAAATTGGTAATGGAGGAAGTTTCTTTAAAAATCCCCTGGTTCCCGAATATTTGCTTGAAAAACTTCGAAAAGATTATCCAGAAATTCCAAGTTATCAGGCAGCAAATAATATGGTAAAGCTTGCCGCCGGATGGCTTATTGAGCAATGCGGTTTAAAAGGCTATGTGAACGAAAAGCAAACGGCCGGAATTCATGATAAACAAGCCTTGGTATTAGTAAACAAAGGTAATGCAAGCGGAATGGATATAATGGATGTAGCCCGCATGGCTCAATATAAAGTATTCGAAAAATTTGATGTTTGCCTGGAGCCCGAAGTAATTATTAACTAGTGAAATCGAAACGAAACAGTATGGAAAATTCGAAAAATGAATCAGCAAAAAAATCGGTTAATAAGGATACCACTCCCAAAGTAACAGGAATAGGAGGCATCTTTTTTTTCTCCGAAAATCCCGATAAAACAAAAGAATGGTATGCTGAAAATCTTGGACTCGAAGTCAATGAATGGGGTTCGAGTTTTGAATTCCGGAACGCTAACCGTCCCGATGAGATAAACTACCTGCAATGGAGTCCTTTTAAACAGGGAAGCAAATACTTTGAACCTTCGAAAAAAGAATTTATGGTTAATTACCGGGTGCAAAATATCGAAGCATTGGTAAAAAAGCTTCAATCGAATGGAGTAAACATTCTCGACGAGATTGAAAGTTTTGATTATGGCAAATTTGTTCATATTATGGACGCCGATGGCAATAAAATTGAACTTTGGGAACCTGTTGACCATGTATTTACCCAAATGGGAGGAAAAACAACCAAATAGACAATAAACTAAGGAATAGCCATATGAAAGTTTTAGGAATAAACGGGAGTCCGAATAAAAATGGGAACACATCCTTATTAATCAAAGAAGTGTTTAAAGTTTTGGAACAACACGGTATCGAAACAGATTTTTTTCAATTAGGAGGCAAACAGGTTCACGGATGCACCGCTTGTGGCAAGTGTCGCGAATTGCTCGATGGCAAATGTCATATAAAAAACGATGCCATCAATCAGTGTATGGAACTAATGCAACAGGCCGATGCCATTATTTTGGGTTCACCCGTTTATTTTGCCAATGTTACCACCGAAATAAAAGCACTGATTGATTGTGCCGGTTATTCCCTGCGCGCCAACAAATCGCTGGTCAGAAAAGTAGGTGCTGGAGTAGTAGCTGTGCGCCGTGCCGGTGAGATTTTCACTTTCGATGCATTGAACCATTTCTTTTTAATAAACCAAATGATAGTTCCCGGATCGAGCTACTGGAATGTAGGCATCGGCAAATTACCCGGAGACGTGCTTAACGATGAAGAAGGTATACAAACCATGCGCGATTTGGGAGAAAATATGGCCTGGCTATTGAAAAAATTAAATTAATTTGTTCGGAAAACTCACCAGATTCCTACAAGGAAACTTCTAAAGTTCCTCCTCGAAAAAACGTTTTATGGCACCAATATAATACTCGCGCCAACCTTCGTTAATGTTTTCAAAAGCCTCTTTTGGTACATTAACATGTTTTACTTCAACATTCGTTCCCGTTTTGTGTGGATGCAGTTTAATGGTGGCAATCGAGGGTTCAGGCAAATCGTCGAAGTACCATTCCTGAACCAATTCTTTATTCTCGACAACTTTCAGGTTTTTACCACTGATGTCGCCATCCCAAAGTTCAAATTCGGTTCCTTCAAGGGCATCCATTTTTGCCGGGGCATCGCTCCATAATTCAATGGTAAACGGATTGGTTAGCGCCAAAAACAATTCTTCGGGAGTTGCCTCAATGTACTGGTAAAACTTAATTTCCATAGGTATTCAAATTGGTCATTAAATTAAAATACTGTTCGTTTATACTCCGGAGTTCCTGTCCCACTTCATCAATAAAGAAATAGGTAGCTCCCCAGCTGTGTTTTACTTTAAGATAAGTGGTAATTTTATTGTCGATATGCATAATTACCCTTGTAATTTGCTTGCCCGGTAAATCCTCCTGCTCTACCGTCTTCTGATTCGGATATTTTATTTTCAGCTTTTGTTCTTCGCGCGCAATCCATTCGCTGGTAGGCTTCTCTTTGCGCTTCTTTAGATTTGCTGCCCCGGTTTTGGGTTTCACTTCTACCGGTTTAGGTTTATTAACAGTTTCAACTGGTTTTTCAGCATCCAAAGAACTTGGTTTAATCGCTTTGTCTTCCTTTTTAATTTCCAATAAGTCAGTTTTTTCCGCTTGTTGTAAACCTCCCTCAAGCACTTTCTGTTCTTTTTTGTTTAAGCCATCAATACCGGTCTCCCTGTCGGCCACAATATCGTTTACCTCTGGCGATTCAAGTTCAGGTTCCTGCTCATCATCGGGAATTGCTATGGCCGAAATCTTTAAGGTTTCCAGTTCTTCCCGGGCTTGTTCGGCTTCTTCATTCATTTTTAAAGTGGCCGTTTGTGCTGCTTTTTCTTCGGCCTGTTTTACTTCCAGTTTTACTTGCTTTTTTTGCTTACGCGATATTTTTTCAGCTACCGGAGTTTCAACTATCAGTGAATCCAATTCATTTTCGATGTAAATGGTACGGATATCTTCAATTTTGTATTTGGGCAACAGCGCATCAGGCTTAATTTTTTGAGCTTCACGATAAAACATCACCGACTGCGAATATTGCTGCGCTTCGAAGGCGGTTTTTGCATTTTGCATGGCTTGCTGGTATTGCTGTTCCACATCGAATTCCTGGGCCGAAATACCTCCAACAAAAAATAAAACAATAAAAGTGCTGTATATTAGTTTCAACATAATTAATTCAAGCTTTACAGAATAATTAACGGCACTAAGTTAATGTTTATTTGGGCAGACCTTAAAATTATTTCATGGAACATTAACCAGAAAAGCTTGTTATTTTAGCAAAAAACTTACTAAACCTGATAAAAATGGAAATTAAAGGCGTACAGGATTTTTATTCCGATGAATTTGCCCATTGCTACGGCTGTGGAAGGCTTAACCACGATGGTTTACAGATAAAAACCCACTGGGATGGTGACGAAACCCGCAGTTTTTATACTCCCCGCAACTACCACACAGCCATGGAAGGCTTTGTTTACGGAGGTTTGCTGGCTTCACTAATCGACTGTCACGGAACCGGTTCGGCAGCTTTGGCCTATGCCAAAACCAACGATTTAACACTTACAGAATACAACGCACCGCGTTTTGTTACCGGTTCGTTAACGGTAAACTATAAAAAACCTACCCCTATTGATGGACCACTTGAAATTCGCGGAACTATTAAAGAAGTAAAAGGACGAAAAGTAATTACTGAAGTTCGTTTGCTTGCCAATGGCGAAGTTTGCGTAACTGGTGAAGTTTTAGCGGTTTTAATTCCCGATAATTTTGGAAAATAGACAGCTTTTATAGCTCTTTAAAACAAAAAAAACCGCTTTCTGAGCGGTTTTTTTTGTTCATCCATATTTCTTATTAATTCAAAGCATGATCTTTCAGAATATCGTCGGCATGCAACAAAATATCAACATATTGTGCCCTTCGGTAAGCAAAGGGGTTTTTAATATTTTGTTTCGACAATTTACCCCGAAACTCGTTCAACGATTTAAAGTTTTTCTCTTTCATCCATGTTTCAAGGTCTTCAAGCATTTTTGTGATGGAAGAAAAACCATATTTATAAATTGAACTCACCGTTTGTACGGTGTTTGCTCCGGCCAATAGCATTTTCACTACATCGGATCCGTTAAAAATTCCACGGCTGCTGCAAATATCGGCTTTTATATTTCCAAAAGCTAAACCGGTATAACGCAATGGCAAACGGTTATCTTCCTCGTTACTCAACTTGTACTTGTAAACCAGTTTCAAATCATTAATGTCGATGTCGGGCTGGAATAAGCTATTGAACATTACCACCGATTTTACACCTACAGCATCCAATCGCTTAATAAAATTCAAAGGATTGGTATAAAAAGGACTTAGCTTAACCGAAACGGGAATTTTTAAGGCTTTTACCACATCTTTAGCTATGGCCAGCTGTTCTTCGAGAATAACTCCCTCTTCAATATTAAAATCGTGAGGAACATGATAAAAATTCAATTCTAATCCGTCGACACCGGTTTGTTCAATTTCTTTTGCCCAGGTTTTCCATGTTTCGCGGTTTACACAGTTTAAACTGGCAAAAACAGGAATTGAAACGGCTTCTTTTACTTTTTTCAGCCGAAGCAGAAACTCTCTGGGTCCGGCATGATCCAAATCGGGAAACAGTTTTGTCATTTCCGCATTTCGCTCGTTGTAGGCTTCCATCTGCATATCCATCTCATAACTTTCGAGCTGAATCTGCTCCTCAAAAAGCGATTTATAAACAATAGCAGCTGCTCCGGCTTCTTCTAAAGCTTTGGCATTTTTCGGGTCTACTGTCAGGTTGTTAGCGCCTATAATTACAGGATTTTTCAATTCAATCCCCATGTAAGTTGTTTTAAGGTCTGCCATAATTATTCCTCCATTTAATTTTGATTAACTAATTTCTATGTATGCTGCCTTACTTCATCACAAACAACCTCAATCGTAGCGGCATTGTTTCTTTTTCTTTCCTATTGGTGTTTACGGTGTTACTTAAATTCTTTTTTCAATTGTTCAACCCAGGCCGTAATGCGTGGTTTGGCCTGTCGTGCCTGATTTTCAAAATCGAGCGGCAGGCCGCAAAACAAATCATCCCGCAAGGCTTTGCTGTTTTCAAAAGTGTATCCTTCGTTTTTTGTAAAACCTATTAGTTTTCCACCGCGTTCTTCAATAACATTTCCCAATAAACCAATGGCATCGACAAAATTTTCAGGATACCCAACCTGATCACCCGCACCATAAAGTGCAAAAGTTTTTCTTTTCAGGTTTACTTCTTCCAAATCGGGCATAAACTCGTCCCAATAATTGGGCAATTCTCCATCGAACCAGGTAGGAACACCAAGAATGTAATTTTCATAAGCCAAAAATTCTTCTTTGGTAATGTTTTCCACATTTACCGCTTTTAACTTTCCTCCAAAAGCTTCCTGAATCATTTTGGCAGCTCGCGATGTTTTTTGCGTATTGAAACTATATAAAATGGCTATATCTTTCATATTTTTATTCCTTATGTGCTGATAATCCGAAATAGATTTCCGGTTTTGTTTCAGACAATTTTTGCTTGTTGTTTTTATACTTAACAGTAAATTCAAATAAATGTTTAGTAGTTCGCCAAATCACTGGCTGCTTCATAAATTTTGTCAACATTCGGTAGAATAGCGGCTTCCAGAATCCGGTTAAACCCTACCGGAGTATAGGTTGAACCAACCCTTTTAACCGGGCCGTCGAGCCATTCAAAGGCTTTCTCGGTAATTATGGATGCTACTTCGCCTCCAAATCCGCCAAACACTTTATCTTCGTGAACCACCAAAACTTTTCCGGTTTTCTTTACCGAAGTTAAAATGGTTTCTTCATCCAAAGGAACTAAGGAACGTAAATCGATTATTTCGGCTTTAATTCCCTCTTCTTCCTCAAGTTTTTTAGCTACAGTCATACACATGTGCGTGGTATTTCCATAGGTAACTATAGTTAAATCTGAACCTTCGCGTCGTACACGGGCTTTTCCAAACGGAACTTCAAAATCGTCGGGAACCGGAGCTGAAGCAACAGGGTCGTTATATAGTGCTTTAGGTTCTAAAAATAAGGTTAAGCCTTTTGAGCGCATGCTGGTGCGCAATAATCCGGCTGCATCGTCGGCATACGAGGGATAAACAATCCTTACACCGGGAATCGAAGCCAGGGCTCCTTCAATATTTTGCGAGTGATACAATCCACCGCCAATATAACCTCCTGATGCTAAACGAATGGTAACATTGGGTGCAAATGCACCGTTCGAACGCCAGTAATCATGACTTGACTCGATGTATTGCTCCATGGCCGGCCAAAAATAATCGGCAAATTCTGCTCCTTCAACCACTATGCGGATATTATCCTTAAACCGGCTCATACCGTTAGCCGTTCCCATAATGTAATCTTCGGCAATGGGAGCATTAAAAACGCGCTCAATGCCAAATTCCTGCTGCATTCCTTTCGAAACGTTAAAGATTCCCCCTTTATCTTTGTTGGCAATATCCTGGCCCCAAATGTAGGTATCGGGATTGTATCTGAATTCTGCTTTTAAGGTTTCATTAATTCCTTCAATCAGCTTCATTGGAGTTCCTTCGCCACTATGCAATCCCTGGGGATATTTTGTAGAAACATAGGGTTCGGGCGATACAAAATCGAAGATGCTTTCCGGATCAGGATCGGGAGCAGCCATGGCTTCTTTATGCGCCTTTTTAACTTCATCCTTAACCTGTTTTTCAATTTCCTGTAACTCTTCTTCTGTAAAACGTTCGTAACGCAATAGCATCCGACGGTATTTCTCCAGCGGATCGTATTCAATTACATAATTACGTTCGTGCTCATCGCGATACAATTCGTGACGGTCGGAATTGGAATGTGAATGCATTCGAACACAGTTAGCCTGGACAATAGCCGGCTGCTGGTTTTCAATTATCCATTGCTTGGCCTCTTCCATGGTATTCATTGAGTCGAATACATCTTTACCATTGCAATGATATATTTTCAAATTTTTTAATCCGGTAAAATTGTTAGCCACTTTCCGATTTGCCGTTTGATCTTTTTTGGGAACTGAAATTCCGTAACCATTGTCCTGAAAAACAAACAAAACAGGTAGCTGTTCGTTCGATGCTCCATTTATGGCTTCATATACATAACCTTCTGACACAGAAGATTCACCCTGTGAACTTATGGCCACACCTTTGTGATTGTAACGCTTCATTCCACGTCCTACGCCCACTGCATGTAAGGTATGATTACCGGTACATGACGAAACGTTGTGGATGTTCCATTCGGGTTTGGCAAAGTGATTACTCATGTGACGTCCGCCACTGGCCAAATCGGTAGCTTTTGAAATTCCGTTTAAAATAGTTTCTGTTGCTGTTAATCCGGCTGAAATAGCGGTTAACATATCGCGATAATAAGGAAAAAGGTGATCGGTATCTTTATCAAAAACCTGTCCAATGGCCAGTTGAATTCCGTCGTGTCCGGCATAGGGAGCATGATACGACCAGCCAATGGCTTGTTTCAGGTAATTGGGAGCCTTGTTATCGATGGCACGCCCCAGGGTCATCAGGTAGAACCATTTGCGCAAGGTTTCTTTATCGGTACGCTTAATATGATACTTTTTATTTTCTGACATCTTTATTCGATTTATATTATTATGTTTTCTTTAGCTTTAAAATTAATTCTGGTCCGGCAAGTTGTAAATGATTTATTGCCTTTCAATTAAACAGTCCGGTTTACATCAAATTGCTCCAGGTAATCGGCAACTTTACGTAAAAACATTCCACCCAACATGCCATCGACCACCCGGTGATCGTAAGACAAGGACAAGAACATTTTGTGACGGATAGCTATCATGTCGCCGGTTGGAGTTTCGATTACAGCAGGTTTCTTTTCAATACTTCCGGTGGCCAGAATTGCCACTTCAGGCTGATTGATGATGGGTGTTCCCATTACATTCCTGAACGAACCAAAGTTGGTAATGGTAAAGGTTCCTCCGGTAATTTCGTCGGGATTTAGCTTATTGTTACGAGCTGCATCGGCCAAACGGTTAATTTCGCTTCCCAAACCAGCCAGGTTTAGCTTGTCGGCATTTTTAACCACGGGAACAATCAGGTTACCCGATGGCAAAGCAACAGCAACTCCTACGTTTACATTTTGTTTTAAAATGATGCGTTCCCCATCGACCTGCGAATTTACCATTGGGAAATCGCGCAAGGCTTTTGCAACAGCTTCGGCAAATATGGGCATGAAAGTCAGTTTGGTTTTTTCACGCTTTTCAAATTCATCTTTAATTCGCTTACGCCATAAAAAGACATTGGTAACATCAACTTCGACCATGGTAGTAACATGCGGCGAAACGCGCTTGCTGTTTACCATATATTGCGCAATAATTTTACGCATGCGATCCATTTCAACAATTTCATCGCCCGGAGCAATGGTTGGGGTAACTAAGGGTTTTTCAGCAGTAACGCTTACTGTACCTCCGGCAACAACTGGTTTATCAGCCGAAACAGCAGGTTTCTTTGCAGCTCCCCGGTTTTCGAGATAACTGAGCACATCGTTTTTAGTTACTCTTCCTTCTCTTCCCGTTCCCCGAATAGAAGTTAATTCGTCGGCTGAAAGGTTTTCCTTTTTGGCAATGCTTTTTACCAAAGGCGAAAAGAATTTACCCGTACTTTTATTGATATCGTCGATTGAACCATTACTTGTTGGTGCCGTTTTAAGCGGCTCTTTATCTTTACTATCGGTTTCTTTACCAGCTGTAGCAGCTTTTTCAGGTTCGGGAGTAACTTCAGCATCTTCGTCGGTTTCAATTAAAGCAATAACTTCGCCCACCGGAACCAAAGCATTTTCAGCAAAAAGAATCTCCACAATTTTCCCGTCAACAGGCGAAGGTATTTCCGAATCCACTTTATCGGTAGCAATTTCGAGCAGGTTATCATCTTCTTCAATGGTATCGCCTACTGCAACCATCCATTTGGTAATGGTAGCTTCCTGAACACTTTCGCCCAGTTTGGGCATTTTTAATTCAAATCTTGACATTATCGTTATATTTTATGTTCAAATCAATTTTCGCTTATGAAACAGTTCTTATATTTTTTTGTTTAACAAAACCTTTCTTTTTCGGAACGAAATAAGGTTTATCCAGCTGTAATTTTGACGAATGCAAAAGTAAAAAATCTCATTATAATTTTATTACGGATATTAATATCCTTATTGCAATTAAATATGATTCTTATCAATATTTCAACTGATTTCGGAAATTACAGGAATAAAAATGACAAACTGTTAATGCCAGCTTAGCTGCAAATTCGGGTATTATGAATAAAAAAACGGGAAAGCATAGAAAGAAACGCATCCTTTTTGGAATCAATGCGTCTTAGCAGCATGAAAGTTCAAAACCAACCCTCACTCAAGTTTGTTTTGAATTCGATAGTCTCGATTGAGACGCTACTACCTGTTATGAAAAAGCTCCCCGTTTGGGGAGCTTCTTTTATTTTATAATTTTAATGCTTCTTTAATAAACACCGGAATGTCGGCGGGTTCTTTAGCCACCCTCACTCCTGCTGCCTCAAAGGCTTTAATTTTCTCCGAAGCTGTTCCTGAACCACTGGTAATAAGTGCTCCGGCATGTCCCATGCGTTTTCCGGGAGGAGCTGACTGGCCGGCAATAAAGGCGACAACCGGTTTGGTAACATGTTCTTTAATAAAAGCAGCAGCCTGTTCTTCGGCATCGCCACCAATCTCGCCACAAAGAACAATTGCCTCGGTGTCTTTATCGTTCTGGAACATGGTTAGCAATTCAATGTAATGCAAACCAATAACCGGGTCACCACCAATTCCTATGCAGGTGCTTTGCCCAATACCGTTTGTGGTAAGCTGGTTTACCATTTCGTAAGTCAGGGTACCACTCCGGCTAATCAGTCCAACATTTCCTTCTTTAAAAATCATGGTTGGTAGAATTCCTACCATACTTTTTCCGGGAGAAATCAGTCCGGGACAGTTTGGCCCAATCATTTTGGTGCCATTTCTTTCCAGAATTGGTGTAATTCGAATTACATCGATGGTTGGAATTCCTTCGGTAATTGCAATTACCAGTTTAATTCCGGCTTCGGATGCTTCAGCAATTGCATCGGCAGCATAACCCGGCGGAACAAAAACAACTGAGGTATTTGCACCGGTTGCTTTTACGGCATTGGCAACCGTATTAAAAACAGGAATACCATTAATGTTTTGACCTTCTTTTCCGGGTGTTACACCGGCAACTACCCGGGTTCCGTACATTTTCATTTTTTCGGCGTGGAATCCTCCATCGCGACCGGTAATTCCCTGAACTACCAGTTTTGTATCTTTATTAATTAAAATGCTCATCTGAATGTTTCTTTTATTGTTAACTGTTTATTTTTTAACCGATTCAATTACTTTACGAGCTGCTTCGCCCATCGATTCGGCGGTAATTAACTGCTTATTGTTTTTCAAAAGCTCACGACCTTCTTCAGCATTGGTTCCCGACAAACGAATAACAATGGGAATTGTCACTGTCATCTGGCTAAAAGCTTCCAATAAGCCACGGGCCACATCGTCGCAGCGGGTAATTCCGCCAAAAATATTAATTAAAACAGCTTCAACTTTTTTATCATTCATTAAATACTCCATGGCATGAACCACCTTTTTGGGATTTGAGCTTCCGCCAATATCCAGAAAGTTGGCCGGATTGCCGCCATACAATTTGATCATATCCATGGTAGCCATAGCCAAACCGGCACCGTTTACCATGCAACCAATGTTTCCGTCGAGTTTTATGTAGCTCAAACCCCTTTCTTTAGCTTCTACTTCGAGTTTCTCATCTTCGTCATAATCGGCCATGGCATCATATTCCGGGTGACGGAATAAAGCGTTATCGTCAAAATTTACTTTGGCATCGAGTGCTATCACCTTATCATCGGTGTCGATAACCAAAGGATTAATTTCGGCTAAAGTGCAGTCCTGCTCTACATAAACTTTATAAAGTTTTACCAAAATATCGGCCGCCTGCTGCACATGTTTTCCGTTTTGCATCACCTCAAAAAATACACTACGTGCCTGGTGTGGCTGAAGACCCACCAAAGGATCGATAGCAATTTTCAGGATTTTTTCCGGGTTGGTTTTGGCTACTTCTTCAATTTCGACTCCCCCTTCGGCACTAACCATTAGCAAAACCGATTTGGTATTTCTGTCGTTAATTAAACCCACATAAAACTCATCCTTTATATCAACCGCCTTACAAACAATTACTTTTTCAACGGTAAGGCCTTTAATGTCCATACCCAATATATTTTTGCCTGCTTCGATGGCTTTCTCTTTTGTTTGGCAGAATTTAATTCCTCCGGCTTTGCCTCTACCCCCAACAAGAACCTGTGCTTTAACTACCACAGCTTCACCAATTTCGTCAAAAGCCGCTGCTACTTCGTCAACCGTGGTACAAAGTACCTGATGTTGAACGGGAATCTGATAACCGGCAAAGATCTCTTTTGCCTGATATTCATGAATTTTCATAAGCAATAAAAGTTTATATCATTAAAAATCAATAAGATTACAATTCTGGTCGCTCAATTTAACATTAATCGTTCCGTATTCAAACACATAAACATAAGCAAAGTTCATCAAAATTGGAATGCTAAAGAGCATATTGATCTATATTTATAAAACATATTTAGATATGTACATAGATTATATAATTTTCCTTTATTGGTTTCAAACCCTATATTTGCATCAGAATAGCAAGCATGGTAAAAGTTAAACAATTTATTAGCGATAAACTTACGAATAAGGAATTTAGGCCATCAGATGGAATTAATTTCTGGAGGGAGAAAATTCTGAACAGCTTGTTGCTGGTGCTTGTGGTTTTTGGTTTTTTCGCTTACCTGTTGGGCGTTTATTTATCGATTGTTAATAATTTTATTTCGATAGCCATTGCCGATTCGCTGGCTTATGGACTTTTGCTATGGTTGTTTCTCTCGAATCAGGTTCGCCTGGTGCACCGGATGTATTTTATTGTTTGCGCTGTTTTGCTTTTAGCTGCTGTACTTTTGTTTGTCTTGGGTCCTTACGGAGCCGGACTGGTATATTTGGTGGGTTTTTCAATCTTAACATCTATTTTGTTTGGATTTAGAGCAGCAATAATTAGCTTACTTGTTCAGCTATTGGTTATTGTTATTATTGCTATGGGCATCTGGTACCGGTGGTTTGCCGGCATGCTGATTATGGATTTTCAATTCAACGGCTGGCTGGCGGTAAGTGTCAATACGCTTGTTATCAGCTCCATCACCTCGATTCCTTTAGCAATAATTGTTGACGGACTAAAATCGACTCACGATAAACAACAAAAACTTCAGCAATCGCTCGAAGAAAAAATTAAAGAATACCTGGCAGCTATAGAGAAAGCCGAAGAATCGGACCGGTTAAAATCTAGATTTCTGACCAATATGAATCATGAAATCAGAACTCCATTAAATGCATTGATGGGTTTTTCTGATTTATTAACCAAAAACACACCCTTTAGTGATGAACAGAAAGCAGAGTTTCAGAAAACCATAAAACAAAGCGGACAAAAACTATTGACCATTATTGAAAACATTCTTAGTGCCGCCATGCTCGATACACGGCAAATGAAGTTTTACAAACGCCCCGTAAGCTGTTCTGCATTTTTTAATCAAATAAAAGAAGAATACCAACCCAAACTTGACAACCTGGGATTTTACAACCTGCTCTTTGAAGAACCGCAGGAAAATGCTGAAAAAAAGCTGTTTATTGACATTCACCGCATCAAGCAAAGCTGCTTTAATTTGATTGAAAATGCTGTAAAATTTTGTCCGACAGGAACAATTGTAGTGGGTTATGAACTAAACCCGACTACTTTTAAATTTTATGTAAAAGACAATGGCATTGGAATTTCAGAAGAAAACCAGGAAGTAATTTTCAAACAATTTACCCAACTGGAGCCCGACACAGCCAAAATTTCCGGAAACGGATTAGGTTTAGCCATTAGTAAGGGTATAATAAAAGCACACGATGGAGAAATGGGCGTTCAATCGAGTCCGGGTAAAGGCTCCACCTTCTATTTTACACTTCCCCTATTTGAGAATCAGCATTAAAAAATACAGTCTATGTCAGAACTATCGAACACAAAAGCAAAGCGGCATAAAAAACTGCTCGAAGCTGCCCATCAAATGATAAAAACCGGCAACGCACGAACTTTTCTGCAGGAAAACCCAAACTTTATCGATACGGTTATTCCCAGCGATTTTATTACTTTATTTGATGCCCTGGTAAGCGAAGGGCACCCGATGGAAGCATTAAAAACCTGCTCCAATAAAATCCTCAATCTATTTCACCGGCCCATTGCCAGCTTTAAACGCATTGAACCCAGACATGACTCTTTTATGGCTCTTTTTGAGGAAAACAATAAAGCTATGGAGCATCAATTAAATGCGATTACGCCACTATTTAAAGCTTTTAATAAGGATGTTGAAAACAAAGCCCTAAAAACAGAATTAATCCGGCAATTTAAAGAACTCCAACAGTTTGAATCGTATTATGTGATTAAGGAAAATATACTTTTTCCGGTAATTGAAAGCCTTTGGCCCGACTACCGCTGTTTACAGCTTATGTGGAGTTTCCACGACGACATCAGGCGGAACATCAAACAAATTATTGAGACATTAAATAACGAAACAATCGATTTAAAGGAATTTAACCGCTGGGTGGGCGATGTATTTTTTAATATGATGAGCATTAAAATGCGTGAGGAACGAATAATTTTTCCCTACCTGCTCGAAACCATGGATGAAACCGAACTGAACGAGAAACTTGCTGAAAGCAGTCACATGGACTTCCCCTATGTTAAAGCACAAAATGAAATACTTAGTCAAACGAAGGCAAACTTAAGCGCTGATGCATGCGATTTGGATACGGGTTTGCTCAACGTTGAACAGATAAAACTGATATTTAATCACCTGCCTGTCGATATTACTTATGTTGATGAAAACGATACGGTACGGTATTTTTCGACTCCCAAAAAGCGAATATTTCCCCGTACCAAAGCCATTATTGGCCGTAAGGTACACAACTGCCATCCGCCGGAGAGTGTGCATGTGGTTGAAAAAATTGTGGATTCGTTTAAAAGCGGAGAAAAAGATGAAGCCAGTTTTTGGATTGATATGAAAGGGCAAAAATTACTAATCCAGTATTTTGCGGTACGCGATTCAAACCAGCATTATAAAGGAGTAATTGAGGTAAGTCAGGAAATTTCAGCTATTCAAGCGCTTGAAGGTGAGAAACGGCTGCTCGACTGGGATTGAGGACGGCATCGAACCCTAAAAAAAAGCAAAAAAAAGGGAACCCGTGGTTCCCTTTTAATTTATATGTCTTTAAGAATTAGTCCACCACAGAAACATTAACTGCAACTGGTCCTTTAGGACTGTCTTCTACTTCAAATTCAACTTCCTGACCTTCGTCCAACACTACCGACTGATTATTCAGTCCGCTGCGATGAACAAAAATATCTTTTTCACCTTCACGGGTAATGAAACCAAAGCCTTTGGTTTCGTTATACCACTTAATTGTACCTTTCATTCCTTCTTGAATTTGATGGTCTTCTGTTATTTGAAGGTCTGCTGTCTTCGGTGCGCTCACGAGCCTCGTTAACTTTCATGTTTCTTCCTTCAAGTTCAGCTTCGTTTAAAGCTGCAATAGCTGCCTGTCCGGCTTCAGAAGTGCCCATTTCAACAAAGGCAAATCCTTTACTTTTTCCGGTAAATTTATCCATAATTAACTTTACAGATGTAACTTCACCGTATTCTTCGAAGATTCCTCTTAAATCCTCTTCATCTACACCATAGTGCAGATTTCCTACATAAATATTCATATTAATTGATTAAAAGTGTACTGATTAATAAGCTACTCTAACTGTTATAACTTTGCCTTCCCAGGTTCCACCATTAATGGTAGAAATAACTTTTTGGGCATCCCCGTCGTTGGGCATTTCAACAAAACCAAAACCTTTCGATTTTCCTGTTCTACGGTCAGTTACAACTTTTGCGGAACTAACTTCACCATATTCCTGAAAAGCTTCTTTAAGGTGGGTGGATTGTATTTTTTCGTCCAGATTGCCAATAAAAATCTTCATATTTTAACTTTAATACCAGACAATCTTAACGACACACATTAAATTATCCAATTATTCTGGGTGCAAATATAATTTAATTATTTAATAAAATGGTGTTTTCATTTTTTTTTGTAAGATTCTGCAAAATTGCTGTTTCCCTGTATTAATCACGATCAAAATCGTACAAATCGTCGTCGGTATAAGGGTTCTCGTAATAGAAATTATTGCTGAGCTGAAGGATGTTTTTTATTAATTTAATTCCTGTTAACGCTTCGCTATTTGCTGCGTCGAATTGCAAAACCTGATTATAACAGTTCAGTGCTGCTCCATAGTTTTGCGTTTTGGCATGAATTTTTGCTAAAAACACCAGAGCTTCCTTATTATTAGGCTCTTCGGAAAGAATTTGTTCGAACTGTTCCTGCGCTTCTTCAAATTTATACTGCTGGTAAAGTTCTTTGGCAATGTTTAATTTGCTGGTCATATTATTAAGACTTTTGGCTACAAAACAAGCCGATTCACAATTTTGTTGCAAAAGTAAGGTTTAGTTTTTACAATTAACCGGCGACCGGGTGCAATTAATATAAGAAATTACTATCGTACTTAGCGTGGTTAGAGTTCATAAAGTGACTAAAGTACTTCAAGTTCATAAAGTGACTAAAGTACTTAAAGTTCATAGAGTGACTAAAGCACTTAAAGTTCATAAAGTGACTAAAGTACTTAAAGTTCATAGCATGGCTTTGTTGTTCAATGTATGAATCTGTATAAAAGGATGTAAATCACCATTACTTCCAACTAATAGTATTGCCTATTTGCTATACAACAAATCGTTTGGGGATGTGAGGTATTGTCTTTTTTGCAGCTATAACTTTGCATGCGATAATGAAGCTATATTTTAGTTGTGATTAATTATAACTTTCTTGATTGTATAAAATTTATAATCTGTAAATCTCAGATAATAAATACCATTTTTCAGAAAACCAAGATTAAGAGATTCCTTATCTTGAAAACCTTCTGAATAAACAATTTGTCCAAGATTATTGAAAATTTGAATATAAAAATTAGAATTGCTTGAATTTGTTTTTAAAAACAAACTCTCTTTTACAGGATTTGGATAAATTGTTAATAGATCACCCTGTCCAGATTCATAAATGCTTTCCCAAAAGTCAGGAAAATCAAAATTATCTATAATCCAACCATCATGTTGATTGATATTGCTATCGGTAATATATGTAAATTTAAAAATAATTGTATCCGCTGTCATTGGAATTGGAAAATCGCCCTCACCTGAGGCCCAATTCTCCATAGTTATACTAAATTCAGTCCAACCCTCTGTAGAGCCTTTAAGCAATGGTTTGGTTTTTTTCCAGTGTATATCATAAGTAGTATCCTGACTTAAAATATTAATCCAATTATTTCCGTTATCCGGAGATATTTCTATCATTCCATAATCAGTTGAATCTCCGTCCATTTGAAACCAAAAGTTTAAATAAAATATATGAAAAGGTGCAGAATTATCTCTCCAGTGCAATAAATAAAAAACAGAAGTATCATTTGGTTCAATTGAATTCAAAGTATCGGTCATTATTGCATTAGGCTCTGAAAATGCCACTGTGAAGGTGCTTTTACCTGGTTTTCCAATCATCCACTTATTTAAAGGATTGTTAGTGGAATCAATTATAATCTGCTTCCTATTCCAGTCGTAGTCGAAATATACAGACCACTCAAATTGTGCGAATAGTCCTAATGCTAAAGAAAGCAATGAAAATGTTGCGAATAATTTTTTCATAACCGGGATTGTCAAGTGAATTATAACTTTAACACAGTTGCGTTGTTTGTTTCTTGTATTTATGTTAAAAATTAAGACTAAAAGTAAATTGAAATTATGACTTTTCCAAGTTGCATAAGCAAGACGTTTAGCGTGGGTTGGGTGCCGGCCTTTAGTTTGGTTTTTTCTATTATCAACCTGGTGTTTGAGTAAGTGCTAAAAGCTCTTTTGAAATATGAAATTATCGGTCTGTGTTTTTTAATTAAATGTCCGAATACTTTGTTTGCTATGCTCCTATTTCTTTATTTGCTTAGCTTTATCTGCTTTTTACGGGTTAAAATCAAGCTATCAGTGGGCTAGTCCTATTTTGGGGTTGGGTGTTTACTTTTAGCCAACACGTGTTCCAAACTATCCAACACAAAAACACAAATATCCAACGGTAGTTCCAAACTATCCAACACTAAAACACAAATATCCAACGGTAGTTCCAAACTATCCAACACAAAAACACAAATATCCAACGGTAGTTCCAAACTATCCAACACAAAAACACAAATATCCAACGGTTATTCCAATTTATCCAACGCTAAATCACAAATATCCAACGGTAGTTCCAAACTATCCAACGCAAAATCACAAATATCCAACGGTAGTTCCAAACTATCCAACGCTAAAACACAAATATCCAACGGTTATTCCAATTTATCCAACGCTAAATCACAAATATCCAACGGTTATTCCAATTTATCCAACGCGAGTTCTCTTTTAGTTGGTGGTAGTTCAAAGATTTCTGATGGTTATTCTCTTTTTGGAGACTGGCTGAAAAAAAGTGTGCAAACTATTTTATTACCCGGAGAACTTAATACAAAAACTGCGGTAGCCTAAGGAACAACCGCAGTTTTTTGTTTAAGGGTTAAATTTTGTACTTCTTAAAATAAAGTTTTGAAATTTGCCTGTATTGCGGGCTTGATGCTCCATAAACAGACTTTACGTAAGCTTTAACATTGAGTGCCACATCGACTAAACCGGTATCGGGCGCATAGTATATTTGGTTACGGGCAATGAGTGCGTTGCTGTACTGGGTTCCTGTAGCGATTTCGGCACTGTTTAAGGTCTTTAATTCGTTGCTGAAGGCAGTCAACGATTCGACCTGTAAATCGGTTTCGTTGGGTGCGTATTCAGCTGTGCTGGATAAGAGATCGATTAAACTGACGAAGTTTTCGATGCGGTTATCGAAACCCATTTGTGAAGCTGATATCTCTTTTGTCTCGATACCCTGAGCTGCCAGAGCCTGCTTTTCTTCTTCAGTTAATTTTGCCTTAGCCCGGCTACCCCGAAGTTTGCGAACCAGGGTTTGTGCATTTTGGATGGTTTGTTTGGGGGCATCGGTAGCTTTAAGTGCATTAAAGATACGGGTTACAAAGCTTTTTAAAGGCTTGAATGCCGCATCGCGGGCACCAATTGCCAATGTATTTGCAGTTTTTGCTGCTGTTAGTGTACTGTTTGCGTCGTTTGCATTGGTGAAAATGGTTTGTAAGGACGCAAGTGTCAGGGCAGTTTTGGAAGGATTGTAAGAACTTCCATAACCTGTCACGGATGAAATTAATTCTTCGAATGATGCCACGTTATTGGCGTGACCTGATTCACTGGTACTAGCCATAATTGTAGAATTTATTGGTTGATACTAATTTATGTCAAACGAAAGTTACAACATAATTTTTAAAATAATCACCTGTTAGGGAAAAAAGTTAAAAAGTGGCTAAAATGACCAGAGTGACTAAAGTACTTAAAATGATAAGAGTACCTGGAATGACTATATTGATGGGGTTTAGAGATTAGAATTTAGACTTTAGATTTTAGACTAAAGACCTAAGACTTAAAACAAAGGTTGGTTGATGATTACGTTTCGTGAGGACTTCATCGTTTTATATTTTTATTTGAATGGATGCATGAATATTGCGGTGCATGAAAGGCAAGTATTTTATAGTTGTTTTGCTTCTTGCACCGCTTTTTCTGCGGTGTTCCATATTCCATGGGTTGAAACCCATGGCTATTGTTATTAAACCCCTATCCGGGGTTTTTTGATGATTTTAGACCAAAAACTTAAGATGCAAGACGAAAAGGAGAACAGAATACGGTTTACGGAGAACGGGATAAGGAGAACGGAATACGGAATACGGAGAACGAAATACGGTGTATGTTCTATTTTTATAAGTACAAGGGCTAATTAAACATGGGGTATGCCGGTTTAATTATTTAAGCAGTTTTGCCGAACATGGTGGGTGAAAGAATACCGGACTACCAGCCGGACCCCCATGTTTTATTAGGTACTATTTATCCGGATTTTAATCTATATGAAAGATTAAACTAAATTTCTGTGAAGGGAAAGACACACTCTTTGACAAGCTTTGGTTTTAGCGTAGGCTTGTGGGGCTTGGCAATGGGTGTGGTTGTGAAGTGAAGGCTTTTCATTCGATTTCAATATTATCGATTTCTTTCATTAAGCGGTCGGTTTCGGAAAGGGCAACAATTATTTTTTGATAGTGTGAAATGTCTTCGAAGGTAAGTTCCCTGTTTTTACGGTCTTTTAACCATTTTTGGGCTGGCTGATAACCGCCGATGTAGAAATTCCAAGCTATTTCAGGTACATTGTCAAAATACTGAGTGTCGTTGATGTAAACTTTTCCGTTTTCGAATAGTGGTTTTTGAACCACGTTATTGCCATCAATCGGGTATTGCGTGATGTATTTCTCAACCGTGGGGCTTTCGAGTAAATGAATTTGTCGAATTTCGCCTGCGAGTTTTACCAAGAGCCAAAAGGTGTCTTTGTCTTTTGGATACGGAACTCTCGGGAAGTCGATTTTTAGAAACTCTTTGTATTTCTCACGGTAGGTTGGTGAATGTAAAACCGCATAGATGTAATCTAAAATATCAATTGGGGCAAAGGTGTTTGGGGTTGTTTCTTTTTCGTTGGTAAAGGTTAAACCTAATAGATCGGCTATTCGATTTACAATTACAGGGTTTAGATTGGGTGTTCTCTCTGTGGTTTGGTCAATGGTTTGTTGGGTATTGGTTTCGGGATATAAATAGAGAGGGAAAGCATTACCTGCACCAAACTGACCAGCTGAATCAATAAAGTTTTTATCGCAAAGGGAATTACCAACAAAAACATGGTTGAATCCTTTTATTGCTTGTTTGGGAATGTTCAAGACAGTATTTTTTTGTAAAATATGTCTCATTACTTTATCTCTTGCCCTATCTATTAGTTTTGTGTCATAGTAAATAAATCTTCTATCGAAAGTTCGATAATCAACACTTTTGACTAATGTTTTATCAATATGAATATTGTAATATGTTTCAACTTGCTTCGTCAATTCTTCTTTTGAATATCCAATAAGTACCGCATCTCTGGAAGTAACAATACCTACGCTATTTGTAGGAAATAGTTCATCAACCTTAAATCCAGTATCATATTTTTCAATATCAATAAAGTTCTTTTGAACGAAATAATAATTAGGTTCAGAATAGTTTAGCTTTTGCCAAGCAACTGAATTAAGATTGTGATTTATCAAATATTCATATTTATGCTCTCTTTTTCCGAATAGGTCCAAATTGAAAACATTACCTAAGTCATTCTTCTTTTTCTTTCCTGTTTTTATAAAAATATTGATTGAAACACCTTGCATAATATCAAACACATTTTGGTCAGGTGAACCATCTTGACAGACTTCCTTTTTCTTTGCATTACCGTGTAAGTCAATAATGTAAATTTTATCAAAGCATTCAAGTAGATGTTTTCTCATTTGACGAAATACAATTCCATCAATGAAACTATTATTTGAGATATAAGCTAAAATTCCATTTCCGTTTTTCTCGACAAAATGCTGACCATATCGAATAAACTTCACATAATCATCAGAAAGTGAATTGTAACTTTTTTCATCTAAATCCTTTTTATAGTCTGAAATTAATTTTTCGATCCAGTCATTTTTATTTGTACTACTTACAGCATATGGTGGATTTCCAATAATACACATTACGGGCGTATCGCGTTTGATGTGGTTGGCTTCGTTTGCTTCGGTGCTTAACCAGTTTGACCATAGGGTGCCTGTGGCGGGGTGGTGTTCTTCGAGGCTGTTTGTAAGGAAAACTTTGAAGCGTTGGTCTTTGGTTGGTTTGTAGCCAGTTTCTTTTAAAAGTAAATCTAACTTTAAATGTGCCATGGCATAACTTGCCATTAATAACTCAAAACCATTGAGGCGAGGTAATAGATGGGTTTCAACGTAAGAACTCCAAATGCCTTGTTGTCCTTCAAACTTATGATGAATATGTTTAACTACTTCGGCAAGAAAAGTTCCGGTGCCGGTTGCCGGATCGAGAATCTGAACTTTATGGACTTCGTGATTTACTTTTTTGCCCTGCAAATCGACCTTTATTGTTGTTTTTGAGGTATCGGCAAGCCCCTGGGGCAAGTTAAATTCTGTCTTTAAAATATCATCGACGGCACGTACAATAAAATCAACCACAGGTTGCGGAGTGTACCAAACGCCTCGTGATTTGCGCAATTTAGGGTCGTATTCACTTAGGAATGTTTCGTAAAAATGGATTATCGGGTCTTCCATCTTAGTGGATTTTCCGTAATTTTTTAATATCTCTTCGACATTGGTAGCGAGGAAAATATCGGCGAGGCTGTCGACAATCCATTTAATCCGGTCATCGATTTCGGGGCCTGAGATGTATCCAAATAGCTTCCGTAAAAAAGGATTTGATTTTGGAATTAACTCGGCTGCCTCCTGCCTGCTGAAATTATTTAATGAAGCATCGTGTAAACGGGCGGCAAACATTCCGTAAGCAATGGTTTGGGCATATACATCGGCAAATCCTTTGGGTGTTATATCGTGAATAAGGATTTGTTTAAAAGCTATCATCTGGTCTTTTAATGAACTGTTTTCTTCGTTAACTTCGTCGCTGGTCAAGGCTTTTTCAATAACCTCGGAAAGCAGACGGGCTTTACCAGCCATCATTTCGGCCAATTTCTTTGGGCTTTTGATTGTTTGCCCAATGTGAGTGCAAAAATCTTTTATCAGGTTTTCGAAGGTGGCGAAATTTTGGGGAAGTGGTTTTATTCCTTTGTCGGTAAGTTCGCCTATTTCTATTTTTGTAATTAATACACCGTCGTGATACAGATGGAAACGCAGGTAATCGGTAAAAATAAGGTTATTTAATGAAGCTTTGTAGCGGTCGAATTGTTCTTTGTGTCCGGTTTTCTTAAGGCCGTCGAGGTCTTTATCGCCCATGTCTTTTGCTTCGATGAAACCTACCGGAATATCTTTTTTGGTCAAGATATAATCGGGTGCACCGCAGCTTTGCCGTTTCGGTTCGTTGGTTGCCCTGATTGTTGGCACTAAACTTTCAATTAATTGTTGCAAATCGCCGCGAAACGTATGTTCTGTTGCATTGCCTAATTTGAAGCGCTTATTTAGGTTGTCTAAGTATTGTTCTATTGTCATTTTAACTAAGAAATGGTTCGAATAATCACAAATGTATCAAATTCTGTGGTG
This sequence comes from Salinivirgaceae bacterium, assembly GCA_050179685.1. Lineage (GTDB taxonomy): Bacteria > Bacteroidota > Bacteroidia > Bacteroidales > SZUA-534 > GWE2-40-63. The sequence goes on from JBFXEW010000023.1 coordinate 85,393, forward strand.
CGTCGACAAGAAAACAACTCTTTTGCAAACTTCGGTTGTGTGTCGGCTTGTGCGGTTTGCAAATGTGTTGTTTTGTGGGGCGGTTGTATCATTTTTCTTAAATAATTATTAGAGCCTTTAGTCTACTATTTATCCGTTTTATTATACTTTGTTGACAGATTGAAATAAAGAAAAGTACATTTAGTGAATAAGCTATATTGGTTGTAAATATCTTATTTCATTTATAAAGTCTGTTATAGTATACATCATTTGTTTTAGTATTATGGGCTATTACCCTAAGATAATTGGTTTTAAACACATAGCTAGATAGGTTTAAATCTCCATTTGCGCTAATAAAAGTATATTCTTTATTGTAACTATCCAATATTCCGAAAATAAAAATAAGTTCAACATCGTCTCCATTTTCTTCAATAATTAAAGCTTCTTTCATATTCATTTCTATTAACAAAAATTCTTCCCAAACAACATAACCCATTAATTCTTGTTTGTAGAGTTTAAATGGTAATTGTAGCAATTCTATGTAATCTAAACATTTTGGGGGCTTTGCATATTGTAAAGAATATGGAACATTAGAGCGCAAAAGTGTAGAATGAATTTTAAATGCATTACTTTTCAAATCAAACTTTAAATCTTTAAAAGGCTGGATTGTAATATAGCTAGCAGAAATAAGCTTTTCTCTTTTATCCTTTAAATCTTCATATCTAATTTTGTATTCGTTTGATTGTTTGAAAACTTCCTTCTGTAAATCAGAACTTTTTTTCAAGTCATCATAATAATTACATACATCTAGGTTATATAAATAATGCGCTTTTTCGCGTTTATTACCTCCAACATATGTACATTGTGCTTTTATAAAACTAATATCCAAATCATTTGAAGAAAAAATAATTTTCTTTAATTCTTCTGAATCAAGAGGTCTGTTGTTTTTGGAAAATTCCTCGAGTTTAGCCTTTGCTTGAGAAAGTTGCTGAGTAGTATTATTAAACTTGAATAATATTTTTGGATTATTTGGTTCAAATGAATCTATTTTACTTTTATTATTTAAATTAAATCTCTCTATTTGTTCTATCAGTGCCACTGCTTCATTGTAATCAATTTCATTTAAATTTAAATGATTAGTCATTATTATACCAGTAATTATCAGACATAGCAATTGCAAGTCTGTCGAATAGCCTATCACCAAAGTACCTGCGGTTTAATTTGTAGCAAAATTCATCCAAATAGGATTGAAGATAT
>JBFXEW010000024.1:0-78093 GCA_050179685.1 Salinivirgaceae bacterium
TCAATGCAAAACTCAAAGCTTTTAGAGCCACATTGAGAGGCGTAACAGATATTCGATTTTTCTTATATCGGGTAGCTAAAATCTGGGCATAATTTTTATTAATCCACCGGAAAATTAAAGTGAGCCTGCCTTTGTGGGAATCTCCGGGTAAGCTTAGAGGTAAACCCGTACGTGTAGCCTTTGTGCTACCGGTAAAGTTTTAAAATTGAGTTTATATTCCGGTTAATTTCTTAATCTCGTTCAGCTTATTCAAAGCCTCCATAGGTGTCAGGTTATTAATATCGAGGTGTTTGATTTCATCGCGAATTTGTTTCAATACCGGGTCATCTAACTGAAAAAAACTAAGTTGTAATCCTTCGCGGTTTTTGGCAATTTCCTTTACCTCTTCGTCAAGGCCTTGTTTGCCACGGGTTTGTTCCAGTTCCAGAAGTATTTTTTCGGCCCGGCTTACTACACTTTTAGGCATTCCGGCCATTTTGGCTACATGAATACCAAAGCTGTGAGCGCTGCCACCGGGAAGTAATTTCCGCAGAAAAATTACTTTTTTATCGATTTCTTTTACCGAAACATTGTAGTTTTTTATTCGCTTAAACGATTTTTCCATCTCGTTCAGCTCGTGATAATGGGTAGCAAATAAAGTTTTGGCCTTGGCCAACGGGTGTTCATGAATGAATTCAACAATAGCCCAGGCAATACTTATTCCATCGTAGGTGCTGGTTCCGCGTCCCAGTTCGTCGAGCAGAATCAGGCTGCGGTCGCTTACGTTGTTCAGAATGCTGGCCGCTTCGTTCATTTCTACCATAAAAGTACTTTCGCCAACCGAAATATTGTCGGATGCTCCTACGCGGGTAAAAATCTTATCAACATAACCCAGATTTACCGCCTGAGCAGGCACAAAGGAACCAACCTGTGCCATCAGAACTATAAGTGCCGTTTGTCTTAACAAAGCCGATTTTCCAGCCATGTTAGGACCAGTAATAATTATTATCTGCTGGTTGTGCTGGTCCAATTGGATGGAATTCGAAATATAGGCTTCGCCAATGGGCATCTGGGTTTCAATTACCGGATGCCTTCCTTCAATAATTTCAATAATATTGCTTTCGTTTACAATGGGCTTGCAATAAGCCTGTTGTTGTGCCAGCGTGGCAAACGAAATCAGGCAATCGAGCTTTGAAAGGAGCGAAGCGTTTAGCTGAATGGCCGGAACAAATTCGGTGAGGCTGTAGACCAGGTCGTTAAATAGTTTTGTTTCCAGCGCCAATATTTTTTCTTCGGCTCCCAGAATTTTACTTTCGTATTCTTTTAATTCTTCGGTAATGTAACGCTCAGCACTAACCAGGGTTTGTTTGCGTATCCATTCTTCCGGAACCTTGTCTTTGTGCGTATTTCTTACTTCAATATAATAGCCAAATACATTGTTAAAACTGATTTTTAACGAAGGAATACCGGTTCGTTCACTTTCGCGCTGTTGCAGATCAATCAGGTAATCTTTTCCTGAAAAAGCTATGCGACGCAGTTCGTCGAGCTCCTCGTTTATTCCTTTGGCAATTACGCCTCCTTTATTTACCTGGGTTGGCGGATCGTCGTGCAGACTGATTTCAATTTTTTCTTTAATTGATAAGCAGGGATTCAGTTGCTCAGCCAGGTTTTTTAAGCTGGAAATATCAGTGCGGGCACATAATTGTTTGATGGGTACAATGGCATCCAGCGCATTTTTTAAGGTAAGCACTTCGCGGGGGTTAATTCTCCCGAGCGAAACCTTTGAAATGAGCCGCTCCAAATCGCCAATTTGTTTTAAGTAGAGCGAGAGTTCCTGCTTTAATTCAGCCTGGTGGGTGAAATAATCTACCGTATTCAGGCGATCGTTAATGGCGTTTATGTTTTTCAAGGGAAGGGCCAACCAGCGTTTGAGCATACGCGAACCCATGGGCGAAAGCGTATGATCCATAACGTCGATAAGTGTTTTTCCCTCTTCGTTCATGCTTTGGAAAATTTCCAGATTGCGTATGGTGAATTTATCGAGCCATACGTAATCGTCTTGTGCAATGCGGCTAATGCGGGTAATATTGCCAATCTGGTGATGCTGGGTTAAATCGAGGTAATGTAAAATGGCTCCCGATGCTACAATTCCCTGCTTCAGACTCGCTATACCAAAACCTTTTAACGATTGGGTTTCAAAATGCTTTAACAGCCGGTCGCTGGCAGCATCTTCGGTAAAAACCCATTCGTCGAGCGGATAATTGTAGAAACCATGGCCAAAATGCTCCATGTAAAGTTCTTTTTTATTCCGTTCAAACAATACCTCTTTGGGTTTTAAACTTTGCAGTAATTTGTTGATGTAATCGAACCCTCCTTCAGAAGTGTAGAATTCCCCGGTCGAAATATCGAGAAAAGCTACTCCAGCTATACTTTTCTCGATGTAAACGCAGGCCAGAAAATTATTTTCTTTATGATTCAGGATATTGTCGTTAACCGAAACGCCGGGAGTAACCAATTCGGTAACGCCGCGTTTTACAATGGTTTTGGTTTGTTTTGGGTCTTCCAGTTGTTCGCAAATGGCTACCCGTTGTCCGGCACGTACCAGTTTGGGCAAATAGGTGTCGAGCGCATGGTAAGGAAATCCGGCCAATTCTACATACGAAGCAGAACCATTGGCCCGTCGGGTTAGCGTAATGCCCAAAATTTCAGAAGCCTTTATAGCATCTTCCGAAAAAGTTTCGTAAAAATCGCCTACCCGAAACAATAAAATGGCATCGGGATGTTTTGCCTTGATGCTGTAGTATTGTTTCATCAAGGGTGTTTTAACTATGTCTTGTTCTTTTGAAGCCAATTCGTTTAATTTTTTTGTAAAGATACAAAACTAAGCAAAGTGGGAGATTTTGCCCCGAAAGCCATGGGCTAAATGTTAACAAATTACTCACTTTTATTCGTGAAACTAAATTTTCATAAGTGTTAGCGAAGTGAAAATTATAAGTTGAACGAACCTTTCTCATGAGCGAAGCGAGTAATCCCGATAGTTTAGCGTATCGGGATAAATGAGTTCAATACATTGATTCTTGTATCGAATAAAAAGAAATTTTTTTATTGATTCCTCGTTAGCTCTACTGCGAGGCAGTTCATTATCCTTTCCCGAGCTGCTTTTGGTTATCAGCACAGTAAATAGGTTTTTCTTTAGCTGTTGACGGAACCTTTTTTAAGATTTAAGTATCTTAGCTTAGTTTTTAAGACCTTAGAAAAATGAAAAGATTCGGTTTTACAATTGCATTGGCACTTCTATTGACCGGCTTTGCGCAAGCGCAAAAAGTTTGGGACCAGGTGCAGGTGAAAATTTTGCATCACGATAAAGTTTACCTCGATACAAGTTTTCAATTGAATCCTTATAAAGCCAGTCGCTTAATTCAGAATTTGGTTTCGCGTTATTCTACCGAAGAGGTTTTTATTGATGCGCACCGTTTGCACAGCTTGTATGTTTTTGATATTGACGACAAATACTGGAAAGGGGATTATGTTGCTGGAAAATCTGACAGGCAATATGCTGAGGTAGAAATAAACCTGGATAGTTTGTTTCGCTCCTTTCAGAAAAGTCTTGAAGAACACTGGACTTCGCAAAGCTGGGAGCAGCGAAGCGATTCGCTGGATAAGCAGTTGGAGCAGTTAAAAGAAAATTTAAATACCTTTAAACAGGAAGTTGAACCCGATTTGCAAAAGTTTCAGCAAGCCATGCAGGAATTTTTTGAAACCCTGAAAACTACCCGGATTGTTATTATCAGGGAAGGAGATACCATTCGGATTGATTAGGAATTTAAGGTGTCGTAAAAACCTTTGATTTCGCGCTTTAGTTTTCTTATTTCATCAATATTCTCGTCGAGAGATTCGTTTAGGTGAGAAAGCTTTTCTTTAATATCGTTCATGCGAATGTTTAAATAAACATTATCAGTGTTATCATTCGCCGGCTCTGAGCTTTTAAGCAGTTCCATCTTCGATTGAATGTAGCGCATTACATCGTAAAGGTAGCCTTCAACACCGGCGTTTAAGTCCATCTCCTGGTAAAAATCCTGATTAATAAAGTTTAGGTTAAAAATTACCTCTTTGCTGTTTGCCTGCGAAACCAACTGGTTAAAATAGCGAATGTATTGCTTAAATGCAGGTTGTATCTTTTCGGGCATATTAAACACTTGCAGCATTACACGCGAGGCTTCGTTTTTACGTTTTTCGATGGTTAAATAATGCATGGTGGCGTAAAGACCGCGTTTTACAACTTTCTGTGGTGGAAATTCCAGGGTGTTATCTTCAAGATTCATCTCTTTTAAATTAAAGAGATTGGTTAATTCAACCGGAAGTGTTTTTAGTTCACAAAAGCTGGCGTCGAGCGTTTCAAGATTGCAGAAAAGACCAAATTCGCGGGGAATTTTCCCCAAAGGATTGTAACTAATATCCAGATGTTTCAATTTGCTTAAATTTCCGATACCAATGGGCAGTCGCGAAATACTATTTCGGGTGAGGTAAAGCTTTTCCAGATTAATTAAATTGCAAATGGTCGAAGGCAGTTCTTTAAGGCTGTTAAAACTTAAATTCAAAGTTTTTAATGTGGTAATTTCGCCAATTTCCAGCGGCAGCTCTTCAATGCCTTTGTTCGATAAGTCGAGCTCAGTTACTTTACCAGCCTTTGAACGTTGAAGGAATGAAAGTAAATCGGAACGATCCATGGGATTTGAATTAAGTGCTAAAAACTGTAGATAATACGCAAAAAGTGCTATTTTGTTCGTTATAAATGCTGATTAAATCAAAGCTTTAACAAAACCGGATTAAAATGGGTGATGAAAGAGAAGAGCGGTCGCAGATTCGAAAAATAATCCATATCGATATGGATGCTTTTTATGCTGCGGTAGAGCAACGCGATAATCCTGAATTGCGTGGTAAACCCATTGTAATTGGTAGTAGCAGCGCCCGGGGAGTTGTAGCTACGGCCAGTTACGAAGCCCGAAAATTTGGGATTCATTCGGCCATGCCTTCGGTTACAGCCAAACGCCGATGCCCCGGTTTAATTTTTGTTAGACCGCGCATGGAGGTTTATAAGACGGTTTCGTACCAGATTCGGGATATTTTTCAACAATTTACCCAGTTGGTGGAACCCCTTTCGTTGGATGAGGCTTACCTCGATGTTACTGAAAATCTGGGCAATCATTCATCGGCAACACGGATTGCCATGGAAATAAAGAAACGCATTTTTAACGAAACCCAACTTACAGCTTCGGCAGGAGTTTCGTACAATAAGTTTTTAGCCAAAACCGCCTCCGATGTGAATAAACCCGATGGTTTATTTGTGATAACTCCCGATCAGGCACAGGCATTTATCGATAAGTTAAAGGTGGAGCGCTTTTTTGGTATTGGTAAAGTTACGGCCGAAAAGATGCACCAAATGGGCATTTTTTTTGGAAGCGATTTAAAGCAATTGTCGGAGCATCGTCTGGTACAAAATTTTGGAAAAGCCGGAACATATTATTACCAGATTGTCCGCGGAATTGATTACCGGCCGGTAAATCCGCATCGTGAGTTAAAATCTGTGGGAGGCGAAAATACCTTTTCGACCGATTTGTTTAGCAGCAACGAAATGGAAACAGCTTTACTTCCCATTGCAAAAAAAGTGTTTGAACGCTTGCAGCGATCCGGAAAATTTGGAAGAACCATCACCTTAAAAGCTAAATATGCCGACTTTAGTCAGGTTACCCGAAGTAAAACGCTGAACGATGCTGTGCTGAGCTTTGAATTGCTTTGGCAAACCACTTTGGAATTATTGCCTTTACTAATTGTTCCCCAATTGGGTGTGCGTTTGCTGGGGGTTTCGGTATCGAATTTTTTAACCGAAGAGCAGGAAGCGGTGCAGCTTGAGATTCAATGGGACGATTTTTAAAGTTTCCAATCCAATCAATTCAGGTATTATTTAGCCCTATTATTCGATTCGTTTGATTTGCCCAGGCAAAATTCAGCCGTGCTAAAATAATGCGACTCATTTAATTCAAATCGATGCGAGTATGTGGGCGCCTGCTTACTGTAGTTTATTATTTGATGAATTGCGGGCGAAAACCGGTTTCCGACCAGAAAGAAATTATAGCGCTGGTTTTCTTTAATCCAGCCAATGTTTATTTTGTAAATTACCGAATCGCCCGGTACGGTGTTCATGCGCGATAAATCCTCATGGTCCAGGGAATTTAGCCAATGCTTAATGGTATCCTGCTGCGAGGGATTTAGTTCGAGGAAGAAGTTCTTTTGATAGATGGTTTTATCGTCGTTAAAGCGGTTGGTGAGCATGATTAACTTTCCTTCACTGTTAATCTCCATGCGCTCGGGTAAAAGCCCAGCGGGAGAAAGCTCGTCGCTTATCGAAATGGTATATTGCTGAAATGGTGATTCCGATAAGCGGCAACCCGGCATCAGTAGTAAACCCAGAATTCCAAGTAAAGTCAGTCTTGATGATATTTTATAAGAGGCCATTTTTCATGCTATTTTTCTACTGATAAACCCTTAAACTACTTAAAAGTTTAGATGCAGGCCGAAAAATAATACCTGAAAGTCTTAATCTCGCGTAAAAACCCACTGCTCACCTTTGCTGAGCCGGTCGTTAAAATAATAGCCGCCGTCGTTGAATTCTTTAAGCTTTTCAAGTTGTGTGATTTGATTTTTTACCACAAAGCGGGCCATCATGCCCCGGGCTTTTTTTGCAAAAAAACTTATCAATTTGTATTGGCCGTTTTTGGCATCTTTAAATTGGGGTGAAATAATGCGGGCTTTTAGTTTTTTAGTTTGAATGGCTTTAAAATACTCGTTCGAAGCCAAATTCAGCAAAACATCGTCGCCCTGAATCTTTAATTGATTCTGAATATTTTTTGTGAGCGTATCGTTCCAGAACTGATACAGGTTTTCGCCCCGTTTGGTATGCAGTTTGGTTCCCATCTCGAGCCGGTAAGGGCTTATATAGTCGAGCGGGCGCAATACTCCGTAAAGTCCCGATAAAATGCGGATGTGTTCCTGGCTAAATTCAAAATCGGCATTGTCCCAGTCGGCCACCTGTAAGCCGGTGTAAACATCGCCGCTAAACGCGCAAATAGCCTGACGCATGCTGTTCTCATCGGGTAAATGTTGCCAGGTTTTAAAGCGCTCCACGTTTAGTGAAGCCAGCTTTGGGCTTATTTTCATAAGCTCCATCAAGGCTTTTGTATCGAACTTTTTAAGTATCGAAACCAATTCGGCTGCTTGTTTTGGAAATTCGGGATAGCTTTTTTGTTTGATGATGCGGGCATTATCAAAATCGAGGGTTTTAGCCGGTGACAATAGAATTAACATGCTTTGTTGATTTTATAGTTCTGAGAAACAAAAATACAACAAAAGCACCGATTAATTCCATCGATTTTGCTTATGCTTTAATAGAGCGTAGGTATAAGTTTTCCGGTTATGGTTTATTTATTCGTATTCCGGAACAATACTTCTGGCTTATCCTGAATCAGCTTTTATGTTTAGTTATCCAATTGGCTTACCGGAGGCTTAATAAACAGATTGCTTTTTAATTCCTTTTCGGGAGTGTTTAAAAGAATGAAAGGGATACTTTCTTTAACCGTACTATGTTTTTTGCCTATTAAACCAGCTATTAAATTAAGGGCTGTAGCAATTTGCGGATCGTCCACATGGCCCAGCGGAAGTGCCGATAACAAATTGTCTTCAACTAAATGGTCAGGAATCAATCCCTCTTTAAAATCGGTATAACCTACTGCATTGGCGTATTTCATTACAATGGGCATAATACCGTAATTGTGTCTGGCCGGAGTTTCCAAATCGGGAATGGCCCACATGCCGGTATATTTCCCCGCCGTATTTTCACCTACCTGAATCACTTCCATATAAGGTTCAAGTCCTGTAATAATCAGCTCGCTGGCCGAAGCAGTCATGTAGTTGGTGGTTAAAAAGTAAATATTGTCGAGGTTGAGGTTCGATGCCACCGTATTATCGAAGTAATATTTGGTTTCGTTTTCCTGTTCCATATAGGGTTGCAACTTATTATTAAAAAGCAACTCCACCAGAACCGAATGATTGTCGAGAGTGGCTTGGGGAGCCAGCGACGAAGCCAGCCAGGCTGCTGCATCCAATGCTCCTCCGGTATTGTAGCGCAAATCGATAATTACATCGCGGATGCCTTTACTTTTTATTTCCTCAATAACCGGTTGCACGTGACTTACAAAAGGTTCCTTATTTAAAAATTCCGAGAGACAGAAGTAAGCAATATTTTTTCCGTTGTAGTCCTGGTAAATGGTGTCGAAAAGAATGGGGTCAATTGTTAATTGTTGTGCTGTTAGGCTGAGTGTATTGTTGGTTTCCGAAATAGAAGAACCATCAAAATGCCCCAGGCTTACTTCATATTGTTCCTGCGAATAAAGTTCTTTGTAGTTATCCGGGGTCATTTCCTGATTATTTATTTTCAGGATAATGTCGCCCCGTTTAAGTCCGGCGGTTTCGGCGGGTGAATTTTTATACACGTAAACCACAATGATAAAGATGTTTCCTGTATTTGAGAATTGTCCGAAAGCGGGAGCAAAGCCCATGGATACGGGGGTTCCGCTAAACTCAGCCATTAGTCCGGTGTAATCGTCAGTAATAAACGACCATTTATCTTCCTGAGTGTACAAAAGACTGTAGAAGTAATTTTTTGGATCTGTTAAGCTGTCGGGTTGTCTTTCGCTTGGAATCATGTCGTACCAAAAATAGTAATCGTTCATGATATCTGAAATCCAGGTATTAATCATCAGTATTTCTGATTTTGGTTCAGGGTTTTCCAATTCCGGTTCGTTGGGTTCGGCACATGAGACCATAAAAACAAACAAAGCCAGGAACAGCGAAGATTTAATCAGGGTTTGAAAGTTCATAATGCAAGAGCTAGAGTGGTTTAACAGTTAGTTGTTTGTAGAAAGCAAGCTAGGAATTAAAAACTAAAATTCAAATAGCCGATGGCAATAAAAAAGGCCTATCTTAAAAGATAAGCCTTTATCATAATAGTTAGTAGCTACTATTACATGGAATCCTGATCTTTCCCAAAATCTTTGTATTTATGGTTTATTTCCTGAATTCTCAGTTCAAAAGAGTTCATAACAGCGGTTAAGGCTTGTAATTCATCCGGGTTTAAGTCTTCCTCAATAGCAGTGGCCGTTTGTTCCATTTCGGCTACATTTACAGCAAACTGTCCCATGTTTGCCACAAATTCCATCATTATTTTTCCCAACTTTACCTTTTCCATGGTGGTAAGTTCGCTTTCTTCTTTCCCTACGTAGGGTTCACATTGCACAGCCAGGTCTTCTAAAGCATAGCTCCATTTGTTCAGGGCTGTCTCACTTTCGTCAATAAATTTTTCGATGGTTTTATTTCCCTTTAATTCCATAGGAATTTCCACCTCGAAAGGAGGCAGGTAGTTGGCGCTTTTCTCTTTATTTGAGGTGCAGGCCGACCCCAGTGTTAAAAGAAAAATCAGAACCGGTAATAGAAATCCATTCCTTCTCATTGCTTTACCATTAATTTAGAATAGTTTATTATTAATTATCACTCCATTCATTGGGTGGGTCAAAACTATTAAAAAAACAGGGTTTGCTTTTGGGAGATGTGAATTCTACGGAATTGATTTTGAATTCGAACCCTATTCAACAAAAAAAGAGCTTACCAAATTATCGGAAAGCTCTTTGTAAGGTTATCGATACCGTATTTTTATAAGTATTCGTTTAGGAGTTTATCCATTTCGTCTCGTAGTTTTTTTGCTTCGGAAGCAGCTGCCTGAGCAAATTCCAGGGAATTTTCGGCATAAATAATTCCACGCGATGAGTTTACCAGCAATCCGCATTCGCTGTTCATGCCATGCTGAGCCACCTCTTTTAAACTTCCGCCCTGAGCACCAATGCCCGGAACCAGCAGAAAATTATCGGGTGCATATGCTCTGATTTCTTTTAAACGACTTGCCCGCGTAGCTCCGGCAACAAACATAAGTTCATCCGGACTGGCCCATTCCTGAGCTTTATTAATTACCTGCTGATGCAAGGGAGGATTGCCCGAAAACTGAAAGTCGTCGGCTCCCTGATTCGAGGTAAGTCCCAACAGGATTACCCACTTTTCGGGATAAGCCAAAAAAGGTGTTACGGAATCCTGGCCCATGTAAGGAGCAACAGTAAGTGCATCAAAATCCATTTGTTCAAAGAATGCCCGGGCATACATTTTTGAAGTGTTTCCAATATCGCCCCGCTTGGCATCGGCAATCAGAAATAAATCGGGATAAGTGGTTCTGAGATAGCGTACCGTTTTATCAAGACTTTGCCAGCCTTTTAATCCTTCGGCTTCGTAAAAAGCCAGGTTTGGTTTGTAGGCAACGGCATAAGCCTGGGTGGCATCAATAATTTGCCTGTTGAATTCAAAAATCGGGTCTTCCGTCTGAAGTAAATGGGCCGGTAATTTACTCCATTCGGTGTCGAGGCCAATGCACAAAAAGGAACGTTTCTTCAGGATGTTTTCAAAAAGCTGCTTTCGGTTCATGTCACAAAGCTATTAAAAATAAGCCCCGGTTAAAGGGGCTTAATGTGGTAATTAAATTCCTGCTTCTTTTAGGCGTTCTGAATTTTCTTCAACCTGCAGTTTACTGATAATTTCCCCGATATCGCCATCAATAATGGCAGCCAGGTTATACATGGTCAGGTTGATGCGGTGATCGGTAACCCTGCCCTGAGGCCAGTTGTAGGTTCTGATTTTTGCTGAACGGTCGCCGGTTGAAACCATGGTTTTCCGTTTCGACGAAATGTTGTCGAGGTATTTTTGGTATTCCAGGTTATAAAGCCGGGTTCTTAGTTCGTTCATGGCTTTGTCGAGGTTTTTAATCTGCGACTTTTGGTCCTGGCAGGTAACTACAATGCCCGAAGGAATGTGTGTAAGCCGAACCGCCGAATAAGTTGTGTTTACCGACTGACCACCAGGCCCTGAAGAGCAATAAGTGTCTTTTCGGATGTCGGTTTCTTTTAAATCGATATCAAAGTCTTCGGCTTCGGGTAATACGGCAACGGTGGCTGCCGAGGTGTGCACGCGGCCCTGGGTTTCTGTTTGCGGAACACGCTGTACCCGATGAACACCCGATTCATATTTTAATACACCATAAACTCCGTTGCCGGATACATTGGCTACTATTTCCTTATAACCACCCGAAGTTCCTTCGTTAAAGTGAGTAACCTCTAATTTCCAACCTTTTTGTTCGCAAAATTTGCTGTACATGCGAAACAGGTCGCCGGCAAAAATACTGGCTTCGTCGCCACCGGTACCAGCCCTTATTTCAAGAATGGCGTTTTTATCGTCTTCCGGATCGGCCGGAAGCAGCAGTAGTTTAATTTCTTCTTCAATGGGTTCAACCTGTTCTTCCAACTGTTCGAGTTCCATTTTAGCCATTTCGCGCATCTCCTCGTCCTTTTCGTTGTTCAGAATCTCACGCGCATCGCTGATGTTGCTTAAAATATTTTTAAACTTTTTGTAAGCCTCCATCAAAGGCTCCAGGTTTTTGTACTCTTTATTTAGTTTGATGTAGCGTTTTACATCAGCAATGACAGCCGGATCGGTAATCTGTTCGGCAACCTCTTCGAACCGGAGGCGCACTCCCTCAAGCCTGTCTAAAATCATGTTATCGGCCATGTTTCAATCTCCTTATCATGGAAAAATTAATATTCAAAAGTTCCAAACTCACTCTGAATGGTCAGTTTGTTTGTTGCAGCTGAAGTAACCCGTCCCACCACTTTAGCTTCAATGTTGAAGCTATTGGCTGCATCAATAATGGTTTGGGCCTGGTTTTTGGGCACATAAAATTCAAAACGATGCCCCATATTAAATACTTTATACATTTCGCTCCATCCAGTACCCGATTCTTCCTGAATTATCCGGAACAGCGGAGGTGCATCAAAAAGCTGATCCTTGATTACGTGCTTTTGACTTACAAAGTTCATTATCTTGGTTTGGGCTCCGCCCGAACAATGAATCATTCCGTGCACCGCATCAAAATTTTCATTTAAAACTTTGGCAACCACCGGAGCGTAAGTGCGCGTTGGCGAAAGTACCAGTTGTGCAGCATCTACACCCAGATTTGCAATTGCATCGGTAAGTTTGTATTTTCCCGAATAAGCCAGTTCCTGTGGTATTTCGTTGTCGAAACTTTCGGGGTATTTATTTGCCAGGTACTTGTGGAACACATCGTGACGCGCTGAGCTAAGTCCGTTGCTTCCCATACCTCCGTTGTAAGCTTTTTCGTAGCTGGCTTGTCCAAACGAGGCCAGCCCGACAATTACATCGCCGTCCTGTATTTTTGTATTGTCGATAATCTGAGCACGTTTTGCCCGGGCAGTAACCGTGGAATCAACAATAATGGTTCGTACCAAATCGCCCACATCGGCAGTTTCGCCACCGGTAAAAATGGTGTTAATGCCTAAACTGCGTAATTCGTCAAGCACTTCTTCGGTTCCGTTAATCAGGGCTGAAACTACTTCGCCGGGAATCAGGCGTTTGTTTCGGCCAATGGTTGAGCTTACCAGAATGTTGTTGGTCACTCCCACGCAAAGCAAATCGTCGATGTTCATGATTACAGCATCCTGTGCAATGCCTTTCCAAACCGACAGATCGCCGGTTTCTTTCCAGTACATGTAAGCCAGTGCGCTTTTTGTTCCAGCGCCGTCGGCATGCATAATATTGCAATAGGCCTCATCGCCTCCCAGGTAATCGGGAATTATCTTGCAAAAGGCATTGGGAAAAATTCCTTTGTCGAGGTTTTTTATGGCCTGATGTACATCCTCTTTTGAGGCTGAAACACCACGTGCATCGTATCGGGAGTTGTTGTTCTTAAGCATCTGACTAACACTAGGAACCCTTTTGTAAATGCGGGTTTATTTCAAGGCGCAAAATTAATAAATTAGGTGGAATATCCGCATTTTGCCTGAATTATAAATGGAGAATCCACGAAAAAAGAGAAAGCCCCTAAAGGGAGTTTCTCTTCCGGTTAAATAAAAGCCTTTATTTTAAAGCTGCTAAAGCCGCCTGGTAGTTCGGTTCGTCAACAATTTCGGGCACCTGCTCGGTGTAGATAACTTTTCCCTCGGGGTTTAGCACGATTACTGCACGCGAATGCAGGTGAGCTAATGGTCCGGTTGAAATCTCGAGTTGGTAGTCTTTCCCAAATTTGCCGCTAGCAAAATCCGACAGGGTTTCTACGTTGTTGATGCCTTCGGCTCCACAAAAGCGGGCCTGAGCAAAGGGTAAGTCGCGCGAAATGCAAAGCACTTTGGTGTTTTTTAATCCGGCAGCTTCCTGATTGAACTTACGAACTGAGGCCGCGCAGGTTCCTGTATCGAGACTTGGGAAAATGTTTAAAACCAGGTTTTGTCCCTTGTAATCGCTTAGTTTTGCCGATGACAAATCATTCTTTACCAATTCAAATTCTTTTGCCTGGCTGCCTACCGAAGGCAGTTCACCAAGGGTTTGAATGCTATTTCCTTTTAAGCTTATGTTAGCCATAGAATTTATTTTTTTAAGGTTATACTGCTTTGTAAACAGCCCAGGGGCTGCTTTGTTTTGTGAAATATTTTAGTAGAGTTAGTAAAATAAAAGGCCCCAGTAGATAATTTTCATGTTCCAAAAACTTATGCTGTGACGACTAATTTTTAAGAATGGAACGCACCTGCCTGGCCGGTAGGCAGGGATGACGCAGATTAAGACTGATTTACGCAGATCAAATCGGCGTAAATCAGTTTTTTTTAACCTTATTAGCGCGCTATCCTATTTTAATTACAAGAAGTCGAATAAAAACCTGATCTTTTCCGATACCCAATTTTGCCCTTAGCGACGGCGTTGTATTTTTCGTACGTAATCGCGACCGGTCAAACCAAAGTCGGTACGGCGGTTAATCTGATGGCAAATTTCGCGTTGTTCCTCGCTCGACAAACGGCTGATAAAGACCTCGGTGAGCACATCGCCTTCGTTTAGGAAGTCGTACTTTTTAGCGATTGATTTATCGATTTCTTTGGGCATGCTTTCGCCGTATCCTTTCGATGAAAGCCGCTCCTGATCGACACCGTAGGTTACCAGGAAGTCGACTACCGATTGGGCCCGTTTGGCCGACAGATCGGTATTGGCCTGGTCGCTGCCTCTAAAGTCGGTATGCGAACCAATCTCGATGGTAATGTTGGGGTTGTCGTTAAGTATTTCGACCAGTTCTTCGAGAGCCACCAGCGATTCGGGGCGCAGGTTCCATTTTCCAAAATCGTACATGATTCCGGGCAGGTCGATACGCGAATCGTCGGGCGACATAAAAATGTCGATGCGGAACTCTTTGCTCGATGTCATGCCCTTGGTGGTTTCTTTATCTTTTGAATTGAGGAACCCGCCCCGCTTGGCTACAATGCGGTAATCGGTATTGGGCGTAAGTTTAAAGGTAAAGGTTCCGTCGCTTTCAGTTTTCTTCGACAGGTTGGTTCCGTCGCTTCCTATCAGGGTGATGTCGGCGCCTGCAATTACATTTTCAGTTTTTTGGTTGCGCACGGTTCCCAGCAGGTTAAATTCGATGGGAGGCAGTGAAAACTGGTAAATATCGTCGCCACCACGACCGCCCGGCCGGTTCGAGCTGAGATAACCCCGTTCTTTTTCGGTTTCGAAAATAATTCCAAAATCGTCGGCGGGTGAGTTTAAAGGAACTTTCATGTTTTCGACAGTCCAGGAGCCATCGCTTTGCGGTGTGGCCATAAACAGGTCGAGGCCACCCATTCCGGGATGTCCGTTCGACGAGAAATAAAGGGTTCCGTCGGAATGAATGTAGGGAAAGACTTCGTCGCCTTCGGTGTTTATCTGCTCACCCATATTCACCAATGTTCCCCAGTCGGCATTCTTGTCGGCCCGGGTAACTTTCCAAAGATCTTTTTTTCCTTTTCCGCCACGCATGTTTGCCGAAAAAAGCAAGGTGAGTTCATCGGGGCTGATGGCCGGATGCCCGATGGTGATGGAATCGGCCAGTATATTTAAGGCTTCGGATTTTCCCCAGTCGATGCCTTCTTTGTTCGAAGTAAATATTTTGCAAACCATATTTCCGTCCTGATCTTCTCTAAAGCTGGTAAAATACATGGTATTGCACTTGTTGTTGGTGGCCATGGCTCCCTCGTCGAACTCGGTGTTTACCTCTTCGCCCAGGGGTACGGGTTCGCTCCAGTTGCCCTTGCGGTCGACACGGGTTTTGAAAATGTCGCTGTAATATTCGCCGGTAACATTGCTGATTTTATTTCCGGTGGCTCCTTCGCGCGATGAGGTGAAAACCACCTGGCTGTAATCGTCTTTGGCGTAAGCAGGTCCGTAATCGCTTTGGCGGGAATTGAAATAATACATATTAACCACTTTGTAGCGGGTGGGGTTTTCCATCCACTCCAGGGCCAGTTCACACGATTCAAGCCCTTTGGTAGCCCGGTTGTCGTCGGGGACCAGTTCGAGGTAGTTTTTGTATTCTACCCGGGCCTCTTCATAATTGCCGTTTGCCCGCTTGGCATCGGCCAGGTATAAAATGGCAATGGGATTGGGGTAGCGTCGCTTAATGGCTTTATTGAACCAGATTTCTGATTGGCGGTTGTCCTGAATTAAGCGGTAACATTCGGCAGTCATAAATACAATTTCGGCCTTTTGTTCCTTGTCGCGTGCTTTGGCGTAGGCGTATTTATACAGGTCGATGGCTTCGAAATAGCGTCCGGTTTCGAAGGCTTTATCGGCTTTGGCCGTAACGTCTTTCTGGCTAAATGCCTGGGTTGTCAATAATATGCTTAAGGTAAGGGTAAATGCTTTTCTCATGTTGCGAAAATTTGCTCCGGGTATTATATCTGTTTTCTTATTTCGTTTAATGGTATTGCGAAAATACGTAAATTTTGCGGATTGCCTAAAACATGGCCATCAATTAGCTTAACTAAAATAAAAGTAAATTATTGCAAAGCTGCCAACGATTATTGCAGGTGGCAAGTCAGGGGGTTTTTATCCTGAATGTGGAGGGGGAAAAGATTTTTACCTAGCTGTTGTACGAAGTAAGCGAATACGATGGATTGGCCTTTTGTGCTGCGGGAGCTTTTAGGTTATGCTGTCCGAATATACGGATGGCTGCGTTTTTGCTCCAGTCGTACGAATCGCAAAGCAGGTCGTACATTCGTAAAAAGAGTATGGCTGTTTTTATAATCATGGGGCAAATGTATAGGCTTCTGCTGAAATTGCAAATTCCGTTTGATAAATTGAAGATTTTTATACACCAACGACGTAGCTGTTTGTGCTTAGCAAAGACTTTGGCTTTTTGGGCGTTTGTTTTTAAGCCCGCGCAACCTATTTGGGTGTAAGAATATCCTGTATGCAGTTAATGGTTTTATTAAAATTAGCTACCTTTAATCAAATTTTAAATGCTTCAAATTATGAAAAAGTTAATTGTGGTGTGTTTTCTTCTAATTCCGATGCTGATGTTACAGGCTCAGGAACTCCCCAAAGATGTGGAAAAAGTGTACAAGGGCGCCGAACGGTTAAAGTCGCGAAAAGATTACCAGCAGGCCATAGCCGCTTACAAAGAGGTGTTGCGGAGCGTGAATCATGTTCCCAGCATGGTAGCCATTGCCGAGATTGAGATGGATTTAAAACCGCAACCGACCTATAGCATTGCTTTTGAATACCTCGACAAGGCCATTCGTGAGTTAGAGTTGCAATTGTCGACGGCTAAAAAGAATAAGGACAAAGCCCTTATTGCCCAGGAAATCCAGCGACTGAAGCCCAAGTGGAATAAGGCCAAATCGTATGTTGAGGATTTTGATGAATTACGCGAGAATAAGGAGCGGGGCCACCGTCTGCTCGAGGACGAAGATTTGAATTAAACCGAAGCGGTTTTACCCTTATCGAAAGCCTTTATTATTTTGATCGGGACGGAAGAAAATTTTCGTCCCGATCAAAATTTATTTTCGTCTATACGAAAATTTATTTCCGTCTATACGAAAATGCAGAGTCCTGTAAGTGCCTGTTTTGCAATGAACAATTAACAAGGAGTGAATAATGAAGAGTGAACAGTGAAGAGTTAATAGTGAACAGCGAAGTCTTGGGTCTAGCGTCTAATGGTCTGAAATCCAGTGATTCTGTGATCCTGTAATCCAGAAACCAGCAAACAAGCCTAGGTTTACCAATTGCGCCCCTGCGTCTTTGCGGTCTAATTTCTAACTTCCAGAAACCAGCATCCAGCAACCAGTAACCAGCCTCCAGTTGACAATGAGTGAATAGTGAATAGTGAATGGTCTTAAGTCTGTATTGTTTTGCCACCAAGACACTAAATCACAAAGAAAAACACTAAGCTGGTTCGTGGAACTTTGAGCCTTTGTGCCTTCGTGGCAGTAAAAATGGCTACCGTCAAACTCTTAATTCCCTTAATACCTATTGGTTCAAAAATAGAACGCTCCTACCTGCAGTAGGCAGGGATGACGCTGATTCCGCTTCACGGAAGCGCTGATTTACACTGATTTCTTTCTGCCTCTTGGTTCTCAGTTCTTCTGTAGCCCAGCGTGATAAGTCTAACATCTAGCATCCAGCAACCAGTAACCAGTTTCCGCGCTACGTTTTGTCTTATGTCTAAAGTCTTGGGTCTGGAGTCTTAAGTCTGTATCGTTTTGCCACCAAGACACTAAATCACAAAGAAAAACACTAAGCTGGTTCGTGGAACTTTGAGACTTGGTGCCTTCGTGGCAGTAAAAATGGCTACCGTCAAACTCTTAATTCCCTTAATACCTATTGGTTCAAAAATAGAACGCTCCTACCTGCAGTAGGCAGGGATGACGCTGATTCCGCTTCACGGAAGCGCTGATTTACACTGATTTCTTTCTGCCTCTTGGTTCTCAGTTCTTCTGTAGCCCAGCGTGATAAGCCTAACATCTAGCATCCAGCAACCAGCAACCAGTAACCAGTTTCCGTACTCCGTTTTCCGTACTCCGTTTTCCGTATTCCGCGCTCCGTTTTATCTTGTGTCTTAAGTCTAGCGTCTAAGATCTAACTTCTAACAATCTAACCTCCAGCATCCAGCCGGCAGTCTTACGGCTTTGCGCTTTCCGAAACGCTAGCGGGTGTATTTTTCAATCAATTCGAATAAGGCAGCGCGACTAAAAGGTTTGGTCAGGTAGTCGTTGCTACCGGCTTCCAATGCCCGCTCCCGGTCGCCGGGCATGGCAAAGGCGGTTTGGGTAATGATGGGAATGCTGGTATTAAATTCCCTGATGGCCCGGGTAGCTTCCAGACCACTCATCTCGGGCATCTTGGTATCCATAAGAATGAGGTCGATGGCCGGATTGCTTTTTAACTTTTCAAGGGCTTCGAGTCCGTTGCGGGCCCTGATAATATTAAGGTTCTCACTGAGCAGGAGCACGTCGAGCAGCATAAAGTTGTTGTCGTCGTCCTCGGCAATCAGGATGGTTTTTGTTTCATTAATATCGATGCTGCCGGCCGATTCACTCTGGTTGGCTGTTTTGCCCGGACTGGCAACCGCTTTGTAGGGAATGTTAAAGTAAAAGGTGCTTCCTTTTTCTACTTCGGAATGCAGTTTTAGCTCGCCTCCCATAATTTCGACATAGGCTTTGGCAATGGAAAGACCTAGTCCGGAGCCTCCGTAATTGCGGGCCATGTTGTTTTCAACCTGGCGGAAGCGTTCAAAAATTTCCTTTTGTTTGTTAGCTGGTATTCCAATGCCGGTGTCTTCAACATAAGCCTCAATTTGGTTATTCCGGATGCTATATCCATAATTAACCGAACCTTGTTTGGTAAATTTTAAGGCATTTTGAATCAGGTTCGAGAATATTTCAGCAAGTTTGGTTTCGTCGGCGGTAATAAAAGCCTCACTGTCGGAGAGCCCATTGGTAAAAGTAAACTCTAGGTTTAACTGTTTGGCTTTGGTTGCAAATTGTTCATACAGCAGGCTCATGGTGGCGTTCAGGTTCATGGTTTGCTCCTGAACTTTTATTTGTCCGGCTTCGATGGTGGCAATATTAATGATATCGCTGATAATGTTCAGGAGTTGGGTGCTATTTTGTTTCAGTACATCGATAAAGAAGCGACGTTTGTCGGCATCGAGTTCGGGATCGTTTAATAGTGCCGAAAAGCCCATGATGGCGTTCATCGGGGTGCGTATCTCGTGCGAAATGTTATGCAGAAAAGCGGTTTTAAGCCGATCGCTTTCTTCGGCTTTTTCTTTGGCTTCAATCAGTTCGTTTAACATCTGCTTTTGAGCGGTAATGTCTTCTTTAATGCCAATGTAGTTGGTTATGTTCTGGTGCTGATCGAGCAGGGGCGATATGAGCACGCTTTCCCAATACAATTTACCATTTTTTCGTTTGTTTACCAGCTCGCCTTCCCAGTCGAGCTTGTTGGTGATGGTTTCCCAAAGTTTTTTATAGAAAGTATCTCCCTGTACACCCGACTTGGAGATTCGCGGGGTAAGCCCAATGGCCTCTTCGGGGGTATAACCGGTAATCTGGGTAAATTTCTGGTTAATGTATTGAATTACCCCGTTGGCATCGGTAACCACCACGCTTACCGGGCTTTGTTCGAGGGCTTTGCTCAACAAGCGGTTGGTGGCCTCGGCTTTTTTGCGTTCGGTAATGTCGTTAATCAGCACATGGCGGGCTTCCACTCCGTTAAAGATTAATTCATGCGACGTGACTTCCACATCGATTAGCTCACCGTTTTTTTTCTTGTGCCGCCACTGTTGGCTTTCGCTAAACTTGCGGTTTTCGGTTCTTAATGCATTTAACAAGCGTTCAACATCTTCCTGTGGACGGATGTCTTTAATTGTCATCGACAGGAATTCCTCGCGGGTATACCCGTAATGGGCCACAGCCGCCTTATTCACTTCCAAAAACTCCAGGGTGTCGATTTTGTAAATCAGCATGGGCTGGGGGTTCTTATCGAACATTAAGCGGTATTTCTCTTCACTTTCTTTTAAGGCTTTTTCGGCCAGAACCCGTTTGCTTACATCGTGAATGATGGAAAAAAGAAAAACTTTCTGTTTTATATGTATCGGGCCCGAATATACATCGACATAGCGTTTGATGCCCGTAGCGGTATGATGGCGCATCAGAAACAGACTCTGCTCTCCCTTTACCACTTTGATATAGATGTTTTTCAATTCTCCTTCGTCAAGCTTGTTGATGTCGCTCATTTTAAGCGAGAGCAATTCCTCACGTGAGTAACCATAAAATTTGCAGGCAGCAGGATTCACATCGGCAATGCTTCCGTCTTCGGGATCGATTAAAAGCATGATGGCGTGGCTGTGTTTAAAGATGGCCTTGTAACGCTCCTCACTTTCGTGTAGTTCGCCTTCGATAAGGCGCTTTTGTTTTTCGGTTTCGGCATGTTTTAGCGCTTCGAGTACGGCATAAGGCAGGCGGGTCAGGTTATCTTTCAGTATGTAGTCGGTAGCGCCGGCTTTCATGCAGGTTACGGCGGTTTCTTCGTTAATTGAACCGGTAAGTACGATGAAGGGCAAATCGGGTTGCAGTTCTTTGGAACGTTCCAGGGCTTTCATTCCCGTAAATTGGGGCATGGAATAATCGGAAATAACCAAATGCGGTTTAAATTCAGCTAATTCACGTACAAAATCGATTTCGGTTTCCACCCGCTTGAATTCAAAGCTTATGTTGTTTTTTCGCAGGGTTCTTACGGCCATTTCTGCATCAACGGCCATATCTTCGACTAAGAGAAATCGGTAGGTTTCCATGAATGCTGAATTATTTGATGGGTGACTGATTTAAGGTGAGCCAATAATGCGCCAGGTTATCCAGGGTTTGTTCGTAATCTTCGAAGCTCACTGGTTTTACCACAAAGCTATTGGCTCCCATTTGATAAGCTTTTTTAATATCGCCGGTTTCTTTCGACGAACTGAGTACAATTACCGGAATGGCCCGTGTTTCTTCGTTTTGTTTGATTTTTTCGAGTACCTGCAGGCCGTTTATTTTAGGCAGTTTTAAGTCGAGAAATATAAGGCCGGGAAGTTTAACCGCTTTCTCGGGCTTTGTTGTAAGTCCCAAAACAAAGTCTAAAGCTTCCTGACCGTCGTGGGCATGGGTTATGGTATGGTGCGGATACTTTTTGTGCAAAGCCCTGATGGCCAACTCGGCATCGGCAGGGTTGTCTTCGACCAGTAAAAGTTCCAGATAGTTTATTGGCTCCATACAAAATAGCGATTCTGTGGTAAATATAGGCTTTTTGCGTAAGATTGTCAAGCCGGCCCAGGATATTGTACTTTTGTTCTATAGCCTGGGGGGCAAGTCGTTTGTTTGGGGCAGGCTAAAATAAAATACAGCACCCTGGTTTGGCACACTTTCGGCCCGGACTTTACCACCATGGCGTTGCACGATGCGTTTAACAATGGAAAGCCCGATACCCGAGCCTTCGAATTCGGAATCCTTATGCAGGCGCTGAAAGGGTTCAAACAACTTGTCGGCATAGTCGGCATTAAAACCTACGCCATTGTCCTTAACCCAATAAATACTTTGTTTTTCTTCGGTCTGCCCGCCAATTTCGATTAGTTGTTTTGATTGTGGCCTGGAGTATTTGATGGCGTTGCCAATCAGGTTTTGCCAAACCAGCCGCATCAGCGTTGGGTCGGCCAGGGCCAGGGGTAATCTCTGTATGTTGAGGCTGAGCGCACTGCTGTCGTTAGTCGAAGTTAAGTCGGCAGCTACCTGCCGTGCCAGTTTTTCCATATCGATGGGCATAAAGCTTATTTCAGTCCGGGTAATCCGCGATAAGGAAAGTAAATCGTTAATCAGGCTATCCATTTTCTTACTGTTTTCGCGGATGATGTTAAAGAGTCGGTTTCCTTCGGCGTCGAGTTTTGGGGCATAATCTTCGAGAATAATTTTGCTGAATCCGTTGATGGCCCGCAGGGGAGCCCTTAAATCGTGCGAAACAGAATACGAAAACGACTCGAGTTCCTTATTGCTGATTTGCAGTTTTTGGCGTTCCTGTTTGAGTTCAGCAGTAAGTACATTCAGATCCTCGACCATATAAAGCATGGCTTGCTGACTTTTGTTTAGCTTTTCAATCTGAGCGCTTAGTTCCTGCGTACGTTCCTTAACTTTAGCGTCGAGTTCCTGGTTCAGTAAGGTTAGCTGGGTTTGGGCGGCCAGACGTTCTTCGAGTTCTTTTTGCACCCACTGGTACAGGTGTGAATTATGGATGGCAATACCAATCTGGGTAGCCAGGGTTTCCAGAATAATTTCGTCGGTTTGGGTGTAGGCATTGGGTACTTTGGTTTCGGCATTTAGTACACCAATTACTTTGTTTTCGACAATTATGGGGACACATATTTCGGATTGAATATCGTTCCGCATGACAATGTAACGCTCGTCGCTGTTTACATCGTTTAAACGAATGGTTTTTCCGGTTTTTAATACATGCCCGGTAATACCTTTCCCCATTTTGATATTCAGCAGCGCCATGTCTCTTTTATCTTTATCAAGGTTTTTCTTTTTTTCCTGGGAGCTTAAGGCAAAGGGAATCAGCTTATCACTTTCGTTATCGAGCATTAAAACGGCCAGGTTTTCGTATTTAAGATTTTTTTCGAGTACGCTTATAATATCCGTGGCCAGGGTTTTTGGGGTTTGCAGGTTTTGTAAGATGGAGCTGGCCTGGAAAATAGCAAAAAGCTTTTGATTGAGTTCTTCGAGTTGTTTTGCGGTATTTTTTCGATCAGTTATATCCATAATACTGCCATAAACCCGGCTTACTTTTCCACGGCTTATGTCGGCCTGTCCACTGGTCCAAACCCAGGTTTCCTTGCCGTCGGGGCGGAGAATCTTCAGTTCCAGGTCGTAGGGTATTCCTTCTTCGGTAGCTCTTTTAATAGCCTCCTGCAATTCTTTGCGGCCTTCTTCGTGAAAAAGGATAAGGTTGTCGTCGAGCTTCGAGGGATTGAAACTGGTGCTTGAAATGCCAAAAATGCGGTAGGTTCCTTCGGTCCAAAAGATTTTGTTGTTTCTGAAATTGTATTCCCAGCCCCCAATTTTAGCCACCTGCTCTACTTTTTCAAAAAGCATGTACTGGTAGTCGAGTTGTTGCACCGTTTTTTTATGTTCCTGAATTTCCTGCATCAGTTGTAGTGTTCTTCGCCTTACTTCGCGACGCAGCAACAGTATCAGAATCAGTCCAAATACAATCAGGGACGGAATGATTAGGTACAGACTGATTTGGAGGATGTCTTTTATTGAATAGCTTTGTTTTACCTGGGGGCCAAACCATTTAAGGTGCAGCTCATTGTATGTATTGTTGGCAATTACGGTGGCCAGGCCTTCGTTGAGTAAGGAGAGTAGGGCTGTATTTCCTTCGGTTACGGCAAAACAATAATCGACCCGAAAACGGGGCAGGGGAATGTCGCGGGCTACAATGCTTTTAATTTTTAGTTCTTTAAGAATAGTAAGCCCAAGCACCCGTTGACAAATTACAGCATCGTAAGCTCCGGTTTCGAGCATTCGGAAAGCTTCCTGAAACGAAAAAGCGGTGGTAATTTGAGCACTTAGGTTCTCACGGTGAATGTAATCTTCGGCATGGTCGTTTTGCATTACCAGCAGTTTTTTGTTGTAAATATCGTCGAAGGTACGGATGCTTTGGTTTCCTTTTTTGGTGAAGATGGCTCCGCTCAGGGTTAAATAGGGATTCGAAAAATCAAAAATGGCTTCGCGTTCCGGAATGCGGGCTACAATGGGGAGTGCATCCACATGACCCCGCATGAGTTCCTGGCGGTTGTGGTTCCAGACACCCAGGTTAAAATCGATTTCAAGGTTTACCGCTTTGCCCACTTCGCGCATCAGTTCAACGGAAAAGCCCGTAGGTTTGCCGGTATTGTCGATAATGCAATAGGGCGAATAGGTGGCTTCGGTGGCAACTACAATGCTTGTTGGCACCTTGCTTTTATCGTACTTAAGGGTGTCGTTATGAGCGTAAAGTAATGCCGGGGCAAAAATTAATGTTACAGCAATGCCTATGTGTAGTAAGCTTGCTTTGTTCCGGCATATTATTGTATTTCTGGTAAAACCACTCATGCGAATAATTTTGTTTGCTGTTTAGCTGCCCGGGGTTTTATTGCGAACCTTTTAAACGGGCAATTTCGTCACGCAATTCTTTCATACGCAATTCGCGGTTTATGGTTGCCTCGTGAAAGCGCTCCAACTCGGCAATGCGCTCGTTAAGCTCGCCGGTTTTTTCCTGAACCTTTTGCTCCAGGTTGTTTTTCAGGCTCATCAATTCTTCTTCGGCGGCTTTTCGTTCGGTAATGTCGTTAATAAAACCTTCGAGTAAGGTATCCGCTTCATCATCACCGGTAATACAGCTTCCTTTTTCCCAGACCCATTTAATTTTGTTGTGCTTATCCACAATGCGGTATTCCAACTGGTAGTTTTCATTTAATGCGATTTTGTCGACAATGGTTTTTCTTACCCGCTCCCGATCATCTTTATGAATAAGCTGTTCCCAGGATATTTTATGCTGATAAAAGTCGTTGTCGGAATAGCCGCTTAATTCTTTGCAGGCATTGCTTATAAAATCCATGGTCCAGTTTTCATCATTGTGGCAACGGTAGGCAACGCCCGAAAGATTCTCAATAAGACGTACCAGCGCCATGCGGCTGTTTTCGAGTTCTTTTTCGGCAGCTTTTATTTTACTGATGTCCTGAAACGAACCAAAAACCCGGGTTATTTTATTGTTTTCGTCGCGTTGGGCCTGCCCAATGGAGCGTACCCAAAGTCGGTTCCCTTTGGCGGTAAGTATTTCCAATTCCAAGTCGAAAGGAGTACCCTGGTTGATGCACAGGTTGAAGGCCTGTTGAATCAATTCGCGCCATTCGGGAGCATAGTAATTAATTCCCTGGTCAATCGTAGGCGAAAATCCAGCTGGCTCTTCGTGAATGGCTGCTACCTGGTCGGACCAAAGTATCTTATTTTCGTTTATCAAAACACTCCAACCACCAAAGCGGGCGCTTTTTCCGGCTATTTTTAACAGGTTGTAATTGGCATTTAAAGTGTCCTGGGTCTTTTTCCGTTCGGTAATATCTAAGAAAGTAACGACCGAACCGGTAAGTTTTCCCTGGTTTATTATGGGATGCGACCAATATTCAACAAAGAAATACGTACCCTCTTTTTTCCAGAACACTTCGCTGTCGGCGTGGGTTCCCTTACCTTGTTTAAAGGAATTAAAAATGACGCAGTCGGCTTCTTTATATGCTTCGCCCTTGCTATTGGCATAATGAATCAACTGGTGCATATTTTTTCCGATAAGTTCATCGGCTTGTTTATATCCCAGCAATTTTATGGCTGCATTGTTGCAAAACGTACATTTTCCTTCAGGGTCGATTCCGTAAATACCCTCGGCGGTTGAATTCAGTAAAAGGCGAATGGTTTCTTCGCTTTGCGAGATGTTTTTTTCGAGAGCAATTCGCTTGCGGATATCGCGACTCACACTAAGAATGTGTTGTTGTCCCCGGTAAGTAATCAGGTTTGAATTGATTTCGACCGGAATGATGGTTCCATCTTTTGCTTTATGCCGGGTTTCAAAAAACTGCGTTTTATCCACGGGCATCTTATTTATTAATGAGGCAAGCTGCTCCGCATCAAAATTGGCATCAATACCCTTTAGTCCAATGCTTAGCAGTTCCTCTTTAGAATAGCCCAATAGTTCTATTGCTCTTTGGTTTACATCGAGCAAGTTTCCTTTCAGGTCGATTATCCAGATGGTTTCATTCATATGATTTACTACTTCCCGATAATCTTTTTCACGCTCACGGAGCTCTTTTTCAGCAGCCAGCCTTTCCGATATGTTTCGAATAATCATACTGGTGCGTGGTTCGCCTTTGCTGTTGTAAAAAATGGAAGAGGTGATTTCTGATGGTATTATTGTGCCGTTTTTGTGTATAAAATTAAGTTCACCCCGTATTTTGTTATCGGTTTCTCTTTTTTTAAGTAGTTCGGCTAATCGCGGATCGTTCAAGTCGAGAATGCCCTTACGGCCTTTAAGGCAGATTTCTTCTTCGGTCATTCCCAACATATCGCAGGCAGCCTTGTTGGCTGAAAGGATTTGTCCATCGGGAATCGTAATCATGATGCCGTCGAGGCTGTTTTCGGCCAGCAGGCGAAAACGCTCCTCACTTTCGCGCAGTTTCAATTCTGTTTTTTTAAGTTGCGAAATGTCGCGCGAAACGCCTATAAAACCCGATGGGTGTCCTTGCCAGTCGCGGATAAACGACACGTTCATTCCAATCCAGATCAGGCTGCCGTCGGCATGGTAATGCTCCACTTCGAGTTGCCTGGAGCGGTTTTTATCAACCTTTGGATCACGTTCTTTTTCCAATTCTTCGGCAAGAATCTGCTGTACTAATTGTATGGCTTGGGGAGGCATCCGCTCTTCAGGGCTTCGCTTTATATAAAGCTCTGCCGGTTCGCCCAGCAAACGTTCTACCGAAGGGCTGATAAAGGTGGTGTTAAAATGAATGTCGGTAGTCCAAACCACATCGGAAATGTTTTCGACTACCTGCCGGTATCTTTTCTCACTAAGCTTTAGCGTTTGTTCAATTTGTATCTGATTGCTGATGTCTTCAGAAAGTACCACAAACTGATTGTTTTTATGCGGATAGGCCACCACATTGTAATGCCTGTTTAGTTCGCGGGCGTAACTGTCGAAGCTTAGGGGATTGCCGGTGAGAACCACCTGGGCGTATCGCTCGATCCATATTTTTTCGGTGTTGGGTAGTATTTCAAGAACGGTTTTTCCGATTAATTCGTCACGGCGCAGGCCTACTTGCTTTTCGAACGAGGGGTTAACTTCGAGAAAACGGTAATCGACGGGCTTTCCTTCGGCATCGTAAATCATTTCGTGCAGAGCCAGGCCGGGTTGCATCAGATCGATAAGGCTTCGGTATTTTTCTTCGCTTTCAATAAGTATTTGTTGTTGATTGCGTTCGCTGGTCTGGTCGCTGAAAACCAGCACTACCCCTATAATTTCACCATGAGTGTTGCGGATGGGTGAGCCGGAATCGGCAATGGGAATCTCGGTTCCGTCTTTTGCTATCAATAAGGTGTGATTGGCCAGTCCCACAACGGTGCCTTCTTTTAAAACAATATCGACCGGGTTGTGGACTGCTTCGCGGGTGGTTTCGTTAATTATCCTGAAGATTTTGGACAAGGCCTTTCCCCGGGCTTCTTTTTCGGAATAGCCGGTAAGTTTTTCGGCAATGGGGTTCAGTTGTTTAATAAGGCCCTGCCGGTCGGTGGTTATTACGCCATCGCCAATGCTGTATAGCGTTGACCGGAACTCTTCCTGCGACTCAAACAACTCCTGTTTTTTTTGGTAGAGTTCTTTGTAAAAACTGCTTTTTCGCAAATAGTACAGGTAGGCAAACAAAACAATAAAAAGCAGAATGGTTACCAGGGTGATTATCCAGATGAATGAAGAAAGCCGATACAGGTCGGCATAGATTTCATCCTGATCGATTTCTGAAATTAGGTACCACTGGGTGTTGGGCACCGGATTGATATCGGATAGTACTTTTTTATCCCGGTAATCGAAGCCTTCAAAAACACCGGTATGCCCGTTTATGGCTTTAACGGCTGAAACTTCGTTTTTTGTTAAAGGTAGTTTGAAAGCAAGGGGTTTGTTGGGTATGTGGCGCAGGTTATTTATAAACAATACGCTGTCACCATCGCGACGCACCAGGTACGATTCGGCTGTTGGGCTGGGTGTGGGCCACTCCTGAAGAACGGGGAAAAGGTAGTCGGCGGGATTGATGCGAAAAGCCAGCACTCCTAAGGACTGATTGCCTTCCTTAATGGGTGCCATTATTTCGAAGTGTGTTTCGTGATGGGTAGGGCATAAATAAAAATCGTAGATGCTTATTTCGCCCGTTGCAATGGTCTTTTGCACTTTTTCGCGCGTGATGCTGTCGAGATGGGTAAGTTTTTTATCGAGCGAATAAAGCAAGGTGCCTTGGGCCGAAATAAGGAAAATATTGGCGTAGCGCTTATTGGTCATAATATGTTGAAACGATTGAATTAACACCGAATCGGCAAGAGCTTTTCCTTTTAGGAAATTAAGTTCGTATTTCAGGTAAGGTTGGTTTTGGGTAAAAAAGCGGGCTTCAGATAAGCGCTCTTTTTGCCATTGGGTTAAATCTTTAAGCTTTAAGCGGGCAATGGCATGCAGTTCTTCGTGTTTGTTTTTACGGATGGCCGCTTTTTCTTTTTGATGGTACATGGCCCCCGCGGCTACCACAAGCACCGAAAGAAAAAACAGCACCAATATGTAGTAATTGGGATTTAGACGGTTGAGCTTTTTCATAGCAGTAATTCAATTAAGGGTTAAAAGCTGTAATCTATTTATTGCGTTAATATAAGAAATTTTAGTTTAGAAATTAGAGTTTAGACTCTTGACAATAGACTAAAGACTTAAGACGAAAGACAAAGACGGAGTACGGAGCAAGGAACACGGAGCACGGAAACCGGTTGCTGGAGGTTATATTGTTAGAGCCTGCCTGGCCGGGTAGGCAGCGACGAAAAACCCCGATAGGGGTGAAACTTTTGTAGCCCCGGGTGTGAACCCGGGGATCAGATGCCCCCACAACATCAGCGGGGCAAACACCGATGACCTATTGAAACGCAACCCTATCATGCCCCGCAAGGTAGAATCGTTTGCAGAAGCGCATCAACCGGAGACCAGCGTTTAATTAGTGGCAGCATGCTAACGAACAACGCTACGAGGGTTCCAAACCCTCGTAGCGTTTTCTGATAACAATTCAATCGGGGCTGTATTTTATAGTGCAACAAACAACCCGCAGGATTGAATCACAATAGCCGTAGGTGCAACCTACGAAATAACGCACCGGCCTAACCCCAAACCCTGCAAGGGTTCAACCGGAATAACCAGGGAAGGTTATTGAAATCTCTCATAAATAGTTGGGTTCTAATAAGCACCTGTAACCTGCGGTGCAAATGAGTCATGAATTTTATGGCAGATTACTGCTTGCACCGCTTGCTTTGGTACGCACATTAATCCACGGGCTAAAACCCATGGCTACCGACCTTTAACCCCTCCGGGCTTATTCGTTATTAATTTTTCACTGTTCACTGCCCACTGTTTACTATTCATTGTTCATTAAGAACCTTTGTATTAAATAATTTTATAGCTTTGGATAACTGAACCAAGAACGTGAACCCAAACAGCAGCTATAATGAAAATACACCCACCTGAGGGCATTTATATCACCTCAATTTTGGGTTGATAGAGGGTGTAGGATGCGTTTAGCTTGTAGTTGCACTTAATTTAATATGGAGAATCCTAGTTTATAAAGTAGTTCGATGTACTAATATAAAAATAGAATTAATGAAAAAATATTTTTTACTAACCATAATCGTGATTATTACATTAATTGTATATTCTTGTGACAATGATAAGTTTATGACCAATGAAGAATATATATGCAATGGCGATTGGACATTACAACAAACAGAAAAAATTTATTATTATGATGATGTGTTTGATAGGTCGGAGGTTTCTATAAACAAAAAAAATATAAGAATTGATTTTCAAGAAAACGGTGTTGTATATTATGAAACTCCTGACCTTTTAGAAGTATTTCAAGGGACATGGCAGATTGATTCAACGGGAGAACATCTGATTACAGATTTGTATGTGACTTTATCAAGTAGCACAGGATACAATGGATATTATTTATTTTATCCTAAATCTAAAATTATTGAAATAAATACAAGTAATTTGATTGTGGAAACAATACCTAGAACCAACATTTATATGACAGGAACAAAACAAATAAAAGTACTGTCATATGAACGGTGTATATGTGTAAAAAAATGAAAAAACTAAGTACTAAAAAAAAATAAACCCAATTGCAGGGGGAAGCGTAAATTATACCTGTTGTTTATGAAATTAACTATATTGCATATTGATACTGAAATTAAAGGAAAACCGCAACATGGTTTGTTTTCAGGGTTGTGCCCAAGGCTGAGAAAGATCTTATATAAAGCAAGTTTTAAAATTCATTAAGCACATCCCAAAAATCCTTCCCACATTTTCCGGCTATTTTTTTGCATAAAAGTGTAATTACTGCAGCTTTACTGTTGTGCTAAATTTTAAAATTCAGATTTCACGTTTAACATTTGCCAGCGCGCAATTTATTTAATCAAACTTTAAATTAATTCAGAAATATGACATTAAAATATGTTTGCTGTTGGACAGATAGATTGTTAATAACTATCTAAATTATAAACAAATAGATATTTTTAAAACAGGTTATCGTAAATTAGCAAATTATTAGTAATTATTTTTAAAATAATAAATATGTATTCTATTAATGTAAATTTTCAAGAAGGAAAAAAGGAAGAGAGACCAGACGATTGTTCACTCAATTTGGACGTTTTAAAGGCAAAAGATTTAAGTTTAGTTCCAAATATTGGTGATCATGTTTCTTTTGAAGAGGGAGAGGTTTATAAAGTAATTGATAGATTATTTGAATTTAATTATAAGCAAAATTCAGATATTCTAAGTTCTATCTACATAAATATAAAAGTAACAAAACAACCATCTGGAACCAGAGAGCTTTTAATTAATGAATAGTAATTATTGAATGAAATTCAATAATATAAAATATTTTTAAGAATATACTGTTCAATTTAAGGATCCCTTATAAATATGGAACCAACAGACATAAAATCAAATCACAGAGAAATACATCTGAAATAAATAGACAGCGGTTTGGCACGCTTTGATGGAACCCTTTTACACACTCCCCCGAAAAAAAAGAAAGCTTTGCATCAAGGTACAATTCTCTACCAAAAATTTTTTCGCGCCATTTCCATAAGGAAATAGCTCCACCAACTGTTTTTTCTTGTAATATCCGTATGGAAATTGGTCCGCCAAAAATATTTCCGGCAATTTCCGTAGGGAAAAAGCTCGACCAACTATTTTTTCATGTAATTTCCGTAGGGAAAAAGCTCGGCCAAAAGTTTTTTCGGGTAATTTCTGTATGGAAAAAGCTTCACCAAAATTTTTTCCGCTAATTTCCCTACGGAAAAAGCTTCACCAATTAATTTGTCGGGTAATTTCCGTAGGGAAAAAGCTTACCCAGGCTATAAGGAGCTAATTTCTGTTCGGAAAATGCATCATTTACGGTTTGTTAAAATCCTGCTCAAAAACACATACCGATACTTGCAAAAAACACAAAAAGGGTGGTAACTTGCTTACATTCAACGGCCCCTGTTTGGCTGAATCAACCTTTCTCTCTTTCGTATAAGTCTTCCCGGGCCCATGTTTAACCATAAACTTTATTACCATGATTGAAAAATTGAATAGTAAAAGTCGCGCTACCGAGGTAGCTGCTACCAGCACGCGTATTGTGGAAGCCTTTAAAAGCTCCGGACTGAGTACCGATGCCTATCTTCCGGGTATGTTTACCACACTCGAGACCAGAACTAACGCGTTAACCCTTGCCATCAGGCGCACGAAAGCAGAGAGTGAGCTCGAAGCCAAAGACGAGGGCCGCGACCAACCGGTACGGGGGCTGAATTTCCTGATAAAAGCCTATACCGTTCATCCCGATGCCGCAATCCGTGCCGCAGCCCTGAAACTCGAAAAGGTATTCGATAAGTATGGTCTGAAAATGATCAGCGAAAGTTTTGCCACCGAATCGGCCCTGGTGAACTCCCTTTTGGGTGATATGGAAGCTCCTGAGATGCAGGCGGCGCTTGCCCTGCTACCCAGTGGTGCCGATTTGCTGGCTGCCCTGCAAACGGCACAAAGCGAGTTCGATTCGGCCCGCGTAGCCTACGAGGCCGAAAGAGCCCGCGAAGGCACCCAGGCCAATGCTACCGAATTAAAAAAGGAAGTGCTGGCCCTTATAAACGATAAGTTGGTGCTGTACCTGTGGGGTATGGAAGCTGTTAACGAAGCCACCTATGGTGAATTTGCCCGTACCCTGGCTACCATTATTGCCGATAATAACGTGGTGGTTAAAAAGCGCTTTGCCAAAGAACCCGGGGAATAGTTGCTTTCCAGACTATTAGACCAAAGAAAAAAAGGAATACGGAATACGGAGCGCGGAACTGCCAACGCTTCACTGTTCATTGCCCATTGTTAATTGTTAATTGCTCATTGATTTGGTTGCGAACTGCTGCCTGAGGACTGCCGGCTGACGTCTCAGCCCCGTAGGGGTGAAACATTTGTAGCCCCGGGTGAAGCCCGGGGATCAAAGACCCCAACAATAAAAGCGGGGCAGGCACCTTTGTCCAATTGGAAATCTACCCCATCATGCCCCGCAAGTTAGTTCTGTTTGCAGGAGAGCAAAAACCCGGTCAGGGTTTGAATCCCTGACCGGGTTGATTAATTAACGGCCGGCTAATTGCGGTGCAAATGAATCATATATTCCATGGCAAATTGCTGCTTGCACCGCTATATTTTGGTGATGTCGCAAACCCCGGGTTTACACCCGGGGCTATTATAATAGCACCCCTATCGGGGTTTGCGTTTTATTTGTGGGTTGCCGACTAATTGCTTTTGTTCATTATTCATTGTTCATTTCTGGCTGCTGGCTGTGAGCTACGACCTGTGGACTGATTTCTCATTGCCCATTGTTAATTGTAAATTGATTTTTGGCTGCGAACTGCCAACAGTGGACTGCTAACTAATTCGGGGAAAAAGGAAGGGTTACATAAAAGGTGCTGCCTTTATTGACTTCGCTTTCAACACGAATGGTTCCTCCGTGTTGTTCTACAAATTCTTTGCAGATAAGCAGTCCAAGACCGGTTCCCCGTTCGTTTTGGGTGCCCGGAACCGTCGTTTTTGTGCTGGCCTTAAATAGTTTGCTTACTGTTTCGGGACTCATGCCCATTCCGGTATCGCTTACTGATATTTCGTGATAATCGGAATGCGAAATCAGATTGATGGTAATAAGTCCGTCGGGGTAGGTGAACTTTATGGCGTTGGTGAGTAGGTTGCGTATAATGGTGTTCAGCATGTTTTGATCGGCATAAACATTTTGGTTTTCATTTACCAACGATTTAATGCCTATCTTTTTTTTTTCGGCGGTTTCTTTTAAAAAGCGAATGTTTTTATCGATTAAATGTTTGAGTTCAAAGAAATCGGGATTGAACTCAATATGGCCCCGCTGCGATTGCGCCCAGGTTAGCAGGTTCTCGAGCAGTTCGTAAGCCTGGTTGGCCGACTCGTCGATGGCTTTCAGGTAGGCTTTGGTTTTGCCGGTCTCCAATTGTTCGTATTTTTCCAACAATATTTTGGAAAATCCCATGATAGAGAAAAAGGGGTTTTTTAAATCGTGGGCAATGATGGAAAAAAACTTGTCTTTGGTGGCGTTTAATTCATGCAATTGTTTCAGGGTAATTTCAAGCGTCTTTTTTTCTTTTATCAATTCGTGCTGCAACTTGTTTACTTCGGCATTCAGCTGAACCATTAGGTTGTTGTAGTGTGCCAGCTGAGCTACATCCACTTCGCCAACAATCAATAATTGTTCGTGCTTTCGAAATACTTTGGCCCGGATTGAAGTGTTGGTTTCCTTTATTTTGCTTCCCAGGGTAATTAATCCGTCAAATACCAGGGGTTCATTTTCAGGATGAATAATGAGCTGATTCAGCGTTGGGTTTATAAAGCTTTGAACGGGTTGGCCGGAAAATAAGTTTTGCATGCCCTGGTTGGCCAGCAAGAGTTCTCCTTTTGTGTTGAAAACAGCCAGGCAGAAGGCATTGCTATCGCTCAGATTTTGCTCAATTTCGGATTTCCAGTTTTCAAGGTATGAGTTCGCTTCGTGCTTCACTAATTAATGCTTTGGTTCGTTAAAGTCCATGGCGTTTTTCGACAAAGTGGCAAAATGCGGTATGTTCACCTGCATCCATTCGTAATAGGGAAAAATCTCGTTAAAAGTTCCCGGTGTAAGCTCGCTTTTTAATACTTCAATCCAGGTGTTAAGTTGTGCTGCCCAGTAGTTGCTATGGAAACCATGACTTTGGTAAGCTCCAAAAACCCACAGTATGGTTTCGACCATAACGTTGGCATTGTAATTTTTAAACATGGAGCTCATAAAGCGGAGGTGGTTGGCGTGATTGTCGAACATCATCTGAAGGTTATTGGCCCCAACTAAGGCTTCTATATCTTTTCGCTGCTGCATGCGCAGGTTCATTAAGCCCAGGAGTTTGTCGGTACTCATTTGAAACTCCAGCAAAGCAGACTGATTAACCTGTTTTAGTGAGCCTGCCGATTGAATCAGGTAACTTTTATCCATTTTGATTAAAATTTTGAATGAATAACTCCAAGTCGTTTAAATTTTTTATATAGCTTACGTTTTTGAATGCTTTGGTTTCTTCAACTCCTCCATGAATAAAAGCCTGACCTCCCACCACAACGTTTAAATCGGGAAAGGTGTTTTCTATTACCGTAAGTAATTCGATTAATACCGGCAGATTGAAATAAAGTGTAAGCGAAAGAGCCAGTACATCGGGTTTGTTTTGTTTAATAAAATCGATGAGATCGTTTGTTGGCAGGTTTGAACCCAGGATAAAGGTGTCCCAGCCCTGGTTTTCGAACACATGACTTACCATGTGTTGGCCAACCTGATGAAATTCATTGGCTACCGAGGCCACTACAACCTTCTTAGCCAAGCGTTGCTCCGAAATAAGGGTTTCGTAGAATTCGTTTAGAACCGATTCGGCTATGGTGGTGGCCAGGTGCTCGGTGGCAACACTTATTTGGTTGCTTTCCCAGAGTTTCCCCACTTTATAGAGTGCATGACGAATTATGTTTTCGTAAAGGTGAATAAAATCGTTCGACGATTCCAGGTAATTTCTGGCAATGAAAGAACAAGCCGCCCGGTTTCCGCTTAGCAGTGCCGAAATAAATTCGTTTTGAATCGCTTGAAGTTTTTCACTCGTTTCTATAGCCACCATGCTTTTTATAATTTGTTTAAAACCGGAGTGGGTTGTTGGTTAATTAATTCGTTTGTTCAAATATAGTATTTTATTAGCATTGGGTTTTGATAAATAACAATAATATTGTTTCAGCTTTTTACGTATAGCGAAGTTTATATTGATGTAGTTTTTTAGTTTTTTCGCCTCAAGCCGGCTGGGCTCTTCATTTTTGGGTTATTCCCTTCGGAATTCCTACGGTCATGAGCTCGCAAGCTCGGTCGACCCAAAAACGAAGCAAAAAACTCAAGGCACCAAAAAAAAGTACATCTTCATCTTTACAATCACTAAGTGCGGCCGGGTGATCTTCGAACAAGTTCTCAGCTTCCCGGTCTTACTAGGTGATTGTTTCGATTCCGATTGCTTTTTTTGGAAGCCGTTTTTTATTAAACCATAATTGGATTAGGAAATCAATCTTGTTTCAGGAAGCATTTTAAAATTTAACAGGCTTTACTCCGAAAAACCGGTTTTTGGAGCCCGGTTGTATTCAATTAGTACTCCCACGCATCCAAAGCGTTTGTTGTACGAGAGCTCTTCGAGGGGTACATCGCTTTCGGGTACAATTACTTCAATAATCAGGTTTCGGGCTTTGGTTACTCCAAATATTTTTTCAAGGTAATCCACCTCTTCGGTCGAGCTGTCGTAAAGGATACTTTTTGAAGGATTATCTTCGCGTATTCTAAAATAGATGCCTTCTAAATTTTTGTCGGCACAAATACTTACCCGATATTCAAAGTTTTTGAATACCGCCAGTTTAAAATCCGATTTTTGACCCGGTTCAAATACCGTGGTTTTTGACTGACCACTGTACTTAAAGTCGTATCCGTAAGCATCACAATATTTCATCATAAATTTATCGCAATCCTTTTGAGCAAAAGCCGAATTTCCCAGGAATATTGTTAATAAATAAAGTAGAAAATATCTTTTTTTCATTGCAGCTTGGTTTTAATATTTCTGTCAATCGACAGGCTAAATTCAGTTATTCGTTTTATTTACAGATTACATTTATCGGTTTAAAAAGCTACGATGGCTTTTCTTGAACGGGCCACTTCGGTTTTTAATGTTTCAAATTGTTCTTTGCTCATGATGTAATCGCTACCTCCTGCGAACATCAGTTGGTTTGTGTTTTCGTTGCTTGCAGCTTCCGGTTCGGCAGGAACTTCGGCCAAATCCTGGTAAATGGCATTTATTTTTTCGATGTGTTTCATTGCCGAGGCTACATTTTTATTCTCTTTGTACAAGTTTGCATAGGCATACAGGTTTTGAACGGTAACGTGCTGGTCGGTTAGCATCTGAACTATCGGATCGTTGGTGTCGAATTCATTTACATAGAATAAAGTTAAATGGAGTGTTTCAACAAAAGCAGCAATAGTAACTAGCGAAACCACGTCTTCTTTCTGGTTGTTTTCCAGAAAATCCATAATGTCGGTATAAGCCTGTTGCGATAATATCATTAGCGAATCGGAGTGCCCGATGTTTGTCGCAATGCGTTTTAGCAACGATTCCTGAATGGCTGAATTGATGCGTAGTTGTTCGCTTAGTCCATAAACGGCTTCAAAATACTCCAGCGAAGCTTCTTCCTGTTTAAAAAGGGTTACGTAAGCCAAATCGGTAATGTAAACACCCAGAGCCAAAGCCTGTTCTTTGCTTCCTAAATAATTTTTATAGCTTTTAGCCTCGTTTAATAAGCCCGGATTGAAATCCAATTCCGTAAAATCGATTTGTGCGAACAACTCTTCGGGCGAGGGAAGCCGGTAATAGGTGAGTTGATCGATTAAAGCCTTTTCGGTGATGCTCATATCGATTTGAGATTGTTTGTCATTACTTTTATTTTTTGAGGCATCCGAAGCACAGGAATAAGTTCCAAGCAACAGCCCAATCAGACCTATAGAAATAAAGAGTTTCTTCTTCATCTGTTTTAATTTAATTTAGTTTGCAAACAGGGAACAACCACGTAATAATTATGTTCATATGTTTTAAACTTACTTATCATGGATGTAACCTGTCTTTTAATTGTTAAATTTGTTATGACAACTTGTTGTCTGCTGGCATAAAAATAAACAAAAAGTAATTATGCCGGTATATTAAGTGTTTATTATATTATGTTAGTTGCGCAAAGTAGTGTTTTGTGTATGAAATAGCAACTTATTATATGCTTAAAATCATAGGAACAAGCGTGCACATAACTGTTTTTTGCATTGATTTATTGTAAATTTGCTCAATGAGAGAAAAATTTTTAATTGTTGACGATATTCAAGCCAATACGCAGTTAATTGCGGCCATCCTGGACCAGTTTAACTACGATACGCTTGAAGCAAATAGTGGTTTGGAGGCTCTTGAACTACTTAAGGAGCATAATGTCGATTTGGTATTGCTCGATATTATGATGCCTGAAATGGACGGGATTGAAACCTGCCGACGTATTAAAGAGGATTCCCGGAATATTGATTTGCCCATTATATTTTTATCGGCACGTAACGATACCGATATTGTTGTTGAGGGTTTTAAAGTAGGCGGTCACGATTATATTTCGAAACCCTTTGATAACGAGATTTTACGAATTCGCATAAAAACACACATTGAGCTTAAACGCAATAAAGCGCAATTGAATAAAGCGCATCAGGAACTGCAGCAATTAAACAGTACAAAGAACGGGTTTATGCGCTTAATGAGCCAGAACCTAAAACAACCGGTAAGCGAAATCCTTAAAATTAACCACCTGTTAAAAGAGCTGGTCGATTCAAAAGAACTGGTGGGTTACATCAATAAACTGAACAGCTCGGTTAAGCAACTCGAGAAATTCTCGTCGACGGCTATGCTGCTTAACGATTTAAAGCTTAACAGCAATGAATTGGACGTGGCTCCGGTTTCGTTGCAGCTTTTGATTGATGAAGCCTTATTGCAGCAATCGGCAGCTATTAGTTCACGTAAGCTGCATTTCGAAATGAAACCCATAGCCGGCGATTTGCTGGTGAATGGTGAAAAAAAGTTGTTGGTTTTAGCTTTGGTAAAACTTTTTGAAGCCATAATTTCAAACTATGAAAAAGAGACCAAAACCCTTATTGATGTGAATCAGGAGCAGAACCTGATAAAGATGATAATAGAAGTTCAAGGTGAACAGGATCCAGACAATAAGGAACAATTGAATTTTAACCGGAATTTATCGTTAATGCTTAGCAAACTGATTCTGGAATTACATGGATTCGAAATTTCATCGTACCGATCAACATCAGGAAATGGGTTCATAAAAATTACCTTTTAATTCACCAAGCAAGTTTTGAATGAACGAAACGGTACTCAATTCCATAATAAAACTTTTTGCCCTCATAACGCTTTACGACAAAGAAAGTGATACTTTTTTATCGAAAGGCTTTGTTAAGCTTTTTTTAAAACGCCAGTTTAACGAGACCGTGCAAGCCGAACAAATGGAGAATTACGATTCGTGCATGGTTCGGTATAAATCGGAAACGGCTACCCAAAACGATTACGAAGAAACCCTGCTGTCGCTTTGTTCCCGTATTGGTCCAAAAATAACAAGAAACCAGCGGCTTATTATTTTGGTAAATGTACTTCAGTATTTAAAGCATAACATGGCTTTTTCTGATGTTGATCCGCTACAGGAGCCCGAATCGTTTCATATTTCGTTTAAAATTGCGCGGACTTTTCATTTTACCGAAGACGAATACTTTACCCTGAAAGGTTTTTTAAGCGATCAGCTGGCAAGCATTCCAAACAAAGAACAGTTGTTAATTAGTTGCCCCGAGTCGGGGTTCGGATATGCCGGAATTAAACAGCATGTGAATAATAGTTTGCAGGGGCAATTGGTGTTTTTGTATCTGCCGGCCACTTTCACGCTTTTGTTTCGGTGTAAAGGCGAAACAACACTTAGTTACCAAAGTAAAACGGTTTATTCAGAACTCACCTATATTTTTGAACCGGGTTCTTACATTACAATTACCGATGAGCTAAGTATTTATTACAACGAGGTGATTCTGAATTTTCAAAAAATTCAGCAAAAGCTTCAGCTCGATGCCAGCGAAATTGCCTTTCGTTTTCCCCATTCAAAACATGGCATTGAACCCTTTAGTTTTAGTGCCCGTTCGGGAGAGCTGGTGGGGATTATGGGAATAAGCGGTTCAGGAAAATCGACCTTGCTTAACCTGTTAAACGGTACTTTGCCCTTAAATGATGGAAGTATTTATATCAATGGCCGCTCGGTTCATGAAGCGGGCGCAAACCTGAATGGAATTATTGGCTATGTGCCCCAGGATGATCTTATTATTGAAGAACTCACCGTTTTTGAAAACCTGTATTACAACGCCCGGCTGTGTTTTGGAAATCTGACAAAACAAAAACTTACCGATAAGGTAAATCAGGAATTGAAAGCACTCGATATTTACGACGCTAAAGATTTACCAGCCGGGAATCCTTTAAATAAATTTATTAGCGGGGGTCAGCGAAAGCGTTTGAACATTGCATTAGAAACCATTCGTAAGCCAGCCGTTTTGTTTATCGACGAACCAACTTCGGGTTTGTCGTCGAGCGATTCAGACAAGATTGTAAGCCTGCTAAAACAACTTACCCTGTCGGGAAAACTGTTGTTTATTAATATCCATCAGCCCTCGTCCGATGTGTTTAAAAAGCTCGATAAGCTTTTGGTGCTCGACAAAGGGGGACGACCGGTATATTTTGGCAATCCGGTTGATGCGTTGATTTATTTTCGCGAAAACACCCAGCAAATCGATTTGATTGAAGGGCAGTGTCCAACCTGTAAAACGGTGCATCCCGACGATATTCTGGAATTGATTGAACTCAAAAAGGTGGACGAAACCGGCCAGGAAAGTTCAGAACGTAAACATTCGCCCGATTTTTGGTATCAAAAGTTTCGAAACGAACTAAACATTCCCCTATCGGAAAAACCTGAAGTAAGCGAACTTCCCGAAATCAGTTTTGCGCCACCCCGTCGCTGGGCTCAGTTTCTTACTTACCTGAAGCGCAATGTGCTTATTAAAGCCAACGATCGCCAGTTTATAGCCATAAGTTTGCTGATAACACCTTTTCTGGCGCTCATTCTGAGTTTTTTTGTAAAATCGTATCCCATTATCGACGGAATTCGGGGAGCCTATTCCTTTGCCGAAAACGGAAACATTCCTTCGTTTTTATTTATGGCTGTGGTGGTTTCCCTATTTATCGGGCTGTCGATGAGTGCCCAGGATATTATAAAAGACCGCACCATTTTAAAACGCGAGCAGTTTTTAAATTTAAGCTGGGCTTCGTATTTTAATTCAAAGGTGGTGGTTTTGTTTGTGTTGTCGGCCATTCAGTCAATAAGTTTTTTGCTGATAGCCAATCCCATTTTAGAAATCAGCGGAATGTTCCTGAGTTTCTTTCTGGTGTTGTTTTCGCTGTCGTTGCTTTCGAATTTAATGGGGCTTTTTCTTTCGGCTACTGTTAAATCGGTAGTGGCTATTTATATTTTAATTCCTTTGCTTTTAATCCCTCAATTGCTCTTAAGCGGGGTAATTATTCCCTTCGATAAAATAAATTACCGGCTGGCATCGCAACAGTATGTGCCCATTGTTGCCGATTTAATGCCCTCACGCTGGGGCTACGAAGCTTTAATGGTTCATCAGTTTACCCACAACAAATATCAAAAGTGGTTTTTTGATGTGGACCGGGAGTTGAGTAATGCTTCGTTTTATACTAATTATTCCATTCCTAAGTTGCAGCTTATGATTAATCAGATGCAAAATGAGGAAATATCGGTTTTTGGAGATTTGGATAAAAATCAGCAGATACTTTTTAACGAATTAAAACAATTGGAAAAAGAGTTTCAGCTCGATTTGAGCGAATACCTTGAAACAATAGCTGGTGATAATCAAAAGATAAGCAACCTGAATGAGATAGAATTTATGCTTACGCGTTTAAAATCAGGGTTAAATAAGCGCATTAATGAATTAACCCTCGTTCGCGACTCGCTGATAACAACACATCCTGATATTAATTTCCTACGAAGCAAATACAATAATGCCAAAGTGGAGGAAGTGGTAAGAAATTCCCTGAGTTTTGAACGGATTGTTCTCGATAAGCAGCGTTTTGTTCGCAAATACGAACCCATTTATCAGTTGCCCGATTCGGAAACCGGAAGGGCTCATTTTTATGCTCCTGAAAAAACCTTAGGTAACTTCC
Organism: Salinivirgaceae bacterium; assembly: GCA_050179685.1. Classification (GTDB taxonomy): domain Bacteria; phylum Bacteroidota; class Bacteroidia; order Bacteroidales; family SZUA-534; genus GWE2-40-63. The sequence continues at coordinate 41,238 of JBFXEW010000024.1, forward strand.
AGATACCTACTTTGTATTTTAATCTGCTGATGCTTTGGTTGATGATTCTGGGCTTGTACCTTTTTCTTGTATTTAAACTGCACGAAAAACTATTTGGCTTTAACCGAAAAATAGCTAAATCCAAATCCGGATTATTTTAGCAGGAAGATTTCACCGGTTTTTACCCGTTCCGCATTGTCGTACGATAGCACAACAACTTTATAATAATATACATCGGCCGATAAAACGGCTCCTTTGTATTTACCATCCCAGGGGGTATGGATATCGTTGGTTTCAAATACTTTTAAACCGAATTTATTATACACTTCAAAGCTAACCAGTTCTTTAATTCCCCAGCCCTTCACAAAAACCGCATCGTTTGCGCCATCGTCGTTGGGTGTAAATGCTGAAGGTAATGCTAACGAGTATTTAACATCCATCTTAAGGGTAATGCTGTCCGTAACCGTGAAACAGCCATACGGATCGCTGGCAGTTAAATAATACGTTGTGCTTTCTTTGGGTTGAGCCAGCGTGCTTAAGCAATCGAAACAGTCCAAATCGTTTGGCGGCGACCATTGAAAGAAATCGGCAAATAAAACAGCACTTTCGAGTAAAAGTGATTCTCCGATTATGAGCAGGGTGTCGGTATTTGTAATGGTAACTTCCGGAATTTGTTGTACTGTAACCCAAACCGAGTCGGAGTTTACACAAAGATTTGTATCGGTAACCCTTACCCGGTAAAAGAGCGAAGAGTCGGGAAAAACCATAGGATGCCTGGTATTTGATGCTGAAATACTATAATCGGGAAACCAGGAATATGATTCGCCACCGTTAGCGCTGAGCAAAATGGTGTCGCCAATGCATAAAACCGTGTCGTTCGATACCGTAATTTCAGGTAAGCCAAATACAGTCAGGGTTTTCATTATACTGTCGGCACATTCCAGTTCATTTTTAACCAAAAGTTTTAAGTTGTAGTCGGTATTTCCGTTTAAAAGCAGTTGGGCATTGTTGGTGTTGGTTTGGTAATTGTTATTCAGCCACCATTCCTGGTGGGTATAACCCAGAGATTCATTGGTAGCAAATACCTCAAGGGGTTCACAACCTATAGAATCATTAAGTTGAAACTGAGCTTTAATCAGGGGAATGTAAAGCGAGTCGGAAAGCAGTTTGTTGCAGGTTTGCAGCGAATCGGAACGAAGCAAAAGGTTAAACCGCTGCCAGCCAAAAGTATCAAAGGCATGTTTTAAAGAATCGGCCGTACCCGATGTTCCATCTTCGAAGAGCCATTCCCAGGTGTAGATGTTTACATCCTGTTCGAATGAAAACCAATAATCGTTATTAATGCAGGCTTCGTCGGGTGCAATTATTTGGGCAAAAGGACCATTTATTTTTAGTGCATCTGCTTTGTTCAGGGTGTTTTTGCAGCCATTTTGCGAAGTTATCAGCAAGCTTACATCGAACCATCCGGGTTTTTGGTAAGTGTGCAGTGGGTTTTTTCCTGAGACGGCTGCGCTCTCATCACCAAAATTCCAGTTCCAGGCTTTTATAGCTCCTTCGCTTGCATCGTAGAACTTAACCAGTGCCGGGTAACAGGAGGGATTGGTAATTTCGAAAGTAAAATCGGGCTTTGGAAGCGCTTCAATATAAATGCTGTCCGGGAAACGATACGTAGTGTCGCATCCCAGTGAATCCATAAGATAAAGTTGCAGGTGAAAATATCCGGTATCGGTGTAAGCATGTATGGGGTTTGCTGAATCGGACAGGAAGCCATCGCCAAAAAACCAGGTGTTTTCAACCAGGTTTCCGGCCGAGAGGTTTTGAAACGGAATGGAATCGAACTGGCAGTTTATAAGAGCCGGAACATTAATTTTTGGCTGGGGCCGCGAGGTATAAAAAGCATTTTCCAGCGTCAGGCTATCGGTGCAACCCACGGCATCTTCAACAATGAGTTGTATGGAATGAAAGCCCGTATCAGCCAGCGTGAGCGACGGAATTTGTCCGGTAGCAGCTAAGGTGTTGTTTATGTACCAATTCCATCCAACAAGTGTTGTGTCGCTGGCAGAAAAGTCGCTAAGCTGGAGTAGTAATGGGCTGCAACCGATGACTGTATCGGTAATAAAATCAGCCTGGGGTTTGTGAATGTTAATGGTAAGCGTGGTATCGTCGGAGCAACCGTTTAAGTCCGTAACCAATAAGTTTACCTGATATTCGCCACGCTGCGGAAACTGGTAATAGAACCCGTCGGATTGCATAAACGAGGTGTCGTTGCCGATGGTCCAGAAATAGTTCCCCAATTGTTTATCGACCCAAAACCAGGATTCATCCTGCGAAGCTGAGCCGTCGAGAAGGATGGAATCTTCGAGGCAATAATCGGATTTGCCAAAAGCAAAATTGCTTTTAACCAATCGGGGTTTGGCCATATAAGCCAGTTCTATAGCACAACCATTGTCGTAATTGTGTCCATAAAGTTTTACCGGATAGTTGATGTTTTGTGCATAAGTGTGCGTCAGCGCCGTGGTTTGGGTTGAATCGTAGCTTCCGTCGCCAAACTCCCAGAAAATGGAATCGGCTCCTTTAATGGTCGATGCAAATTCATAAGTCAGGGGGCTTGAACAGTCGTAGGAATATTGCATGGAACCGGCCGGCCCTTTAATATAGGCAACGCTGTCTTTTATTACCGGTTCGCTTTTACAGCCATTGTAAAAAACCGAAAGCACCGCGTCCATATAGCCCGTATCGGTAAAAACGTGCATCGGGTTTTTCAGATTACTCGATCGGCCATCGGAAAAAAACCATTCCCAGGCATCAATTAATTCGTCGTTTGTCGATTGGTTGACAAAGCTAATGGCTTCGGAGCCGCAGACATTGGTGTTTCCCGAAACGGTAAAATCAGGAATTTGTGGGGTACCTGCTTCAACCTGGGCGGTAAACCGGTTAATACAATTGGCCGAGTTGGTAACGGTTAATTCTACCGTGTATTCGCCGGGTTCTGTAAATATTTGCGAAGCATTTTCTGCATCAATACTTTGGCCATTTCCAAAATCCCAGCTAAAATGGGTCAGGGTTTCGTCGGGATTGGTACTTTGGCTTTTATTCAGAAAATCGATGGACAGGGGAACGCATCCGGTTAACGAACCTCTGTTGGCGCTGGTGTCGTTGGGTGTAAAATATATTTTTGGCAAAATAATTTCAATGTGTTCACTTATGGAGACTGTATCGGTGCAGCCAAATAAACTGGTAGCAATCAGGGTATCGCTATAAGTTTCGCGGTAAGCTTCGTCTAATGCGGTTGTAGCATTAAAAGTAACTGAAGGGTTTTCGTCGCTGATTTGGGTTCCGTTTCCAAACTTCCAGGTAAACATGGCGGCATGAGCCGATAAGTTTTGATAATTTACCGTAAAAGGAAGTTCGCAGCCATAGGTTTTATCAGCCATAAATCCGGCCTGTAGCGAATCGACCCAAAGGGTTGCCCTTGCTGTATCGGAACAGATGTTTTGCATTTTTCCAATGAGTTCAACGGTATAAGTTCCTCCCTGGCTAAAGCTTTTTAGCGGTTCAAATTCGGTCGAGTTTGTGGTGTCGCTAAAGCTCCAAAAGTAGTTGGTGGCTCCAATTGACTGGTTTTTCAGTTCCAGTTCCTGGTTTTTACACAAACTGTCGTTGAGGTAAGTAAAAGCTACCTGTAAATCCTGCATCTTTACCAGATTTGCTTTAGTCAGGGTGGTTGAACACCCGTAATCGTCTGTGGCTTTTAAAGTAACGGTGTAATTTCCAAAACCCTGATAAAAGTGAGTGGGATGCGCTTCGAACGAAGTCTGTGAATCGCCAAAATTCCATTCAAAAGAAAGTTCAGTTAAGCCTGTCGACAGATTGGTAAAGACTACGGTTTGGGTATCGGCACATGATAGCGTATTTCCGGAAGTGAAATTCACTACCGGATTTTTTGTCACCTCTATCAGTTTATCTTTTGAGATGCTGCTTTCGCATCCGTTGTGATCGGTAATAAAAAGCGTTGGAGAATAAACACCTGCAGTTGCATAGCTGTGTGTGGGTTCGTAATCGGTACTAAAGCTTTGATTGCCAAAATCCCAGGTAAAATCTTTAATGGTGGTATCGCCGGGTTGCGATTCGTTGGCAAAAGCAAATTCCGAACCCTGACAGGCCACATTAGCTGAGAGCAGCGAAAAACCAGCTATGGGTGGATTATATATCGTAATCAGATTTGTTTTGGTCAAGGTGTCGGTTTCGCTTCCGTTGCTTGTAATTAAGCTTACTGTATAAATGCCCGGATTTTGATAGATGGTCTGTGGATTGGCCAGGCTGGAGCTTTGTCCGTTGCCAAAATCCCAGTGGTAAGTTAACGTTCCCACTCCTGTCGATTGATTGGTAAACTGTACCAACAACGAGCCACAACCTTTGGTATTATTAGCTTCGAACAGAGCCTGAACCTGAGCCGAAGCTGGCGAAAAAGCCATAAGCCCAAGCAGGGTGACAAGTATCAAAAGTTGGTGGGTTTGCTTCTTCATTACAACATTATTTTAGTAAAATTCGCAAGGTAACACATGTTTGGTAATGCTTGCATCGAATCCATTATAAACCAGTGCCAGCTCAAAGGTGTTAAACGAATGAACCAGCCTGTTTCCGAACTGATACGGAAATTTGTAATTCAGGGTAACAGTCATTCGTTTCCATTGAACTCCGGCTAATACCGCAAGCGACTGTGGGTAGTTTTTTGTATTGATACCCGCACTGGCGCCGGCAATTATTTTATTCAAAGGCGGTACACTTTGGCTCACGTCGTAGGTGGCAAATGCCCCCAGCGTATTTCGTGTGTTGTAGTTTGTATGGTTTACCCAAATAAAGGGAGTAAGTATGATTTGTTGCGTATGAATTTCAGTTTTTATGCTTGCATTAAACGTTGGTATTACTACCGCCTGATAGAACTCCAGTTTTTGAGTGTTAAGGTGCAGGTACGATAAACCAATTTCATAATTTCTGTCCTTGAACACAAAGCGGTAAGCTGCTCCTATATTGATGGCTAAAGTAGTTTGCGGAGCAATGGAATACGTTTCTAAGGTGGGTGCTCCCGGGTCGAATCCGCCGGTGTTTCGGTCGTACTGATCGGGAAAAGTGAGGGCACTTTGATCGAGCGCGCTGTAAACCAATCCGGGTTGAATCCCAATCCGAAGCGAACTCTGGTAAAAGCGTAAATGAAAGGCTCCGGTAACAAAAAACCGACTAATTTTGACAGGGCTGTTCGTAAGGTGTTCCTGTTTAAAATAAGCACCAAGTGCTAATTTATTGGGAAAATAGCTGACGGTGTAATCACCGGCCATAAAAAACGAAGGATATGCTTTTGGAGCAATGGTTTTATTTAAAAAGTAATTATTGTAGAGCCGCCATTTGTATTGGTGATTACCTGTGTTAGCAGGATTTATAAGCTGGTCGGATGCTGTAAATTGCAGGTTGTCGAAAGTTTGTCCGTAGCCTCCAAAATAAGCACCGTAAAAAAATAGAACAAAAAGTAGTATTTTTAGAGACTTAACCATAAGCGGGCATGCAAATTCGATTAAAAATAATTAAAATATCCCGATTAGCAATAGCGGAGACGCTCAAGAGACCGTTTTTGTTTTGGCAGCTGGTTCCGATGCTTTTGTTATTGATGCTGTCCGGAACTCTGAATGCTCAAACAGACAGGCCGGACTATTCAAAATACCAATTGTTGATGTTTGCCGAAAATGCTTCGCAATTGCACGATTTTATTTCTGAAGCAAACTATCTTGAAGCTTATCTTAAGTTAGAGCCTGATGATGTAAAACTACGGTACAAACTGGGATTAGCCTATTTTAAAAACCGGAATTATTACCAGGCAGCGGCGCAGTTTAAGCAGAGCATGGAAACATCGGGTTCCATTAAAGAGCAGGCAACTTTTCAGTATGCTATGTGTCAAAAAAGTATGGGGAATTATACCGAAGCCCTTACTTATTTTGAGCAGTGCATTAAAAAAGCAAAAAACAGAAAACTGGTAATTCAGGCAAAAAACGCTTCGGCCGGATGCAAACTGGCTATTGACAGTGTATCGAACTACCGGGATTTGTTAATTGAACACTTGGGGCCGCAAATAAACAGCCGGCATTTGGATATCAGCCCTGTGTATTTATCCGACGAAAGTTTGCTGTTTGTAAGTATCGACAGCGATTCGGCCATTACCTATAAAACCGATGGTACGCAAGCCATTCCGCCCAAAGTATTTAAGGTAGCTCAAAAAAATACAAACGGCTGGGAACTAACGAATCAGAGCATCCTTAGTCATTCCCTGGCTAGGGTCAATGTATCTGGTGGTGCATTTTCAGCCGACAAGCAGCGTTTTTATTTTACGGTAAGCCAAAAAGACTGGAAAAATAAAACCATCAATACCATTTACATGACTGAAAAAACAGGCAGTTCGTGGAGTCCGCCGCTACTTTTGCCACCAGAGGTTAATTTAAAGGCATATACCGCTCTTCATGTTTCCGTGGGCGAAACCTACAACCCGAATCTGGAAGCCTTGTATTTTTCATCCGATCGTCCCGGAGGTTTTGGAGGCATGGATGTTTGGTACACCGTTTACAATAAGGCAAAAAAAACCTTTATTCCACCCCGTAATTGCGGTTCAAAAATCAATTCCGTTGCCGACGAAGTAACGCCTTTTTATCAATCCGAAATTAAAACCTTGTTTTATAGTTCCAATAAAATTGCGGGTTACGGAGGATTTGATGTTTACCGTGCCGTGGGAGCTCTGAACGATTGGACCCGGGCAAATTTGCTTGAATATCCGCTAAACTCCCATGCCGATGAGATTTATTATTCCCTGAATCCCGATTTGCTTTCCGGATACCTGGTTTCAAATAAACCCGGCACTTACACTTACGCTCACGAGTATTGTTGTTACGATATTTATGGCTTTATCTATAAGGAAAACGAGTTGCCCGAAATTAAAGGAAAAGTGGTGCTAAGTCTCGACGCCACATTAAGCCGGTATTTGAACCGGGGAATTAAACTGCGTAAGGCCGATTCATTGGCTATGTTAAGTGAATATTATCAGGAAACGGTAGCAAAATTGTACCTGCTTAACGACGAGGAAAGCGAGCCCATGCTAATTGAAGAACAGGTGTTGGCCGATACCGGAACCTATTCGTTTAAGGTGAATAAACAATTCGATTACCGCATCGATTTGGAACATAACAACGATAACATTGGAAGCATTTCCGTACCATCAGCAAGCATTTCCAGCGATTTGATGCTGCAATCCGACGATATCGAAATTGCCATTGTTCCTTCAAAACCTATCGAGATAAGCAATATAACTTACGGATTTAATGAGCAGGAGCTGAGCGAGACAGCAAAGCAAAGTTTGACTGGTACCTTAATTCCTTTGCTAAAAGATTTGCCCGATATTTATATCGAAGTTCATTCGCACACCGATAGTGTGGGCTCCGACGATTATAACCTGAAGCTTTCGCAACAAAGGGCGCATCGGGTAATTGAATTTTTGGTATCGAAGGGAATTGATCCGGACCGATTGATTGCCAAAGGTTTTGGCGAAACCCGGTTTGTGGCACCCAACAGCCTGCCCGATGGTTCGGATAATCCGGAAGGAAGGGAGCAGAACCGGCGAACTGAATTTGTGATTGTACAAAAAGCAAAAGTAAAAGCAAGAACGAACCGATGGTAGCTTTCTTGGTAAAGTAAATAGTTTAAAATGCGTAGTTTAAACCAATAAGCGTATTCAATTATGGCACTTCTTTTTAAAAACACCAGCAAAACCATAAGTAAGATTGATGAATTCATCAATAAAGTTGAGGATTGCCTGATGCTTTATCGCGAGGCGATAAAAAATTATTTGGACAATAAACCGGAACAAATGGCCGATCGCCTGCGAATGCTGGAACGCGAAGAAAATAAAGCCGACCGCCTGCAACGTTCGGTCGAGAATTATTTTTTAAAACACTCTTTGTTGCCCCAACATGCTGCCGATATTTTAATGCTGCTCGATCACCTGGACGATATGGTTGATTTGGCTAAATATGGTTTGCAACAAATTGAAATTGAATTGCCCGAAATTCCTGAAACCTACCGGATTGATTATTTAAAGTTAACCGAAATCAGTCTCGAAGCCGCACAGGAAGCCATTATGGGAACCCGTGCTTTTTTTCTGCATCCGCAAATGGCCAAAAACCATGCGCACAAAATTTATTTCTTTGAGAAAGAAACCGATCAGGTAGCCAATTTATTACGGAAACGCATTTTTCAGGAACCCAACGGGCTGCATCTTTCGCACAAATCGCAATTGCGCTATTTTACCCGCCATATTGAACAAATAAGCGACAGTGCCGAAGATGTGGCTGATGCCCTGGCTTTATTAACGGTTAAAATTAGTCTTTAATGGTTTGGTTCTTTTTATCGAGCGGCATTTTTCTGGGCTGGTCGCTGGGGGCTAACGATGCTGCCAATGTTTTTGGTTCGGCAGTTGGTTCACGCATGTTGAAATTCAGAACAGCTGCTCTGGTAGCCAGTATTTTTGTTATTCTGGGAGCAACATTTCAGGGTTCGGGTGGTTCCGAAACCTTAGGAAAACTGGGCGCGGTTGATGCCATTGCGGGCTCGTTTACTGTTGCTTTTTCAGCAGCCATCACGGTTTTTTGGATGACGCGTTTAAAAATTCCGGTCAGCACTTCGCAGGCTATTGTTGGGGGAATCATCGGCTGGAATCTTTACACGGGCCGAGCCACCGATTCTCAAACATTAATTGAAATAGTAACAACCTGGGGTTCCGGAATTGTACTGGGAGCTGTTTTTGCCATTTTGCTTTTTATGCTCCTGCGGTTTTTGCTGAAACGGATTTCCATTCATCTGCTTTGGCGCGATGCCTGGTTGCGATTTTTTCTATTGGTAATTGGTGCTTTCGGAGCTTTTAGTCTGGGAGCCAATAATATTGCCAACGTAATGGGGGTGTTTGTTTCCGCGGTTCAATTTCCGGATATGGATTTGGGACTTTTTATCCTTTCGGGCGAGCAGCAATTGTTCTTTTTGGGAGGACTGGCCATTTCGCTGGGAATTATAACTTATTCAAAAAAGGTAATGAAAACAGTGGGCGAAAACATTATGCCCTTGCGTGGCGAAACGGCCATGGTGGTGGTTTTGGCGCAGGCACTCGTGCTTTTCGTGTTTTCGTCGCAGCATTTGTCCGATGCATTTCAGGCCATAGGTTTACCGCGAATCCCGCTGGTTCCGGTTTCCAGTTCACAGGTAATTATAGGTGCTATTTTGGGTATAGGTTTACTTAAAGGGGTACAGAATATGCGTTTCAATATTCTGGGAACCATTTCGTTGGGATGGCTTGCAACGCCTGTTATTACCGGAGTAATTGCCTTTTTCTCGCTCTTTTTTGTAAACAATGTGTTTAAGCTCGAAGTGCAACAAGCTTTACCAAGTAATGAAAACCCAACAGTAATTGTATCGGCCGACAGTGTACCGGTTCAGGTGGATGTTGCTGATACGGTAATGCTCAGCGATAGTGTTTTATTGGAATTGCCGGCATCCAATGTTAACGTTGAAAGTGCAGGCAGCAATACACCCATTGTAGTATTGTTTCTGGTAATTGGTATTTTGGTTTTGATGGCTTCGTCCATTACTTTTTTGTTTATCCGGCAAAAACGCATCAACCATAACCTGATGGAAATTAAAGCCCAGCTGAACGAGTTGATGGAAAACGAAGGTGGTACTGACACAAAAAGGTTTAGGTAAGGAAGCAATAATTGTTAATTTTGCCTGACAAAACAGCATCATGAGTAGCATCGTAAAAAACCTGCAATTCTATAAGTTCAGTCTATACGGTTTTTTTAAAAACCTTAAATTCTTTGAACCTTTTCTTATCCTCTTTTTTCTGGATAAGGGATTGTCTTATACGCAGATTGGTGTGTTGTATGCCATTCGTGAAATAAGCATAAACGTACTGGAAATCCCAACCGGGATAATGGCCGATTTGCTTGGTCGCAAGCGCACCATGATAGCCTCGTTTGTATCGTATATTGCTTCCTTTTTGGTTTTTTATCTATTCAACGAATTTTGGATTTTTGTTTTAGCCATGCTGGCTTTTAGCTTTGGCGATGCTTTTCGGACAGGAACCCACAAAGCCATGATTTTTGAATACCTGAAGCTCAACAACTGGCAGGATCAAAAAGTAGCTTATTACGGACATACCCGCTCGTGGTCGCAAATTGGATCGGCGGTTTCGTCGTTAATTGCAGCGGGTATTGTTATTTATACCGGAAATTACAGTGCGGTTTTTTTATGGGCTTTGTTACCCTATTTTGCCGATTTAATATTGATAGCCAGTTATCCGAAGGAACTCGACGGCAAGATTAAAAACAACACCACAACCTTTCGTGAAAAGTTTGTCGAAATTAAAACGGGGGTTATTATTTCACTTAAAAACCGCTTGTTTTTTAAATTGATAGGCAACCTGGCCATTTTCGAAGGTTTGTTTAAGGCTTCGAAAGATTATTTGCAGCCCATGGTGGTGCTTACTTTTATGGCCATTCCTTTTTTAGACGATGTTCCTACCGAAACCAAATCGGCAGTAACGCTCGGATTAATTTATTTTGTGGTTTACCTGATTACTTCATACGCATCGCGCAACTCCGGCTGGGTGGTCGATAAATTAGGTTCAACGCACCGGGCAATTAACATTACGCTATGGTTGGGAGCTTTGGTTGGTATTGGCAGTGGTTTTTTAATCGGATTCCGAATGCCGGTTTTGGCATTGGTGGTATTTGTGTTTTTGTTTTTTATTCAGAATATCCGTAAACCCGTTGGTGTGGCTGCTGTGGCTGATACCTTCGACGAAAAAGTTTTAGCCACAGGTTTATCGGTACAATCGCAGTTCGATTCCCTTTTTGCTTCGTTTTTTGCTTTGGGCCTGGGTGTTTTAGCCGATTATACCAGTGTGGGAAATGCGCTGATTGTTGTAAGTTCTGTATTATTACTGCTTTCGTTTTTTGTTCGGTTGCCTCATGCAAAAGATCAGAAACTTACTTCACATTAAAACGGAGTATCACTTCTTTATCGGATTGTCTGGGAATTATGGCGCAATTAAATGAGCTAATTAGCATTTCGCAAGTGCCTTCACCAATCATTTCAATATCGTAATCGTAACTTGCATTATCGGGTTGAAAAAATACCTTGCGGTTAAAGGTGGCACTACATCCGCTGGTTTGAGTAAATTTTCCGGCAAAAAAGGCCACATCAAAATCTATAGTTGGTAAATGGGTGGTATCGCAATAAGGGAAAAAATAACGTTTGATGGTATCCTGAAATATTTGGTAGTCGGCAGTATTTGTAATAATAACATCGGCTTGCTGGAGTTTAATAGTTGAAAAACAATCGGAATTCAACTCAAAAAAAACGGCATCGAGCTTTATTTTTTCCGATTCTTTGGAGCAGGAGGCTAACAGGAAGATTACGATTAGGGAGCGAATGATGGTTTTCATAGTTCAGCGCTATTTAAAAACCTAAAAGTACAAAAATGTTACTTGCAATGGTAAAATGCTTGACGATTTAACTTACTTTTCCGATTTTTGACAAAATTTTATCCTATGGAAACAAAAATTCTGGTTACCCAATATATTCCTAAAGAAGGACTCAGTGAATTATTTGAGAAGTATTATGTGATTATGCCCGGCAAAAGCGGATTTACCCGCGAGGAACAGTTGGAACTGATAAAAGATGCCGATGTGCTTTTATCGTTGTTTAACGCTCCGGTTGATAAGGAATTGATTGCAGCAGGAAAAAAATTACGGATGATAGCCAATTTTGGCGTGGGTTATAACAACATTGATTTGGAATATGCCCGGCAACGCAATTTGGTAGTGAGTAATACGCCCGATCCGGTTACCATTCCCACGGCCGAACATACCATGGGATTAATTTTAGCTGTAATGCGCCGCATTTCGGAAATGGATCGAAAAATAAGACAAAACCAGGTAGCCGATTGGAAAGTTATGAGTAACCTGGGTTTTTCGTTGCAGAACAAAACCCTCGGTATTATTGGAATGGGAAAAATTGGTCAGGCTACAACCCGCATGGCTCAGGCTTTTGGTATGAAGGTGGTGTATCACAGTCGCAATAAAATTGATAAATCCCTGGAAGCATCTTTGAATACCACCTGGCTAGAACTAAACGATTTGTTGCATCAAAGCGATGTGGTTAGTCTGCATGTTCCCTTAACCGGGGAGACTACGCATTTAATCGGGAAATGTGAGTTGATAAAAATGAAAGATACAGCCTTTATTATAAACACGGCTCGTGGCCCGATCATAAACGAAGCGGAATTGGTTGAGGCTTTACAGGAAAAGGAAATTGCCGGTGCAGCGCTCGATGTTTTTGAGGCAGAGCCAGCTATTCATCAGGCTTTACTTAGCATGAATAATGTGGTGCTTACTCCGCACATTGGCACAGGAACCATTGAGACCCGAATTGCTACTGCGCAATGTGCTGCCGATAATATTGTTGCCTTTCTGGAGAGAAAGCAAGTTCCCAATCGGGTGATATAGTTGTACTTTGTTTTATAGTTTTTTCTGGAGAGGCTAAAAATCTTTTGCCATGCAGATGCTGTCGCTAAAGTTTACGTAGGGACCATAATTTGGAATAATGGTATAACCTAGTTTTTTATATAGATTTTGCGCTTCGTGTTGATTCACGCCTGTTTCCAGAATAGCTCCGATAAAGCCATCTTCCCGGGCCCAGTTTTCCAGTTCCTTAAGAATTTGTTCGCCGATTTTTTGTCCACGATAGTTCTTGTGAACAAACATGCGTTTAATTTCGGCACGTTTTTCATTTATTTTAAAGCCGCCACAAGCTATGGGCTGGTTGTTATGGTACGCAACAATAACCCATTTTACTTTATCCACCCGGTTAAATTCAGCAAATTTGGCTTGTTCATCGCCATTGGTTACCGTAAGGTCGGCATCGAGCTCACGGATTAAGTCCATAAAATGCGGGTCGCTGCTGTTGGTTCTTTTGTAGTTTATCATGCTGTTAAAACTAAATTAAGCGCTGCAAAATTAGAAGAATTTGGAGAATTGGTTGTAAATTTTTAGTTGATTGAGTTGAGAAATTGGTTTTCTGTCTTATTTGCCGTTAAAGTTTATGTTGTCGAATGTTTTTTACCATAAAGTAGTGCAAATCATTTTAAACATTTCAAATGATATTCAATGCTCCATCAATTTCGTTTAGTTTAACTGTTTTGCTACTCGTTGCGGCGGGAGGTCAATTTGTGCGTTACAGTGAGTTTAATGTTTCGTATGCCATCTCAGTGTGAAGTGATGGGCGCTTTGAAGTTAGTCTGGTGAATTTCGAAACGGGTAAATTTTTTCTGGTCCGGCTTAAAAAAGTGTTTTAAAGGGGTTTTGGATCGACAAGTTGGCAGCTCCTTTTCTTTTTTTGCCAAAATTACGGATGGAAAGCTCATACTTTTGCTTTTTTGTTAAAACCTACACTAAGTTTTCCCATTCCATTGCTTTTTTGTTAAAACCTACCCTAAGTTTTTGCATTCTTTTGTTTTTTGAATCAATCTTAGGGTAAGAAAGTACTTTCAAGGGTTTTTTTTGTAGGTCAGATTTTTTGCCATAGTTTATTAGGTTTATTATGGTTGCAGTATTCTGTATTTTGGTTTTGTTGAGTTTAAAAATACAGATTTTAATTTACAATAAAACAAAATGAGATTGGTGGCATTACACAAAACCAATGATTCATAACTGAATATATTGATTGATTGAGTATATTTGTAAAAAACATTTTTGCAAATTAATTAAAAAAGCATAAGCTTAGTTTATGAATATACAAGCCCAGAAAGCAATTATTATTGAGCAATTTAAACAGGTAAATGATATAAACCTGATAAACGCCATTAAAAGTATGCTCGATTATGCTCTGAAAATAGAAAAAGAAAACCATGAAGTTCCTGAACAGCACCAAAAACTGGTGATGGAACGTTTTGAAGATGTAAGAAAAAATCCGGAGAAGCTTATAGATTGGGATGAAGCAAAAAAAACGCTAAAAACCAGATGAACAAATACAGGGTTAAAATTGAACCCAGAGCACTGGCAGATATCCAGGAAATTACCGATTGGTACAATGAAAAACAAGCTGAACTAGGCAACAGGTTTCAAAAAACAACAATTAAACAAATAAACTCTTTAAGTAAAGCCCCCTTACCGGTTTGCCATTCAATACAAAGTTATCCGCTGTATGATTATTAAGAAATTCCCATATATGGTGCATTTCTACATTAATCAGGAAAACAGCTCTGTAGAAATACTTGCAGTTATTAGTACGGACAGAAACCCGGAAGTATGGAAAGAGAAAACGGATAAAGAAAATAATAGTCGCTAAGAATGAACCAATGTTATAGAAAATTAGTAGAACTCAGAATTCCTTAAGCAATTACAGGTAGCAGATTTAATTATTTCACTGCCAACTTAAATCCATTGCCACTATTAATAAGAATTTTCACAGATAAATTCCCTGATTCAGACTGGAAAAATCCAACTCAGGCATTAAATGCTAAAACTGTTTTTCCAAAATATGTGCTGAGCCAAAACAGCCGTAACCACCGTTAACTGTGCTAAAGCGCGGACGGTAAGCATTGGGTTTAAAAAAGGTGTTGGCCGTGGTGTGATAGCGTTCGTAATTGGCATCGTAGGCAATTACATAAAGTAATCCACCTTGTGTGTAAGGTTCTGTTTTAACTTCGAGAGTTACCGCGGTCGGGTCAGGTTGTTGCGGTATTTTTCGCTGATGAACAAAATCATCGCTGCTTAAATAATAAATATCGTACATGTAAGCCGTGGTGTCGGGTTCAAGGGTAAAATGCAGCTTGTTTCCGGCAAAATAAAAAGAGCCATCCATAATTTTGGGTTGATTGGGAACCCGGGTTGTTGCTTTAATTAAAAAGGTATCGTAAATACACTGGTATTCCCAATAATCGCCGGCTTCGGTTGTAATAAATGGACTGGTGTAGCGCCCGTTGGCAATGGATCGTAACTGATAATCGATGCTTGGATTACCATCGCGGTGGCGGGTAAGCTCAATCTGAGCTTCATCAAGGGTCATGGTAGCAGCGGTGTCGAACACATGCAGAATGCGGTGAACTTCAAAAAAATGGTTGAGGGTGTCCATCGATGGGCCGGCTTTTATTAAACCAAAGACATTTAAGCCGGGTTTAAATTCGGCATCAATATTATCAGGCTGCATGGGAAAACCCAAATAGGCTTCCATTGCTTTTTGGCATCCGCTTAAGCTGAATAGGAGCCCGGTTCCGATGAATATTTTTAGCAGTGTTTTCATAGCAGGAGATTAAAATTTTAAGGTATAACCCACACTTACCGATGGCAGGTATTCGCTCCCAATAGGAATGTAGCGGTCGTAACCCATAATGGGAAAATAATACATTACATTGCGGCGAAGAAAAAGCACATTGCGAATATTCACAATTAAATACGATTCGTCTGCTTTAAAAAACGAAGCAATATCTTTTCCAAAACCCCGGACTACTTTCTTTTCGAGTCCCAGATTTATCTGCATGGTCCAGGGCATGCGCGAACTGTTTTTCTGGTCGATGGTAAACTGTGGACTGTATATCATCTGGCCGGTAACCGGTTCGTACATGTAGTACATTTGCAGTGAATTCTCTATCGACCGGGGCACGCCACTCTGAAACATAAAATCGGCACTGTAAGCTATGCGTTCTGTAGCCTGAAAATTTATTACTCCTTTTATGGTGTGCAGGTGGTCGTAATCGTAAAGGTATTCTTTACCGTCCATAATGTTCGGAAACGAGCGGGTTGAGCGAGCCAGGGTGTAACTGGTCCAGCCCGAGAATTTTTGAACTTGTCCCTTTAACATTAATTCGGTGCCATAAGTAGTTCCCGAACCTTCGAATATTTTATTCGACAGCGCAAAAGCTTCGAACTGACTTTGCAATAAATCGAAGGTATAGGTGCGGGCCAGGTCTTTGTAATATACATCGAGACTTAATTCAAGCTGCTTCCCCAGTTTCTTTTCGAACCCGGCAATGTAATGATACGATAGACTTGGCTCCACATTACTCAATGGGTAGTAATAATCGAGAAACTGATTAAACTCCAGTTCCTGGGTGTTCATACTGATGATGTATTGGTAGTAAGTTCCGTAGGCCGCTTTAAACTTTAACCGATTGCCCAGATCGAGCACCAGGTTTATTCGGGGTTCGTAATTTAGTTGTCGTTGGTTGAAACGGGTAAGGCGCAGTCCGGGACGAAGAATCAGTCCACGAATTTTAATTTTATCCTCGGCAAAAACCGATAATAAAGTAGGTTTAACTTCGGCCGAAGCCCCGTCGATGCCGTTAATTTGTGAGCCATTGGCAAATAAATACCGGCTGTATTCGGCTCCCAGTTTGAGCTCGTTTCCGAAAAACGGGGTGTAGTTTAACGATGCTTTGGCGGTATAATCGTAAACCTTGCTTTTAAATCGGGTACTGGTGTTAAAAGCCACATCTTCAACTTCCATTTTAAACGAACTGTAATTGTTGGCATCGTGTAACGAAGCAGAGGTTTGAATACGGAAATAGAGCCGGGGCGAAACCACCGATTTCCAGATGGCTGTGGCAATGTTATTGCGCCATTGGTTTTTCCAGGTAAAATCCATGTCGAGAAACGACTGGTAAATCAGCGTATCGCCCATGCGTTCCAGACTGTTTCCCATCAGCTTATAAAAATTATTAAAGCTCATTGCTGTGTGGTCCTTGCTCCCAAAATATTTTAAATCGATGCGGTTTCTCGGGTTTAAGCGATGCGTGAGCGAAATATTGGCATCGTAAAAATAATTGTTGCTGTTCAAAACAAAATTGCCCATGATGTCGTAATTCAGACGCCCGGCCACCATCATGGTGGTTTTGCTGTTTACGGGAAACTCCACAAACACTTTCGATTCCACTATCGAAGGTTTTACCTCGCCATGAATCCCCTGCTCGTTGCCATCTTTGGTCGATATGTGAATTACCGATGCGTTTCGTCCGCCGTATTCAGCGCCAAAGCCTCCCACCAGCATATCGATATTTTTTACCGTCTGCATGTTAAAAATTCCCGATGATGAAAGAAAGTGGTAGGGATTGTAAATGGTTACCCCGTCGAGCATAATCAGGTTTTCACCCGGATCGCTACCACGCACCGACACTAAGGGCGAAAGGGGCTCAGTAGCTTCTACGCCGGGTAAGAAACGCATGGCCTTAAACACGTCGTTGCGGGCTGTAGGAATTGTTTTTATGGCTTTTGGGGTCAAACGGTGTTGGCTGGTTTCCACTTCGCGGTCGCCAATCTGATTGGCCGACAGTTCCACAATATTTACCTGTCCTAAAGTTATGGTGGCAGGTTTTAGCCGAACTTCAATAAAGGCATTGTTGTTTTGGTTAAAAGTGAGGCTTTGTTTTTTGGTGTCGTAGCCAATAAACGAAACAATTACTTCTACCTGAGAGGATTCGATTCCCGGAAAAGAAAAAAATCCATTCAGGTTGGTTGAGGCTCCTTTGCCTTCGATTCCACTTACCTGAATGGTTGCGCCAATAAGCGTTTCACCACTGATGGCATCGTACACAATGCCCGAAAGGGTGTTTTTTTGTGCCTTGCCAAAAAGACTTACCGTAACGAGTGTGAGCAGGATTAGAATCTTTTTCATTTGGCTTAAAATTTATAGGCACAATTAAATAACAGGGCCACACTGAAAATTTGATCGTTATAAATAATGAACGAGGTTTCCTCCATTAGCCCAATGCCAAAAGTCAGTCCGTTTTTATTGAGCGGATTGTAGGTGAGCCTTTGCGAAAAGGCATACTGAAACAGGAATAATTCCTCGAAAGTACGTTTGGCTTCGTCCACATCGTTCCATTTGTTTAAACCAAAAATAAAACCGTGCTTATTTTGAAACAGCCAGTGTTTGTTTAAGCGGTAATTAAACTGCTTTACCTGTGTTGAAAAAGCCACCGATTGGCGGTTGCCGTAGTTTAGGTAACGAAACATTCGGGTGTTGCGTGTAAACTTTTGAGCCATTTCGGGAGCTGCAAAATAAATTTCAGCATCGATACCCCAGAAGGTGTATCCATAATAGCCGTCGAGCGAAACGTAAAAGTTTTTTGGAGCCGGTTTTTGTCCGGGATTAAAGTGGTAATTGAAGGGCTGGTTTCCGGGAATGGAGTCGCTGGTAATTACCGATAAATCGGCATAAAATTGGGTCGAAAACGACATCCAAACCTTTTGATACGACTGGAGCAGGCTGTCTTTTTTGTTCATTTTTTCAGGACGCTCGTAATAAAAGATGCCCAAATATGTAGTGTCGTTGGCTTTATTGATTTCTGACAGGCCAATGTAGGCATTTAGTTTCAGGTAGCGTTTAAACAGCGATTCGTTGTAGTTGATGTAAAAATCGTGAATTTCAAGGTGGTAGTTTTTATTGGAAGCTGTATCGGCAGCATTCCTGAAATAGCTGTGTAAGGGTTTTTGGGCATTTACAATCTGGTCGACCGGAAAAACCAATCCTTTCTTTTTTTCGAAAACAGAAATAAAGTAGGGGTTTTCGTCGCGAAGATCGGTAGCTGAAAGTCGGGAATGAAATTTTTCGAAGACCCGATTGTCCAGACTAACACGGATGGTATCGGCCACATAGCTTTGGGAAAAAGCTGTTTGCCAGCCTGCCAGAACAAATAAAAAAGAAACCAGAATAAACCGCTTCAATGCAAGCATTGTTTATAAATTAGTGTTCAATAGACCTACAATAATAGTTTTTTTTCGTGAAACCCAGATGTAAACCAACTGGTTTAGGATGCTAGACTTTGTTGAAAAAACTAAAAAACTTCAATAGTTCCAAGTGAAAATCTCCACAACTTTTTTGAAATTGTCTTTATTACCGGGTAAAG
Organism: Salinivirgaceae bacterium; assembly: GCA_050179685.1. Taxonomy (GTDB): domain Bacteria; phylum Bacteroidota; class Bacteroidia; order Bacteroidales; family SZUA-534; genus GWE2-40-63. The sequence continues at coordinate 60,205 of JBFXEW010000024.1, forward strand.
CATGAAAAATAATTCGGAGAAAACAATAAAAAAATTAGGTAAGGTGCTGTTAATCTAAATTTTTGTTAAATTTAGTTCCCGATTATTTAACTCATATCATGAAAAAACGACTTAAAATTCCTTTGGGTGAAGCGCTCTTAATGCTTTATCAGTATGCTCGAGTACGTGTCATGGAGCAAATTAAATCCATAGCGTTTATTATTATTTATCTGGTAGTTTTTCAAACCCTTGTATTAAATGTTCCTTTGGCTAATGTGCTGGGAACAGCCGGTGGTTTATTGCTGGTTGTTTTTGGATTAGCCTTTTTTCTTGAAGGCTTAATTCTTGGTTTAATGCCTTTGGGCGAAAGGGTGGGAACCAAAATGCCCCAGCGTTTAAACATTCAGGTTATTGCTCTTTTTGGGCTTATTCTGGGTTTTGGAGCCACCCTGGCCGAACCGGCCATTAGCGCTTTGCGAACAGCTGGTTCAGGAATTACTGCCTGGGATTCACCCTTGCTTTATATGTTGCTTGAGCCTTATGCCGGGTGGCTGGTAATTTCAGTGGGTATTGGAGTTGGAATTGCTGTTGCTCTGGGTATGTTCCGGTTTTATTACAACTGGTCAATTAAAACATTTATTTATACCATAATACCTTTGTTGTTGGTTTTCTCTCTTTATGCTTATTACGATGAGAACCTCAAAAACATAATTGGTCTGGCCTGGGATTGTGGAGCTGTTACCACAGGTGCCGTAACGGTTCCTTTGGTGCTGGCACTGGGAATTGGAGTTTCACGAGCATCAGGCAAAGGACAGGGAAGTAGTGGCGGATTTGGAATTATTTTACTCGCTTCTGCGTTTCCCATACTTGCAGTTTTAACGCTGGGAACCTTTTTAAACCGCCAGGCACCTGTTCCAACTGATGAAAAAACCTTTTTTTCGCAGGCCAACCGGCAAAATGCCCTGTTGGTTTTTGAAAATGAGGAAAAACTAATGAGCCATGCGTTTACACACGGTAGCGAGGCAGGAAGGCGTTCTTATTTTACCGATGCTGATGCGTATGAAGCTGTTTTGAAAAAAATTAATAGTATTCCGGAGGAGCGGGTAAAAATATTAGGAACCCATGCTTTATCCGATTGGCTGGTAAAAAAAGCTTCCGAATATGAACGGCAAAAGGTTTCAGCCGGGAATTTGACAAATGATGAAAAAGTTTCTATTCCAATTGCTGAAGTGCTACACGCCGAATCGATAGGTGGTATGCGGGCAGTAATTCCGCTGAGTTTATTGTTGGTGTTGGTTCTAACCCTGCTTTTACGGGAGCGCATCCGTAACAAAGATGAAGTGGCTTTAGGAATAATTTTTACTTTGGCCGGAATGATACTTTTAACCTCGGGCATCCGATTGGGATTGGCTTCGCTGGGAGGCGAAGTTGGCAGCGAATTGCCACGTGCTTTTTCGAAAGAAGATAAATTTGTCGACCGGGTGGTGATTAATAATTTCGATACAACCTTATTATATAGTGGAATTGCACCCGACGGCACAAAAAAAATATTTTTTAACCTGGTTGAGGATGAAAAAGTGAACCGGGTTGAGTTTGAAAAAGAACAATACCATCCGGGTACAAAACAATACGAACACATTATTGTGCAGGAACCTTTGTTTGGCAAAAAGTTGACGGTACTTGGTTTTATTCTGGTTTTGGTTTTTGCCTTTGGAATGGGATTTGGCGCTACGCTTGCTGAACCAGCCTTAAATGCGCTCGGGCTTACGGTAGAGAATCTTACCGTTGGAGCCATTAAGCAAAATCAGATTGTGCAGATTGTATCGTTGGGTGTTGGGATGGGAATTACCCTGGGTTTTGCCCGAATTCTTTTCGATTTGCCTTTAATTTGGTTAATAATTCCACCTTATATTCTGTTAATAATACTTTCAATTTTTAGTGAGGAAGAATTTACAGCTATTTCGTGGGATAGCGGCGGAGTTACCACGGGTCCGGTAACTGTTCCTCTGGTTTTAGCCATGGGGCTAAGTATTGGAGGAGCACTGAGCATATCCGATGGATTTGGTATTTTAGCTTTGGCATCGGCTTTTCCCATAATTACAACCTTAACTTTTGGTTTATACATTAGAAATAAACAAAAACGTTCCCTCGATAATCAATCAAATACTGAGAGCAATGAGTAAGCTGGAAAATGAATCTAAAAAAGCGTTTTCTCCTTCGCGTACTGTATGGAGAACGCAAATGGCCAAAGGATTATACACGCCTCACCGGGTTAGTCGTATTACCTGTATTGTGAATCAGCTTTTGGGCGATGCGATTATCGATTTCTTAAAAAAACTTGAAGTAGTGGTGTATGACGAAACCGGGCGAACCGTGCGGGAACAAATAAAATCGAGAATGTTGGGTTTACCCGGTGAGTGGAACAAATTAATCAGTTCACCGGTAAAAATATTTCGGTTTACCGTGCCCCGCGAATGTTCCAAATCGGTTGTGAAGGCCCTTATTTCAATTGGTCGATTGGATATCCCGGGCAGAGGTTCTGTTTTTTCGCAGGAGCTAATGGAGTTTTCGAAAGAACCACCCGAATACAATCCTCAGGTACTCGAGTCGCTTGAATTAGCCGATGAAAGCCTGCTGCTTAATGATTTATCGTATGTAATGTGTGTGCTTTCCGATCAGGGTAGTGGCGATTTGCTGGCAAAAATAGCTATTGGCTTAGGTATTTGTGTTCCTACCATTACTTACGGCATTGGTAACGACATTCGTGATCAACTGGGACTGATACGAATTACCATTCCGGCCGAAAAAGAAGTGGTGCATCTGGTAATGCCTGAGCAGGATTCTGAAAGCCTGATTAAACTTTTGGTTGAAGCCGGAAGATTGGATAAGCCCGGAAAAGGATATATTTATCAAACGCCGGTATCAACCGGATTAATTGATACGCACCTGAGAATTGGGAAACAAACTCATGCCGCAAGTATGGAACAAATTATTGCAGCTATCGATCAGTTAAAAAACAGCACTTTGTGGCGAAAACGACTCGATGCCGATGTGGAAAGCCTTAAAATTTCAAAATCGATGATGCCTCAGGATAATTGTGAAGTTTCCATAGTTTCCGACGAAGATCGGATTGATGTTTTAAGGGAAATTTGCCTCGAAATTGGTGCTTCAGGTGCAGTAACTTCAAAAGTTGTTCCCCGGGCTTCGAAAGCAGTACAGATTTCAACTATGATACGCAGTGCGGTGAGTGTTCCGGCTGAAATTACCGATACCGTAGTTGATAAATTACTTGACAATAGTACCATTCTCGAAAGCAATACCGATCGCATCCAGGTTTTAGATTCACCTACAGCCTACGTGCGTTCTTTTTAAAGTGTTTTTTGTAATTAATAGTCGATAATACTTTTTTAGCTTGTGGCATTTTTTGAATCATATTCGTTAGAAAAGTAGAAATTTTGGTACAAAAGGTGTGTTTTTTTTGCTAAAGCAGATTTAGTACAGAAAAGGGATTTGGATTGGTAATTTAAAATCTATCTTTAAAGCGAAATTATAAAACCACACCTTAAGTTGAGAACAACTTTTATTTTATTATTTGCGCTGCTTGTTTCATTGGGCAGCTTTAAAAATTTATCGGCACAATCACTTCTGGAAATCCGATTGAATGAAGATTACAGCGGTTATAGACTGAGTGATTTCTTTGCTGTAATGGAGCACGCCCATGGGGTTCGTTTTTACTATAAAAAGAACTGGATTGATAAGGTGGTGCTAAAAAATGCCGGAACGGATAAAACCCTAAAATTTGTTTTGGAGCAGGCACTTAGCCCCTACGATTTGGCACATATCGTTCTTCAGCAGCAAAATATTATTTTAATACCTGAGCATTATACCTATTTTGAGCAAAATAATGAATACAATTTTGTTCGTGTGGTAGGAAGCCCCATGGACAAAGGAAAGTATAAACTCAACAAAGTGGAGGGAACTGTACTTTTTGGTAAAACCACCGAACCGCTTCCAGGAGTGCTGATTATCGACAAAAAGCATAACAAACAAACAGTTACCGATTATAAAGGTCGTTATACCTTGTTTTTACCTGAAGGAACAACACAATTAACGTATTCATTTATGGGCCTGGAAAGTCAGGTAATCGAAGCACAGATTTTAAGCCATGGTGAATTGAATGTGGAACTTATGGAAGCTCCCATTGCAATTGATGCGGTAACGGTAACCGCCGACGGAGGAAGAAATAATGTAAACCGTGCTCAGATGGGTCTTGTTTATATGGATATGAAAAGCATTAACAAATTGCCGGTTCTCATGGGTGAAGCCGATATTATTAAAAGTATGACGCTTCTGCCCGGGGTTAGTGTTGCCGGTGAATTGTCGTCGGGCTTTAATGTGCGTGGGGGAAATGTAGATCAGAATCTGGTATTACTCAACAGTGCTCCGGTTTACAATGCAGCACACTTGTTTGGTATGTTTAGTGCGTTTATTCCAAACGCCATAAGTTCGGTCAACCTGCATAAGGGAACACAACCGGCCAATTTTGGTACAAGGGCTGCATCGGCTATGGAAATACAGTTAAAAGCTCCCGATACAAGTAAAGTAAGGGGTAAAGCCGGATTGGGAATTTTGAACAGCACCTTGTTTCTCGAAGGACCGGTGCTTAACAACCGGATTTCGTTTTTACTTGGGGCACGAACCACGTATTCAAACTGGCTTCTGAATAAAATGCCCAACATGGATATCAGAAACAGCAAGGCCAGTTTTTACGATTTGCTGGGCAAGGTCGATGTAAAGCTGAGTAAAAAGAGCAATCTGAGTTTTTTTGGCTACTACAGTGCCGATTACTTTAATTATGCCAACAAAACCGAATACAATTATGGTTCTTCCATGGCCGGATTAAACCTGAATCATTATTTATCGGATCAAATGGCCGTTCGTGCAAGTTTTTCATTTACTCAGTTTAACAGTACGGTAGGAAATATTGAATTTGAAAATTCGGCTCACGAAATTAGTTCAGGAATATCACAAGTAAACGCCCGTTTGGAGTGGAGTTACCACTTGTCGAAAAATAGTTTAACCGCAGGAACCGAAGCCATTGGCTACCTTTTAAAACCCGGAACAAGAACACCGGTTGGAGAAAATTCGGAAGCCCTTTCCTTAAGTTTAGCTGACGAGAAAGCATTGGAAGGTGCCGTTTTTATTCAGAACACCTACAAGTTTACTGATAAGTGGAATCTGTCGGCAGGTTTACGTTATTCCTGGTATTCCAAACTTGGTGCTGCTGATGTTTTTATCTATCACCAAAATCAACCGCTCAACGACAATACCGTTGAGTCGCTTAAAAGCTTTAGTCAGGGCGAAGTAATTAAACTTTATCAGGGTTTGGAGCCCCGCCTGGGTTTAAAATACGGACTTGACGAAAACAGTTCGGTAAAACTTGGCTACAACATTACCCGGCAATACCAGCATTTAATTTCGAATACCACCTCGGCAACTCCAGCCGATTATTGGAAGTCGGCCGACTGGAACATAAAACCTTTGTTTAATCAACAATGGGCCCTGGGTTATTTTAAAAACCTGAAGAATAATAGCATCGAAACATCGGTTGAATTGTACTACAAAAAAACCGATAATGTATTGGAGTATAAAAATGGGGCAGTATTGAGCATGAACCCTGCTATTGAACGCGATGTGATAGCTGCCAATGCCCGGGCTTATGGCCTGGAACTGATGTTGAAAAAAAACAGGGGAAATCTTACCGGATGGTTTAGTTATACGCTTTCGAAATCGCAAGTCAGAACCCAAAGTAATTTTGCCGAAGAAGTAATTAATCAGGGTAATTATTATCCGGGATATAACGACCGTTTGCACGATTTAACTCTTTCAGCAAACTATCAGTTATCGCGCAGATGGACTGTAGGTTCAAATTTTCTTTTTAGCAGTGGTCGTCCGGCAACTTATCCCGAACAGAAGTATTCATTCCGAAATACCGAAGTAATTTATTATTCTGAGCGTAACAAATACCGTTTACCCGCATACCATCGGCTCGATTTGTCAATAACTTACGAAGGTTTTTTGAATATCACTAAAAAAGTACATCCCAGTTTTACCTTTTCGGTTTACAATGTATATGGACACAAAAATATTTATTCGGTTTTTTATAAAAAAGACATCCCAAGTGTGGGAAATAATTACCAAAGGTATGGTTTGTATCAGTTATCAATTATTGGGGTTCCTATTCCCTCAATTACCATTAATTTAAGTTTTTAACCATGCGAAATTCGATATACTTATTGCTAATTTTAGTATTCTGCCTGAGCAGTTGCGAAGAACCATTTGTACCTGAAATTGATGCACAGGGAGGTTTTTTGGTTTTTGAAGGGCAACTTACCGATCAACAGGATGTACATTCGGTTCGAATCAGTCGCTCGGTTTCTTATAACGAAAGCTCGGTATTCGAGTCAGTTTCTGGTTTTACGGTGCGTGTTGAAGATGAAAACGGACAACAATTTCCTTTTAGCGAAACAAGCAAAGGACTGTATCAGTCGATTGCATTTAAGGGTTTGTACAATTACCAATACCGTTTGCTGGCCATATCGCCCGAAGGAAAAACCTATGCTTCCGATTGGGAAACTTTATTGCAGGGAGCTCCCGTAGAGCAAATAAGTGGCATCTATTATATGAATCAATGGCTTGAAAGAATCGAGGGACAGGGTTATGTTGAACACAACGATCCGGGACTTAAACTGTTGGTTAGTGGAAATTATAGTTCCTACACCCCTTTTTACCGCTACGAGTATCAGGCAATTTTTCAAACTACGCAAACCTATCCAACCATTCCTTTTTCAACTACCTATTACATTGCCCGGCCGTTTAATTCCCTGTCGAAAGGATTTGTACAAGTATTGAACGGGAATTTGTTTCAAAATCAAAAAGTAGAAGATTATCCAATCGATTTTATTACAAAAGCTGTAATGACTATGCATATTCAGCTCGACAGCGTTGAACTCGATTCGGTTGGTGACCGGATTTACCCAACCTCGCAAATACATTATGCACAACACGGCGCAATTTTCCGTTTGAACCAGTATTCGTTAAATGAGAGAGCTTTTAAATTTTGGGATGCGATTTATAAACAACAGGAAGCTTCGGGGCAGTTGTTCGATCCGGTTGAAACGCAGATTGTAGGAAATATAAAATGCACTTCGGATACCACGGAGCAGGTGTTTGGTTATTTTACCGCATCGGCAATATGCACGCGCATTAGTCATTTGTATTTGAGTTACAACAATCAGGTGATTGTTACTCCGGCCGATTCGTTTCCAACTATTTCAACCACCCAGGCTGCTCTTCAAAAATTTCCTTTTTGGGTTAATTAAGGTTTATCATGCAGAAATTCAACTATAGATTCTTGTTCGTTATTCTGGTTTTTTTAACCGGAAAGCTTTGGGCTGGTGAAACGCCATGGCTGGTTAGCATGCAAACCGACCGGTTTTGTTATGTGTCGGGCGATGTGGCTTATTTTAAAGCCACTTGTTTTCAGGCTAAGGATTCCCCTGTTGCCGATCAAACCCTGTATGCCGATTTGCTGAGTTCTGATTCCGTTTTTATTCGTGGTTACCTGCTTCATTTGCTCAACGGAAAAGCAAACGGATATTTTGAGTTACCCGATACATTAACCACCGGTAATTACCAGTTGCGAATTTATACTGACGAATCAAGAATCCTGAACCATCCGGTATTGGCCAGTCAATGGCTATATGTTACCAATCGTTTCGGGAAAAATCAACCTTTGTATGCCACCGATTCACTTTTGCCAAAATTTGCTGACAGCACTTCGGCTTTCACAAATATATCGGCAGTTCAGATGGTTTTCGATCGCAGCCAGTATAAGCAGCGAAGTAAAGTAAAAGTACAGGTTTCACTTCCTGATGGTTCCGATGAAACTCTTTGGGCTTCGTTAACCATAAAATCTTTGTCGCAACTCGAATCGCAAATAGAAGTTTTAAACCGGGAGAAAAACAAGCATCAGGAAGTTAAGGTTGCATCCAATTTAAATGAAGAGCCGCATGTTTTTTCTGGTATAAAAGTAAGAGGTAAGCTGGTTCACAGCCAAACCCGGCAAGGAATTCCCAATGCTGCTGTTTTATTGAGTTTCGAAGACAGTTTATTGCGAATGCACTACCACCTTACCGACAGCCTGGGTAATTTCTGTTTTTATCTCAGTCGAAACTATGGAACGGCAAGGGCTTATTTGAATGCTTTTGACCATAGGTCGATGAAGCCTTTAGCCAATGTGAGTTTTAAGCTTTTCGGAGGGTTTTTAAAACCACTTACCATAAATCAGGACAATAAATCACTTGTTGGTTACAAAAGCAGTCCCGATACACTGAATCTTCAAAAATCGATGGTGGCAAAGGCTTTTCAACTGGGTAGTCATGCTTTTTTACCACGGGCCGAAGTGGATACCCTGCCTTATGCGCAGCGTTATTTAGCGGGGAAATATACCGATGTGGTTTTTCCTTCTGATTTTGTTGATTTGGTCGATTTTGCCGAGATAGCCAAGGAAATTCTTCCTTACATCCGTTACCGAATGGTGGATGGCGCTTACCGGTTTTTTGTAATCGATGGCCCAAACCATTTAATTAAAGAGCAACCCCTGGTTTTTGTCGATGGAATTCCTTTGGTTGAACCCGATAAAGTAGCTCATTTAAATACCGCCGATATAAAACGTGTGGACGTTAAATCGCAGGCAAGATTTTATGGCGATCTGTTTTTTGAAAACGGTTTGGTTTTTATCTGGACCAAGAAAATGGATTTTTGGAAACAAAGTCAATCAGATTATAATACAATGGTTGAATTACAGCTTTATCAAAACCCGATTCGTTTCCATTTTCCTGATTATTCTAAGACAGCTCAGGCCAATATTCCCGATTTCAGGCAAACCTTATACTGGAACCCCGAAGTATATCTTAATGGCAAAAAATCGCAACAGTTCGAGTTTTATACTTCCGATGAAAAGGGAGTTTTTGAGGTATTATTGCAGGGCATTACCTCACAAGGAGAAACTGTTACTGTGCGCAAATCATTTAAAGTAGAATAAAGATGGTGTTTACTCGTTTTTTTCTGATGGTAATTTTGGCTTTACCAACCTGGTTTTTAACGGCAAAGGCACAGGATAATTGTCCGGATCCCATTCGGCTTCAGCCTTTAACAGGGGAACTGTTTCAATCGTATTTTATGCAATACCGGGGGAATCCCTTTTATGGCAACGATTGGTTCAATGGATCGGTTCAACTGGTAAGCGGCGAAGTATATGACCACCTGAAACTTCGTTACGATATTTATAAAGATGCCTTGCATTATTACAATCCCAAACTTCGGCGTGTGGTATTACTCGACAAAGAAAGTGTTTCAGCTTTTTGGTTTGAACAGGCTTTTCCGGTAAGCCATAAAAAGGTAATCAACTTGGTATCGACCGATACCACCCGGATTTCGGGTTTTTATTTTCTGTTGGTGAACGATTCCGTGTCCTTGTACCTTAAAGCACGTAAACTTATCGATACGCAAACCAGCTCTTATCCTGCCGATGGAAAGCTGGGTGTTTTTTATGAAAAACAGGAGTGTTATTTTCAAAAAAATCAAACCATTTCAAAACTTCCTTTGCGAAAAAGGAACCTGCTTAGGCAGTTTCCTGAACTATCTGCAGCGTTAAGACCCTTTATCCATAAGAACCGCTTGAAGATTAAAACGCCGGAGCATTTAATTCAGATTTTTGAAGAAATAAACCGTTTAACTGCTGAAAATGAACAGTAAATAAAAAAGTACAGTTTTCCCGGTTAAGAAATCAAAGGTTAATTTTTGTATGTAATATTTTTCGAATAATTTTGATAGTTAATTGATTAACTGTTCAAAAAAGAAAACGCCATGCAGGAATCGTTTTTGCATTACCTGTGGAAGTATCAGTTGCATCAGCAGCCAAGGCTTACCTTAACCGATGGCCGCACAATTGAAGTGCATTCGGCGGGCGAGCACAATCACGATTCCGGTCCCGATTTTTTTAATGCCAAAATTAAAATCGATGACACCCTTTGGGCCGGGAATGTTGAGATTCATGTAAATGCATCCGATTGGTTAAAACACCAGCATCAAACCGATAAAGCCTACGATAACGTGATTTTACATGTGGTAGCCAATTACGATGCGGATATAACGCGCGGGTCGGGCGAAAAGATTCCGGTGTTGCAATTGCTGGCTCCACGTGGCGTTTACGAACAGTATTTGTACCTGATGCAAAGTCAGCAGTGGGTTCCCTGCGAATCGTTTATTGCTAAGGTCGATGCATTTACCATTTTGCAATGGAAAGAGGCCTTACTGGTAGAGCGTTTAAGCCAGAAAGCAGAAAGTATCGAAGCGCGTTTTTTCCAAAACAAAAATAATTGGGAAGAAACCTTTTATCAGTCGCTGGCGGCTAATTTTGGATTTAAAACCAATAGTCAGCCCTTTGAAATGCTGGCACGCAGCCTGCCTTTAATTTATCTGGGCAAACATAAAGATCAATTATCACTAATTGAAGCCTTGCTTTTTGGGCAGGCCGGATTAATTCCCGAAAACCCTACCAGTGAATATGAAAGACTCCTGCAAGCCAACTACAGGCATCTGGCTGCAAAATTTCAGTTAAAAGGTAGTTCCGGCCATTTATGGAAATTCTCCAAACTTCGTCCGGTTAATTTCCCGACCATCCGCCTGGCACAGTTTGCTGCACTGGTTTATAAATCGTCGGCCTTGCTTTCTAAAATTCTGGAAATAGAAACTATCGACGATTTGCAAAATTTATTTCAGGTGCAGGCATCGGAATTCTGGAATACCCACTATACTTTTTCAAAAGAATCGACTTACCGGATTAAGCATCTTGGCTTAACATCGTTCCATAATATTGTAATAAACACTCTGGCACCATTTCTGTTTTTTTATGGAAAAAGCCACAGTAAACCGGCTTATACTGAAAAAGCACTTACCTGGCTAACCAAACTGCCAGCAGAAAAAAATCAGCTAATTACTCATTGGAATCAACTGGGACTTGAGGTTCAAAGTGCTTTTGACTCGCAGGCTTTAATTCAATTAAAAAACAACTATTGCAATTACCGTCTTTGCTTAAATTGCCGCATAGGCAACCAGGTGTTGCGGCATCGGTTTTAAAGGAGCGGATGTTTAATCGCATTGTTTCAAGCAGCCGTACAAAACTTTTCAACAATTTCAGGCTATCCGTAAACATTCCTTTAATAGTAAAGCGAATGTGTTATTTTTGCAATAAATTTTAATAAAATGATTCAATACCTCGATTTAATGCGTCACGTGCTTAAGAATGGCACAAAGAAAGAAGACCGTACCGGAACCGGAACTATCAGCACTTTTGGGTACCAAATGCGTTTCGATTTGCAGGAAGGTTTTCCCTGTATTACCACCAAAAAACTGCATTTAAAATCGATAATTCATGAATTACTGTGGTTTTTAAAGGGCGACACCAATGTAAAATACCTGCAGGAAAACGGGGTTCGTATCTGGAACGATTGGGCCGACGAGAATGGGGAACTGGGTCATGTTTACGGGTACCAATGGCGCTCATGGCCAAAACCCGACGGCTCGCACCTCGACCAAATTACCCAGTTGATTCACGATATTAAAACTAATCCGCATTCACGCCGCCTGATTGTAAGCGCCTGGAATGCCGGCGATATTGAGAATATGGCTTTGCCTCCCTGTCATGCGTTTTTCCAGTTTTATGTAAACAACGGAAAGCTTTCGTGTCAGTTGTATCAGCGCAGTGCCGACGTGTTTTTGGGTGTACCTTTTAATATTGCGTCGTATGCATTATTAACTTATATGGTGGCACAGGTAACCGGTTTGCAGCCCGGTGAGTTTATTCACACCTTTGGCGATGTACATATTTATTTGAACCACCTGGAGCAGGTAGAGCTGCAATTATCACGCGAGCCTAAAAAACTGCCGCAAATGTGGATAAATCCTGAGGTTAAAGATATTTTTAGTTTTACTTATAACGATTTTCGTTTAGACAATTACGAAGCCCATCCGCACATTAAAGGAGAAGTTTCGGTTTAATGATAGAAAACAGCATGGCAAAAATTTTATCGCTAATAGTAGCCGTAGCAGCCGATAATGGAATTGGCTATAAAAACGATTTACTCACCCATATTTCAGCCGATTTAAAACGCTTTAAACAAATTACCAGCGGTCATGCAATAATTATGGGGCGCAATACCTGGTTGTCGCTGCCCAAACGACCTCTGCCCAATCGTACCAATATTGTGCTGACTTCGCAAAGCGGAGCAATTTTCGAAAGTGCTGTGGTAGTCCATTCGCTGGCCGAAGCCCTGGCCGCCTGCCCCGATAATCAGGAGAGTTTTGTGATTGGTGGAGCAACCATTTATGAGCAGTTTTTTCCCCTGGTTCAAAAGTTATACCTCACCAAAATACACCACACATTCCCTGCCGACACTTTTTTACCCGAAATTAACGAAAAAGAGTGGAACGTAGTTTCCAACACGCCGGTTACCAACGACGAACAGGCCGGTGTTTCCTATTCTTTTGTCGATTTGGAACGAAAGTAAGATCTGTTGCCAGAAGAATACTTTTCATTGATCGCTTCTTGGTTGTTTTGACTTAGGAAAGCTCATCCGAAATTAAAAGCAATAAAAAACTTTTTTTAGTATTGAAGCAACCCTATTTAAGACTTTCACATCCTAGTCGCATAGTTGTAAAATTTGAACGTAATATTTCTTAATTTTGCAGTGTACAAAATGATTAATTGACCAATTGAACTAAATTTTAATGATTATGAAAACAAAAAAGATCTTAGCTTTTTGGTTGCTGGCTTTTGCTATGGTAGCCACATCGTGCGACAAGAACGAAGAGAACGACAATGATGATTTCAGCCCCATTCCGGTTGCTGAACACAAAACCAACATCGAAAATGCCGGTTTCGACCTGTTCGATGAGATGAAACTGATGGAACAGGAACCTGCCATGCAGGCTAACATAAGCCTTGGATTACTGCTCGATAGCAGTGCACCTTTTGCAAAAATCGGAACATCAACCCAGGGACAATTGGCTAATGTGATAGCTTTTGCCCCGGTTTATGCTACACGTAATTACAAAAGCGATGGTTTGGATGCCATGTTAAAAACCTTCCAGATTAATCCTGCTGAGGAGCCCGAAACCATTCAGGCCATGTACGATGCCATAACCGGTGTGTATGAGTGGAATGAAACTACTCAAAGCTGGGATTCAATTCAGGGCGCCGATAACATTCAATTGTTATTTCCATCGGAAGTTGATGGTACAAGCAATAATGCTTCGTACACCATCACCTATCAGGGCTATACCGGACCAAACCCCATTGACGATTATGACGGGGACATGCCCCAATTGGTGCAGGTTGAACTGAAGGTTGACGGAAGCTTAATCTCATCGTTTACTTTCGAAGTGGCTTACAATACCGAAGGATATCCAACCCTGATTGAAGTAACTTATACCATGGGCACTTTTGAGTGGTACATGATGGCCTCAAATACCAACAATGCCCAGTTTGCCACCGAATACAGTTTCAAGCATGGTTCTACCATCTTGTTAAAACTGGCTTTGGATGCTTCAGGCAACTGGACCAAAGAAAACATTGAAAACAACATTACTGAAGAAACCCATTATTATGTAGACCACTATGATTATGAAACAGGTGAATATGTTTGGGGTGAAGTTGGTGCCAACGATGAATGGGATTATTCTGAAACCGATACCGAATTTAATGTACATAAAGTGATTAAAAACGGAAATGCTTCGTTCCAGGTGATGAACATGAAAGTGGCTGGTGCCATTGATGTGGAAGGTTTTGGAACAAAAATGATGGCCATCGATGAGCAGTACGACTGGGAAACCCAGGAAGAGCAAATTGTAGCTGAACAAATAAAAGCCATTAACGATTACATTTCGTTGAGTTTACGCTACGCCGATACCGACGATGTGATTGCTTTTGTTGAAGCTTATCCGGTTTCAGAAGATTATACCTATCAGGAATACTGGTACGATGGTGAATGGCACGATACCCCCATTACTGTTACCGAAACTGATTACTGGTTCGACATGCGTTTTGTTTTTGCCGATGGTTCAAAAGTGGATGCAGCAACTTACTTCGACGATGTATTTGAAAATTTAATTGCTGATATTGAAACCTACGTAAACGATTTGGAATTGGAATACGGTAAATAAGATAAGTGAAAAGATAGAAACAGAATAAGGAAAGCCCCGGGAACGGGGCTTTTTTTATGCATTAAATCCAGGTTCCGATATCTTGTTATTGAATGCTTTTTTCCGACTAAAAAATCACCCGTGTTTTACTCCAAAATCACACGTGTTTTTTTAAAAAACACCCGTCTTTTTCCAGAAAACACCCGTGATTTTTTTAAAAACAAGCGTGTTTTTTGGGAAGATCAAAGGTACTTTGTTAAAAATCAGTAGTTCATTGATTTACAAAGTAAGTCAATTGCAAAAAAAATTATTTCATGTTCAAGCATCCCGGAATTTGGGAAAACCTTGTCAGGGATTTATTAGTAAGCTTGTAGCTATCGGGCAACTATTTGATAATAGCTGGCACCATAGCCACACCAAATGCCCAAACCATTGCTGATGTTGCTGGCTACCCGGGCGTTGGTCGATGCAAAGGGATTACCGGCACTCATGCTTTCTTTCTGAAAACTGTACCAGAAATCGTAAGCCTGCTTATCGACCGTACAAAACTTTAATGAGATGGTATCACCCAAAGTATAGTAAATTTCGTCGGTTTTGTCGGTGCTGGTTTTGTTTCCCTTATACAAAGCTACTTCGATATGCTGGCCATTAAAAAACTGATCGTTAAAATTGGGCAGGTAGTTGGCAATGTATTTGGCATCGGTATTTTTTATCTGCGTAAGCGTACGGTAATAATCTTTTTGGTTGGGGTTGTCGGTAAACTTTATATAAACAAAGCCCAGACTGTCTTTGCCCGGTTCCAGGGCAAACCAGGTGTTATCGAGTTGTACCGGTTCGGGGATGCTGGTGGTTGCCGTGGCTGTTTTCCCCATATATTCAACGATTAATTGGTACGATTTTCCTACTTCGCCTTTTATTTGGGTGCTGGAATAATAATAAGGCGGAAAATATTCCTTGTTGGGTTTTAAGGTCAGTATCTCAGTCTCCGTTTCGCTGATTAGGGTGACTTTAGCTTTGGTTAACGCGTAATTTCGCAGGCTCACCGAATCAACTTCCGAAAAATACGGCACACTCAGGGTAAGAAAAACCTGGGCATATTGGTTGGGTTCAATCCATCCGTCCACAACAATTTCACTCTGGTACTTGTCGATCTCAAAATCGGAATCCACACAGGCGGAATAAAGCAGTGCAGATAGTAAAATCAGTATGGGCTTCAACAGTTTCATAGCTTCTAAAATTTAAAATTCCAGGTTATTGATGGCAGTATGGGGAACAGTGATATTTTCCGGGGCTGAACACTCAGGTAATAGTTATCGACATCGCCTTTAACCCTGAAATAAATGTAATATGGGTTTGCCCGGTTGTACACATTGTAAACCGAGAAGTTAATCCACGATTCCCATCGGACCGATTTTTTTAGCTGGTAGGTGGCCGACACATCGAGCCGATGGTAAGCCGGCATGCGAAACGCATTTACAGCGGTATAATGATTGGCGATACTTCCCTGAATTAAATACCTTCCGGCTGGTAAAGTCATGGCATTTCCGGTGGCATATATAAATGCAGCCGAAAGGTTCCAGCGTTCATTTAACTGATGGTTCAGGGTTAGCGAAACATCATGAACCCGGTCGTACTTTGCCGGAAAATAGTTCCCCTCGTTAATTTCCTCAAATTTTCGCAGGGTTCTCGATAAGGTGTAACTTATCCAGCCGGTGGTAGTTCCCTTTTGTTTCTTCACAAAAAATTCCAAACCAAAAGCCTGGCCGGTACCTTCAACAATATTGTCTTCGATACGGGTATTGTCCATGTTATCAATAACTCCGTTTAAGAAGTCGATTTGCCGGTTGAGTTTTTTGTAATATAATTCTACCGATGTTTCATAAACATGATCGGCAAAATTCCTGAAATAGCCTGAGGTAAACTGCAATACCTGTTGCGGTTTAATAAAGCGGGTGCTGGGCAACCAAATATCGGTGGGCAGCGAAACGGTTCCCACCGAAGCCAGATGAATAAACTGGTGGGTGATTGCAGCCGAACTTTTTAGCGAAGCCGATTCATTTAAAACATAAACCATCGATGCATTGGCATCCAGTGCATGGTAAGTTTTTACCAACTGCTTGCTTTGATAAACGATAGAATCGGTCAGCTTTCCAAAAGCATCGCGCGTGTATTGGGTATAAGGTCCCACATGTTGAAAAAGCGTGTAGCGAAGTCCGGTGGTGACTGAAAAAGCATCGCTAAATTTATAGTCGGTTTGGGCAAAGGCTGCCCATTCGTTGGAATGGTATTGGTTGGTGTTTTCGTAATATACCGATTCCACATCCACATTTATTTTATTGGGTGTAAGTAAATGGCGGGTGTAAGCTGCCCCCAAACGGAATGAAGCTTTTTTACCGGCCTGATAACTTAAATCCCAGTTGGCATAATAATCTTCGATACCCGAATACAAATCAAAGCTATAATCGTTGAATGAGGCATTAATGGTAAAATTATATGAGGTGAGTCCGACCGAAAAGTTAGTGCGTAAATTATCGGAAAGCACATGGGATATTTTTGCAGCAGCAGCTTTGTTGCTCCACTGCATGTTGTTGCTTACATTAAATTCAGGGTCGGTAAGTGCATACGAGTCGTTACCGCCAAAGGCACTGATGGCTAGCCGGGTTTTTGTGCTGAGTTTGTAGGTGAACTTGATGCTGCCGTCGTAAAAAAAATAATCGGTGTGGCTAAAAACATTGTCCTTGTTCGGAATAAAGGGTTCGGCTGCTGCTTTTACCAATTCAAGATAAGTTCGTCGTCCGGATACAATTAAAGAGCCTTTTCCTTTATTGATGGGCGATTCAAGACTTAGGTCGGCCGAGAGCAAACCCACACTTCCGCTTCCTGAAAAACGCTGATTATTTCCTTCTTTTAAAGCAATGTCGATTACCGACGATGCTTTGCTTCCGTATTGTGCAGGAATTGAACCTTTAATTACTTTTACCTGATCAATTATATCGGAATTAAATACCGGGAAAAACCCCAGGAGGTGCGAGGGATTGTAAAGGGGCATGTTATCGAGTAAAATCAGGTTTTGTCCGGCATCGCCACCGCGAACATAAAGTCCCGGGTTACCTTCGCCAACTCCCTGGATACCCGGAGTAAGCCGCAGTGCATTAATAATATCGGGTTCGCCCATCAGGTTGGGCAACTGGGAAATTTCTTTGCTGCTTAATTGCAGGATGCCCGATTTGTTGGAACGAATATTATCGTCGGGCTTTTGGGCCGATATGGTTATTCCGCTTACCGGAACCGATTTTTCATTCAACCTAAAACTGATGGTCTGGTTTTTTGTGAGTTCTACGGTTTGTTTAAGCGCTTCGTATCCCAAAAAGCTGATTTCAATTTCGTAGTTTCCGGGGAGCAAATCGAGGGTAAAAATTCCGTCGAAATCGGTAACTGCTCCTTTGTTTATGGGTTTAACCCAAACGGCAGCCTGCATAAGCGACTCGCCCGTTGCTGCATCGGTAACTTTACCATTTAAGCGAACGGTGTTTTGGCTATAAAGGGGCAATGCCAGCAATATAAAGGCAAAAGCCTGAAATATAATTCGTGTCAAGGTTGAATATTTTAGGCCACAAAAATAATAGTTTTGAGCGATAATTTATT
>JBFXEW010000025.1:0-74113 GCA_050179685.1 Salinivirgaceae bacterium
GTCAGCATAACACCACCCATATTAAACACCTTGCTTACTATTACCTCGGGATACAACAGTCCCAACCCGGTTATTACCACCAGGGGAACCAGCAGATACATTAAGGTAATGTACGACATGCGCTGCAAGGGATTAAACTTATTTTCCTTAGTTATAGGGAAAGGTTTGGGTTCGCCTTTAAAATAGCCAAATACATAATACTTGGTTTGTGCTACAATACGGTCGATAAATCCTTTGTAATTCGGTATGTATTGTCGTTCGTTATTCGAAAAATGGTTGGCTATCAGAAAAAACACATAGCCAATTGAAACCACAATACCGGCTACATTATGAATCATCACCGATGTTTTGAACGGCAAAAGCGGATAATCGATATTTCCGTACTGCATACTGATGCCCGTAAATATCAGTAATAAAATTCCTATGGCATTAATCCCGTGCCAGATTCTTAACCACACAGGATAAAGGTATAAATCTTGTTTGCTCATCTTATTTCTTTTTAATTATCCTTGCAACAATATGAACTCCGATGCCCGATAGTGCCAGACCGAAGAACAGTAGGCTTAAAATGTTCAGGTAGCGGTTCCGGTTGGCTCCAATTACATAAGCATCATTCAAAATTACCGAATTGTAATAACCCTGATCGGTACGCGATTCCTCCGCATGGTATTTATACAATTTGGTACGCAAAATACTGTTGGTCGAGTGGCAATCGCTACACAGGTGAACTGCCTGTTCTTTAGGAAGAATTTTATGCGAAACCATTAAGGTATCGTCGGTTGGGGTATGACACTCGATACAACGAACGCTCAAAAAGTGAAGCTCCTGATTGGGTAACCAATCGTGAGTTTTCAACAATTCCGGCTTTTCATGATCGGTAAGTATCTGGTATTTACTTAAATTGTTATGACAACTCAGGCACATTTGGTTGTTATCAACCACAATATCGCGGATTGATGCATTCTCGTCGCGGGCCGAAAGTTTGTAAGTATGCAAATCGTGACACATTTCGCACTTAAACTGTTCCATGTGAGCCTGCTTGTGCACGCTGTTTTCTACTTCCATCTCAATATCGTCGAACTGATATTTGGCAAATGTTTCGTCCCCTCCGTGACAATCGATGCAGCCAAATTTTGGTTCCAGTTTCAATTCCGCCGGATGCGGATAAGTTTCGTACTCTGATGAGTGGCAATCCTGGCAGGCAAAGAAACTATGAATGGCATCGACATATTTAGCCGTGTCGATAAAGAAATAAGGATTCATCCGCTTGCGGGTTTCCGTTTCGGTGTACGAATTATGGAACGAATAATAATGATTACCATGGCACTGCGCACACAAACGACTCGATTCGTCGAGCATCTTGGGTTCCTCGTCCTGGCCTTTGGCACTGGTAAGCATCATAAATAAAATGCCCAGTAAAATAAGTCCTTTTGAGACCACGCCTTTATTCATTTTTAATTGTATTAAAGTTAACACTCAATGTTTTAAAGCAAAACTCCGAAAAAATGCAGGCAAATTTTCGGAGTTCTGTTTTTTAGAAGTTCCACATACGGGTAATGGTGAAACCAATATTAAACTGGTCGAAAGCAAAATCTTTGCGTTCACGCATCATATAATACTGAGGTAGAATTTCTTTTGAGTATCCGCAATAAATCTGGAAAGCGTGAGTAGCTGTGGCAATTTCCCATCCAAACGAAATGTTGGGATGCAAATCAATGTCTTCGTGATTCGATAATTGAAGCACTTTCAGCGGTTGGTCGTAATTAAAAATAAACGAACCCTGGGTAGTAACTTTAATTCTCCCGGCTAAGTGCAATCCTACGCGGTCGTAATCGAATTTTGACGTGTCGGCCATATTAAAGTGTGAAAAACTGGCAGCAGCCTGTAAGGTAATGCGGTCGTTAAATTTGCGGCCTACCATAAGCTGAGCAAACATCGACATGCGATCGCCAAAGTTCGACTCAAGACCCAGTTGTTCTTCGGGTACTCCGTTAATTCCCAGATTACCATAAACACCCAATGAAACAGGAATGGTATTTTTACGGGTTTGTTGCAGAATGGTGTATTTTACGTTAAAATCGTGAACCATATCGGTACGGGTTAAACCGTAACCCACCTGCAGGTTTTCAATAACTACGTAGTTTAAAGCCAAACGCACATTGGCCGAATTGTAAATACCCCAAACATCGGATTTACCATTTTCAAGGGTTCCGAATTTATGGTGAATCACCATTTCAAGTGTTTTGGGATACTGAATAAAGGTGGTTTGGTTGTCGATTAAATAACCGCTCGAAAAAGCCTCACTCACCGGTTTATCTTTGGGTTGCTCCTGCTCGTCCTGTGCAAAACTGTAATTAAACACAAAAACCAAAGCTAACATTGCTATAATAATACGTTTCATAATTTATTGCTATTAAGTTTATAGATTAATTATTTAATGCGC
Source organism: Salinivirgaceae bacterium (assembly GCA_050179685.1). GTDB lineage: Bacteria > Bacteroidota > Bacteroidia > Bacteroidales > SZUA-534 > GWE2-40-63. The sequence goes on from JBFXEW010000025.1 coordinate 2,444, forward strand.
CGTCTTCAATCCATTTTAATACCAGGGCAGCCTGTTGAGCTGTATATTTTTTAGGATGGCTGCCATCGGGATTGGGCATGGTATAAATTAAACTTGATACCGGATCTTCCAAATTGATGTATTTATCGCTGGCAGTTAAGCTTGCATGCGCTTTACCAGCACTCAAATCGGGAGCCAGACTTGTATGACAACCAGTACAACCGGCATCTTTAAAAATAGGCTCTATCTCTTCAGAGAAAGATAGTTCATCGGGTACAACCACCTCCGGCTCAACCAAAGGGGAATAACTGCACGACAGGGTAAACACTGCAGCAGCAAAAGCAATCATAAAAATAAAATTCTTCTTCATATTTAAGTTTTTAATTATTCAACCAATAAAACCGCTTCAACAGGGTTGAACCGTGGCACAAATATAATGAGGAACTAAAGATAATGGTAGTTAATTTATAACTGATAATTTATTCGTTGATCGAATCATAGCAGAACACCCTAGTAAAACCGTGTACATATTGATCTATATCAATTAGTGAATTGATTGGTCAAATTGCATGCGCATCTATAAAGCTGATTTGATGCGCTTTACCAAACAAACTCATTATTTAAAGTCTTAATAATGTTTTACAAAACAAAACCTTTTTGAAACTTAAATTTGCCCAATAGTTAGTTTAAATCAGAACTTTGCCATTGTTCTGTTGCAGGTTCACTTAAAATGTCTTGCTGATCCAAAAAAAAACCCCGCCAGGGCGGGGTTATAATTGGTTTATAGGAAATTCAATACTTATTTAGCATTTAAAGCTTCCAAAGTGTTGGCAATTAAAGCCTCAACATATTTTGGGTTGTGAACACCGTTACTGCGGTCTTCATACAAACCTACCCAGTTGTAATAAGCCTGAGCCTGAACCATAGGATAAGTTCCTACTACAGGGTGATAACCATCCACATCGTCACCGGCAACTACACCTAATTCAATTAATTTGTCGCGTAACACAACCAGGTCAGCTTCAACACTTGCCTGAACACCACCGTAATTGAAATCGGCTGTTGCGTGGCAAGTCTGGCAAGAAGCCAGGTTAGCTGTAAATGAGTGACCACCCATGTTGTCGCCATATTCGCCCATGTGGCACATGGTACAAGAAGCATTTTTGTGAATGCCTTCGCCAGCAGCTGGATAAGTAGCAGAACCTGCGATCTCAGCAAAACCCATTCCGTAGAATACGTTAGCCTGTGGTCCGTTGTGAGGTCCGTAGTGGGTTGAAGTGATTTTAAAGCTATCAGCAGGAGCAGCAGTGTTAGGTTCTGCAGTACGTGACTGGTGACAGTTTCCACAAAGGTTGGCACTTCCACCTAAATCGGCAGTACCGTCGCTGATATTCCACTCAATCGGGTCAGACATACGAAGGGCGTAATCTTCCACTTCGAAAGTAGTGTGAATCTGGTGACAGGTTTTACATTCCCATGCGCTGGGGTTATTAATGGTAGCCGCTGATACTTCACCAAAAGTAGCATATTCAATAAAACCTTCGCTTGAGTGACAACTGGCACATGAACCACGTCCACCGGCGTAAGCAACAGAAGCACCTAAGCGGTGTCCTGACTGAACAAACTGGGCATCGATAGCCAAAATAGTATTGTCGGTATTGTGACATTCCATACAGGTAGCAACTCCTGTTGCACCATCAGCACCATCAACACCATCAGTTCCGGCTGGTCCGGCTGGTCCTTCACAACTTACAAAGAAAGACATTGCAACTATCGCTGCAACACTTAATAATACATTGTACATTTTTTTCATCATTGTTAAAATTTTATGATTTATCCTGGTGGTAAAAGTAGCAAAAGGGTTGAGAGGCTTTACAAAGGAGGATGTGAAGTCAAATGTGATTTCAATTGATTGTTCCGAACAAAACTGCAACATAACATCATCCCACATGTTGATAAATATCAATATTTATTTTACCTTTATGAAAACCTAAACTTATACTTTTACGCGCATGTTTAAAGAATCAACAACATCATGTAAGGATTGCAATTGCAAGTGGCCAAATTTCGAGAACTTAACCGACGAGCAACTGGCCCTAATTGACAGCAGTAGATATCAGGCAAGGTTTAAGCCGGGTGAGATTATCTTTAAACAAGGTTCTCCCACATCGAATGCCATATTCCTTACTTCGGGCTTTGCAAAAATTTACATTGAAGGATACGACAATAAAAATATCATTCTTTCGATTGTTAAACCTACACGCTTAATTGCGGGTCCGGGTTCGTATGTCGATAACCGCCATCATTATTCGCTGGCAGCTATTACCGAAACAACAGCCTGTTTTGTCGATATGTCGGTAATTAAAAAACTGGTTCACGAAAACAGCAGCTTTGCCGAAGGCTATTTAAAAGACATCAGTAAAAAATCGTTAAATACATTTAACAAACTTTTAAGTTTTAGTCAGAAAAAGATGCACGGACGCCTGGCCGAGGGATTAATACACCTGGCTTTTGATGTTTTCGAAGAGCAAAAGTTTAAATGTCATTTAACCCGGCAGGAACTGGGCGAACTTACCGGAATGACCAAAGAAAGTGTGGTAAGGCTGTTGAAAGAGTTTCACGATGAGCAAATTATAAAACTCGAAGACAGTTGCATTGAAATAGTTGATCGGGTTAAACTGGAGAAAATAATGGTCTCGGGTTAATCGCCGGGTATAATACCCTCCGACTTCGTCGGGATTATTCGACTTACAAATTTCAGTTCGCATACTCCTGAAATATGAGTCTCATTAATCAAATTGTACTTTGAAGTGTTATGATATAATTTATAAAACAACATGTAAAAGTTCCTTTTTGGGACTTTTTATTTTTTAAACGGGATTAAAAGACTAATGAAACCATTGGATAATGAACACGATAACTTAATATATATAAACAACGTAAATATTCACCTGAAACGCTTAATGAATATAAATTATGATGAAAAAAATCGTTAATCTTTTATTTTCTCCCATAACTATGGGAGCCATTCTATTGATTGGAGCCTTTTCCATGGCTGCTGCCACCTTTATCGAAAACGATTTTGGTGCTGCTTATGCCATTAAAGTGGTTTACAGTGCCTGGTGGTTCGAAGGGCTGATGGTGTTGTTTGCCATTAACCTGCTTGGCAGTATTTTCCGCCGTAAGCTTTATAAAAAGCGCACGTTTAGTATTTGCCTTTTTCACGTGGCGCTTATTGTAATGATTCTTGGCGCAGGCATAACCCGCTATTATGGTTACGAGGGCATGATGCACATTCGCGAAGGAGCTACATCGGACCATATTATAACGCAAAACCGCAGTTTGAATCTGGAATTTACCGATGCCACAGGAACTTATTCCGAATCGTGGAACGAAGATAAGATAAACCGCAAATCAGGATTCAGCGACCATTTTAAACTGAATGGAAATCACCTGGCCATTGAATTGTTAAAATATGTTCCCGATGCTTACGAAAAGGCTGAAGCCCGCAAAGGCGGAAATCCCATCATTGCCTTTGTTCTGGCAAACGACGATTTCAGAGGACTATCGTACATTGAATACGGCAATACGCAAAAATACGGAAACACCACCGTTTCGTTTACCGATGCCGAAGCTGATGCCGATATTGCATTTAGCTTTGAGGAAGGTGTTTTTTATGTGAGCACCAAAGCTCCACTTGCCGAAAAAGTAATGGGCAGCGACGAAGCCCAGGTTTTACCCGAAGGTAAAATTGCCTTAACAACAAAAAAACTTTACCAAAGCGATGCCTTAAGTCTGGTTGTTCAGGAAGCGCTTCCTGAGGCTGTATTGACTGCTGTTCCATCGGCTACATCGAAACGAAGCGGAAGCAAAGCTGCTTTTGTATTTAAAATATCGGTAAACGACCAGGAAAAAGAAGTTATTGTCTGGGGCGGAGCCAATTCGGGAGGTCAGGTTACCACTACCGGCTTCGACGGTGGCAAATTATCGGCTTATTACGGATATCAAAAAATATTCCTGCCGTTTAAACTGCAACTCGACAATTTTGAAATTACCCGCTATCCGGGCTCACACAGTCCGGCTTCGTTTTCGAGTTATGTACATATTCTTATTCCGGGCGAAAAACCCGAACCTTTCCATATTTATATGAATAACATTTTGAAATTGCACGGATACCGTTTCTACCAGTCGTCGTACGACAACGATGAACAAGGAACCATATTATCGGTTAACTACGATTCGCTGGGAACCGGAGTCACCTATTTCGGGTATTTCCTGCTCTTTTTAGGCATACTTTGGTCGATGCTCAATAAAAACAGCTTTTTACATAAGACTTTTATTCCCAAATTACTACTTCTTGCCTTTTTACTTACCGGAGTAGGCAGTCAGGCGTTTTCGCAAAATACAACCAGCATTAAGTCGAAGCAGGTTATTGATGCCAAACATGCCGACCAATTTGGAACCCTGTTAATTCAGGACAACCGGGGACGAACCGCTCCGGTTTATACTTTTGCATCGGATTTAATCCGTAAAATAAGCCGGAAACAAACGGTAAACGGATTAACGCCGGTACAACTCTTACTGGAGATGAGCATGGATTACGAACATTGGATGAATGTTCCCATGATTAAAGTATCGAATAAAAAACTGCAGGACGAACTGGGCATTTCAGGCAGTTACGCCAGCTACAACGATTTTCTGATTCCAGGCATGGGCTATAAACTGCAAAAACATGTGGAAGCTGCTTTTAATAAGCCTCCATCGATGCAGGACAAATTCGATAAGGAAGTAATTAAAGCCGATGAGCGTTTGAATATTTGCTATGCCATTTATTCGGGTTCTTTCCTGCGCCTGTTCCCTATTCCCCAGTCGACCGACGAAAAATGGTACACCACCGCCGAAGCTGTTCAAATGATTAAAAACCCCGACGATTCAGCGTTTGTTGCCAATATTATTCCCATCTATTTTCAAGCGCTTAGCGATGCCAAACAAAGTGGAAATTACGCTGCTGCCAACGAATACGTAGGGGGTATTGAGCGCTACCAGCAAACTTACGCCGGATATGAGCTGCCTTCGGAATTTAAAGTTAAAGCCGAGGTTACTTACAATAAACTGAATGTATTTAAAAAACTCTTTCCGTATTATACCAGTTGGGGCTTAGTCTTCCTTTTTGTATTACTGGGAGCTATTATTATGGGCAAAACGGTAAATCCCTGGATTATCCGCTTTTTTACCGGAGTTATTTTCCTTGGTTTTCTGGCGCATACTGTAGGATTAGCCATCCGCTGGTATATTTCGGGACACGCTCCCATGAGCAACAGTTACGAATCGCTGGTATTTATTTCATGGGTTACCCTGCTGGCCGGGTTTATCTTTAGCCGGCAATCGTGGATGGCTTTATCGGCCACAGCCATATTGGGCGGTTTTACCCTGATGGTTGCCAACCTGAGTTTTATGGACCCGCAAATTACCAACCTGGTGCCGGTGTTAAAATCGTACTGGTTAACCATTCACGTATCGGTTATTACCGGTAGTTACGGCTTTTTAGGATTAGGCGCGCTGCTGGGAATCATCAATATGATTCTGCATATCATCCAAAACAAAAGCAATTCGACCCGTATTGATGAAACCATTGAGTCGCTGACAAAGATTAACCACCGTTCGTTAATCCTTGGTTTGTACTTTTTAACCATCGGAACCTTTTTGGGCGCTGTTTGGGCCAACGAGTCATGGGGACGTTACTGGGGCTGGGATCCAAAAGAAACCTGGAGTTTAATCACCATGATAATCTATACTTTTGTTACCCATGCCCGAATGATTCCAGGTGTGAGAGGCCGTTTTGCCTTTAATACCATGTCGGTTTATGCGTTCTTTTCGGTATTGATGACTTATTTTGGCGTAAACTATTACCTGTCGGGACTTCACTCGTACGCGGGTGGCGATCCGGTTCCGGTTCCCTCGTTTGTATATATTTCGGTGGGTGTTTTAATTGTATTATCGATAATATCGTGGTTCCGTTTTCAAATGCAGGATACGAAGAAATAAACCTAAGCATACATTATAAAAGAAGGGAGCGGCTAAACACTGCTCCTTTTTTTTGGTGCAGGTTGCGGGTCGCTGGTTTCTGGATACTGGATACTGGATTTTGATTTTCGATTACGTTCCGTGAGGACTTCGTCGTTGCAGATTGCAGATTGCAGATTGCAGATTTTAGATTTTAGATTTTAGATTTTAGACTTTAGAATTTAGACTTTAGACTTTAGACTAAAGACCTAAGACTGAATACAGATGCAGGACTGGGAACTGCTGCGAGCTGGTGACTGGTGACTGGTTTCTGGATTTTGATTTTCGACTGCAGATTTTAGATTTTAGATTTTAGACTTTAGACTAAAGACTAAAGACCTAAGACTGAATACAGATGCAGGACTTGGAACTGCTGCGAACTGGTGACTGGATACTGGATACTGGATTTTGATTTTCGACTGCAGATTTCAGATTTTAGATTTTAGATTTTAGACCTAAGACGCAAGACCTAAGACTTAATTCATTATTCACAAGACTAAAGACCATTCATTTTTCACTTTTCACTATTATTGAACCATTAAGGGATTAAGAGAAGTTAAGCCTATGGTGGTAAGCATTTTTTCTGCCACGAAGGCACCAAGGCTCAAAGTTCCACGAACCAGCTTAGTGTTTTTCTTTGTGGTTTAGTGTCTTGGTGGCAAAACAGTACAGCCTTTAGACTCCTTCCCTACAGTCAGGCCGGTAAGACATAAGTCGCAAGACTAAAGACGGATGCATGACTGGGAGCTGCTGCGAACTGGTGACTGGATACTGGATACTGGATTTTGATTTTCGATTACGTTCCGTGAGGACTTCGTCGTTGCAGATTGCAGATTTTAGATTTTAGATTTTAGATTTTAGATTTTAGACTAAAGACAAAAGACTTAAGACGCAAGACAAAAGACGGATGCAGGACTTGGAACTGCTGCGAGCTGGTGACTGGTGACTGGTTTCTGGATTTTGATTTTCGATTACGTTCCGTGAGGACTTCGTCGTTGCAGATTTTAGATTTCAGATTTTAGATTTTAGACCCAAGACCTAAGACTTAATTCATTATTCACTATTCATTGTTCTATTGTTTTATTGTTTTATTGTTTTATTGTTAATTGTATGTCGGAATGACTTTTGGTGTTCTCAACTAAGGCTCTTGTGTTCCCGACTAAGGCTCTTGTGATATCAACTAAAGCTCTTGTGTTCACGACTAAAGCTCTTGTGTTGTCAACTAAGGCTCTTGTGTTCCCGACTAAGGCTCTTGTGTTTCCGACTGAGGCTCTTGTGTTTCCGACTAGTACTCTTGTGTTGTCAACTAAGGCTCTTGTGATACCAACTAAAGCTCTTGTGTTCCCTACTAAGGCTCTTGTGTTGTCAACTAAGGCTCTTGTGTTCCCGACTAAGGCTCTTGTGTTCCCGACTAAGGCTCTTGTGTTTCCGACTGAGGCTCTTGTGTTGTCAACTAAAGTTTTGGTGTACCAGACTAAGGCAAGGGTACCTGCAAAACAGGCATTGGGGTTTGCTTGTTGAATGTCAATACCTGCCTGTGCTGTGCTTAGGGTGAGGATCTGCTTATGCTTCGGGTGTGGTTCCGGATTTGGGTTTGGAACTGCTGCTAAGTTCTGTAAGACCTTTGAAAAGATAGGTTACGGTGCGCTGCACCTATTTTTTTATCACAATTATTGTTTGGTATTCTACAAAGGTTTCGGTGCGCTGCACCTAAACGGAATTATTCGGTGGATTATTTCTATAAATATTGCGGTGCGCTGCACCTGAATGGAATGGTTTGATATTTATTGGCGTATGGTGACTTCGGGCAAAAAGCCCCTGGGAATGAATAAATGAATAGCAGCAGCGCTGCGGAATATTTATAGCAAGCGAGTCAAGAAGGTTATTACGAGGTGCCGCGCACCGGAACAATTAATCGGAACAAAAATGAAAAGGAAAAGGAAGGCGTCGTTGTATTTGGTATCAATTGGTTCATATAAATATTGCGGTGCGCTGCACCTAGTTCTTTATTTGTCCACGAACCCGCCTGAACGGACGGGCAGGTTGTCACAAATTAACACGAATCTGTTGCTGGCCAGGCATACCGGCTTCGATTTTTTATGCCGGGAGGCACCTGCTGCTTATGTTTGTATGTATTAGTGGTTGGTTGTTTCCTATTTATTCCATTTAGGCAATTTTCCTGTTTGCTCCACAAAGTCTTTCAGCATTTCAACTTGCTCTTTTTTCTGTCCATCTTTGCCAGTCGTTACGTACCAATAAATGTCGAGTGCATCTGTCTTGTCCTTTAACATTTGGTAAGTCCACCCGGTTTTTCTTGGGTTTTTGTCGTAATGAACCCCATTCACTATTTCATTATATAGTCCGCCTGAATTTGAGTAACCGATATACACCAGGTTAATTTTTCCATTACGCAATTCTAATACCTTAAAAACGCCATCCTTGTCTTTTGGTGCATTGCAAACTTTTTCCAGTTCATTGTCTGCGTTAAAAAAGAAATGGTCATTCTCTCTATAATTTTTTGGTTCCTGGAACATTCTTTAATTTTTAATTCATTGTTTTTTATTCAATCGGTCTGCTGTAATTATTCTGTATGTATTGGAATTAATTGTCAGTCTAACATTTCTATAATTGTTTGTAATGTAAATATTTTTTCCTGTTTTTTGAAATTTCATTTTATCAGTTTCTTCAATGATTTTATAGATCATTTTCTCAATTTCGTCTTTTTGCAGTTGTATATTTAGTTTCTTATTAATCCTAAAATAAACAAGGTCAGTATAACAAATTTTATCTAAGATTTCTGTTTTATAGTCATGCATCATAAGGTTTTTTCATTCTTTATTTTTAGGTTCATGGTGTTTTCTTAAAATGACCGCTAATGGCAATAATTAGGGCAGTAGCAGACTTTAAATCGGTTTCGTATCAAATTGCTATGTCGCCAAAGTTACACATTATCTAAATAGTCAAATCGTAGATTTGGCTGAGCTGAATAATTGAACAAACATTTCGTAAACCACTATAGCCCTTATGTCTTATATGCATTGTTGGGTGGTCGTTTTTTCTAACTTTTCTAATAAATATCTGTCCCTCCAAAACCGTCTGTTTATGTATTCGATTGTTTCTTGCTTTTTAATTTCCAATTCTGAGTCATTTATTATGACAATTTTCATTGAATGCATCCATCCACCGTGCATGTTAATATATTCTCCATCATTTGATAATTTCCAATTGGCTTCTCTCAGAATACTATTTCCATATTTCATGGTGCAAGTTCCATTTTCATTAAATAAATATTCAATCTTCTTTTCCTTATAAAAGTCTTCTATAATCATCGGAACGGAATCTTCTTCCCTATAAGGTCTAAATTTTCGATATGTACTTGAAGTTGGAATGATTTCTTGTTCATCGAAGTCAATTAAACTGTCAGAGTGGAATGAATAATCTTTTAGTTTCCAGCAACCAATTAACATATTTCTTCGATTTTCATATTTAATTTTAGTGAGTGATGGAATTGCCTTAAATTCAATTGAGTCAATTGAGTCATAAGTTATTGTTGATGCTAATATTAAAGAGTCCTTGATGTTTTCAATGTTATAATATTGAAAATTCATTTGGTCAAGAGAAACAATTAATAACAAGTTATTATTAATCTCCTTTACACCCCACATTTCACCATACATTAAAAATCTATCATTTTCTTCTACTCTGCGTACAAAATACCTTACCCCATTATTGTAACTAAAATACGATTCATCACGAAAATCATAACGAGATTCACCGTATCTGTCCTTCATTGTCCAGTCACAATTGGTTAAGATTTTTATTAATTCTACAGAGTCTATTCTATTTTTCCTTTGAGTCAATGGCATAAATGCAATTTGCTCTGATTCTTTATTTTCAATTAGCAGTAGTTCTGAATTCCATTTTTTTATTTTTCCATAATAACTTGTATCAAAAAATAGTCTGTTACTTGAATCAATCCTGTATTTAAAAGTGTCTGCATAATTTAAATACAAATCACAACAACGATATATTAAAGTACTGTTGTTTTGAAATTTGATATATTCTCCTGCAAAATTCCAGCGATTATTTAAAGTCGATACATATTCAATATTAGTCCTTACTTTTCCCTCATTACAAGAAGTCAAAATAAGTAGGATAAAAAAAATGTAATAAATTCTATTAATAGCTTTCATGTTCACATGGGTTTTTAAATCATGACTAACGATTGGCATAAGCAAATGTGCGTATTTGAAATTATTCTGTTTCATTTTACTACTTAGCCAATTATATTTTAATATCGTTTAGTTAAGGTTTTTCACCCTCCGCCCGCTAAAGCGGACATCTCTCCGCCGCGGCGGAAGGACTCGCTATTCTGATACTAAGGAAGTTTCCCCAGTGAAGAATTACTAACTAAACAACATTGAATCAAAAATACTCATTTAACCTGACTATAAGAATTCAAAAAAATTAATCCTTTGGCACTTATGTAACGCTACTCCTTACAAGTACTTGTTAATCCGGAACCGAGATTTCGCCACGCAGGTATAAACAGGCTTCGCCTGAGATATAAGCCCGTTGGTTTTTTAATTCGCAAAACAAAAGCCCTCCCCGTTCCGACAACTGGGCTGCCATTAATTTGGTTTTGTCCAGGCGTTTACTCCAATAAGGTAATAAGGTGGTATGGGCCGAACCGGTAACCGGATCTTCGTCGATTCCTATTTGTGGGGCAAAGAAACGCGAAACAAAATCGGTTTGTGTGCCGGGTGCAGTTACAATAAGGCCCCGTGCATCGAGGGTTTTTAAGGCTTTAAAATCAGGATTTAATTGCTCAATATCGTGCGCTGTTTGATAAATAAACAGGTAATCGGACTTGCCCTTATAAACCGCATCGGGCTTTTTACCCAGAGCAGTCCAAAGCTTATCGGAATAATCCGTTACTTCGCTGAACTCATCGAGGGGCAAATTGAGTTCGTACTGCGAATGGTTTTTGCTTACCCACAAATCGCCGGAGAAACGCGTCTGAAACTGAATCTGATGGGTTCTGAAATCCAATTCGTTAAAAATTACATAAGCCGATGCCAGGGTAGCATGCCCGCACAAAGCCACTTCGGCCAGGGGTGTAAACCAGCGAATCTCAAAAACAGCATCGTTGGGAACAATAAAAGCCGTTTCGGCCAGGTTGTTTTCGGCAGCAATGGCCTGCAATACGTCGTCGTTAATCCAATGGGGCAAAAGTACTACTGCCGCCGGGTTTCCTTTAAAAAGGCTGGATGTAAACACATCGATCTGAAAAATGGGTAAATACATAGCGCATCTACATTACTAAGGGTAAGGAAAACGTAAACTGAGAACCTTTTCCGGCTTCGCTTTGAACCAACATGGTTCCGCCGTTTAACTTTACAAATTCCTGGCAGATAATCAATCCCAAACCAGTTCCCCGTTCGTTATTAACTCCGGGAGTTGTGGTAGGCTTATCTATTTTAAATATATTGTCGATGCTTTCATCTTTAATTCCCACCCCATGATCTTTGACCCTGACATAAAGCCATTCGTCGGCTTTATCGAGTTTAATATCGATAACGCTATCGTTAAAGGAATATTTAATGGCGTTCGATAAGAGGTTTCTAAAAATGGTTTTGGTCATGTTTTTATCGGCATAAACCAGGTATTCTGTTTTATCAAAATTTATCGACATGTTTTTGCGCTCCAGGCTTTGACTGAACAGATTCAGGGTTTCCTGTATTACATCGACAATGGGAAAAGTAGCGGGATGAATATCGATACTACCCGATTGTGCCCTGGCCCATTCGAGCAGATTCTCGAGCAAACTGTAAACGTTGGTGGTTGATTGGTTGATAAGAACTACAAACTGTCTTAAGTCCTCTTTGGTGTGCTTGTCGAACTGTTCCATAAGCAGACTGGTTAATCCCATAATGGCGTTAAACGGATTTTTAAGATCGTGCGCCATAATGTTAAAAAACTTGTCTTTGGCTGCAATGGCTTCCTTCAGTTTCTTTTGGGAATTTTGCAAATCGCGTTCTGCTTTTTTAATGTCCGATATATCGATAATAATACCCAAAGTGCCTATTAAGCGTGAATCGGCGTTAACAATACCCTGCCGGTACACAATCACATCGTGTTCTTTTTTATCTTTATAAACCATGGTACCGTCGCTGCGAACCATATTTTTACCCGGATTACCGAAAAGCTTTGTGGTATCGCACGAAAGCATGCTTTTCAGATTCAAATCAGAAACCCGGGTACCAACCAAATCCTCGCTTTTGCGGCCCGATATTACTTCAAAAGCTTTATTGCAACCAATAATAGTACTGTTTTTATCGGTATAATAAACCGGATTGGGAATGGTATTTAATAAGGTTTCGGTAAAGGTGTACTGTTCCAATAATTCCACGTTCGAGATTTCAATCAACGCCTTTTGGTCTTCAATTTCGCGATTTTGCTTTATTAACCGGCTATTCAGGTGGATGGTAGAGCGGTAACTCCGAAAAAGAACGATGGCAATAAACAGGGTTCCCACAAATAAAATTCCAAATAAAACCCGTTCCGTAAATTTCTTTTTGTCGGCTTTAATCTGACTTTGTTTATACCTGTCGAGCTCCGATTCGTATTTTCGGGTCTGATTTCGAAATTCAATTTGTAATTCAGAGTGTTTTAAATCTTCGTTCATTTTCATTTTGGCAATGCTATCGGCAATTTCCAAAGCAACCAACTGAAAATCGTAGGCTAATTTAAAGTTATTAATCAGGTAGTAGGTTTTACTTAAATTCATTGCAGCGTCTTGCCTTAAAGTAAAATGAGCACCCTGATTGGCAAAAAAGTAAACTTTTTTAAAAGACTGTAAAGCGGAATTAAGCTGGTTTTGCAAGAGATACAATTCGCCCATATCTTGTAAGCAAACCGCTGATGCATAACTATCGGCAAGCTCAGCATAGAGTTTACTGCAGCGATTAAAATACATGGTAGCCGAATCGTAATTGTGAACCGCTGTATGATATTTTCCCAAATGCTCATATATACCGGCTACTCCGGGTTTGTATTTATTTTGCGAATACAAAGCCAGGGCTTTAAAGTAATTGTTGTACGACTCGTCGTAACGTTCCATTTCCAAAAGTACCGAAGCTATATTCGAAAAGGCCATAGCCATTCCCCGATGTTTGGTAAGCCGGTTATTGGTTTCGAGCGATTTGTAATAATAATTTAAAGCTTGTCGGTTATCGCCTAATTCATCGTACACAATTCCAATGTTATTGTATAAATCGCCAATCATATCCTGATTGTTGAGTTTTATGGCGTAATCCTGGGCTAATAAGTAATATTCCAGCGCTTTTTGCCGGTTACTGGTGTATTCGTAAATTACCCCAATATTATTATAAGCTTTTGATAAAGCCAGGCTATCTTTTACTTTACTTAAATAAGTTATTGCTTTTAAGCCATTATCCATGGCATTGGCATAGTCTTTAACGGTAATATAAGCCAGGTTTTTCACCAGATAAAAATGCCCCCATAGCTTATCACTATCGTATGTGGCTAATTCACTTTTAATTTGGTGTAAAGTAAACGAAGCCTCATCGAGCGAACCTTTCATAATTAATCCCCTTGCACGCTCAAGGCTAAAAACAAAATAATAGTAGGGCAATTTGGCCTGTTTTGCATAGCTAATGGCGCTATCGCAGTACGATACCGATAAACCAACCTCAGTGTGTTGAAGAAACTGAACCAGGGTATGATAATGTTTTAGCTTATCTTCCTTAAGCTTTTCATTAGAAATTAATTGGATCAGACTATCCTGAATAAGTATTTTGTTAATCCCGGAAACGGTAATTGATGAAATTAAGAAGAGTGACAAAAAGAATAAAAATGGTGTTCTTCTCATAATAATTTAAGTGGCGTGGCACTGATAATTCTCAAATGTATATTTTTTTGCTTAGATACTTTACAAAAATTTTGATTTTTTGGACTAAGCGCTACTTTGAAACTATGAAACCGTTAAAAATCTTCTTAAAATCAAAGATTGCTTAATGAAACACCACAAATTTAAGCATACAAGACAGTGAAAACAGAAAACTTTTGTCGATGGAAACAACTTTATTGCTGATTTTCCAATTCGGCCCAAACCAGCGCGCTCGCTCCCATAATAGCCGCATTATCGCCCAATTCAGAAATCAACAACTGAATTTTGCCTTTAAATAAATAAAGCATATTTGTTTCCATTTGGTGTTTTACTTCATCAATTAGCAAAGCGCCGGCTTTGGTTAAGCCTCCAAAAAGGAAAATGGCTTTAGGGCTACTTATTACTGAAACATCGGCTAATGCTTCGCCTAAAATTTTTGCAGTTTTCAGTACGGCTGCTTTAGCTACTTCGTCGCCTGCATTGGCTGCATCGGCAACCTGTTTCGACGTAAGCTGATTAAAAGGGATAGCATTTAAACTGCTTGGCTTATTGTAATTGGCCAATTGTTCCGCTGCGGTTCGTACCAATCCGGTTGCCGAAACATAGGTTTCCAGACAACCTTTACGTCCGCAACCACATAATCTGCCATTGCGTTCAACTATTATGTGGCCCATTTCGCCGGCAAAACCATCGTGTCCGTAAAGCAGTTTACCATCCACCACTATACCGCTTCCCAAACCGGTACCGAGCGTAACCACAATAAAATCTTTCATTTGTTTGGCTCCGCCATAAATCATTTCACCAATGGCTGCCGCATTGGCATCGTTGGTTAGGAATACAGGAACATCGATATGCTTTTTAAACAGCGAGACAATATGAATAGTACCCTTCCAACGAAGGTTTGCTGCATTCTCAATGCAACCCGAATAATAGTTGGCATTGGGTGCGCCAATTCCAATTCCTGCAATCTGACAAGGCTCGTTTAGCTGTTCGATACCCATGGTAATTTCGTGATACATATCGGCAACAAAGTCTTCAAAATGCTCACGGGTTTGTGTAGCTATGGCATGTTCGTACAATACCTTTCCTTCACGATTAATTAATCCAATCGAAGTATTTGTTCCACCAATATCAATTCCAACAGCTAACTTATTCATGTAGTATCCGGGTGTTTGTTTTTTTACAAGAGGCAAAAATAATGATTATCTAATAATTGGAAACTTTCGCTTAAGAAATCGTGAAAATTATTTTTTTTCAATCACTTTAAGTTCTGTCCGTCTGTTTTTAGCCATATTTTCGGGAGAATCATTCGGAGCCATCGGACGGCTTTGACCATAACCTTTATAACTCAGGTTAATGTTTGCTCCCAGTTTACCAATTACATAGTTATAAACAGCTTCGGCCCGTTTTTCCGAAAGCATGCTGTTGTATTTTTCAGAACCACTGTTATCGGTATGTCCACCAATTTCAAATTGCAGACCGGGATTGAATTGTACAAATTCCACAATTTTATTTAGTTCAATCAATGATTGTGGCAGTATATTGAAAGAATCTTTAGCAAAAAACACATTCTCGAGTACAATGGTTTCGCCCACACGAATTTTATTCAATCCAATATTTAACAAATAAGGATCGGATGCTTCGTGAATCCTGTTTAAGCTAAAATGAACCGAACGAAACAGATAAGAGGGATGCGAAACATTGAGCGCATAATCGTCGCCAAGGGGCAAACAAACCAGGTAACTTCCGTCGTCGGCCTGTGCTTTGGTTTGGATTACGGTATCGCCCGTCGATAAAGAGAGCAACTGAAACTCAGCTGCCAGCGAACGATGATCGTCGGCATCAAAAATAAAACCCGAAACGTACGATACCGGATTGGGCCTTACCTCCAAAGGCATATCGAACTGATAAATATCCCAATTATCATCAACTAAAGTTGATGCAAAATAAGCGGTGCGACCATCTTTGGCAATTACCAAACCAATTTCGTCGCGGTACGAATTTATGGGATAACCCAGATTAAGCGGTTTTGACCAGGTTGAAGAATCGGTTCGTTTGCTGTAAAAAATATCGTTCATTCCCAAACCAATGTGCCCCATGGAACTGAAATACATGCTTTTGTTATCGGCAAAAATAAATGGGGAACCTTCGTCGTAAACCGTATTGATAACACGGCCTAAATTCGTAGGTTGTTTCCAAAAGCCGTCGGGTAAACGTTCTGCAACCCAAATGTCCATTTCACCAATACCTCCGGGCCGGTTCGACGAAAAATACAACCTTCTTCCGTCGGGCGAAAGTGTAGGTTGCTTTTCAGAAAAGCGGGTATTTATCACCGGACCCATATTTTCGGGAATACTCCAACCCGCTTCGCTTAAAGTGCTGATATAAATATCGCAATTGCCAAAACCATCGTCGCGATTGCAGCCGGTAAAAACCAGGGTTTTTCCATCGGCCGAAAGTTGCTGGGCTCCTTCATTTCCCGGCGTATTTATGGGAGCCCCCAGGGGAACTCCTCTTAACCATTGGCCGTTATTAAAAGTACTTTTATAAAAATCTTCCTGATGTGCATAGTTTCCAAAAATATTTTTTCGTGTGCTATCGACCATCATAACCGTGTAAACCATTGTTTTTCCGTCGATGGAAAGCGAAGGCCAATACTGATCGAGCTTATTATTTATTCCATCTCCCAAACTCAAGGGTTCAAAAGGAACGGGATTGTCCTTCAATTCCTGAGCCTGCTTACATTTTAAGCTGTAATTCCGTGCCCGGCTTAAACTTACCGGTTTTGCCTTACCCTGATTAATAAAATATTCCAGGCTTTCAATTCCCTTTAAGTATTCACCTGAATTATAATAAGCAACTCCCAGATTGTAGTAAACAAAAGGAAAATAATCGGGGTCGGTGGCTACTACATGTTCCAGTGTTTTGGCTTCGCGTTCAAAATCGTTCAACCTACGGTAAACTTCGGCCCGAAGTAAAAATACATCAGTAAACTTATCGTCTTTTTGCTGAGCCAAGTTAAGAAAATCGAGCACTTCGGAATATTTAGCTAACTGCATGGCTCCGAGGGCTTTTTCGTAATAGGAAATGGCCTTTTTCGACCGACTGGCATAACGATTTTGTGCAAACAGCGTTAGCGAAAACGAAAGGACGAAGAAAACCAGTAATAAGCGTTTTAAGCAGCACATATTCATTAAATTAGAGAAAAAACTCCACCCGCACTCTGCTTGTGGAGCTATAAAAATACGATTGTTTTTAAATAAACAAATTTCCTTAAACGATTCAGTTCCACTTGATAATTTTAGTACACTATTGATTCTAGAATTATAGTCTCACTGATTAAACCTGAAAACCAATTACCAAAATATCGTCAACCTGCATCGATTCGCCCCGCCATTTTTCGATGGTTTCATCAAGAACTTGCTGTTGTTTGGGCATGGGCTCCTTATGAATATCGAGTAAAAGGTTTTTAAAATTTTTAGTCATAAACTTGCGCTGATTGGGACCTCCAATCTGATCCTGATACCCGTCGGAGAACATGTAAAACACATCGCCTTTTTGAACATCGATGTAATGGTTGTTAAACTCGCTTTCTTTAAAATAAACAGCAACCGGCTGGCGGTCGGCTTTAACAATTTCAAGTTCGTTGTTCCGGATGTAATAAAGCGGATTAAAAGCTCCGGCATATTCTACCCTCTTGTTTTCAATGTCGATAAGCGAAACCGACATATCCATTCCATCTTTTTGCGACGATTCAGCTCCCGATTGCCCAAGGGTAAGCTTTATTTTCTCGCGCAGGTGATTTAATATTTCGGCAGCCGAGGGTTTATGCAACTGACTGGTTATCTCGCTTAAAAACGAAATTCCCAACATACTCATAAAACCGCCGGGAACGCCATGACCAGTGCAATCGGCAGCAATAAAAACCATCTTATTACCGAGGGGTTTAAAAAAGTAAAAATCACCACTCACAATATCGCGGGGTTTAAACAAAATAAAGTGTGAGGGAAGCATGGCTTCAATAATCTCGCTGTTGGGCAACATGGCTGTTTGAATTCGTTTGGCATAACGAATACTCTGGGTAATTTCGTCGTGTTGCTTTTCAATTTTATCTTTTTGTTCTTCAATGGTCTGGGTACGTTCTTTAACCCGTTGTTCCAAAATTTCCTTATCGCGCTTTAGTACCTGTAAACGCACTCTGAAAACCAGATAAACCAGGCCACCAACACTTAGAATTAAAAGAATGATGAATGCGGCAGTTTGCGTAAAGGGTTTGGCAATTTTTAGCACAATGGGTTCTGCTTTTGCAATTTTTCCAAAACCATTTCGGGCTTCAATCATAACTTTATAATTACCCGGCGGCAGGTAACTTAAAACAATCTGTGCTTTCGACGACCAATCGGAATAAGCAAAAGGTAAACCATAAATTTTATAGCGGTATTTTACGCCATCTTGCGACATGTAAAACGGAGCACTCAGATTAATCTCAATATTATTTTGGCCGGGCTTCAATTCCAAACGCTCCGTTGTACTCTGGATGCTGTCGTTGATTCTGATCTGATTAATTACCAACTGAAAGTTTTCAAGCTGCTCAGTTAAAGGCCTGTTGGTTATTTTATAAAAATTATTGTCTTCGGTAATAACCCAAACATCGCTGTTTTCAGTTACATTAATATATCTGATACTGCTAAACAACTGAATTTTGCTTAATTGCTGTTCCAATACTCCCGAATCGGTTCGGGTTAATAAATTCCATTGTTCCGTATCCCATTCCCAAAGGAAATCGGATTGATTGCCAAGATATAAACTTCCGGGTTTTCGTTCGCGAATTAAGTCCAAAGTTCCCTCCTCAGTAAATTCATAAATGGCATTTGCACCAAAAACCATTGTTTTGTTATCGAGGTGTTTTATAAAAAACGAACGTCCGGTAGATTCCAATAATTTTGCCTGATTGATTACTTCGATGTTTTTATCGGTTAAGTGTGCCCGAACCACCATATTGTCGAATCCCAACACCCAGGTTCCATCCGATTCATGGATAATTGCATTAATCCGAACTAAAGTAGTTTCGGCAAAATGATTTACTTCCCAGGTTCCTCTCTTCTTAAAAACTTTGTACAGTCCATTGCTTGTGGCAATATAAGCTTCAGGGCAACAGTCGGAAATATAAATGGCATGCACATAAACATTGGAAATCAACTTTTTTCCCCGCAAGTCATCAACCACATACAAACCATTGTTACCGGCCACCAGCAAACTGCCCTGAAAAGTAACCAGTTGCGAACACTTATCGTTTACGCCCTCAACCAGATTAAAATAATGACTCACCGATTTTAAACTACGCTTCTTTATGGTTCGCCGCTCAGTTTTAACGGTTTCCCGTTTTTTTATTTCACTAATTTGCGTAGCTTCCTTCGTATCGCTTGCTTCGGCTTCTTCGCTCTCGGCAGCTTTTCTTTTCTTTTTTGATAAGAAAGAAAAAAGTGAGCGACTGTTCTCTTTTTGTTCTTCAGAAACATCGGGCTGGTATTCGGCCTCCTGCTCCGGTTCATTTACGGGAACTGAAACATTTACCGGAACTGAAACTGAAACCTCAAATTCGTTGTATTTTTTTACTTCGGTTAAAGCAAACAAACCATCACTGGTGGCTACATACAAGGTTTGATTCATAAAAGTAACCGCTATGGGGGTTCCTTTTAAGCCGGGATAAAAACTGTAGCTTTCAATACCAAGGTTAAAATCGATGCGGCTGATACCAAATTCGTGTGAAACCCAAATGGCACCTTCGGCATCAATAAAAAAAGTTCGGATTTCATCGTCGGGCAAGCCATTAAAATAGCTCAGCTGACTGGTAATTTCAAGTTTTTTAAGGTCCAATAAAGCCACACCTCCACCCAAACTACTCAGCAATAGTGTGGAGTCGTTAATTTTTGCGGCATCAACAATTAAGTTATTATCGAAAAAGGGACTTTTTTTAATTGTCCGGACTTTAAAGCGTTTTCCATCGAAAAAATAAAAAGTCTCGCCCGATGTTCCCAAAATAACTTGTTCCGGTGAAATTGAAATGGTATAGGAAAACTCATCGACCGGAAAATCGACATATTCCAATTCAACAAAAGCACCGTCTTTAATTTCGAAGGGAAAATAATCGATGATACAATAAAATTTATTGTTTAATACAAAGGTTTCTTCAATATTAAAATCGCCAGCCGGAATAAAATCAATTAGAGCCAACTGCCCGGTATCGAAACGCCCTACCCCGCCCGGAGCCACAAAATAAGCAGTATCATTTAGTATTAAAATTTTATCGAAAGCCACTTCTTCCGATTCCAAAAGTAATTGGTACGAATAGTCGGCATAGCTTTTGGGATGCAAGACTCCCACATGCTCGTAACCGCAAACTAAAAAATAATTATGCGTCGAATCCCATAAAATATCGGTGGGTGTGTAAGGTAATTTTATAAAATTTTGGTTTTGTCCATCAAAAACAACTACTCCGTTGGTAACACCAATCAGCATGTTACGGTGTGTATCCTGCGAAATTGCCCAGGACCATTTTTCAGCAGAATTATCAAGTTTAAAATCAGATACAAACACACCATTGGTTTGCGGCAAAGCCTGAACTGAATACATCAGTAACAGGGCAACAATCATCTTCCTCATAGTCACTACTTCAGTCAAAAAAAGGGTTATTAATTAATAGGCCAAAGTTACAAATATTTAATAGCCAAATAATTATTAACTGCATTTTTTTAAGCTAATGCAACAAAAACAGGTTTTTTTTGTGCCTGGGAAAGTGGGTATCCTTAGTCTGCAAACAACTGTTTATCAGTTTTTTGTTTTATGCGAACGCAGCCTGTTCAGTATTCGATTAATAAATGATGTGCGCTTTGAAAAATACCCTTGATTTTCCAATAATGTAATCGAAAAAGGAATTTTATCACCATTGTTCAACTCCAACCAGTTGGTGTTTTCTTTATAAATTTTGTTGATGTAGTCTTCGTTTATCAGGTGTTTGGGATGCACCCGTAAAAAATTATTTTTGGGTAATTCCCACTCCAGCGTATCGATGGATAGAACCGATTTGGATACTTTTCCCCCTGAATGAATGATGTAGGTATCGTCTTCAATCTCTTCAATCCTGATAATTGTATCAGGTGTAAGCAGTTCGCCGGAATAAGTATAGATATCGTATTTTTTTTCCTTAGCATTCATACTGCAAGGTAAACTAATATATCCTCCGTTGCTTGTTCAAACTATTGAATGCTATTTTATAATGATTAAGTGTGTTTTAATAACTAGGATTTGCAATTCAGCTTAAATTATGTAGATTTGAGAAACCTGTCCTTAAAACCAAAATAAAACGATGCAAACCTATATCATTATTGTTGAATTGTAATTTTTAATACCCCTTGTTTGTTGTTAAACGAAATAGCATGGTCAGATGCAAACTTCTTAAAAAAGGTGTCCTGTTTGTAGCTTTAGGTTTTAGTGCTTTGCAGTCATTATCAGGCCAAAACAGCTCTGTTGCCTCCTATAGTAACGATTACTATACCCAGTTTAACAACTATACCCGGCAACATGGATTAAGCAGCAATAAAATTCTAGATATCGTTCAGGATCAATGCGGTTTTATCTGGATTGCAACCAACAATGGCTTAAATCGTTTCGATGGTTATCGGTTTATTTCGTTCTTAAACCAAACAAACGACAGTCTTTCCATCTCCGATAATTACATTACTTCGCTTTGTATTGACGGACGTAATAATTTATGGGTGGGAACCAAAAATGGTTTAAATCGCTACAACCGTGACAAAGAACACTTTGTGCGATTTCCGATTCAAAGCCAAACCAGCAAAGGAATTAGTCACGAACACGTGCGAAAAATTTTCACGCAAGATACATCAAACATACTTTGGGTAGAAACCAATGATGGCGTACTAAACAAAATTGAACCAAACACAAAAAAAGTCAGTTTTTTTAAACACGATGCATCGTCGACCGATTATTACGATTATCATGCGTTAACCATCGATAACGAAGGAACTTTATGGCTTGGCGGAAGAGACTTTGGACCCTATCGGTTCGACACCGTATTAAACGCAATGAAACTATTACAAGCCGATAAAAACAATCCGCAAAAGAAAAGAGACAACGATGTTGCCTGCATTTATCAGGATGCAAAAAACAGAATCTGGATGAGCGGTACCGATGGATTTTATCGGTATTTTAAAAACAAGGATACTTTTTCGAAAAAACTGTCCACCTCAACCTTTGAAATTCTTAGTGATACTGACAGTACCCTTTGGCTGGCTACAGGAAACGGACTTTATAAATACCTTATTAATCAAAACCGCTTTATCCGTTTTCAGAACAACATTTACCTGGCACATACCTTATTAAACAATCATGTAAACTGCCTTTTTACCGATCGTTCGGGAAATTTGTGGGCCGGAACCAATAAAGGAATTTCTGTACTTCAGCCCGCAGCCAATCAGTTTCGGCATTACCGCAGCGTTCCGGGAATCGACAATACCCTTTTATCGAATCACGTCTCCTGTTTTTTTCAGGACAGTAAAGAACAGGTTTGGATTGGAACCATGGGAAAAGGTGTTCATCGCTGGAATCCCGATTCGTATGATTTCAGCAATTTCCAGGCTTCATTTCCCGATAAAAAAGTGTCCACTATTTTCGAAGATTCACAGGGAACCCTGTATTTTGGATTATGGTCGGGCGAAGGGTTTTATCGCTACCTGCCCGAAACCAATAAATTTTACCGGCACGCCATGGATTACAGCAGCTTAAAAAGTGACTGGTACAATGCTTTTTACGAAGATGCCAAAGACAGGCTTTGGGTAGGATTCTGGGGCTCATCGGGGGTACATTTTTTTAACCGGAAAACCCTTAGTTTTGAACCATACAGCCTTCGTTTGTACGAAACTCCGGCAACCAGGTCCATAAACCATTTAATCAGCGATGGAACGTATTTATGGATGAATTTTTATTATGGAATTTTGCATCGGTTTAATCCCGCAACAACAGCATTCGAAAGCTTTTATGAAAAAGACCGCTTAGTTGTTTTTCCGGAATGGGAAGCTGCAAAAAAAGCCTTTGAAACCCCTATCGATTTTGGAGCCATTGATTTTATGCACTTAAACGATAAGGCTTCTTTCTTTTTTTCATCGGAACAAAGTATTTACCATTGGAAAAACGAAAAATTGCAATTCGCCGATAACCAATTACAGGATGCATGCTGTTTTTCAAATCCCGACACTGCCGGTAGTTTTTATTTTGCCACAAACCAACAAATAAAGCACTACAATTATTCCACAAAAAAAGTAAATGAGGTTCTTACTCCAAAGAACCTTCCTGCGCAACTCAAGCTGGATCAGATAAAACAACTTTTTGTTGTGCAGAACAAGGACATGTATATTAACACAAACTATAATTTGTGGCATTACAATCTCGCTGAAAAAAAATTCGTAGCCCTTCCAACCGCCATCGACTCGATAAAAACAACAATAAATACGCTTAATGCCGATAATTTAGGAAACCTCTATTTTGCAAGTAACCAGGGTTTGTTCATAAGCAATCGTTCAGACAACAAAATAATGCATTATTGTCAGAACTGTAGTACGGACAAGAATCTACCCGGAAACTATGTTTTTTGTACTGAACCACAAAGAGCTTCATCGTTGGTTTGGCTGGGAACCAACCGGGGTTTGGTCTCAATCGACCTTTCTTTGAACGAAGTAAAAACCATGGAGCAAACCAGTCATCTGGAAATAAAACACCTGCTTTTTTGGAGTGCCGACAGCTTGTATTTAGCCACCAACCAGGGATTGATGCTTTTTAATACCCGAACCGGGAACTTAATTCCCTACAACCAATTTAACCAGCATCAATTAAGTTCGCATCTGATTCAGTTTATTTTTGAAGATGCGCAAGGATATATTTGGGTAGGAACCACCAATAACGGATTAAACCAAATGGATACCAACCGGTATTCCATAAAACACTATAGCAACCAGCCCGATGATTCGCTGGCATTCTGGGGAAATCATGCGTCGAGTATTTACCAAAGCCCCGACAGTATTTTATTTATTGGTGGAACAGGAATAAATATTTATGACTACGAAAAAAAGCAATTCCGGCATCTTACACAAAACAACGGCTTGCCATCGGACAAGATACTTGGAATTACCGGCTCAAACGATTCAATAATTTGGATTACTACCCCCGAAAGCCTGGTAAAATACAATTACAAAGCGAATAAACTCACAAGCTTCGGGTCAAACTACGGACTTGAACCCGAACACTTTACCGATGCTATTTTAACACTTAAAAACAACAAGGTTCTTATTGGCAGCGAAAATGGTTTCTATGTTTTTTTGCCCGAACAGATTCAAACTTTTTCGCCTGCCGAAAAAATGGGACTTAGCGGGTTTCGGGTTTTTGATAAGATTCGTAAAATCGATTTTTCAGCCCGGGAAGAAATTGTATTAAACTACAAAGAGAACTTTTTTACGCTGGAATTCTCCAATTTCGATTTTATGCCGCAAAATACGCAGTACGTTTACCGCTTGTCAGGAATCGATGAGAACTGGGTGGCCAGTCAGGGCAATCAGGCATCGTACACAAACATAGCACCCGGAAGTTATATTTTTGAAGTGAACACACAACTGGGATTACAAAAAGGAAGCCCACCGGCAACCATTAAAATTTCGATTTTGCCCCCCTTCTGGCAGCGAACCTGGTTTATTCTGCTCGAAATTATTGCGGTACTGGCTGTTTTACTGTTTTTTTATCGTCAAAGGATAAAACAGTTTGTATTACGCGAGAAATCGCTGAAACTGGAGCAAACATTGTTGCGCTCGGAGATGGATCCACATTTTGTGTTTAATGCGCTTATTGCCATTCAAAGTTTTATTTTTAAAAATGAGATTAAAGAAGCGGGCCGCTATTTGTCGAAATTTGCCAAGCTCATGCGCTTATTCCTGCAAAACACCCGCCACGAATTTATTCCGCTGAATCAGGAAATTGAAACTCTGGTGTATTACACCGAATTGCAACGGCTCCGTTTTAACAATTCGTTCGATTTTAACATTCAATGTGTCGATGACATTGATACCGAAACCATTGCTATTCCTCCCATGATGGCACAACCTTTTATTGAAAACGCCATTGAACATGGTTTTAACGGAATCACCTATCCGGGACTTATACAGATTAATTATCAGGTATTACCCGATTTTGTATTGATAAACATTGAAGACAATGGCGTTGGATTCAAACAAAGTATTGAAAGTTCAAGAAATAAAAAACACCATTCGCTGGCATTAACAATTACCCGCGAACGACTTGCCAATTTTAGCTCAAAAAAACTTACCTTCGATATTGAATTAACCGATTTATCTGATTTGGATCGTCATTTTCACGGAACACGCATATTTATGAAAATACCTTATAAAAAACTATAAAATGGAAGCCCAATCAAAAATTACGACTATAATTATCGATGATGAAGATCGCGCTCGTGAAACCATAAAAGAAATGCTGGCCATATATTGCCCTGAACTGGAACTTATTGGCGAAGCAAACAGTGTTATTAGAGGGATTCAGCAAATTAAAACATTGCAACCCGACTTGGTTTTTCTCGATATAAAGATGCCCGACGGAACCGGATTCGACCTGCTAAACCGCATCGATAAAAAACGCTTTGCCCTGATTTTTCTGACAGCTTACGATGAATATGCCGTTAAAGCCTTTCGCTTTAGCGCCATCGATTATTTATTGAAACCTTTGGATCCGGATGAATTGATAACATCGGTTGACCGGGTAAAACATTCGCTGGAAACCGAAAAAAATCAACTATCGCAACTGCTCGATAACCTTAAAAGCATAAAAAAAGATTCAAAAAAAATTATTCTGAAAACGGCAGAAAGCATTTTTCTGGTTAACATTCACGATATTCTGCGCTGCGAAGCTACCGGAAACTACACCAAATTCTTTTTAACCAATCAAAAACCGGTGCTGGTTTCACGAACCTTAAAAGAATTCGACGATTTGCTCAGCGAATTTCAGTTTTTTAGAGTGCATCAGTCGCATCTGGTAAACCTGAATCACATTGTACGGCTCGATAAATCGGATGGCGGAACACTGATTATGACCGATGATGTAAGCGTTCCGGTTTCGACCCGAAAAAAGGAATCGTTGATTAAAGCCTTAAGCGAAATTTAATTGATGTAAAAAAGTAGCGGTTTTACTTAAGCAGAATTCGTTTAACCGTTTTGTAACTGCCCGACTGAATTTGCAAATGGTAAACTCCGGCATCGAATTCAGTTAAATCAAGTTCCAACTGATAATTAATTCCATCGACGCTCTTTAGTAAAACTCCTAAATTAGAATACACTTTAACTGAAAACGAATTTGGCGCACTTTTCCATTGCAAAGTAAGCTTTCCGGAAGTTGGATTCGGGAAAAGCTCTGGCGAACTGTTTGATTCCTCATTAATTTCCAATACGGATAGCAGAACAGCTACTGTTGTATCGCTTTTTAAATGGATTGTTCCGGTATCGGCCAAATGACTTTCGTCTTTTTGAATAGTATAAACCAACGATTCAGCAGGCAACACTTCAGAAAAAAGCGCCTCCCCAAAACTGTTGGTTTGCTTTTGCTGATTGGCAAAATCGATAAGGGCGCCGGGCAACAAACCCTGCTCATCGGAAACAACAAAATTTACCTGATAAGTAGTTAAATCGAGACTTAAATAAGTTATCAAATCGAAATTGCCCATGGTAAAACTACCCGAAAGGCTTTCGTAACCCGGACAGGAAACCAGATAGAAATACAAAGAATCGGGAAATAATTTATCGAAAACTACACTTCCCGCATCATCGCTAAATACCTCTGTGGTATTCAGTAAAATGCGAGCTCCGGCCATGGGCTGTGAATTTGCTGTTAAGTAAAAGTAAGCAGTAAAAGTCTCCAATTCAAGCTCAATATCCTTTGTAAAAAAAACTTCAGCTAACTGCAAGGTATCACTAACAGGCTGGAACTTATCTTTTTTAACAGTAAAGGGATAATCGCCATAAATCAAGGCTGGAAACGATGCAATTCCCTGACTGTCGGTTAGGCGTTTCATCGTATCGAGGGTAATTTGCACATCCGAAACCGGTGAATCAGCAAAACGTACAGTAAACTGCGCTTGCGACAAGCGGGGCAATTCCACTTTTACCGATTCATTCTTTAAAAATACAGTTACCGAACCATTTAAGGGGCTATAAGCTTCTTTTGTAATTTCGTAAGCAAATGTTCCGGTACCTATGTCTTCGAGTAACAAGCGACCCAAAACATCAGTAAAATATTCGCTTTGATTTACTATAATTTTGGCATCGGACACTGGCTGGTTTTGAAACATTACTGTAAACTGGAGATCAGGAATTTCACGCAAAAACACGGGTTTTTCCACTGAAGAATCAGGAACCATAAGCTGTTCCTGAACTACATAATAGCCCGCTTTTTCAATACGGTACAGATGAATACCCGGCTCAACACCTGAAAAAACAACTTGTCCCAAGGCATCAGTAAATTGAGTTAGGGAATCAAGGCTAACAGCTACATTAGCGGCAAACCCGATGCTGTCGAAAACTACAAAGCGTAAATCAGGCAATGATTTTAAGTTGATGGTAAGTAAGGTATCAGAAAAACCAAGATAAAAACTATCGGAATAAGTAATAAAATCCGGATGCCGAACTTCGAGATGAACCCAACCGGTATCGACATCAGCAAATTCAACCAGTCCGGTACCATCGGTGGTTAAATTGCTTTGTTCCAAAGTTACTTCGGCATTTGCCAATGAGATTTGATTTTGCTGAACCCAAATGCTAACATCGGGATAATAGTCAGCAGGAGTCAAAACAACAATGTTGGCAAAATAGGGCTTGTAACCGGCCTGAGTGACCACAAGTAAGAGAGAATCACCCGCCTGCAAGTTAGTGTAAGACAAGTTAAGTACTCCGCTGGAATCGACAAAACCTGAAGAAATGAGTTGAGTATTGTTTGAAAGCGCTAGCAAAGCTCCCGGATTTGCCAAAACTTCCAGTTCACCGGAACCCAGGTTTAAGTTGGCAGCATGTTCCACTGTGGAAACTTTTCCTTGCGTTAAATAAGGTTGTAACGAAGGATCGCCCAAACAATGGTAAGCTTCCCAATAATAAAGCGAACCCACATCGGTAGGATATGCCTGATTGATGGCTTCGGTAACAGCCAAATTTCCTGCAAATACAATGGCATCGAGGCTTTGATAGTTGGGCATAAACAAGGCATCGTAAATTCCCGTACCGCTCGAATCGACCGATGGATATTGATTATAGACGGGATAATGAGCGCCCACAGCCCAATAATAATCTTCCCACCAAAACGTATCGGGAACACTGCCCAAGTAAGCTACAGCGCCACCCAAAGGAGCTCGTAGAAAAGCCTCACCAATACAGGTTGAAATACTAAAGTCGCCCGACGTACAACAATTGCCAATGGCAATGGGGTATTTTCCGCTATTTGTAAAATTCTGAACTGTAGTAGCCGACAAATACGGCGAAGACCAACTCATTTGCGAACAGTGCGCGGTATAATTCAGAATGCCCACACCAATTTGTTCAGTGTTGTAACAGCCGGTATAATTTGTTAAATAAGCATTCACTTTATCGAAACCCTGCGCTGCATTAAAATAGTTCTCAGTACTGTAATTTATGGTTGGTTGGGCAACTCTTGGATTCCAGGTTGCATCGGCACCCGCAATTAAAGTAGCCTGGTTTAAATAACTATCGTCAGCAAACTGGTACTTTTCGTACATCAGGGTTTTATCAATCATTACACGTAATTGTGCGGTATCCTGCGCCGAAAATCGTCCATAAAACATTTCAGGAAACATATCGCCATCAACAGAAGCATAATACAAATCGGTTGCTTTTGAAGTTTGTATTCCGTTTTGCGATGCAGGAATCTGCGCCACATCGCCTACCAAAAGCAAAAATGTTGGGGCGGGCTTTCCGTTTAAGGTATCGGCATATTGCATTTGAATCCAGGTTTTTATTTCACTCACACTGCTTCCAATCTCTGCCGTATTTCCGATTATCATTTCAAAACCTTTTTGGGTTTTCCATTCAATAAAAGGAACTAAACCCGGTAAAAACTCAGGAGGTGTTACAACCAAATAGCTCACCGGATGTTCCATGGTAAGCGGAAGACTTTTTGTTACAGGTTCCAAACCCGCTTGTTGATATAATGCTTCGAAATAAGGTGATTGAGTGGTTTTTAGCAGTTGCTCGTCGGCTAAAACATTTCCATTTTTTGTAGTTAGCTCAATTACTATTTGGTTATGAACCCTAAGCTTGTTTTTACCCGGATTGTATTGAACCGGATTAACGGTAAGCTGTGCCAGTCTTAATCCGCGCATTTTACCCAAATAATTGATGGTAACCAATTCCTGCTCAATAAAACTGGTTTTAGCATAGGTCTTTTCGTTTATCAGTAATTCTTTCTCATCGGGATTTTCGTTTTTTCGATAACTGGGCTGGTAAGGAAGCAAACGACTTGTTTTTGTTAGCGGATCCAAATCAAACTCATTGCTTTGGTAACTGATAACCGATACGGAAATTTCAGCATCGACAGGAACAATCAACAATTTATTAAAACTAACCAATTGAGGCTCGCCCACTGCGCCTGAACGATAGGTTCCAGGAATTTCGAGCTGACTAAAATTGCCCCGGTTGGTTTCTACCTGCTGAAACGAAACCTCAGGAAAACCAATATTCAAATGTTGTGTTTGCGGATTTTTCTTTTCGAGGGTTTGTTGCATGGGAATGTCGCGGAACTGAAGTTTTGCGTTTTGAGCAACAGCTTCAACCGCTAGTAAAATGAATAATCCAAAAAATATTTTTTTGCACATGTATGCTTCCCTTGCTTTACTAAAACTATTAAAAATGAAATTATTTTATTCTATTAGCATTTTCTTATAAAACCATTCATCGCTTAAGCGAATCTTCAGCATATACATTCCCGGCGAATGATTGGTTACATTAAACACAAATTCTTTGGCAGAAATTTTTTCATTATGAAGCATTATGCCGCTATGACTATACAAAATGAGCTGACTGATTTCGCGTTCAGCACTGATTTTAAGCTCACCGGATTTGGATACCGGATTAGGAAAAACCTTAATAGCTTTAGTAAATCGTTCAGAAATTCCAACCGGCGTTAAATCAACTTCAACCGAAACATCCGCAGCAATCACATCAAATGCTCCCTGATAGGCATTAAAACCATCTTTTAAAACTGAAAATTGAATGGCAGATTGTGGAAGAATTCCATCCAACGAAGCCTGTCCATAAATCGAAGTTGCTAGCGAGGTATCGAAAACTGTTATGTAGGCATCGGCCAGATTAAAATCGCCATTTTTAATGGTGAAATTTACCGTATAGGTTTTGGGTTCCAGATTTACCGTTTGAGAAACATTTGTCTTACCAACAACTACAGCTCCAGTTACCTCGACAAATCCATCCAACGAAACAACATAAACTTTGGTTCCGCTTAAAACCTGGTCAAAAACTGCCAGCCCATTTTCATTGGTGTACAAGGTGCGTTCATCAAAAATAACCGGAACGTTTTCAAGCGGTTCGCCTGCAAGTTGAATAAAAAACTCAACATCGGGTAACTTTTCCAGAACCAATTGAATGGTAGAATCGCTTGAAAGTTTTGATATTTTTCCGCTTTGGGTAAAATAACCCGCTTTTTTTATGGTATATTCTTTTTCTCCCTCACTTAAGGTATAATCAAAAGTGGCTGTTCCTGCGGCATCGGCCATCATTAAGCGATGGTCCAATAAAATCTCAGCTTCGGCACCATCAGAAATTTCAAAAGTAAGGCTATGCTGGGGCGAAGAAAACAAATGTGCTTCCCAGCCTGCTTTTTCAGCACTATTATCGGAGATAAATCGAAAAGTCAGTGCCCCATCTACATTACTGCTTTGCACCTGATCCACCATATTATTGCTACAAAAACTTCCGAGCAAGGGATCGTCAATGGTTAATCCATCATAAATCTCCAATCGATCGAAACAACCAGTTGATGAACTTTCCACGTCGAATTCAATAAAATCGACTGCCAAACCTTCGCCCGTGTGATAGGGTACAAAAGTATGAGTAAGCGTATCCAGTCTCGCATAGTTTCCTGAGGGTCCGCCCGAATCATAGAAATAAGCATTTACCACGGTATCACGGGAGTTCTGCATTGAGATAACGGGCTCCTGGCCTAAAACAAGCGGAATGGAACCTGAAAACTGGTAACTTGTTGGATCTCCAGCTAAAATATGGTAACTGAGTGTGAGATCTTCTCCGGGAAAGAAATCCATTCCACCCTGCAAAACTACCTGCATTTGAACTGTAGAATCAACAGCAAAACCTCCCAAAGCATTTTCATATTCAATTACTTCCAGATTATCCGGATTGGACGAAGTCCATTGAATCAGTGTATTGCTTACCTGGGCGTGTCCGGTATTTACAAATTCTACATCCAAGGTAAATAACTCTCCAGCATCGATAATACCATTGTGGTTTCCACTGCCCGACTGGTCGATGTGAAAATCGTGCAAAGCAAGAACCGGTGCATTTACTGGTATAAAGAATCCAAAACCTGCCTGATGATTTGGCTGGTGCAGCACCAAACCCTCAAAATATAGCAATTCTGCATCGGGTATAGTATTACTAACTGTAAATGTAATTGGCTCTGTACTTGTAAAACTGGCTCCCGATTTAATTTCAGGGATAGTCATATTTGAGTTTGTAAATTCAACCAACCATGTGCTTTCCGAATTAACTTCGATTGTTATATCGGTAGCATCCTGATTTCCATAGTTTTTAAATTGCAGGAAGGCTCCTATACTTTCGCCATAATTTACTGAGCTGATTGGATTTCCCAGGGAATCGACCCAAAAAACTGAATCGAAGACCACATAGGGTCCATCGGCGGGAATGCACGATAAGGAATCGATAGCAGGTAAATATTCGGGATGCGTTGCTGTTAAGCGAATTATCTTTTCGCCCGTCTGGCTAAGTGCTTTAAACGATATTTGTGCAACTCCCAACGCATCGGTTTTGGCAAAACCCATAAAGTTTTCGTTTTCAAACAAGGTAAAAGTTGAACCCGGCGCAGCTGAAACCTGCAACGACTGCTGACCCAATTTAAAAACAGGATTATAAGCTACCGGCAATTTTTGGTAGCGAAATTTTGCCGGAACTAAGGATGGATCGCCCATGAGCGCGTAAATTTCCCAGTAATAATCTTTTAAATTGGAAGTTGAAGCCTGAACCGCCATATTTCCCGAATAAATAATTTGAGATGCAGTAAGCGCATGCAGCTCTTCAGCTTCGTTATGATTATGAAACCAGGCATCCCAGGAGCCAAGTCCGGTGCTCTCGTATTCAGGATTGGAAACAATTTTATCGGTAAAGCCCACGCTCCAAAAGTAATCTTCGTCCCAGTACGAATCGTTCGATGCACCAATGTAAGCCACCGCTCCTTTTTCGGGAACACGAACTATTTCTTCGCCAAACGAGGTAACATTGTATTTTAGCGATTGGCAGCAATTCCCAATCATCAAGGGATAATAACCTAAATTACTTAGCGATGGAATATCGGACAAAAGAAATTCGGGGTTGTTCCAACCCAGCTGATCGCAATGGGCTGTATAATAAGCATAACCCACTCCCTGATTAAAATGGTTGAGAATGTCCTGTTTTGCCTGCGGGCTTTCCGATAAAACCGGCGAACCGGAACCATACAAGTAATAGGCAGGTTCGATGCCAAAAACCGAAGTAGCATAATTTGCCAAATAATAATTCAAGGCTCCGTTTCCATGCGTAGGGGCATATTTTGAATCTTCACCGCTTATTAACAGGTGTTTGTTCTGATAAGCACCGTCAGAGCCTGCACCCTGTTCCACATACATGGTTTTTGCAATTACCGCCTGCAACTGTTCTTCAGTAGTTACCGAAAAACGCCCGTATTTAATTTCCGGAAAAAAATCGTCGGTATATTCGGCATAATACAAATCGGTGGCATGAGCCGATGTTACACCATTCCAGGCCGGAATTTCACTTACATCGCCCACAATTAGCAAATAAGAACTTGCGGCCATTCCGGTTTGGGGATTCGTATATAAAGGCTCAAGAAAGTTCCTGATACTAATGGTTGTGTTGTTTTCAATTTCGCGACCCACATAGCCTTCAATTACCTGGAAACCTTGCTGCTCCTTCCAATGAATAAAATCGTGCAGCGAAGTTTCAAATTTTAATGGAGCTACAATTACAAATACTTCGCGTTGATTTTCGGTCGCTGACAAGGTATTTTCAATAGCTGCTGACTTTAGCGGATGTGTAAAATTCCACGATTTCAACTCTTGTATTTGCTTATCCCAAATCAGTTTAACCTTAGCATTATTTCTTATTTTTAACTCATTGCTAACTGCATTATATAAAAAAGGGTGGTAAGTAATTTCATAAATTTTGGCATTTCGCATGATGCCAAGTTCTTTAAGCTGTACCACAGGTTTTTCGTGGAACTTGTTTTCCTGATAAACTTTTCCTTTGAAATACCTTAAATCTTTAGCGTCCGATTTTGATGCAGAAGCTAATGCCGGAACTATGGGGAAATTTATCTGATGTTCGCGCAAAACAAGCGATTGCTCAGCATGTGAACCCAATTCGAGTTGAAGATTTACCTCTTTGGGAACTGAAATTAACTGAATGTAATAGGGCAAATCGGGTGAACCCGGTTCGTAAGTTTTACCAAAACCATCGACCTGAAGTGAAACAAAATGTTCAGTAACTGTTTCTATTTCGGAAAATGTCAACTCACTAAATCCGAATGTTGCCTGAATAGAATTTACGTCTTTATTATTGATGCGAAACGGAGGTGCATTGAAATTTTCCAATGTGACGGTCTTTTGCATCTGCCCCGGCAAATTAACAAAAGAAAAAAGCAGAAAAAGTATGGGTACTAATTTCATCAAACGCTACTATTCAAATTCATCTAAATGACAAATATAGAAAATTATTGATGTCGGGTTTTGCTTATTTAGAATATTTTTAAATTGCGCAACTTTTAATCCAAAAAAACCATCCATACGTTTAAATAAATAATTTGGCCGCAAATTTTTAAATAATGTCACAACGAGTCATAACATTTATACTGGTACTAGTCGGTTTTTTATGCTTTGCATTTTTTGCTCCCGACATTGCCATTAAATGGCAAAGCAAAAAACAGCTATTCAATTCAGTTGACGAAATTCCACACAACCGGGTGGGTTTGTTGTTGGGCACAAGCAAGTACATAAAAAAAGGAACCTTGAATTTATTTTATCAGTACCGGATTGAAGCGGCAATTGAATTGTATCAAAACAAAAAAATTGATTTTATTCTTATAAGCGGCGATAATGGTCAGGTTGAATACAACGAACCGCGTACCATAAGAGAAGACCTTATTGCTGCCGGAATTCCTGCCGATAAGATATTTTTGGATTACGCCGGGTTTCGTACCTGGGATTCGGTTATCCGGGCCAAAAAGGTATTTGGCGAAACCAGCCTGACGGTAATCTCGCAAAAGTTTCATAACGAAAGAGCTGTTTTTGTCGGAAATAGAAACCAAATGCAATTGATTGGATACAATGCGCAGGATGTACCCAAGCATTATCGAAAAAAAATCATGATACGCGAAAAACTGGCGCGCATAAAACTGATACTCGATTTAATTTTTAACAAACAACCCCGCTATCTGGGTGAAACTATTGAAATTGCTTAAAACAACAAAGAAATTTGCAAGTATTGAAATAATATTAACTTTACATACTTTGTTTAACTTAAAACTTGATTTATGAAAAAATTGATCTTAATCATGAGCGTTATCTTCATAGCTCAAATGTCATACAGCCAGATTTTTACCTGGGGTATTAAAGGTGGGGTAAACTCATCGAAAGTAAGTTTTGATGATTTCAGTATCGATCCTAAAGTATCTATAAAAGACAGTTACTTACCCGGTGGAGCCAATGATGGTGAATTATTTATGGATTTGGATGGCGATGGAACAGCAGCCGAAATTAATCCCTTGGCTTTAAATGTTGTAGCCAACCTGGCTTTTGAACCCGCATCGTACGATATGGGTTATCACTTTGGAGCTTTTGCCCGGGTAAAAGTTTTGGGTATTTTTATTCAACCCGAATTAATCTTTTCGCAAACAAACACGACCATCAACATTAAAAAACCTTTGGCCGAACTTTACAGTGACGTTACGGAATCGTCGGCCAGTATAAAGTATACCAATTTTGATATTCCGGTAATGGTAGGGGTAAAATTAGGTCCGGCACGTCTTTATGGTGGCCCAGTTGCCAGCTTTAAACTGGGTAATAATGCAGATGAATCTGCTTCGGAAGAAATAAACGAGATGTTGGATAGTTTTACTGCAGTAACTCAAAAAGCTACTTTTGGCGGACAAGCCGGTGTAGGTCTTGATATTCTGAAAAAAGTTACTCTCGATGTGCGTTACGAATTTCCGCTGAGTAAATTGGGTGATAATATCACATTAGGAAATTATTCTTACAATACCGACCAACGTGCCAGCCAGTTCCTGGCCAGTATTGGTATTATGTTTTAATAGTTTAAGATAAATAAAAAAAGCCGGTTCGTTAGTTCCGGCTTTTTTTATTTCCTTAATTCGATACTGTTTGAGAATTTTTAAACCAAAGGGAAGCACAAACCTTAACTCAGCGTTTCCTTTTGTCCGGAGTTTCCTTTAACAGTTGTGAATTGGCTCAGTTCCTGCCGGTAACGAAAACACAAAAGCACTTCCCTTTCCTAATTCACTGTTAACCCAGATTTTTCCACCGTGTTTTTCCACAAATTCTTTACAAAGTATTAAGCCTAAACCTGAACCCACTTCGTTTGCAGTTCCGGTGGTTGTAATATTTGCATCAATATCAAATAATTTATTTCGGATTTCCTCGCTTATACCAACTCCATTATCAGAAACAGTAACTTCGATATGGTTTTGCTTTTGTATGGCCGAAATTTTAACATCTCCCTTATTATGCGTGTATTTAATCGCATTGGAAATAAGATTCCGCAAGATTGTTTTTAACATATTTACATCGGCATATACTTCAATACCATTAATTTGAACTGCATGTAAAGCAATATTTTTAATTTTTGCGATTGATTCTGATTCATCCAATAATTCGCTGATAATTGCAGTTAAATCTGCTCTTTCCGGATGAAACGTATTATTTCCGGTTTGCGATTTTGCCCAGGTTAGCAAATTGTCGAGTAAAATAAGTGTGTTTTTAGCCGATGAATTAATAATGCGCAAGTACTTTTCGTTTTTATCATCATCAAAATCTTTGTTGTTAGTGACCAACAAGTCCGAAAGGCCCAAAATGGCATTAAAGGGACTTCTTAAATCGTGCGCTATTATTGATAATAGCTTGTCTTTAGTTGAATTAAGTTCTCTTAGCTGCTTCTCGCTTTCCTTAAGCAGTAGTTCCGCTTTTTTTCGTTCCGTAATATCTCTCGATACGCCATGATAACCAGATACATTACCGTCCTGATCATAAAATGCTGTTGCTGTAGCTTCAATCCAAACCCAACTGCCATCTTTACAAAGTTCTTCCAACTCATAAATTGCCGGAACCGATCGGATACCCTGGCTCAGATCGAACAATCTTTTTTTATTGGCTTCTTTTAGCATTTCAATTCCTTCAGGTTTTAAAACTGAAAAAAGAGATTTACCAATCACCTCTTCCTTTTTAAAGCCTCGTATCCTTTCATCGGCCTGACTGATATAGGTTAAAATAAAATTGCTATCCATATGCCAGATTATATCGCTCGAGTTTTCAGTAATTATTCTGAATTTTTCTTCGCTTTTTTGCAATTCATGGTTTTTATGATTTAAACTTTCTGTCTTTTTTTTAATCTGTATGCGCAGTAACCAAACCCAAATAAAAACAAGAATTAATAATACAACTACTATCACAAATACAATCGCAATATTTTTGGCAATTTGCTTGTATTTAAAGTCATCTTTTTCGTAAACCTTCCATTTTTCCTGTATTTTGGTAAGTTTTCCGTTTTTATGTAGCTCCAGGATTCCCTTGTTCAGTATACTTAATAATTCGGTATTTCCTTTTCGAACTGCCATGCAATAAATGCTGGGAATTATTGACGGACCTTTTATTTCAATGTTTTTATAGTTGTTCGTTTCAATCTCGTTCAAACCAAGCAGATTTGGAGCCAATACATAATCGGCCAATCCTTTTTCAATTATTGAAAGTGCTTCGGGTAATGATGTTGCCACAACATAATCTTTAAAAAGCCCCATGGGAATAAGATACCTGTCGATTGATATGTCCTTATCCAAAACCACCAGCCGGTAATCGTATAAACTTGCTAAATCTTTAAATGGTAAATTTTTACGGATAAAAATTGAATAGTATTCTGTATGGATGGGAATGGTAAAATCAAGAAACTCTTCTCTTTCTTCAGAAAAAATGATTCCAACAATTATGTCGGTTTTTCCCGATTGAATATGGGCTAAAGCACTATCCCACCGGTTGAGTTCATAGCTTAATTTAATACCACTTGAAACAGAAATGGCTTCTAATACATCAATATCGAGTCCGGCAGATTTTCCCGTTGAATCGGTAAATGAAAAAGGAGCATAATCAAAATCACCCCCAACAACATATTCCTGAGAAAATATATTGCCTGATTGAAACAGTACTGCAAAAAGAATAAAAACTAAACCGGTGGTTTTAGCCATTAAAAAACTGCTTTTGAAAAATCTTTATAAAAATAGTTTATTCTTAGATTAAATATACTCTTTTGCAGCTTTTTCTATAGTTACAGAAACAAATTGACAAATTACATATCCAAATTTTATTAGGAATAGTATGCTCTGTTTAAAGAATGTAAACCAAAGTACTTACCGCTTAAGAATTAGCTTTTTTTACCTTATCTGTATTATGGCACTTCAGGTAGCATCATTATTTCTTTCATAATTTTTGAATGATTATTGAAATCATCCGTTTGGTAATATTCATCAGCAACATCCAAAATATCATGATGCTTATGGAAATAAATCCTTATCCTATTATCAGCTACAATTTCAATCCGACCTTTAATAAACACATCAGTGCCATCAAAAGCAACAAACTTGTACCATCTATCACTTTGCTTTGAAATTTCACAATTTAGTTCTCCATTCAGTGTACTTTGAGCCCAAAATGATTTCCCGTTCCTATACAAAGTGATTTTATTGTCTTTAGTAAATTCAATCAGTGAAGATTCGTCATTGAGGGATTGCCATTTTCCAATAAACGAGAAACTATTTTTCGATTCACAACTGAGAGCAATCAATGGTAATAACACCAAAAACAAAAGTCTTTTTTTCATGGCTCTTTCGGAAATAAAATTTTCATAAACTACTAACTGCTATATACTTTCAATAATTGCTCCCCATATGGGAACTAAACAATGCTAACATACTTTTTATATTTTTCGCAAAATTTCAAGATTAACTATAAATCGAAAGATACGCTTTTCCAAAAACAAATATTCTCACTTATAAACCAAATTATCTTAAAGCACACAAACAGCTTTCCGGTAACTTTTAGTAAATTGTACCGTCATAAAACTGTTTTAAACCAAATTTCATTAACAAAACCTATAAAAATGGATATTTTTGAATTTCTTAAAAACCCAGCCGTAGTCTGGTTTTTAATTGGTTTGCTCTTTGCTCTTTTAGAATTAGCTGTTCCCGGATTAATACTTATCTTCCTGGGAATTGGAGCCTGGGCAACAGCACTGCTCAGTCTGGTTTTCGACTGGTCGGTGGGTACACAAATTCTGGTTTTTGCCATAGCCTCGGTAATTGCTTTAGTTGCCTTACGTCGATGGTTTAAGCGCAGGTTTTTTCAACAAAAAAACGGTCCCGAAGAAACCGACGATGAAGAACTCATTGGAAAAACCGCCCGGGTTGAACAAACCATTGCCCCATTGGCACCCGGAAAAGTTGCTTTTAAAGGAGCCCTTTGGAAAGCCGAGTCGGACGAAACCATTGAAGCCGGCATACCGGTCGAGATTATTCGCAAAAACAGCATCACACTTTTTGTTAAACCCATAAAATAGTAACATCATGGACACATCAACCATTATTATTTCAGTAGGGATTGCCATTCTGGTTTTAATCCTGATTGTATCAACCGCCAAAATTGTTCCGCAACGCAGTGCTTACATTGTTGAACGACTGGGCAAATACAACAACACCTTACACGCCGGATTTCATATCCTGATTCCTTTTATCGATAAGATAAGTTACAAGCACACCTTAAAAGAACAGGCTATCGATGTGGCTCCGCAAACCTGTATTACCCGCGACAATATTTCGGTCGAAGTAGATGGTATTCTTTACCTGCAGGTAATCGACCCAAAAAATGCATCGTACGGAATCGACGATTACCGT
This sequence comes from Salinivirgaceae bacterium, assembly GCA_050179685.1. Classification (GTDB taxonomy): domain Bacteria; phylum Bacteroidota; class Bacteroidia; order Bacteroidales; family SZUA-534; genus GWE2-40-63. Next base: position 41,964 of record JBFXEW010000025.1, read on the forward strand.
TTTGCATCCATTCAAATTGCTCAAACTACCATGCGTAGCATTATTGGCAAGCTGGAACTGGACAAAACGTTCGAAGAACGCGACACCATTAATGTATCGATTGTTGATGCTGTGGATAAAGCCAGCGACCCCTGGGGCGTTAAGGTTACCCGCTACGAAGTTAAAAACATTGTTCCTCCACAAAGTATTAAAGATGCCATGGAGAAACAAATGCGGGCTGAGCGTAGCAAGCGTGCCGTTATTGCCGAATCGGAAGGCGAAAAACAATCGAAAATAAATGTAGCCGAAGGTGCCAAACAGGAACTGATTGCCACATCGGAAGGTGAAAAGCAAAAACGTATAAACGAAGCTATGGGTAAAGCAGCCGAAATTGAATCGATAGCTACTGCTACTGCCAACGGTATTCGTGCTATTGCCGAGGCCATAGGCTCTAAAAACGGTATCGATGCGGTAAACCTGCGTATTGCCGAACAATACCTGATGGAATTTGGCAAACTGGCCGGAACAAACAACACCATGATAATTCCGCAAAACATGGCCGATATTTCAGGTGTTATTGCCACAGCTACCTCAGTTTTTAAAGAAACAAACAAGAAAAGTTAATTGAAACCCCTTAACTCACCTCTGGTAAATTAAAGAAAAAAACCGGAGGTGAGTTTTTTACACCTTATCCTAAAAACAATGAAAACACTGGGAAATATTATCTGGCTGGTTTTCGGTGGCATATTTACCGCATTGGAGTACTTTATAGCCAGTATTCCTCTATTTATTACCATTATTGGAATTCCTTTTGCCTTACAAACCATAAAACTGGGAATGCTGGCCCTTTGGCCTTTTGGAGCCGAAATAAAAATTAAACCGGGAAATCCGGGCTGTCTATCCACCCTAATGAATATTTTATGGTTTTTAATTGGTGGAATCTGGATTTGTTTAACCCATCTGATTTTTGGAATGATTTTCGGGATTACAATCATCGGGATTCCCTTTGCCATACAACACTTTAAACTGGCATCGCTGGCATTAACCCCATTTGGAAGGGAAATTATTTTGCATTAATAAGATTAATATAACACGGTTATCAGGCACGGGTCAAACTATTGACTTTCGTGCTTTTTTTTTGTAAATTACCATACTTTTAAATTTCCTAAACCTTTAAACAGTAAAGCGATGGAATCAACATTTATTTGTCCCGAATGCCGAAACAGCATTAATGTAAATGATGACATTGTGTTGATCGCAAAAAATGACCTTGGACAAAAAGGCATTGTTATGTTACACACTACTTTAGGGAACTACGAGAGTAAATTTAGTTCCGATTTTACTATTTTGGAAGGCGACAAGGTGAAATTACTTTGTCCCATTTGTCATCACAGTTTAAGCCACGTTAAAAACCAAAACCTGGCAAAATTTATCATGATAAATGAAGAAGGAAAAGAGTATTACATCATCTTTTCGCAGATTTATGGAGAAAAATGCACCTGCAAAATCGAAGAAAAAGAAGTCAAAGAACGATACGGTGAACACCTGAACAGGTACACCGATCCTGAGTGGTTTCTATGGTTCTAGCCATTTTGCAGTGCTTTAAAAAAGGCGTGATTTAATATGTTTTACCAGAGGTATTGACTGGTATAGTTTCTTTTTGTACTTTTTACCCACTAAAACTAAACCTAAAACTTTAAAAAATGAAGACAAAATATCTATGCCCAAAATGCCGAAACAGCCTTAATATTAATTCGCTGATTATCTTATCGGGGAAAACCCGTACCGGCTTAAAAGGAATCGTAATGTTAAAAGGCGATTTAGGGGATTATACCACATCGTTTAGCGAAGATTTTACCATAGTTGAAGGAAATAAGGTTACTTTTTCGTGTCCCATTTGCCACCGTAACTTATCGGATGTTAAAAACAAAAATCTGGCTCATCTGATAATGGTTAACGAAGATAATGAGGAATCTCACATCTATTTTTCGAGAATTTATGGCGAAAAATGCACTTACAAAATTACCGGCACAGAAATTACCTACGAATATGGTGAACATAAAAACCTGTATCGACCCGATTGGCTTATTGAAAAATTATAAATCAACAGCCTGAATACTATACTTTTTTAAATGCATTACAGTTAAAAAAACTAATGCAAATTCAGTTGGTATTTTCTAAAGTCAAAATAATCGCAGCTCATTAATTGGGCAAAAATAAACTCAGCAATAGTTTTGAAATCGAAATTCATACCCGGCATTTTATTAATTTGGTTTCTGTTTCAGGCAATGGAAACAGCAGCTCAGATTAAAAATATTGGCCTACCTTTTATTACCAATCATACCCGGGAACAATACAATGCCGAAACCCAAAACTGGTGCATTACCCAGGATGACAAAGGTATTATGTATTTTGGCAACAATAATGGTCTGTTGGTTTACAACGGAAGCTCCTGGAACATATACCCGCTGCCAAACAATTCCATCATCCGTTCGGTAAAATATATCGATGGAAAAATTTATGCCGGAGGATTTAACGAATTTGGTTATTACCAACGTGACTCTAAAGGTGAATTACACTATACATCGCTTATTGAAACAATGGCTGAAAGCAACAAAGATTGCGGAGAAATTTGGCGCATATTCAAAACCGATGAGGGCATTTTTTTTCAGTCGTACACACGAATTTTTATTATTTCCCAGCATTCGGTTCAGGTACTTGAACCCAAATCGCAGTTTGGTTTTTCGTACCAGATTAACGACACCATTTATGTGGTAGATAAAGAATTTGGGCTTTACACCATTAACCAAAACAAACTGGTTCCTTACCTACTCCACGACACCTTTTTTGTGGATCATGAAATTAGCTTTATGATGCAAAATTCAGGGCATAAACTGGTTTTAGGTTCAACCAACCAGGGCGTTTTTTTTCTTGATAAAAAAGGAATTAAACCCTGGAAATCGAAAATCAATGAACATTTCATAAAAAATCAGATATATACCGGCAAACAATTAAATGCGCAACAAATTGCCATTGGAACCATTCAGGATGGCGTTTATATAATTAACCTGCAAGGCGAAATTATTCTGAAATTAAACCGCTTACGGGGCTTACAAAACAATACCGTTTTGAGTCTTTTTTACGATAAAAACCAAAACCTGTGGTTGGGACTCGACAATGGTATTGATATGCTTGAAGTGAATTCGCCGCTAACCATTATTGATTACAGTTACCAGATTGAAACTTCGTATACTTCAATAATTCATAACAACAATCTTTATGTTGGAACCAACCAGGGACTTTTTGTAAAGCCACTCCATCAAATAACAAACAGCCATCTTTTAGAATCAGGTTTTACTAAAATAGATGGAACGCTGGGACAAGTCTGGAGTCTTTATGAGTCTGGTGATCAGCTTTTTTGCGGACACAACCTGGGAACTTTTCTTATAAATGGTATGGAAGCCCGATTAATATCGGCAAACATGGGCGGATGGAACTACCAACCTGTTCCATGGAACTCTAACCTGCTTATTGGAGGAACTTACAACGGACTGAACCGGTACGAAAAAAACACTGCTACCAAACAATGGGAAAGTACCGGAATGGTGTCAGATTTTAACGAATCGAGTAAAGACATTGCTTTTGATGCCTTAAATAATTTGTGGATAAATCATGGCCTGAAAGGTGTTTATAAAATACAACTCAGCAACGATGCCAAAAGCTGCATTAATGTAGCTCGCTACAACCAGAGCAATGGCTTACCCAGGCTTCCCTATCTGTTGGTTCCCATTGAGAGTCAATTGTATTTTCTGGCTCAGGATTCTATTTATGAATACCTGCCCGATTTGGATGCATTCAGCGTGAATGAAAAATACACAACACTATTTGAAGGAATTAAAGGAATTACCAAAATTATTAATGATACTAACGGCGATTTGTGGTTTTTTACCGAAACGCAACTGGGTGTGTTTCGCAAACTCGAAGACGGAACCTACAATAAAATTACCAAACCATTTTTTCGAATTCATAACCTTTTTCTGCGAAGCTCATTCGAAAATATTTACACCTACGATGCCACAAATACACTAATCGGAAGTCAACAGGGCATTTTGCATTACAGTGTTAACAATACAAAAAATTTCGATAAACCCTACGCCACCTACCTGAGCGATGTAAAAATTAAAACCCGCAATCAGAAAGCCGATGCAAAAGATTCTTATCCACTGGAAGTGAAACTGGAGCTAAATGAAGCGGAAATTGAAATTCCTTTCAAATACAATTCCATTACTTTCTGGTTTTACACTCCTTTTTATGAGGCGCCCAACAAAACCCAACATGCTTACCGCTTAAAAGGTTTCGACGATGTTTGGTCGGAATGGTCGAGTACAAGCTTTAAAGAATACACCAACCTGCAGGAAGGTTCTTATACTTTTGAAGTAAAAGCTTTAAACATTTACAACAACGAAAGCGAAGTACGAACCTTCCATTTTACGATAAAACCGCCTATTTATCGTTCCAAACTGGCTTACCTGATTTATGCGATAACTTTCTTATCGATAGTACTTTTTAACCTATTCTATTACAAACATAAGATTGAAAAAACCCGAAAAATTGAATCGGAAAAATATGTTTCGAAAGAAAAAGCCTTTAAAAAAGAGGTGAAAATGTCGGAACAAAAAATTGAAGAACTGGAACAAGAGAAAATGAAAGGTGAAATGCGGCTTAAAAACATTGAACTGGCTAACTCGACCATGAACCTTATTCAAAAAAACAAGCTATTGAATAACGTTAAAAAAGAACTCTTATCAGTTTCAGATAAAGCACAAAGTAACTATGTAAAAGAAGATATTAAAGGACTGATAAAGAAGATTGATAAAGACATTACCAACGATCAGAACCTGAAACTATTCGATAAGTACTTCGACCGGGTACACCAGGATTTTATAAACCGGATAAAAGAAAAACATCCGAACTTAACGCCCAAAGATTTACGACTTTGTGCTTACCTGCGGATGAACCTGAGCACCAAAGAAATTGCTCCGCTGCTCAATGTTTCCATTCGTGGACTGGAAATAAGCCGTTACCGCCTGCGTAAAAAACTTGATCTGGACCGCGAAGCCAATCTGGTTGATTACATTATGGAAATATAAAAAAAGGTTGTAGTAATTCACCACAACCTTATGTTTTCCTTTTAAGTTACCAGAAACGGGCTTTAAAATACCATTACTTTGCTAGTACTTTGCTCACCACCGGAAATAAGCTGAATAATGTACATTCCACGCTGTGGTAAATGCATTTGTATCCGTCTGTCAGTGCTTGCTTTTTGTGTTATCAAACGGCCTGTGGCATTATATACCCGAACTTCATAAGCCCCAATATCATAGAATTCAAGTTCAACATTGTTATCACCCAGATTTTTAACCACATAATTCAAATTTTGCTTTTCTGAAACCGCAAGCGGATATACAAAAATCTCCTTTGAAGCATCCAAAACCAAATCGCCCTGATTGTTGTACAATTCGAAGCGAGCCAAATGCTCACCGGGTTCAATGGCATTGGCTTCAACATCAAAAAATTCAGCATTGCCAAGTAAATTATTGGTAAGTGTTTTATTGGCCAGCTCTAACTTTGTGTCATCATCAAAATACAATACCATGTGGTATTCATTAAATAGTTGATAAACATTTAATTCGTAACCCAATTGCCAGGCTTCCTGTTTCCAGATAATATTAACGGCACCTAGTGAATTCATGGCTAAAACGGAATTCATTCCAACCGTAGGCGAATAGGTTTCTTTCCAGCTCTTTGAACCGTTTGCCGAAATACTTGCATCGCTGAAAAACGAACCGGAAACTCCGGCCCAAAGTTCAATGTAATTATCGGCGCCCCCGTTACTAAAATCGAACATGTTGTTATCGACATTATTTTTCCCCCAGGTCCAAAATTTCATGCCCGGTGTTTCAATATTCTCCGAAATACGGAAAACTCCTTCGTTATTTTCGTGATTAATAACTCCCCAGAAATTACTGCTTAAATTATGAGCATAAGCAATTCCCATATCATTCCATTCCTGCAACTGGTTTATGCGTGAAAAATCGTAAAGACTACCGTAGGAACCTATCCAGCTGCCCGGACTCCAATCGGCTCGATATTTTTCAATAGGAACAAGCATCTCACAACTTAATGGGCTTGCAGTTTCGCCCAATTCAGAACCCGGAGTTAAGGTTGTGCAGGTCCAGTATTCGTAATTAACCGTCTGATTCTTATTATTGAACAGATTCACATCGAAATCCCAGGCCGATGAGCCTTTATAAACGCTTACTTTTACCTGACAGGTTAAACCGGTAATACCGTTATTGAATTTTCCGGGCGCACCGGTAAACTGCGTGGTATCGGTATATTCCATGCTTATTATAACAGTATCGCTGTTACTTTTTAGCAGCTCATAATCCCACGAAAGCAACCAGGTTTTTCCGTGTTCCGGTTCTGGAAAAGTGGGAAAAATCCCACCCCAAACCATTAACCAATTGTAATAAAAATTTCCTTCGTTTATTCCGTAAGGTGAACCGCAGGCACTTTGATACAAATTCTCGTGGCCCGTTGGTTTATATACAAACGATAGAATCCGCCCACCGTATTCGGGAACAAGCACCAAGCGAATCAATTCGTTTTCAATTACTTTTCCGTTGAATTGCACCTGCTGAACATCACCATCGTTGGTTGAATAACTTTTCAAACCGTGGTCGGCATTTAACTCAAACGAATGATGCTGCCATTGGATTACCGTGTCGCGCACTACTACCTGCGAATTTCCATAAAATGAAAAAGCAATTACAAATAAAACAGACCAAAAGGATATTATAATTCTCATAACAAACTGATTAATTAATAATTGTTTCTTGGGAAACTTAGTTTTTTACCTTTTATCGCCATACGATAATTGCACGAAACCTAATAAAAAGTCAACAAGGCATCAGCATTTAAAATGAACCTCGACGAATTGAATTTCTCCGTTTCGGGCAAATATTTTTTGACTCAACTCCCGATTAAGAATTAATCCCTCAATTTCTTTGGTTCCGTTTGCCGACAAATGAACCTTGATTTCATCACGGTTCGACTTTTTATAGATGACCGGAACACCACACCAGGTAAAAGCCAATTCATTTTGCTGCAAAGACAGCGAAAGGGTTTCACCTTTCAAATCAATATAATCAAATGTGGCATTTTCTGATAAAAACTCCTGCTTATCGAGTAAAGGAAGTCCAAATTGTATTTGTCCCTGAACGATTTGCACGCCCAACTCACCAAAGCGGGCCAGTAAATCTTCTTTAACCTGTCCGGTCATTCCCGGTTGCTGGGCTCCGGCATGTTTGGGTGTATGCGAATACGCGTCGGTAGGAAAAGCACCGTATTGTCGGGGCGATTTATTTAAACCAATTCCCTCTTTTATTTCGTTATAATGGGTTTTTAATCGGGTCAATACCGTTTCCTCTGCTCCATTGTTCCATCCGATGTAAAACGCTTCCTGGGCAGCCACCAACAGTTTTGAAACCATGTGCCAATAAATACTTCCCAGTCCTTCGAAACCAAAAAAGGTACCAGAGCGTCCGGTAAACGATTGGTGATCGAACAACTGTTCGTAAACAGTTAAAACCTGCTGACGCTCTTTGTCAAGCAACATTCCGTAACGCGTTTTATCGAGTTTATCGAGAGCCTCCTGCAACATTTGTGCATTGCGGAAAGTACTGTTAAAATGCAAATCGCCTTTCTGGTCTTTAACCAAAATACTTTGATTTCCATCACTCAAAAGTTTTTCCAATAAAGCCGATTTCTTTACTTCAGAAACAGGAATTTGATTCTTTTCGAGGAAACGGGGCAGGTTTCGATCAGGGTAAAGCGTATAGCTTTGCTGATCGGGCCGGTACATTGAACTGGCTCGCAAAGCATCCAAAACTTCAACAGCCTGGTTGGCCGATAAATAGCCTGAACTGAGCACAGCGACCTGTCCTTCGAGCATCTCGTAAAGATACCTGATGCGTAGTTCGTTATCGGTAAACTGTACCAGGTTGTAGGCATGATACATTCCATCTGCACGCTTGTTTGCCTCAATGGAATGATCGATATGCTTCAGGCAAACCGTAGTAAAATCGACCAATTCACCAGCACTAAGGGCGATTTTCTGACCTGAAAAAGAATTCTGGTAAATCTGATCGCGATACCTGCCAGCCGCTTTACCCAACTCATTTGTTAACAACAAGCGGTCGGCATCGCTAATTCGGGTTTTTAACAAGGTTTGATACTCAGTAAATAGCGCAAAAACTTCATCGAAAAACTGTTTTACTTCCGTAGAAAATGAAAACTCCGCGGTAGGTTCCTGCTGCAACAATTCCTTCCAAAAACTAAGCGAACGACGCAAATAATAAAGCGTTACCATGGATACCCCGTTACCGACCAAAGCATTGTTGGCGTCGTTCCATTCCGGACGCTGCGTGTTAAGCCAGATGCCGGCCTCAGGAATAAAATTACTGAGTTTTGCCAATAAAGAAATCATAACCTTTTCGGCCAGGTTTACTTTATAAACGGCCTGGTTTTGGTCTAATATTAATTTGCCATCGGCTCCCATTTTTTGAGCCAATTCGCTTATCTTTTTATCTGCCTGATAATCGAAAACAATGGTATCCTGCGGGTTTTCAAGAATTTTATCGTAAGGTTTAATCCGATAAGGTACGTTGGCATAAGCAAAAATTTCGGCCGATAACAATTCGTTCAGTTTGCCGGGATGGTATTTGTTTGAAATCTCTAATAATTTTTGCAGATAAATTACCTGATGATCGCCCCAATAACCAATAAAAGCCCAGGCGTCGTCAGGGTCGGGACGTTCCCAGTCAATGCCATTACGTGCAATGCGGTAGGGATTGTAACCATCGGCTGTTGATGCGTTAACAAAACGGGCAATCATTTGCTCAGCAAAACCCGGATACGAAAGAGCCAAAGCTTCCCAATTCTGAAAAATATCGCGCCAGTTACCCTGATAATCGGATTTTACCGAGCCATCGGCATTCTCAACTTCAATTGAAAATTGGTTCCAGGGACGACTGGGATCGCCATGGCGACGACTAAAAGTTAACGGCAGATATTCGCTACAAATACGCAATAAATTCTTATCGCCCGATTCGTGGGCAAGCATTAACAATTCAGCCAAATCAAGTTTTTCCGGAAGCTTTTGTAACCAGCTTTGCTGCTTTTTAAAAACAGCCGTACTGATTGTTTTCAGGTAATCGCTAAAATCAGATCGGGTAAGCGAATAATTATCGATAAAAATACCACCCCGCATTACATTAAACTGGGTATTCGCATAATGCCGGGCACAAACCAAAGCATTGTTGCTTAGTTGCCAGCCATCGGCTTTGGCAACTATTTGCTTAAGTTTTTGGGTGTCACTCTCAATAGAATTGCTTACTGTTTTTACTAAATCTAGTTTGGATGAAAGCAAGGTATTTAAATTGACAACCTGAGTGGTATCCTGATTAATATCGGCAACAATAATCCACGATTGTTTTTTTGACGGTTCAAGTACAAAGGAAGTATTTACAAAATAGGCTCCGCGATTTGCTCTTACATCATTTTCTTCAGTAAGCGCCTCTCCTCTTTTAAAATTTTCAAGCTGATTTTCAGAAATCAATACTTTAGCATCGGGCAAACCGGCATTCCACACTGTTGTGGCAAACAGCGATTCGCTGGGTTCAGCTCTATCGACCGGAACCGAACTTAAGGTAAACAAGCCAAGATTAGTTTCAGCTACGCGTTCGTTTTTTTTGTAAGCATCCAACAAATTACTGTATTCCAATTGAAAATGATAATCGAAACCATTGGGAAGCAGGTTGGTTAAACCATCCAAAACATCAATGGCAACCTTACCTGACGAACGATTGATAAATTCTGTGTTTTTCACAAAGCCAAATTCGTTCGAAAAACTCCAACTGTATTGAAAGGCTAATTCTAAATCGTGATTTACCTCTTCAAAAATCAGTTGATTGCCAAAGATGCTTTTGTAAATATTTCGTTCCAGATGGTAAACCGCAGCCAGCTTTTTTGAGAATGGTTCCCAAAGGTAAGTTTTGTCGTTTTTATTCACCAGGGCTACCGTTTTACTTCCTGAGATATCATGGTAATCATGAATTTTGTCGACACAGTAATACGGAAACAACGCATTATTCCGGTTTTTACGACCTGCTGTAAGCGATCCATTACTCGAAATAAACATCCACTGATCGCTGACACTAACCAAAGTCATAAAAAAGTCGGGCATTTGGTGGTAATTGCTTATTTTATAAAACGTTCCCTGGGGGAGTTTTACCAATTCTCCTCGTATTTCCTGCTCCTGATTTTGTAACGGGCTTTGTCCCAAATATATTTGTCTGTTCATGCTTTTTCAATTCGTATCAAAAGGCAAAATGCCTTTTTAAATTATTCTACACTTAAAATTTTTAGCCGGCAATGCTGTTTATCCGGCTTTAGTTACTTAAATAAAACCGTGCCTTTTGATTTCCGATGCTTAGTGTAAAGAAACCGGGTTCGCTTACCCATTCCTGATTTGCATTCACAAACTGCAAATCACTTATTCCTAGTTTAAAACTAAGGGTTTGAGAATTACCTGCCTTCAGGTAAACTTTTTGGAAGCGTCTGAGGCGCTTTACCGGTTGGGAAATAGAAGCCACTTCGTCAGAAACAAATAGCAATACACTTTCTTTTCCGTCTAACGAACCTTTGTTTGTTAGAGTAATGCTAACATTCAAACTGTCAGTTGCTGAAATAGTATCGGCACTAAGCAACAAATTTGAATATTCGAATTCGGTATAGCTTAATCCGTATCCGAATTCGTATTGCGGAGTAAAACCATTCATACCAAAATTGGCATCGCGTTCATCGCTGCGCAGGTGATCGTAAGTCCAAACAGAACCTGAATACCTGGGATAGGTATAGGGTAATTTTCCACTGGGGTTTACACGTCCGCTTAAAACATCGGAAACAGCCAGCCCCCCTTCATTTCCTGGCAAAAATGCCATTAGTATTCCAGTGGCCAAAGGTTCAATATTGCGAATAATACGCGGACGGCCCTGCACCAAAACCAGAATTATTGGTTTTCCGGTTTTTGCCAGTTCTTGAACCAATTGTTGTTGAATTTGGGGTAAATCGAGTTCATCAATATCGCTGGGTTTTTCAGTTGCTGGTTTTTCACCCACACAAACCACAAGGGCATCCACATTTTTTGCTAAGGCTACAGCTTCGCTGATGTAATCGCCATCGGTATAACCACTACCTTTGGCATAACTTACCCGTTTTTTTCCCAAAGTTTGCTGAAGGGCTTGCAAAATAGTTAGTTTTCCCGCATCGTTAAAACTGGTGTCTTCGCCACTCCAAGTGCGCGACCAGGCTCCATTTAAGTAAGTAAGTGAATTGGCAGCAACTCCGGTAACCAATATTTTTGATTGCTTTGATAAGGGAAGAAAGCTGTTTTCGTTTTTCAGCAACACCATACTTTCAGCAGCAATCAAGCGGTTAATGCTATCGGATTTTTGTAATGCAAATTCGGTGTAGCTAAATTTATCAAATAAAGGATTATCAAAAATTCCGGATTTGAATTTCACATATAAAATTCGTCGAACGGCATCGTTTATACGGCTCATGGGAACTTCGCCCGCTTTTACCAAATCGATTAAATGCACGGCAAAACTTTCATCGTAAGGTTCCATGCAAATGTCGATTCCTGCTAAAACGCTCATCTTAACCGCTTCCCGTTCATCAGCAGCAACCCGATGTACGGAATGCAGGTTATCGATATCGTTCCAGTCGGAAATTACCAGGCCTTTAAAGCCCAGTTCTTCTTTTAGTAATTTTGTAATTAGCTGATAATCGATATGCGAAGGAACACCATTCATTGCACCCGATGAAACCATAAGCGACAAAAGTCCTTTATTAATAGCTTCCTGAAAAGGCGGCAATAAAACCTGACGCATATAGTTTTCGGGTAACCAAACGGGCGAACGGTCTTTTCCGTTATACGAAGCTCCATAACCCACAAAATGCTTGGCACAGGCTATAACTTTTGTATCCTCAGCCGGATTATCGCCTTGCATTCCTTCCAAAGTTGCCAATCCCATTTGGGATGTTAAATAGGTATCCTCGCCAAAACTTTCGAACATCCGCCCCCAAGAAGAATGGCGGGCCACATCCAAAACCGGGGCATAATTCCAGGGAATGGCACTGGCTTTTAATTCGTAGGCTGTAAATTCAGCTACTTGTTTTGCATATTCGGGTTCAAAAGTAGCAGCTAAATTAATCTGGTGTGGAAACATGATTGAACCTGCCGTATAATTGGCTCCATGAACGGCATCGATACCGTACAAAATTGGAATTCCCAACCTTGTTTGGGTTTTGGATACTTCCTGTAAATAAGTAATATAATAACGCCATTGTGCCGGTGTTAAAGGAAAAGTTCCCAGATTTTGCACCGAACCGGCTTTATATTCAACCAAAAGCTTTTGAACTTTTGCCGAATCAAAAATAAGGCTGTCGCGCGATGAATAAAAAGGTCCCTGCAAGAGTGCCGGTAAACCAACATTCAGCATCTGACCCACTTTTTCTTCCAGAGTCATTAATCGGATTACACTATCTACTTTATGATAAACTATTTTATCTCCTTCGTCGGAAACAGGTTTATTACACGATGTAAGAAGAAATATTCCGGAAACAAAAAAAAATAAACTGCTTATATAGGTCGGTAGTAATTTCATGAATCTTTAATTGGAATTGTACCTGAAGGAGAAATAAAAGCGAAAAAGAAAGGTTTTATTCCGAAAGATATGATGCAATTATTGACTCGATAATAACCTAAACCTAAAGTCACTCCGTGCAAAAACCTTCCTTTCGCTCCTATCTATTAACTAAACTATGTGATTATGAAAAAAAATGAACGTATAAATTACTCTTCAACATAAAATGGAATGTTAGCCGTAGCCGCATTTCCTGCGTTATCGACCACATACACAAACAAGCGATATGCTCCGGCATTTTCAGGAGCCGGTATTGATTCCACGCTATCCGATTCTTTAATAAACAAGGTTTCCGGACGCGATTCAAAATCACCGCCCCAACCCAGGTCAGTACTTTCGGGCATAATTTCCCAAATAAAAGTAAGCGAATCGTTCTCGTAATTACGCACCGACACTTCAGCATTTAAGTTCTGAGATTTGTTAATCTTTATGCTTTCAAAAGCAGTTAATCCATTAACAGTAAACGATTCCAACGACGGACAGCGGTCTTCGGGCCATTTTCCGTTCCAGATATAATGCATGGCATCAACCGTTTCGGTTTTAGCGCCATTCTCTAAAAACATTCCGTACCAGGTAGGTGTGCGTTCCTGCTTTTGGCCCCAAAGAAATACATAGGAACCCAGACAGTTTTGTTTATCAGCCTCAATGGCTAAATCGTAACGATTGATGAAGGCTTTGGCTTTCTCCTGACTGGTTTGTTCAACGGGAATATCCCAACTGGTTTTCCCTACTTCCCAATGACCGGTTGCACCCCATTCTGTAACCATGTATGGGCCGTCCCAACCTGCATCGGCAATACGTTGTTGCAAATTAACAATATCGCCATACATTTGTATGGATAGAAAATCGATATCGGTACAGTTTTCTTTTATGTAGTCTACTTCACGCTTTCCGATTCCGGCTAAGGTGGTGGTGGTGGGGTGATTCCCATCCACTTCATGAATCATAAGAGAAATTTCGTTAACCGCATCGTAAACCTTAAGGTTTTCGGCGCCCAGATTCAGTTCATTTCCAATAGCCCAGGCCAATAATGCCGGATGGTCTTTTAAGCGAAGTACTTCTTTTTTCAGGTAATTAAATTGCTCCTGAACTTTTAACGAATCGTTATAATCAAAGCCATGTCGCTCTCTGGCAACTTCGAGCCCCATCATTACCATTAAACCAAGTTTATGGGCCTGATCCAATATTTCCTGAGCATCCTGCTTGCCATTTTCGGTACGCCAGGTTCTAAACGAATTGGCACCATTAGCCGCCAGGGCCTCAATGTTACCAAATTCCAAGCCGGCCCCTTTTACAAAAAACTCCTCATCGTTAACAAACAAGCGGTATTGCTGCTGTTCGTTTTTCTTTAACTCTACCCTGGCCGCTTCTTGTTCAATTGCCGGTTGATTACAAGCAGGCAATAAAACCATAACAATGCCCAATACAATTAGCAAACCTTTTAACTGCCATAAAACAAGACGGTTAATAGTAGGTTTGTAAAAGCTTTTAAGCAATAAATTGGCTCGTATCATAGCTATTTAATTTAAATCAATTATTCTTTAATCAATATTTTCTCTAAATCTTCGAGAGATTTATTTTTAGTTTCAGGCAGGTAAATCAATATGAATACCAGTCCAACTGCCCCAAAAAGTCCGTAGATAAAAAAGGTTCCGGCATTTCCGATATTTGAAAGTTCCCAGGGTAACATGAGTTGCACCAAAAAGCTTACTCCGGAGTTTACAAATCCGGCAAACGAAATTGCCAGCCCTCGTAAGCGATTGGGAAATAATTCGGAAAAAAGTATCCACATAACCGGCCCCAGTGAGACAGCAAATGAAGCTACAAAACCCACAATACCAAACAATACCAGCCAGGGATTTATGGTAATGGATTTTGAAATAATGGATCCCTGATGCTTTGCAGCTACCTGACTACCCAACAATTCATTTAAAGCGTCTTTAAATTCCACGTCGCTGGTAAAAACAGTTCCTTCAATTTTGGTCAGCGATTCATAGCCTTCAACGTTTTCTAGCTGTGAAATGGCATCGGCTGTAAGTTTATATTCAGCCGCTTTAAAACTGCCGGCTAAAACAAACATGGAAATAACAATTCCGGCAATTCCAAAACCCAACAGGGGTTTTCGTCCCAGACGATCGACAAACAGCATGGCCACAATGGTGAATACCAAATTGGTAAGACCTATTATGATGGCTTGAACAAAGGATGCATCGGTACCGATACCGGTTTGTTCAAAAATCATAGGTGCGTAGAAAAATACAGAATTAATACCGGTAATCTGCTGCAAAATTGCCACTACAATACCAATAGTCAATACCAGTTTCATAGCAGGTTTGAACAATTCCGACAACGGAACTTTTTCTTTATGCTTACTTTGGCTTATGCTTTGGTTAATGGTCTTTAGTTCGTTTTCAGCTTCGGTACTGCCCATTAACCGGGTCATCACATCTAAAGCCTGTTCCGGCTGCTGGTGCATAGCCAACCAACGGGGACTTTCGGGAACAAAAAACATACCTACAAAATATAAGATGGCAGGTAAAGCTTCCAGACCCAGCATCCAACGCCAGTTGAATTCGTTAAACATAAGCACCTTGGTCCATGCGGCATCGGACTTACCCAATTGCAAAATAAGGTAATTGGTAAAAAAAGCCACCGAAATACCCAGTACAATGTTTAGCTGGTTAAGAGAAACCATACGTCCCCGTTTTTTGGGCGGAGCAATTTCAGCAATGTACATGGGAGCTATAATCAATGCAGCACCAACGCCAAAACCACCAATCATACGTGCAGTTACCAAATGAACAAAACCGGGAGCTAATGCTGAATAAATTGCCGAGATAAAAAACAATACCGAAGCATAAATCAACACTTTACGCCGGCCAATTTTATCAGATAAAGGTCCGGCAATAACCATTCCCAGGGTTGATGTCAGGGTTAAACAGCTAACTGCCCATCCCAATTGCAGCTTGGTTAATTCAAATTCGGGTTCAATAAAACCTACAACACCTGATATTACTGAGGCATCGAAACCCATTAAGAATCCGCCCAGAGCTACGATTAGGGCAATAAGAAAGGTATAAGCACTTTTATTTTTTGTTGCCATTTCAATGTAATTAATTGAGAAAAGAGACTCTTCAGAGTTGTAGATAAACTCTGAAGAGCCTACTTATTTGGTTAATAACCGTCGTTTTGCTGGAACACATGTTCAGTATCCTCCGATAAATCGATTTCCGTTAAGGGAATGGGTAAAAACCCTCGTGTACTTGGATTGAACGTGTGATTATATATGGTCTGATCGCCATCGTAATTTGGACCACTTTGTCCAACAACGGTAAATTCCTGACTGGCATAATCCAAACCTTTACGCAATACATCGAAATAGCGAATTCCTTCGAGTGAAAGTTCCAGCCGACGCTCGGCATAAATATTTTCAGGGGTTGCCGGAATACTGGTTAAACCTACCCGGTCGCGAACCCGGTCAAGATAAGTCTGCGCATTTGGACTTCCCAATTCTGCTGCCATCAATAAAACATCGGCAAAACGGATAACCCGAATATTCGAGGTCCGGTTCAATTCAAATTGACCACCGCCTCCCCAATGTTCAGCATCTGAGGTGTATTTTTTTGAATAATATCCGGTGTGTTGGTAACCATAATTTAAAGTTACTCCTGGTTCATCAGCTCTAATATCATCTTCGAATAAAACGGTGAAGTCAAGTCTTGGATCACCCTGCAGATCATCAACCAGTTTTTGGCTAACCGGAGCAAAACTCCATCCACGGTTGTACAATACAGAACCACCTTCAACGCGGGGCCCTTGCATTTGAGCGGCCAAATTTCCTTCACCGCCACGTACATAATTCCAATCCCACCATATTGGAGAATCTCCATGCGATATTTCGAAAACCGACTCAATACCGAATTCTCCGGCCAGTTTAAAGTTGGTTTCATATTCCGGGAAAAGATCATGTCCACTATTGGCAATTAAATCTTCTAAATAAGCCAACACAAAAGCTTTATCAACTGCAGTTCCACCAGCATTTAATTCATTACTATAAACTCCATTGTAAAACAGATAAGTTCGGGCCAACAAAGCCTGGGCTGCCCATTTGGTAACCCTTCCTGCTTCAGCCGCTGAATAGGATTCGGGTAAAACGGCCACTGCATCAACCAGGTCAAGCGCTATTTGATTGTACACATCGGCAACCGGAGCCTGGGGTTGTGGGTATTGCGAAGGGCCTTTTATAGTTTCTGTCAGCAATGGAATATTCTCGAAAAAGCGAACCAGTTCCAAATAAAAATAAGCTCTCAGAAATTTACATTCGGCAACAACCTGCGCTTTAAACTCATCAGAAGCTTCTACTCCATCTATTTTTTCCATCAACAAATTAGCTCTGAAAATACCGGTATAGTTTCTTAGCCAAATTGCATGTACCAGTGGATTGGTTGTTGCAATATCATAAGTATTCATCTGGTCTTCTTCTGCCCCGTCGTTTGAATCACCGCCACCGGCAAAAGCATCATCGGAAAGAATATCAGAGATAGTTACGAATGGTGCCCAGGAAACACTTGTTTCGTCGTGGCCCAATACATCATAGACCGAAACCAGAGCCATTATGGCATTTTCTTCGGTTTGGTAAAAATTTACACTGCCCTCTTTATCTAAAGGATACCGCTCCAAAAAATCATCGTTACACGAAGTTAACAACAAGATGATTATTGGTGCACTCTTTAAAAGGTTAAAATATTTTTTCATCTTCTTTAATTTTTTCGTTTAGAATGTTAAAACGGTTCCAAATCGAATGGTTCTGGACTGAGGATAAACTCCACGGTCAATTCCCAAGTCCAATGCACTGCGTGCGCCAATTTCAGGATCCACTCCACTATAATCAGTGAATGTATACAGGTTTTCTCCTGAAACATATACCCGCCACGATTCAATTCCAACGATGCTTAAAAGGTTTTGCGGAATATTATAGCCTAACTGTACGTTTTTTACTTTCAGGTAGGAACCATTTTCAACATACATATCAGATATGCGATAGTTTCGGTTCACATCGGTCCAGGCAGCACGGGGAACTTCATTCGATGTTCCTTCACCGGTCCAACGATCGAGTACAGCAGTAGTCTGGTTGGTATAACGCAAATCTATACGCTGGGTACCATTAAAAATTTCATGCCCGTAGGCTCCTGTAAGTAAAAAAGAGAAATCAAAATTCTTATACTCAACAGAACCATTGATCCCTAGTGTAAAGTCAGGGGTTGGACTCCCAATTTTGGTCCGATCGTCATCGTTTAAAACGCCATCATTATTTACATCAACAAAACGCACATCACCTGCAACCGCTTTTGGTTGAAGAACAGCTCCAGTTGATCCTATGTGCTGAAATACTTCGGCCTGATTCTGAAAAAGACCATCGGTTTTAAAACCGTAAAAGTAAGCAATGGGATCTCCTTCGGTAGTTTTAGTAATATCGGGAAATACAGACCATTCGGCACCAGCCAATTGGCTGTTGATTTTGGTCATTTTATTAATATTATAACTACCATTTATGCCAAAAGAGTAATTCAAATCATTGACCCGATGACGCCAATTCAAGGCTATTTCAATACCTTTGTTTTGAACACTTCCTACGTTGGCAAAGGGAGCATCGTTACCCACATGGCCAGGAATAGGAACCCGTTCTAACAAATCAATGGTGTTCTTTATATAATAGTCGAAGGTAACGGTTAGTTTGTTTTCAAATATCCCTGCATCAAAAGCTATATCGAGCTGTTCTGATTGTTCCCATTTGATGTCAGCATTTTCGATAAAAGAGGGTGAAGCTCCAGTTAATCGTCCGCCTCCAAAAATATAGCCCCGTGTTTTATCCATACTGGCTACGTATTGGTACCTACCAATAGCTTCGTTACCATTAATACCCCATGAGGCTCTTAATTTAAGGTAATTCACCGGCCCCAGGGTTGGCATAAAAGGTTCCTCTGATAAAAACCAGGATACACCTAATGATGGGAAATAACCGTAGCGTTCGTTTGCTCCGAAATTCGAAGAACCATCGCGACGAAGAATACCGGTAAAAGCATAGCGGCTTTTAAAATCATAAGTCACCCTTCCAAAGGTTGAAAACATAGAGCCGGCAGAAGCACCACCTCCAGCAGTCCAAACTGTATCGGTAGCCATATCTAAATAAATATTATCAGGATCGTTCACGGGTACCTTTGCATTAAAACCCGAGAGATTTTCCTGAGCACTTTCAATAGCTGAAATACCTACCAGACCGGTAATAGTATGTTCATTTATTTTTTTGGTGTAGGATAAGGTATTGTCCCATTGCCAGGTAAAATAGCGGGTTATACCTTTCGAAACCGATGTTTTTTCGGTATTGCTTTGTGCACTGTTCAGGTAATACAAAGGACGGTATGAATCGTCCAGGACATAAGCCAGATCGATACCTGCATTGGTTTTAAAAACGAGTCCCTTTATAATTTCTGCCTCAGCAAAAACTGAACCCACGATTTTATCTACCCGGGTTTTAGCGGTTTGGATTTCCAATAAAGCCATGGGATTAACAACCTCGCTACCCACTAAATTTGAAATACCATAAACCTGACCTTCGCTGTTTTTAACCACCGGTTGGTTGGAATAAGGAGCCTGGCTCAGGATGGTCTCATCGGTTTCATACAAGGGCGTTAAAGGATCAAGATTTAAGGCTCCACTATAAACACCATTGAATGATTCATTACTGCCAATATTTTTCTTCTCAATGTGGGAATACGTAAATGTATTTCCAAAGCGCAACCATTCTTTCACCTGATGATTACTGTTTAATCGGGCAGAAAGGCGTTTAAAATACGATTTATCGCCTCCAATGATACCGTTTTGATCAAAGTAGGAAAGCGATGAAGCATAATTGGATTTTTCATTCCCTCCGCTTATGGCAATATTGTGGTCGGTCATTCCGGCATTGGATTCAAAAATATGATCCTGCCAGTTTGTATTGTGCGTAATTTCATCCATATCGAAAAACTCTTCAGGTTTTGTGATGCCTGAATTTGTTTTAGCTTCGTTCCAGTATTCGCGGTATTGATCGGCATTCAACATATCCAGCTTTTTAATCGGATTCTGAATTCCATAATACGCTGAATAGGTAACTTTCATTTTACCTGCTTTACCCGACTTGGTTGTAATTAAAACAACCCCGTTGGCCGCACTGGCACCATAGATAGCAGCAGAACCTGCATCTTTAAGGATTTCCATCGACTCTATATCATTTGGGTTTAATGCATCGATGCCACCTACTCTCATACCATCAACAATATAAAGTGGATCGGCATTACCGGTTGTTCCGGCTCCACGCACGCGTACGGTTGGTGCTTCACCCGGCTGACCTGATAAACTGGTTACCTGAACCCCCGGAGTACGTCCCTGCATAGCTTCTTCAACACGCAATATGGGACGACTGGTTATTTCTTCAGCCTTAACCGATGCTATTGCTCCGGTGGCTACTTTTTTCTTTTGAACTCCATAACCAATAACTACCAGCTCATCGAGCTCGGTTAGTTCACTGGTCATGTCAACATTTAGTAAAGCCTGGCCATTTACCGGAACTTCCGTGGTTTTATAACCAATAAATGAGAATTGCAATACCCCATCAGCATTGAGTAAGGTAATTTTATAATTCCCGTCAAAGTCGGTAATGGTTCCGTTCTGGGTTCCCTTTTCAATTACATTTACACCGGGCAGGCCCAATCCATCATTTGCGTCTTTAACCACCCCGGTAACTGTATATGATTGTGCATATACACCGAAAGTGAAAAGCCACAAAATGACAGGAAGTACGAATTTTAAATAATTTGCCTTCATCTGGTTTTTTTGTTTGTAATTACTAATCGTGTTTTGAAAAACGTTCTACTCAGCCTGGGTTATTAATTTGGCTGAAAAACCCTAATATAATCAACCCGCATTTTTTGTGGAAATAAAGTACTGGCATCGGGATATCCGGGCCAGTTACCACCCACCGCTACATTAAAAATAAAAAAATGCGGTGCATGAAATTCTGACATGTGTGTGGGAGTAATATCTATTTGATGAAACAACACATCATCGACGTACCATTTCATGGAATAGGCATCCCAAATAAGGGTAAAAACATGATAGGCATCGGCAAAGGTACCTTCAGAAAGCGTATTACTGCCACCGGCCTGAACGTGACCATCCAAATCCCAGTGTAAGGTTCCGTGGGTTTGATTCTCCCTGCCAGCTCCACCAATCATTTCCATGATATCAATTTCGCCACATTTGGGCCAACCAACGCTGGTAATATTAGCGCCTAGCATCCAAAGAGCAGGCCAAATTCCTTGTCCTTTGGGCAATAAAGCACGGATATCGACCCTACCGTATTGAAATGTTTTTTTTCCTTGTGTTTTAATCCGCGACGAAGTATAGGGACTTCCCTGATACGCTTCTTCTTTTGCTTCGATGGTTAATAATCCTCCTCCAACAGAAGTATTTTCGGTACGGTAGTATTGCAATTCGTTATTTCCCCATCCCCCGGCACCTTTTTCAAATACCCAATCGTTCGTATTTAAAGAAGTACCCTCAAATTCATCGTTCCAAACCAGCGTATACCCCTCATAGCTTAGTGGCGTACTATACCCCTGATCTATTGACACTTCCTGTTCTTCAGGAATATTTATCAGAATTTCCACCGTTTTTTTAAGGTATTTACCCGATTCCCCATAGGCTCTTACACTCACTTCGTATTTTCCATAAGCAGGAAAAACATGGGTAAATAAGCCGCTTTGGTTAGTTTCTGTCGGTTCGGTTTCAGTACCCACATAAAACTGATACTGTGTAACATTTAATGCCGAAGCTTGTAATTTAACTTCTTTGGTATCATTATTTATTGCAAGAACTGTTACTGATAAATCGGAAGGATCATCTGAATTAATCACATCATCCTTTGTACAATTACTAAATAAAAGCGTAAAAAGTAAAGGTAAAATCATTCTATAGTACATATATTTAGCTGGCATAATGTAAAATAAACCATGGCCAGAATTAATCTGACCATGGTTGAATTAATTTATTAATAGAAATAGATGTTATCAACAAAGATAGTTGGAGCGGTTCCAGTTGCTGCATCATCAAACTTCACCTGAATAACCTGTGTTAAATCTGGAACAGTATATTCTGAAAGAAGAATATCAAAGCTCTTCCATACACCTGCTTCAGTTGTAAGTGTAACAGGATTTTCGCCAGCACCGATAACAGATAAATTAATATCGGTAACAACTGAACAATAAATATCGACATGTAATTTAGTCTTTCCCGATACATCCTGTGGAGTTGCAGCCCAATCAATTCCCTGATAGTTCAAACCAGTCATTTTTATAACTTTCTCACTTTGAATTTCAATTTCCTGGGTCTGTGTTGCTTGTCCCCAATCAGGATCAATATTTACACCTGAAACACCTGTATAAGCATCACTATAAATAGATATTACATTTGCTTCTGGCTCAGTTGGTGCAGGTGCAAGTTCAGTTGGATTTAAGCTAATAGTTATAGTTTTTGTAGCGGTTTTTGATTCACTACCACTTGTACCGGTTAATACAACCTCATACGAACCTTCTGCAGCATAAGTATGAACAGGATTCTCCTCTGTAGATGTATTGCCATCACCAAAATCCCAACTATACGAAGTTGCATCCTGAGATTTATTCACAAAGGTTACAACAAAATCTTCAACGGTATAATCAAAATCAACTCTAAATGAAACAACATCAGGCTCATCAGCAGGATTAGCATAGCTTGCATATTTAAATGCCCAGAACCATCCGTCACCTGTCATTGACAACGTCATCAAATCATATCCTTCTTCTTCAGTAATATCAATGTCGTAGGTGATTGATTGCTGAGGAACTCTTACGTCTCCGGCAGCAGAAATTTTAGGTAATCCAATCCAAACTCCTTCACCAGTTAAAGATAGTTTTCCTGTAGTAGCATTATAATCAAACTGATGAGTTCCACTTAATAAAGAAGTTAAGTCTACGCCATCTTTATTTACCATGTTAGAAGCATCTGGTGTAAAACACATATTTTTAACATCAGTACCATCAAAAACAAATTCTTCGCCCCAGAAAGTACCACCATCGTCAAATGTCATTGTACCATCAATGTTAAATGTCCAGGTTTGTTCGTATACACAAGGTCTGGCTCCGTCATTACTTAAGGACCACCAATTAAACATAGTTGCTGGTGTTTCACTTACACCCATACAAGGTTCGCTTCTTATTAATCTCCAATCTTTGGAAACATCACCTGTAAGAAGTCTCAATGCCACATTAGGATCAGTAATAGTAATCTTTTGCGTATAGGTGGCACTCTTTCCGGCAGAATTAGTTGCAGTAAGTACCACATCATAATCTCCGGCTGCATCGTACACATGAACCGGATCGGTATCGGTTGAAGTTTGCTGATCACCAAAGTTCCAGCTGTACGAAGTAGCGTTTTGTGAATAGTTGGTAAAAGTTACTTCCAGATAATTGCTTGTGCTTACAGCGAATTGAAAGCTGGCTATTGGATCTTTTACTGTTTCTTCCGAATCTTTATCGCAAGAGTACAAAGTTACAAGCGATACAACCCCCATTAAAAGGAAAGCCCGCTTTAATAAATTAAGAAATGATTTTTTCATAATTAATAAATTTTTAGGTAAAGATTAACAATTCATTTTTGTTGTTATTATTTAAACATTCATTAAAATGTTCGTGTTTCATCACCGGCACTTTTTTGCTTATAAATTATCTATAAAATCAATAAAAAAACCGATATTCAAAGCTAAGCAGAGATTATAACAAGCCCTAACTATTTACTACATCATAAATACATCACCTCCATCAATATTACATCATAATATTTTTAATCGTTTATATTTCAATAAGATAATAAATGTAAATAATTCATCAAATTAATAATCTAAACTCATCAGCATACCATTTTGAATGACCTAATGATGTAATTTTATGGGTTTTTGCGAAAGAGTTTCGCAAACGATTGCTGAAAACGTTTGTGTAAAACGTGGAATTTCGAATGTTTTTTGAAAAAAGTTGTCGTTTCTATAAAAAAATGTGGTTCAAGCAATAAACTGCTAATAAAAATCATTTATAACAGAACCAGGTATTTGGAATTTTTTGAAAGGGCGCGTTCCCAATTTGATAATAAAGACTCAGATTTGCTCCGTATTTTGCCTGAAAATAATTTAACTTAAACAAATGATAACCGGCTTTTAATGCCAAAGTGCCTTTACTATGCTCACCAAACTTAAATCCTGCGTTTTCGCTTACCAATTTTTCTGCAATGTAAAGCGCCGCACCATCGTCCGATTGCAATCGGAAGGTATACAAACCATCGTGGGGTATATTAATGTAGCCCTGATAAACAGCGGCAAAAAAAGTTGATGGAAGTACTTTAGGAAGCTCCACGCCATTTACCAGAGTTACTATAGGATTCCTGAGAAGTAAATTCTTTGCCGATTTAAACTCGCCCGGCTCCCAGGAGAATCGTAATCCTGATTCCAATACTCCAACCGTAAGCGATTCTATGAATTCCAGCTGTTTAAAATATCCGGTACTTACTGCACTTTTTCTTCCCGAAGGCATCAGGGTAAGTGCATTTAGAACTACAGGCTCATTGAGTTGCAGTATAAGTGGTTCTTTATAAACCGGACTATTTTCATCAGGAACTGTGCCATCAAGGGTATAATGAATAGCTGCTGATTCAATTCCCGTAAAGAGTTCAAGCGTATCCACATTACTTAAACCGAAGTTTTGCGCTTCAAAACCCATCGGGTAAGGAATCCGGTAGTTTATTCCCTGCTTATCGAGCCAGGTATATTGCTTATTCATTCGTTTTTGAAAGTCAGCAAAATCTTTTTGTTCCGCTTCAATCCAGGCATTTTCAGCCAAAGCAATCAGCCGGGGATAAAGCATGTATTCCAAATGTTCGTTGGTGGCTACATACTCAGTCCACATATTTGCCTGGGCTCCCAGTATATGTATTTTGGCTTCGTCGGGCAAACCATCGGGTATTATTTGCCAATCATAAACTTCTTTTAAATCGGTTAAACCGCCAATTGAAAGCGGTTCGTATTTTTCCGATTGATAATGATCGAGATAGGCCGTAGCATTGGGCGACATAATTACATCGTGCCCCTGAGTAGCCGCAGCTATGGCATGCGAGGGATTACGCCACGACATTACCGTTGCACGTTCGGGTAATCCGCCTTCCAGAATTTCGTCCCAGCCAATTACCTGCTTTCCTTTGGAATTTACAAACGCTTCGATACGTTTTATAAAGTAGCTCTGCAATTCCTGTTCGTTGGCCAATCCTTCGGTTTGCATCCGCTGCTGACACTTTGTGCATGCTTTCCACCGGGTTTTCGGACATTCGTCGCCTCCAATATGTATATAGTTTGATGGAAACAGTTCCATAACTTCATCCAAAACCTGGTTTAGAAACTCAAAAGTTGCTTCGTTTCCCGCACAAAACACATCGTGGCTGATTCCCCATTCGGTAAAAGTTGCCTTGGTGGTTCCGGTGCACGACAATTCGGGAAAAGCACCCAAAACAGCCAGGGCATGACCCGGCATTTCGATTTCAGGAACTACGGTAATTCCCCGTTTCCGGGCAAACTCAATTACCTCTTTAATTTCATCCTGCGTATAAAACCCTCCATGCGGTTTACCATCGAATTTTTTGGGATGCTCAGCCATGTGTCCTATTATGGTTTCACTTCGCCACGATGCCTTTTTCGCTAGTTGCGGGTATTTATTAATGGCTATGCGCCATCCCTGATCGTCGGTCAAATGCCAGTGAAAGGTATTCAATTTATAGTCGGCCATGACCTCCAGCAAATGCATGACCTGTTCTTTGCTAAAAAAATGGCGCACTACATCGAGATGCATTCCCCTCCACGAAAACACGGGCGCATCTGAAACTTGTAAGCCGGGAATCCATAAGGTTTTACTGCCGCTTTTGTTGTTTTGAAAAATTAGCTGTTGCAAGGTTTTCATTCCATAAAAAATCCCATTATAATCGGCACCTATAATTGATATTTCTTTAGTGTTTACATCCAAAACATAAGCTTCCGGAGGCAAACTATCGACAAGCTTTAAAGACAGGCCCCCGGTTCGGGTGTTGGAATCCTTTGAAAGTTTAAAGCCGTACTCCGTGATTAAAAATTCATTAAAAAGATTCAGTATGGTTTCACCCTGTTGAAATCCCGAATCAATATAAATGGGTGTTTTCTTATGCAGGGTAAAATCAGTATCACCCAATAAAACAGATGCGGGTTTGGGAACCACAGCGATGGATTTCATGCTTTTATTGTTTGTTTGTTGGTTGCACGACAGCAGAAAAACAAAACCAATCAGGAGAAACTGAAAATTTTTCATTGCCAAAAAGTTATGATGAAATAGATGCTATTTTACACGTATTTTATGTCCGTGTAAAGCAAAATACAAAATAAACAGGTAACAGGGAACCATTATCCAGTAAGCCGTCTGATAATCGGCAACGGAAGCAGCTACTTCGGTACTTACTTTAACAGCATCGACTAAAAAGCCAAAAAGCAAGGGAATAACTGCTCCACCCACAATACCCATCACCAATAAGGATGCTCCGGTTTTTGTGAATTTTCCCAAATCGGAAATGGCTAAAGGCCAGATGGCAGGCCACATCAAGGAATTGGCAAAACTTGTAAACAACAAAGCATAAAAAGCATATTGTGCGGGCAGGTAAATCAAAAACAGAGATGCCGCAATGCCAATCAGGGCAAACAGAATTAAAGCCCTGGTTTGTGATATAAGCCGCGGGATAGCCAATACACCAAACACATAGCCAACTACCAAACCAATGCTTACGTACTTTGAATAGCCTTCGAGATTGGGTACATCGCCAAAGGTTGCCCGTGCAAAGTCGATAACGGAAGCCATGGGCAGGGTTTCGATTCCCACATATAAGAACAGGGCCATAACACCCAATAATAAATGGGGAAACTGCCAGATGCTGGTTTTATTTTTCGCATAATTCGAAACCTGTGCCGATGCTTCTTCCTCATCTTCACCAATGGCTTTAACTTCGGGCAAGGGAGCAAAAAAAGTAAACATACCCAACAAAACAAGTATTCCGCATACCAGATAAAAAGGAAAAATTACATCGTTTAACTGAACCTCTTGTAAATCGATAAAAATACCTAAGAATAAAGGGGCAATCCACCAGGCCGATTTATTCATAATTCCCATCAGACTCATGCGTACGGCAGCACTTTCGGGCGGACCAATAATGGTAACATAGGGATTTACTGCTGCCTGTAGTAAGGTATTTCCGATACCACCCACAAACAAAGCCAGCAGAAATAAAGGAAAACTAATCCAACGAGCCGATGGAACAAACAAAAGCATGCCCAGTGCCATAACAAAGAAAGCCAGTGTCATGGTTTTTCGATAACCCACCTTTTTAATAATCCATCCGGCAGGACTGCCAAAGATTACAAAGGCTGAGAAAATTGCAGCGGTAACCAGGTACGATTGTCCGGTGCTAAGATTAAAAGCTGATTTTAATGCTGGCGTTAAAAAGCCACTGATTCCTACCCCAAAGCCAATTACAAAAAACATCACACCAAGTATGGCCAGTGGAATTAAGTACTTACTGAAAGCACCGGACTGTTTTTCCATTTTATTTTAATTTTTAGTTTACTATTCCGCTTTTAGAAGCTGGTTTGTAGCTTCATCTATTTAAACAGCCTAAATTTAATATTATTTTGATTACTGCATCTCGCGATTTGTTGTTTGAATAAAATGGCTTTGTCTTTTGAATTAAAAATGTGTAATTTTAGGTGTTTCAATCTGAATGCTATGAAACACCCATGTTTTGCAAAACACAAATACCTAAAAAAAAAATAGCAACAGGGGTGTTCCCTGTCTGCCGACTAGGCAGGCATCATACCTTTAAAAATAAATTTTATTATGATGAAAACCTTAAACTATTTGTTTCGATTCGTTCTCGTGGTTCTGTTTTTGTTTGGATGCAGCTCCGACAGAAAAAACAAAACCGACTTAAAACAACAGGCCGAAGAACTTCATCAGTTTGATGAAGAAATTTATGAAGACCTTAGTCATGCCAAACGGGTGTTCTACTCACTCCCCTCGCCGGTTGAAACAACCATGCTGTTAAAACGGGCCGAGGTTAGCTACAATCCGGAACTATTAAACCCCGTTCAAAACGCGGCAAACTACACCACAGCCACCAAAAAAGCACTTAACTTTGGTGTTTATGGAGCCGACTTAAGTTACGCCAACCTTTTTTCTCAAACTCAAACCAGTATCGATTATATGTCAACCTCGAAAAAACTGGCCGAAGAGTTGGGAATCATGGCTTTTGTTGACGAGAACATGGTTCAGCGTCTTGAAAGCAACATAAATAACCGCGATTCGAGTATGGAAATTATTACCGAAACTTTTATGAGTTCCAGCTCGCAACTAAAAGAATCGGGTCGACCCGAAATTGCTGCATTAATTATTGCCGGAGGATGGATTGAAGGACTGTATCTGGCCACCAGCCTTACCAAAGATTCGCCCAACAACAACGAATTGATTGACCGGATAATTGATCAGAAAGCATCACTCGAAACGTTACGGAGTTTGCTTATGAACTACGAAAACAGCTCCGATATTGCACAAACCCTTGAAATGCTCAATGCTATTAAAGAAGTTTATGACCAAATACAGATTGTTACCTCAAAAGTAGAACCCATAACCAATAGCGACGAAAAAATAACTACCCTGCAGGCAAAAACCGAAATATTTGTTTCGCAGGAAGTTTTTAATACGCTTTGTCATAAAGCAGACAGTGTACGAAACCTGATAATTGCCATTTAGAACGTATGATACGCTTTACTATACTTGCCTTATTTTTATTAATCTTTGGAACCGGACTGCATGCTCAATGGAGCAAAGCGCAGGCAAACAGTCCGCAGGCTTTTTCAAAAAAACTGTCTGGCGATGAGGTGAAATTTGAAGCAGGAGCATCGGTCGGGGTATCGAGCGATCGTTCGTTTTTTCTTCAGAACTACTTTTCACCATCAAAAAGTTTTAAACTCAACAAAAAACTCACGCTGCTTGTCGGTGCCGGACTGGTAAACACCCAAATAAACAACCTGCCTGTTCACCATACCGAAAACGCCCTTACCACTACAAATCTAAACTTCACTTCGGCTTACACTTACGCTCGGGGTATTTACCAGCTAAAACCCAAAGTTTACTTAAACACACAGGTAGCTTACGAACATCTGTTTATAACCACAGCCAATCTGCCGGGAACACAGCAAAACAATTTCAAGGAACTAAGCTTTGGTTTAAACTACCGGCCTTCGAAAAAATTTAGTTTTAATGCCGAGTTCCAATTTTCCGACCGACCCTATAATCCTTTTCATTACGGCTACGGAAGTCCGTTCCGCTCCTACCCTTTCAGTACCTTCTAAAACCGGAAAATACCTGCTGAGTTCGGCAATAGACATGCTGAACGTGGCAACGCACGTTTTGAACGTGGCAAGGAATGTTGTGAACGTGGCAATAGACGTTGTGTACGCGGCAATAGACATGCTGAATGTGGCAAAATGCATTCTGAATACGGCAATGAACGTTGTGAACGAGAAGGTAGATGTTCTGAGTCTGTCGATGAACATTCTGAACGAGAAGATAGACATTCTGTGTCAGTCGATGGACATTCTGAGTCAGTCGATAGACATTCTGAGTCAGTCGATAGACATTCTGAGTCAGTCGATGGACGTTTTTAATGAAACGATGGACGTTCTGTGTCAGTCGATGGACATTCTGAGTCAGTCGATAGACGTTCGGAATGAGTCGATAGACATTCTGAGTTACCCGATACACATTCTGAACGGATGAACCTTCGGTAAGTGTAGATGAATACAAGAATTTAGCGTTTAGATTCTCCCTTGCTAAAGATATTGGATAAAAATATCCCGGGTGAAATATTATGTTTTATAAAAAACATAACAAAACTGCTGTTTTAAAAATATTTTTATAGCTTTGATTAACTGAAACCAAAATAAATGAACCAAACAACCCTGAACCCAAACTGCCTATTTAGTAAAAATAAACGCAACAGGTGCGTTTATCCTACCAATTTTGGGTGTATAATGGGAAGTGGGGTGGAATTAGACTATTGTTACCAACCATTAGAGAAACAATAGTGCTGCTGATTGAATATTGAGAATTTGACAAAATTTTGACCCAAAATAGATAATAGTTATGGAAAAAATACCTGCAATACCAAGCGAAGTTCTTGAAAATATTTGTCGAGTAATAGCTAATACAGAGACAGGTTTAACTGGAACCGAGATAGGTAGATTACTTGCTGAATCACTAATGCAGGATACCGACCCTACTATGACAAAGTGGAAACGATTATTTAATGCATTTGCACATTATCAAAATAAACATAAATGTTCAAATAATATTCTTACATTTCTTTCAAAAGCAATGCAACCTGTAAGATACGTTGATAATCCAGAACTATTTCAACACAGATTACTGGAACTTAACAAAAGGCTGTGTTTTGTTGGATTGGAATTATCGGAGAATGCAAAATATAGAAAAATTGAGAAGTCTTCAACTATTACAAATCCATTGGCAGATTCAGATAAGCAGTCAACTACCGAATATGATATTGCAATTTCATTTGCTGGAGAAGATAGAGAAGTTGCAGAAACTATTGCAGAAAAATTAAAATCTCAAGGTGTTAATGTATTCTATGATTCTTATGAAAAAGCAACATTATGGGGGAAAGACCTTTATGTACATCTAAATGATGTCTATAAAAACAAAGCGAAATTCTGCCTTATGATTATTTCAGAGAAGTATAGAGACAAACAATGGACTAATCATGAAAGAAAAGCCGCACAAGCTAGAGCTTTTAGTCAAAACAAAGAATACATATTGCCTCTCAAATTAGATGACACTGAAATACCAGGCCTAAATGAGACTATTGGATATGTGGATTATCGTCAAAGTAATCCAGAAGAAGTAGTTGATTTATTGAATGACAAACTTAAAGAATAAAAGTTTTTATGTCAGTTTCCTCTTATCAGAATAATATCAATCATTTAAATCAACAGATTGCAGATTTATTGAAAAAACAAAATGCTGAAAGGAAAAAGCAAGTTGATTTAAGTGGTAAGATATCAGATTTAAATAAAAGCATGTTAAGCACAAGTAGCGTAAGTACAGCACAAAGTTATCAAAGACAGGTTCAATCAAAAGGGAAAGAACTTGTTAGAATTGAAAGTAAAATAGGTGATTTTGAGAAACAACTTGCTGCAAAAAGGAAAGACCTGTCAAGAAACCAAGAAAATCTGAAAAAAGCACTTGAGCAGGAAGATAAAAAACGAAGAGATAAAGAAAAAGCACATTTTAGAGATAAAGATTCATTTAATCGTCAAGAATTAAATCATGTACGCTCGCTTAATACAGAGTTAGAAAGACAACAAAATCTATTTTCATCTTTCTCAACCATTTCATCTTCAAGTTCACTTGGTACTGATACTGATTATAGTTTAAAAGAATTAATTGAACTTAATGAAAGAATTGATAAAGTTCTTAGTGAATTGGAAAAACTTGGAATGGGACAAGAAATTCTATTTGAAGAAATTGAAAATCTTAAAGAGAAAGGGAAAAAGGTAAGTAAAAAGGATTTAGGTTTAATACTCATTGGACAATTAGTAAGTTTCGGAGCTGGAAAAATTGATTCAGAAACTATAAAATATGTTTTTGAGAATATTACAGGAATAGATTTAACCAAAATGATACATTAACGGTTGGTAATCGAGTAGGCAGCCGCTAGACATAGTCTAGCGGAGAACCTCTCACACCACCGTACGTACGGGTCTCGTATACGGCGGTTCTTTAAATCATAGGAAATAGCGAGTTGTGGTAAGAGCTATTTGATAGAGAAAGATAAAGCTCAATGAATGAAATATATCCTCGTTGTTTCAACCTTTGAATGGTAATGGTAGTTCCGAGAATAGGACTTTGCGCAATAGCCCAACCGCCTAATCTGGAACGACTCCAAGCATAGGCAGTACCATAGTCAACACCTAATTGAATCAGACTACGCCTTTTCTTTTCAGGTTTTTTGTAACCACCCGGTAAACTACATCTTGTTTAGATTTGTGTCAGGGTTTAACTTTGGCTATTGAAGAGAAGTCTGTGTTTTCCAGTTTTGGGGTAAAAGTTCACCAAGTTTATTTGCTTTATGATC
>JBFXEW010000026.1:0-72607 GCA_050179685.1 Salinivirgaceae bacterium
TCAATGCAAAACTCAAAGCTTTTAGAGCCACATTGAGAGGCGTAACAGATATTCGATTTTTCTTATATCGGGTAGCTAAAATCTGGGCATAATTTTTATTAATCCACCGGAAAATTAAAGTGAGCCTATTCTTGACTTCATGAATCAGTCTGATTTTTAGTCTCAAATTTAACTAGAAAGCAAGAAAATTTGCAGGAGCTTCATTTGAGTGGTACTGGCCTTGTTACGGAGTTACTGTTTATGATTAAATAATTAAAAAGTATTGTATTACCATGCCGAACCCGAAAAAGTAGGGATAAGCCCTACAGCACCAATGCTTGCCCCGTTTAACGGAGGTGCTGCATTGGTGGGAGAGTAGCCCCGATAGCTATCGGGGGCCCAACTTTAAGCCCTGTTACAGCAATGTAGCAGGGCTTTTTTTTGTTATGGACAACTCTTATTATGATAAACTGCCCTCTGTTTAAATATATCTTGCTTGCTACAATTAACGAGAATACTAAGATTAGTGTTAGAAATAGATCCGGCAGCTATGATGGGGGAGTATTAGGTATTGTTTAAGTAATTCGATTTGGATATAAGCCAATTATAATTTCTTTAGGTTGTGGCTTTTGTTTCAATTAATAATTCTTTTTGTACTATAATTGCAAATGCTAATTAGTTTTAAAAATCAAAAGGATTTATATGCAATTTTCAGTTTTAATAAGATACAATTACAAAATTATTCTTTGGAGCCTGGTTATTGCTTACCTGTGTTTTTCGCCTTCCGATGGATTTAAAAAAGTTCCCATACTAATTCCCCACCTGGACAAAGTAGTTCACTTTATTATGTTTTTTATTTTGGGGATGCTTATGGAAACATTAAAAATAAGGCAGATTAATGTAGTAACCCGTATAGGCTTGCCTTTGCTGGGTATAGTTTATGGTGGGTTAATTGAACTGATTCAGCATTTTGTAATCGATGGGCGACATGGCGACTGGGTTGATTGGATTGCTGATATTTTAGGACTTTTTATTGGTATTGGCTTTGTTAAATTACTTCCCCTTAAATTGCGGCGCCTGCTGGCATAAAAAAAGCGGATGAGGTATCCGCTTAATGTTTTGTTTAAAAGTTATTTCCTTTTCGGTAATGCATCCCCTTTTTGGAGTAATGAAGATCGAATTGTAGTCGTTGTTCTTCAGTTAGCAACTTTCTGATGGCTTGATGTTTTGCTGCTTTAGCTTTGGCCATTTTGGTTTTTATCACACTCATTTCATCGATTAAAGCATTTATTGCTTTTAAATCAGCATTTTCAGCTGTTTGCAAGGTTCTCATTTTTGCTTTTTTCTCACCCAATTCATTTCGTAAGGGCAACATTTCTTTTTGATGCGTTACTTGTATTTTTTTAAGCGCTGATTGTTGTTCATCGGTTAAATTCAGTAATCCTTTCAAATGGCCTTCAAAAGGTTGTTTTTTAAACTCTTTTTGAGCTTTACGTTCTCCCTGATAATTTTTCTGGCTTTTTTGTAAAGGCTGTGCTGATACTGCCAGGGCAAGTATTAGACTTAAAACGAGTAATTCTGCTTTTAAATATTTCATAGTTATTATTTTATTTGTGTTTTATACTGTCATTTTCCCGGTTTAACTTGCGGTGAAGCCTGTTCTCGTCGCGTTGCAACAGCTCACCCATAAATTCATGAAAGCGGTTTAACTGTGTACTGTCTAACTGCTCTTTTATTTCTAAAAAATGCTCGTAATTATTGCGTTCCAGTTCAGCGTTCATAAATCCTATACTATCAATTAATTGATAAATATGAACAGTGTCACAACTTGCCTTAAAAAAAGCCTGGTGTACTTCTTTTTTCAGGTCCAGGATTTCTTTTTTCTTTAGTAATAATTGATTCCAGTGTTGCTGACGCGATTGTTGATAAAACTGGATCTGCTCTTTATTCAACTGTAATTCATTAATAAGAACTTCCCGATGATTTTTGCTCCGGTAACTTTCCCGATGTTTTTTTTCTTTGTGATTCTCTATCCAGATGGTGCTTAAAGTCGAAATATTCAGGACCAAAAGGATACCCACGGTCCACATAAGTACTTTATTTTTTTTCTTGATTTCCATATTATTCTTCGTTATAAACCAATAAGGTATAGTTTGTTTCGTTTAATTGGTATTCTTCAATAAATTGCTCGGTTGACGAGCTTAGTGCATTGTTTTCAGTTTTTGTTTGCATCATGTTAATTAAGGTAAGCAGGTTTACAGCAACAAAAAGCAGCATTAATGCAGGTCGTAGCATGGGAATATCGAAAAACCAGTGCCATAAACGAGGCTCCTGTTCGCGGGCTAGCCTTGCGCTAAGCCGGGTATAAAAAAACGAATCGACCTTTATTCCTTGGTAGTTGTCGAGACTGGCCAGTGTTTTTTCAATTTCTGTGTTTAGTTTCTTATTTGTTTTCATAATTAAACAACTTTGGTTCCAACAGCCGCTATTGGGTATTGTAATTCAAATTCAGTGATTTTGACGATCTTAGCTTTATAAACTTGCGCATACATCTATAATTTATTTTCGTAATAGCTTTTTAGCGATTTCTTTAAATTCTGTTTGGCCCGGTGCATCAGCGATTCAACCGATGATAAAGAGGTATTTAATACCTCTGCAATTTCCTGATAACTCAGGTCCTCATATTTTTGCAGGGTAAAAGCTGCTTTTTGATTTGGAGGCAAATTGTCAATAGCCAGTTTCAGAATTTCAATTCGCTCTTTTTGTTCCAGTTCTATATCGGGGGTTTGGTTGTGAGGTACCCAATTGTCTATTGATTCGTCATTTCCGGTGTCGAACCGAAATAATTCGGACCAGCGCTTTTTTCTTTTTGTTTTCCTTATAAAATCGAGCGATTTGTTTACCGCAATCCGGTAAATCCAGGTCGATAGCTTTGAATCTTCCTTAAATGAGTCAATAGAGCGAAAAACTTCGACAAACACATCCTGAGCCAGATCATCGGCATCGTGATAATTATTGACAAAACCAAAACAGGTATTTACCACATTGTCTTTGTGCTTTTCGACCAGGGTTCTAAAAGCTGGTTCGTCTCCGTTTTTAAGTTTTTGAATGAATTCGCTATCCACGTACGTGTGATTTAAATACCAAATATAGACGAAATTTTAGCCATTTACTTGCGCACAATAATTCGACAGCTGAAAAATTCATCGAATAATAGTATTCTGTGGCAATAATTTTAAATTTGCATGTTTGTATTTCGATTTATGAAAACCATTTAAATTATACCGATACATGAAACCAACACTTTTAGTACTTGCAGCCGGAATGGGAAGTCGTTACGGCGGATTAAAACAACTCGATAAACTTGGCCCTGGTGGCGAAACTATAATGGATTATTCGGTTTACGATGCGCTGCGGGCTGGATTTGGTAAGGTGGTGTTTATCATTCGTAAAAGTTTTGAAAAGGAATTTCGCGATATTTTTGTAAATAAACTTCAGGGAAAGATAGAAGTTGAACTGGTTTTTCAGGAAATGGAAAACCTTCCTGCCGGATTTACAGTTCCCGAGGGAAGAGAAAAACCCTGGGGAACAGGCCATGCCATTCTTGCCGCAAAAAATGCAGTAACAAACCCCTTTGCTGTAATAAATGCCGACGATTTTTATGGAACCGAGGCTTACGAAAGCATGTACCGATTTTTAACTTCGGATGTTAAGGCAGATAATTATGCCATGTGCGGATACCAACTGGGCAATACGCTTTCTGATTTTGGTACGGTTTCACGCGGAATCTGTAAACTCGATAGTCAGCAAAATCTGGTAGAGATTGATGAGTGTACCAGCATTGGAAAAACCGAAGGGAAGATTTTTTATTCATTAAATAACGAAAAGTTTCCTTTACAGGCGAATGATATTGTCTCGATGAATTTCTGGGGCTTTCATACCAGTTTATTTGAACATCTGGACGAAAAATTTCAGGCTTTTTTGCAAGCTCAGGGAACCCAGCTCAAATCGGAATTTTATATTCCAATGGTGGTCGATGAATTGATGAAAGAAGAGAAAGTTAAAACCCGGGTGCTGGAATCGGATGCCAAATGGTTCGGAATTACCTACCAGGAGGATAGGCCCATTACGGTTCAAAAATTACAGGAATTAGTTGCAGAAGGAAAATATCCGGCCAAACTTTGGTAAGACCATTTTCTGATTATACATAAAATTAACCTGGTTTGCGCCAGGTTTTTTTATGCATAAATGTAAAAATGATTACAAAACTCAAGTAATAATCAAATAAAAGCGATAGAATGCAAAAATAAACTTAAAAAATAATTCAATTTAGTTTTGTAGTTTAAAAATATTCCTACATTTGCAATGTAAAAATATACATTATAAATGCATTAATATACAAATTGTGAATAATTCAATAAACAGCTTAGTTACTTTTCGACCGGAGTTTCGACGACCAGGAACCTCTGCTATAAGAATACCCGAAAAACAAGCTGCGCATTAGCATAAATTAAATCATTGTATTGCAGGCCTGCCCATTCGGTAGGTCTTTTTTTTGTGAAAAATTATCGGTAATAACCATTTATTCAACGTGTCGGATGAAAAAAAACAAAGTTTCTATTGTAGTTGCAAATGAGCAGCAGGTGTCTTTTGCAGCACAGATTTGCACCATGATTGAAGATGCTGCCAAAGTTCGTGGAACCGGAATTGCAAAACGCACCCCTGAATATATTGCAGCAAAAATTACCGAGGGAAAAGCTGTGGTGGCACTCGACGGTAAACAGGTAGTTGGTTTTTGTTACATCGAAACCTGGGAGCACGGAAAGTATGTTGCCAACAGCGGTTTAATTGTACATCCCGATTATCGGGGAATGAAACTGGCTTTTAAAATTAAACAAAGAATACTGCAGCTGTCAGCCCAGTTGTATCCACAAGCACAAGTGTTTGGAATAACAACCAGCAATGCCGTATTAAACATCAATTTTAAGTTGGGATACCGTCCGGTAACTTTTTCTGAATTAACTACCGACCCGCAATTTTGGAAAGGTTGTCAGGGTTGTGTGAACTACGATATTCTTCAGCGAACCAATCAAAAAATGTGTTTGTGTACCGGTATGATTTACAACCCCAACAAGAAAAAACATTTGCTCAGCGGTGTTTTAAAACTGGCTAAACTAAAGAGTGTATAAATATACATAAATACAAGCAATCATTTTTCAATTCAAAATATATTAGCATGACTAAAAATAAACAAACGGTAGTATTGGCCTATAGTGGTGGATTGGATACAACTTACACGGCAAAGTATCTGGCTGTTGAAAAAGGTTTCGATGTAATTTCAGTTGTTGCCAATACCGGCGGTTTCAATTCCGTTCAATTAAAAAATATTGAACTTAGGGCAAAGCAGTTGGGCGTAAAAAAGCATGTGGTTCTCGATATCGAAAAAGATTATTATAGCCTGTGCCTTAAATACCTTGTATTCGGGAATATTTTAAAAAACCAGACGTATCCTTTGTCGGTAAGCTCTGAGCGTTTTTTTCAGGCCAAAGCCATTGCTGAATATGCCCGCTCAATTGATGCGGATTGCGTGGCCCATGGTTGTACCGGAGCCGGTAACGATCAGGTTCGTTTCGATTTGGTATTCAAAATTCTAATTCCCGATAAGCCCATTATTTCGTTGGTACGGGACGAACAATTATCGCGCGACGAGGAAATAAACTTCCTGAAAAAGCATGGGGTTGAAGGGGATTTTACCAAAATGACTTACAGTATTAACGAAGGACTTTGGGGAACCAGTATCGGTGGCCGGGAAACACTGACTTCAAATTTACCCTTACCGGAACAGGCTTTTCCTTCACATCCTGAAAAAACAGAACCTGAAATTGTTGAAATCCAGTTTAGCAAAGGCCAGGTTTCCCGGATTAACGGGCAACCGTTTTCGCATCCGGTCGATGCCATCCGCTTTTTGAATAAGCTGGGAAGCAAGTTTGCTATCGGACGCGGGATGCATGTGGGCGATACCATTATCGGAACCAAAGGCCGTGTTGGTTTTGAAGCTCCTGCAGCAATTTTATTGATAAAAGCGCATCATGAACTCGAAAAACACACCCTTACCAAATGGCAGCTCTATTGGAAAGAACAACTGGCCAACTGGTACGGAACTATGCTGCACGATGGACTTTATATGGAACCTACCCTGCGCAACATCGAGTCGTTTTTAGATGAAAGCCAGAAGCATGTTAACGGAACAGTTCATGTGCAGCTTTTTCCTTACTATTTTCAGGTTTTAGGGGTGGAATCGCCCAACGATTTAATGAATTCCAAATTTGGATCTTACGGTGAAACTGCCGGAAGTTGGACAGCTACTGATGTCAAAGGTTTCATAAATGTGTTGGCAAATCCTTTAAAGAATTATTATTCGGTTAACTCCGACTAAATTTAAAACAAGGCTTATGATTAAAGTGGGAATAATTGGCGGAGCCGGTTATACGGCCGGAGAACTTATACGAATTTTATTGTATCATCCAATGGCAGCGCTTGTTTTTGTGCACAGTAGCAGCCACAGTGGGCAGGCTGTTTCGCTGGTACACCGCGATTTGCTGGGCGAAACCGAATTACTTTTTACCGATGCCCTTAATTTTGATGTCGATGTATTGTTTTTATGCAGCGGGCATGGCAAAAGTCGTGAGTTTTTACAAAAGCATCAGTTTCCAAAAGCACTTAAAATAATCGATTTAAGTAATGATTTTCGGATTAAAGCCACGAATAATGAATTTGTTTATGGTTTGCCCGAAGCCAATAAAAAAATGATAGCCGCTGCAAATTTCATTGCCAATCCGGGATGTTTTGCTACGGCTATCGAATTGGCTTTTTTGCCGCTGGCTGCAAATAAACTGCTTACCGATGAGTTGCACATTACCGCTTTAACCGGTTCAACCGGCGCCGGACAAATGCCTACAGCAACCAGTCATTTTAGTTGGAAAAACAACAATGTTTCAGTTTATAAAGCTTTTGAGCATCAACACCTCGATGAAATTAAGCAGACTCTAAAATACCACAACAAGTCGCTGCCACCAGTCAATTTTATTCCTGTTCGGGGAAATTTCTCCCGTGGAATCATGGCTATTTGCTACACCCATTCAAGTCTGGATATTGACGCAGCAAAAAGAATGTATCAGGAATTTTACCGGGACGAACCATTTGTAATGCTTTCTGACGAAAATCCCGATGTGAAGCAAGTGGTTAATACAAACAAATGTGTGCTTTACCTCGAAAAGCATGGAAGTAAACTAATGATTATTTCTGTTATCGATAATTTATTGAAGGGAGCTTCAGGACAGGCGATTCAAAACATGAATCTGCTTTTTGGGCTCGATGAACGCACCGGTTTGCAATTAAAACCAGTGGCTTTTTAATCCTTTAAACACTCAATTATGAAGATGCTTGAAATATACCAACAATATCCTGTGGCTCTTTCATCCGGAAAGGGATGTTATGTGATAGATTCCCAAGGTAAAAAATACCTCGATTTTTATGGAGGTCATGGTGTAATTTCTATCGGTCACAGTCATCCAAAGTTTGTACAAGCCATAAAAAATCAGCTCGATAAGCTGGCTTTTTACTCCAATGCTTTTCAAAATCCCTTGCAGGACGAATTGGCAAAACTTCTGGGAAAAGTTTCAACTTACCCTGATTACGCTTTGTTTTTAAGCAATTCGGGAGCAGAAGCTAACGAGAATGCACTAAAAATAGCGTCTTTTATTACTGGACGTTCAAAAATACTGGCACTAAAAGGTGCTTTTCACGGGCGAAGTGCCGGTGCTGTGGCAGTTACTGATAACACTAAAATAATCGCTCCTTTTGGCGCTCAACTCCCGGTCGATTTCATTCCAATTAACGATTTGAGCTTGTTGCAACGCTTTTTGGAAACGAATTCGTATGCAGCTTTTATTATTGAAGGAATACAAGGGGTGAACGGGGTTTATGAAGCATCGACCGATTTTTGGAAGTTGGCCCGAAAGCTTTGTTCCCAAACCGGAACCTTATTAATTGCCGACGAGATTCAATCGGGTTATGGACGAAGTGGAAACTTTTTTGCGCACCAGTATCATCACATTCAAGCCGATATGGTAACTGTTGCCAAAGGTATTGGAAATGGATTTCCATTGGCTGGAACACTAATTCATCAGACTCTTGAACTGAAAAAAGGAATGTTGGGAACAACTTTTGGTGGCGGTCAATTGGCTTGTGCTGCTGCTATTTCGGTTCTGGAAACTATAAGTGATGAGAATTTAATACAACATGCAGAAATACAGGGCACCTTGCTGAAAAAGGAAGTGGAACAACTCCCCGGCGTAAAAACGGTAAGAGGCCGGGGGCTTATGCTGGGCATTGAATTCAATGTTTCAGCCAAAGCAGTCCGGCAAATGTTGCTCGACGATTATCATATCATTACTGGTTTTTCGGAACCTGATGTTTTGCGAATCTTGCCCCCACTTACAATTTCTTCTGACGAGAGCAGGGTTTTTACAGCTTCGCTTGGTAAGGTTTTGCATCAATTAACTCAAAGCAAATTTGCAGAACCTCTTTCTAAATATCAGGAGTGAGAAAATTTTCGGAGTAAATAATTAGCAATGAAAGAAAAACTGACAATTATAAAAGTAGGTGGTAGGGTGCTCGATACGGAAGCCGATTTGCAGCAGCTTTTAAATAAGGTGGCATCGATAAACGGGAAAAAACTTTTGGTGCATGGAGGCGGAGTTTTTATAGAACAACTTTGTCAAAAGCTACAGATACCCACACAAATGCTGAACGGAAGGAGAATTACCTCGCCCGAGACTATGGATGTGGTGCTTATGGTTTGTGCCGGAAAACTGAATAAACAACTGGTTTCGGGTTTGAACAAACTTGGAAATACTGCTGTGGGGCTTTGCGGTGGTGATTTTAATCTGATAATTTCGCAAAAACGTTCACCCGTACCGGTCGATTATGGCATGGTAGGCGATATCACCTTTATTAATACTGAATGGTTGCATTGGTTGCTCCAAAAGGAGGTGATTCCGGTGGTTTCGTCCATAACACAAAGCAGCGATTTTGAATTACTGAATACCAATGCCGATACTGTGGCTTCGCATCTGGCTATGGTCATGCAGTCAACTTACGATGTGGAGCTTTATTTTTATTTTGATAAACCCGGAGTTTTGACCGATGCCAACAATCCGGAATCAGGTATAGCTAATCTTAGCGATAAGATGATGGAACAAATGGTTCAACAGAAAACCATTCACAGTGGAATGCTTCCTAAACTGGAAAACGGATTCTTTGCGCTGAAACAGGGCGTTAGCCGTGTAGTTTTGGGTAATGGTATGGGAACCGGAACCTGTTTGTTTCTTGAAAAAGAGTAAATTATGGAAATTCTCAACTTAAAAACAGCGCACCAGCTTGCGGTAGAAACCCTGAAACAGTTGATTCAAACCCAGTCGTTCAGTACCGAAGAAGAAAAGGTGTCGGCTATTATTTCCTCGGTTTTATCCCGTTTTGGATATCAGCCGCACTACAAGGGAAATAACGTATTTGCCTACTGTAAGGATTTTAAAGCCGATCGTTTTACACTCATGCTGAATTCTCATCTTGATACGGTTAAACCGTCAAACGGCTGGGATACCAATCCTTTTGAGCCGGTTTTAAATCAGGGAAAACTGATTGGTTTGGGAAGCAACGATGCCGGAGCAAGTCTGGTTAGTTTGTTAGCTGTGTTTATTTGGTCGGAACAGTTTCAACTAAATTTTAACCGGGTTTTTGTGGCTTCGGCCGAAGAAGAAATTTCAGGCAAAGGAGGAATGGAATTGGTGCTTCCAGCTTTGGGAAAGGTAGATGCCGGAATTGTAGGAGAGCCAACACAAATGCAGATGGCTGTGGCCGAAAAAGGTTTGATGGTTTTGGATTGTACCGTGCACGGTCAGGCAGGGCACGCTGCACGTAATCAGGGAATTAATGCCATAAGTTTAGCGCTTAAAGAAATTGAATGGTTTCATTCTTTCAAATTTAGTGAAAGCAGTTCTTTACTGGGCGAAGTAAAAATGACAGTAACACAGATTCATGCGGGAACTCAGCACAATGTTATACCCGACACCTGTAAATTTGTGGTCGATGTGCGTACCAACGAAAAATACAGTAACCAGCAGGCCTTAAACACAATTAAAGAGCAGCTTACTTGTGATGTAAAAGCCCGTTCCTTACGCATGAATTCTTCATCCATTCAAATGGATCATCCCCTGGTGCGTGCCGCCGAAAGTCTGGGAATTGACTGTTTTGGCTCACCAACTACCAGCGATCAGGCAGTAATACAGGCTTTTCCTACCGTAAAAATGGGACCGGGCGATTCGAATCGTTCTCATACCGACAATGAATTTATATACCTTCACGAAATTGAATCGGGAATCGGCATTTATGCTGAACTTTTAAAATCCTTAAAGGTTTAATAAGCAAAACTCAGGAGTTTGGATTCCAGGTATTCCAAATAACATTTATATTTGATTGATTTTAAACAAGTTGCTTATGCCTTTGCATGCTTTAGAGAACGATCCGGAATACATCGATTTACAAACCGAAATGGTTTGGATGCAATTGTGGTTGCAGGAAACCCGCAAAAGAGTGATTGTAATTTTTGAAGGACGTGATACCGCAGGAAAGGGAGGAGCTATCATGCGTTTTGTCCGTTTTTTAAATCCGCGTGCATATCGGGTTGTTGCCTTGCCTAAACCAACTGAAGTTGAAGTGGGGCAGTGGTATTTTCAGCGTTATATCAAGGAGTTGCCCCGTCCGGGCGAAATTATTTTTTTTGATCGAAGCTGGTATAATCGGGCAGTGGTGGAACCGGTAATGGGTTTTTGTACCGATGAACAGTATCAACGATTTTTTAAACAAGTTGTTCCGCTCGAAAAAATGCTTGTCGACGATGGCATAACGATTATTAAACTTTGGTTTTCAATTAACATTGAAGAACAAAAGCGCCGACTCGAAGACCGAAAAGTGAATCCTTTAAAAATGTGGAAACTGAGTACGGTGGATACGCTGGCTCAGCAAAAGTGGCATGAATTTACCCGCTATAAAGATGAAATGTTCAGGCAAACAGCAAAGTCCTATTGTCCCTGGATCACTGTAAAAGGTGATGACCGTGAGTTGGCCCGAAAAGAAGCCATGCGTTATGTGTTGTCGCAAATGGCATACACCCATAAAGGGGAATCAGGTACTCGCATAGAACCACTTCCAGAAATTGTAAAAGTTATTGAGAAATAGCATTGAAATTTAAGCATACATTTTTCGGAGCTGAGCTAATCACCTGGAATAAGTTTGGGAATTAAATAAACTGAATAGGTGGAATTTGTGAGTTGATTCGGGAATATTGTAAACAAAAAAAGCCACCAAATGGTAGCTTTAATGAAGTGGGCGATGAGGGGTTACGAAACCTCCTGTCGTCGTTTTCGTGAGAACGCTTCGCTTAGTTACGAAAACTCCTGTCGTCGTTTTCGTGAGAACGCTTCGCTTAGTGCGAACCCCCGACCCTCCCGATGAAAAATCGGGATGCGCTGAACCAATCCCGAAAACTAAAAATCGTTGATTTTGTAGGTTTTTGTGGACTTTCGAAAAATGAGCTTACATTTTTCGGAGCTGAGCTAATCGCCTGGAATAAGCTTGGTAATTAAATAAGCTGAATAGGTGGAATTTGTGAGTTGATTTGGGAATATCGTAAACAAAAAAAGCCACCTAATGGTAGCTTTAATGAAGTGGGCGATGAGGGATTCGAACCCCCGACCCCTTGGGTGTAAACCAAGTGCTCTGAACCAACTGAGCTAATCGCCCCTAATGTCAAATAACGAACTAATAATTCTAATACAATCAGGAAGCTCTGAACCAATCCCGAAAACTAAAAATCTTTGATTTTGTGAGTTTTCGAGGACTCTCGAAAAATATTTCAATATTTTTCGGAGCTGAGCTAATCGCCCATAAATATAAGAACCTGTGGTAATAATTACCAGATAAAGTGGGCGATGAGGGATTCGAACCCCCGACCCCTTGGGTGTAAACCAAGTGCTCTGAACCAACTGAGCTAATCGCCCCTAATGTCAAATAACGAACAATCATTCTAATAAAAATGGGAAGCTCTGAACCAATCCCGAAAACTAAAAATCGTTGATTTTGTAAGTTTTCGTGGACTCTCGAAAAATGAGCTTACATTTTTCGGAGCTGAGCTAAG
The DNA here is from genome assembly GCA_050179685.1 of Salinivirgaceae bacterium. Lineage (GTDB taxonomy): Bacteria > Bacteroidota > Bacteroidia > Bacteroidales > SZUA-534 > GWE2-40-63. Next base: position 12,236 of record JBFXEW010000026.1, read on the forward strand.
TGCCCCAATCCTTTATAGAACCTTGCTTTTTCTAAAAGCGATGCAAAGATAGTTCTTGAAAAGAATAAAGCAAATAAATTGATAAAAAAACTTTCGAATAACTTTTGGTTCAATAATGACCTATTCTTAAAGGGGTGATTATAAATCTGTTTTTGCAGTTAAATAAAGTTTTGCCCTGGCTTTATTGAACAAAAAACCGTTTTATTTTTTATATTGTAAAAAAGAAACTCAAATTACTTCAGTCACAAACCAAAAAAAACTACTATGGCGCTCGAAACATTTGGAAGCATTATTAAAGAAGAACATGTAAAAACTGTGGAACGTGGAATCCTTCCCAATACATTTGTTCTTGAAAATCTGGGCAGTTTCCCGGGATATTATGGGGCAAATTTGCCCGTTGACCGGAATCCCGATTCCATTTTTTTAGTGATGACCCAGCGGGAATCAACCGAAAAGATACTACGGATTACCCACGACATAAAAAAGAAAACTAAACTGGATTTTGAAGGAACCCCCGCCAGTTTATGCGTTCATAATACTACTTATCAAAGCATCAGGCTGCGTTATTTAAAAGATTTTGAGCATATTGCCGAACTACAGGAGTATTATCGCGATTATGGAATCAGCTTTGCGAAAACCAAAAAGCTGGAAGAATCGGCCATTATTCAAATTAAAAAGTTGTTTAAGGTCGATTGGATTTCTGATAAAATTCTGAAAGATCACGAAGAGCCCATGTACTACCTTAAAATTAACGAACAGCTTAATTGGAGCCATTTTAAGAAAGTTACCCTGCAAGTGCGCAACAACATCCAGTTATCGGCTTTTGATGCGGCTTTGGCAGTAATTTACGGTTCCGAGGTGCTCGACCTGGTACGTATTTACTCTTCGTCATTAAATAAAGAAGAATTGGAACAATTGCACGACAAATACGAAGAGCTTATTGTGAAATCGTTAAAATAAACAAAGTTCATTAATTTCTTATAAAGGTTGCAGTCGTAGCGGTTGCAACCTTTTTATTTTAACAGGCTTTGCAGTGCCGATTCAATTTTCTCAAACGGAAAAGCTGATTTCAGGGCATCGAATTTTTCTTTTATGGCCTTATTGCATAAATTCCCAATGCTTCCCTCATGGTTATGTTCCACGTTTAAATCGGTTTTAAAAGCCCCGGTTTCTATGGTTTTTGAAACTTGTTTGTAGGCATCGCGAAAAGGAATCCCTAGTAAAACCAGCTTATTAACTTCTTCGACACTAAACAGGTACTGGTACTTCGGGTCTTTAAGTATTTCGGTATTTACTTTTATCTGCTGAAGCATTAATTGGCTTATATCAAGACAGGCTTTTAATTCGTCGATGGATGGGATAATTTGCGCTTTTAGCAATTGCAATTCCCTATGGTAGCCCGATGGCAGATTCGATGTGAGCAAAGCAATTTGATTGGGCAGCGCTTTAATTAAGTTGCATTTGCCACGAACCAGTTCCCATACATCGGGATTTTTTTTGTGGGGCATTATAGACGAACCTGTGGTAAAAGCATCAGGGAAACTAACAAAACCAAAATTCTGAGAATTATAAAGACACAGGTCCACAGCCATTTTTGAAAGCGTTCCGGCAACCGATGCCATGGCATACGCCAGGGTTTGTTCGGTTTTTCCACGGGTCATCTGGGCGTAAACCACATTGTAATTGAGTGATTGGAATCCCAATAAGTCGGTGGTCATTTGTCTGTTTAAGGGAAAAGAAGAACCATAACCTGCTGCCGAACCCAGGGGATTTTGATTCGCCTGTTTAAATGCCGCATAAAGCAAGTCCAAATCGTCGCTTAAACTTTCGGCGTAAGCGCCAAACCATAAGCCAAACGACGAGGGCATGGCAATCTGTAGGTGGGTGTAACCCGGAATCAATACTTGTTTGTGTTCGTCGCTTAGGTTTATTAAAGTTTCAAAAAGCGCTGAAATAGCCTGAACCATTTGTTTTATTTCGTCGCGTAAATAAAGTTTCATAGCCACTAAAACCTGATCGTTTCGCGAGCGACCACTATGCACTTTCTTTCCGGTAGCACCCAGTTTTTGTGTTAGTAAAAATTCAATTTGCGAATGCACATCTTCAACTTCGGGGTCGATGGAAAAACGGTTTTGTTCTATATTATTATATATAGCTATTAACTCTTGCTTTAACTGTTGCCATTCCGCAGTAGTAAGCAAGCCAATCGATTCAAGCATTTGAATGTGAGCCAGCGTGCCTAACACATCGAAAGGGGCCAGGTTTACATCCAGTTCCAGATCGTTTCCTACGGTAAATTGGGTAACCCCTTTATTGGTGCTTATTCCTTTATCCCAAAGTTTCACTATTTTAATATTTTTGAGGGTTTAATTACAGATGTTAACTTGCAGAGACAAAAGTATTAAAAATCGGATTTCTTTTGACCTTTTTACCATTTAATAAAAGCATTTAATGACTTGTTGCTATAATTTCGTCAGAGAACTATCAACTTTGGTAGCTTGAAAGTTTCAATCGGCTCCGGTTTTGGTTTCATTTTTTTCAGAAATGAGGTTTTAGTTACCAAATTATTAATTGCTTATTTCGGTTTTTCTATTGTTTCTGTTGTTTTCTCAAAGTGCGTAAGTAGCTGTAAAACAATAGGCAGTATTCTAGTTGCTGCCTTTTGCCGGCAACTTACATGACCTGCATCAGTTTTTAGCACGGAGAACTTCAGCAGTTAAGCCTTTTACTATCATAAGTTTATAACCAACCTATTTTTAATTTTGCCGTTCAATAGGGTGTATTTTAATTCAAAACAAATTTTAATAAAAAATTCAATGAAAAAGGTAATTGTAATCTTATTGGCGGTATTTAGTTTGACAAATGTACAGTCGAAAGCAGGTGAAATTGAAAAGTACAAATCGTTGTTTACTATTAATTTTATCCGTTATGTGGGTTGGCCCGAAGAGTCGAAGCAGGGTGATTTTGTGATTGGTGTTATGAAAAACTCTTTGTTGGCTTCGGAATTGAAAAGCCAGACAACCGGAAAAAAATTCGGTTTCCAGACGATTGTAATAAAAGAATTCAATAACATTGACGAAGTTTCCGATTGTCAGATTCTTTATGTTTCTCAGGGAGTTAGTTTTGCACGCAATGCAGTCGAACTTAAAAACCGGGTAGGTAAGAACACTTTGATTATTTCGGAAGATAACGGAGCCATTTCAAAAGGTTCTATCATTAATTTTGTAGTTGTCGACGACCTGTTGAAGTTCGAAGTTAGTCCTACCAATGCTCAGGACAACGGACTCACCCTAAGCAGTGCTTTGGTGTCGATGAAGAATGCCATTAAAATGTAAAGTAGTTTTTTTTTCATAGTGTTTTAGTTAGTAATAGGGTTTAGTTTACACAAAGTTGTTACTTGTGTAGTAGAAGGTGGGCTTAGGCCCACCTTTTTATTTTTATAGCATTTGTCTTCAGGTATATACTATCTTAGTTACAAACTGAGTATTATGTTTCTCACCAAATTGTCTTAACGCTATATCTCCTAATGTTTTCGTCTTTAGTTACAATGCTTAACTTATCCGATTTACATTGGGCAATCAAAAGTCTGTCAAAGGGATCTCTATGAATAAATTCCAGCTGCGACACTTCAAAAGTATGATCAGGACTTATGGGCAAATAATAAAAACCATTAGCAACTATCAATTCAAGGAATTGTTTATAGCTCATTGAAAATCTCAATTTACCCAGACTTATTTTAATAGCAATTCCCCATAGGGAAGCGATACTTACAAATTTCAAATTAGCGGGGTCTTCAATTGCCGTTTTAGCAGCATTCGATAACTTTTCATCTCCTTTCAGAAACCAAATCAACGAATGGGTATCAAGTAACAGATGCATTATTGGTAGTCATTAAAGTCAGCTAAAGGTTCATCAAAATCAGAGGAAATGTAAATTTGATCCTTTGCACAACCAAATTTTGGAGCGTTTTTACTTAGCTCCTTGTTCTGTTTACTTATTAAGTAATCGATAAAAGCATTCACTTTTTCCTTTAAATCGGAAGGTAAATAAGATAACTTGGTGTATAATTGTATTGGTTCCATAGTATTATCTTTTGATACAAAGATAAACACTATTTTATTTATGTTTGTTTTTTTTGCTTGAACAACGACGCTTTGGTTATTATTATACTTGCTCAAAGGTGGATGTAAACAATATATTTTATACACATTTTGGTAAAGCCTGTTTACTCTTCAGAAAAATAAACCAATACCTTACGGTAAGCCTGGTAAATCTTCGATTTCGAAATAAAGCCTTCGTATTTTCCGTCCTTAACCACTGGCAGGTTCCAGGCTCCCGACTTTTCAAACTTTTCCATTACCACATCCATCGAATCGCTGATGTAAACCACATCGGGCGGGGCACTCATTAAACTCGAAACATAAATTTCGTCATACATCTCGGGGTTAAACATAATATCGCGGATGTCATCTAAAAGCACAATGCCCTGTAATTCGTTTTTAAGATTTACTACCGGAAAGATATTTCGTTTCGACTGGCTAATCACATGTACCAATTGCCGCAGGGTATTGTCGGGATTCACCTTTATTAAATCGCGCTCAATCTCACTTTCGAGACGCATCAGGGTTAATGCTGCCCGGTCTTTGTTGTGGGTTATCAGCTCGCCGCGTTTGGCCAGTCGGATGGTATAAATGGAATGCGGTTCAAAATACATGATGGTAAGGTACGAAATGGTTGAAGCCAGCATCAGGGGAATAAACAGTCCGTAACCGCCGGTTATTTCAGCAATCAGGAACATCGAGGTCATGGGAGCATGCATAACCCCCGACATAAATGCAGCCATGCCTACCAAAGCAAAATTGGCTTCGTTAACCTGAACAAAACTTAAACGGTTTAATAAAATGGCTACCAGGTAACCCAGAATACCACCCATAAAGAGCGAGGGGGCAAACACCCCGCCAACACCTCCGGCACCTGTAGTAATTGAGGTGGCAAATACTTTAAACAACAGCAGAAGAAATAAAAAGGCGGCAAAAATCCAGAAATTATCTTTAAAATCGTAAAACAGGCTGTGTGCCAACAGCGATTGTCCATCACCCGAAAGGATGGAATGTAACGAAGTATAACCTTCGCCAAATAGCGGGGGGAAAAGGAATATCAGCACCCCCAGCATTAATCCGCCAATAGTAAACCGTTGCCAGTTGGTTTTTAGTTTTTGAAACCGGCCTTCAACCTGCATGGCGATACGGGTAAAATACAAACTGAGGAATCCGGCAACAATGCCTAATACGATGTACCAGGGCAAATTTCCCAAAACAAAGTGCTCTTTTAGCTCGAAACTAAACAGTGCTGCACTGTGGCCCAGAAAAAAGTACGACATTACAGCCGAGGTAACGGCCGAAATCAACAGGGGAACCAGCGAAGCCATAGTCAGGTCGAGCATCAGTACTTCTAAAGTAAAAACCACACCGGCTATGGGAGCTTTAAAAATTCCGGCAACCGCGCCCGCTGCACCGCAACCAATCATCAGAATAATTTGCTTGTGATTCAGGCGAAACAGGCGTCCCAGGTTCGATCCAATGGCGCCTCCGGTAAGCACAATGGGCGCCTCGGCACCAACCGAACCACCAAAACCAATGGTAAACGTACTCCCTATGATGCTCGAATACATGTTATGTAGCTTCAGCATGCCGCTCTTTTTCGAGATGGCATAAAGAATTCGGGTGATTCCGTGCCCAATTTTATCTTTAACAAAACGGTTTACCCAGATAACCGAAATAATGATGCCAATACCGGGCAAAGCCAGGTATAAGTAATTCTCAACGCCCAGTTCCATTCGGTTCTCCAAAAATTGATGGGTGAAATGAATGGTGTTTTTTAAAGCAATGGCGGCCAAACTACTCAGAATTCCAATCACAAAACTAAGCAGCAGAATAAACTGCCGTTCTTTAATGTGGTGTTTGCCCCGCCAAATGGTTATCCGTTCAAATATTGTACTCATGCTTATCGTCCCACAAATTGCTGATTGTTCTAAAGAGGCGCAAATTTATTCTTTATTCACTAACAATCAATTATTAAAGTAAAATTTTGACAATTATTTTTTAATTTTGAACTACCCGTTTGATTCGCGGGATTGTTAAATATGAAAAACACAGCTAAGGCATTAATGTTGAATTGCATGCAGGGTTTCTTTTTTTAAACTGGATGTTTATCGCAGGTTAGTTTTAAATTTCTTAGCATACTATTTTTTATGAATTGCGTGTGTAAACCATACAAGTCCTTATTCTTAGTCCCGATTCTAATTAAAAGGGAAGCAGGATCTGCTGTATTTACTATAAAATTCACCTTAGCTTTAGTGAAAAAGGACATTAGGTTTGCCCGGTTTAATGCGCACCAAATTTTATTTTGATGCGCATCAAAAGTTGGAAAACACAGCAGGTTTGGGGCAAAACTTAAGCAGCTTTGAGTTATTAATACATTTGATAATTTATTAAACCATGGCACTAAAATACAAAATTGCCTTCACAAACAAGCCCGGACAGGGTTGATTGTATCAGTGAATTTCCTTTTTAAGAGGGAATGGTTAACTGAAATTGGGTTAACTTATCTTTTTGGGGAAGCAGCACAATGTCGCCTCCTAATTTAACCATTATTTGTTTGCTTAAACTTAAGCCTACTCCCGAACCTTGTTCTTTTGTGGTAAAAAATGGAATAAATATTTGTTCCCGCAATTCGTTTTGAATTTGAGGTCCGTTATTGGCGATGGTAAGCTTTGTTTTATCTATTTGTTTTTCGATATGTATAATAAGGATTTGTTTCGTTTCGCTGGTATTACCCTGCAATGCTTCAAAACTGTTTTTTAATAAGTTAATTAATACTTGTAAAATAAGGTGTTCGTCGGTGATGCAGAAATTTGATTCAGGTAGATGTAACTTTACATCAATGTCTTTGAATCCCTCGTAGGTTTCCATCACAATAAGGGCATTTTTTATGATGGAGCTTAAATCAATATTCGAGAAATGTGGTTCAGGAAGCTTTGTAAATTTTCGGTAGTTTTCGACAAACGAGAGTAAACCGGCACTACGTTCTTCAATTACCTCGAGCCCTTTAATGGCATTATTAATGGTGTTTTGAGTAATTTCATCAGGCTTTTTTGCTGATTGGTTGCTTTTAAAATACCCCAGTATCACGTTCGATAAGGTAGTTATTGGTGTAATGTTATTCATTATTTCGTGAGCTAATGTCCTGGCCAGTTTAATCCAGGCATCTACTTCGCTATGGTCAAGTTCCTGGGTAATGTCTGAAACAGCAATTAGTTTCAGGGTTTTATCATTTGTTTTGATGCTGGTAATTTTAAACAGCAGTTTTTGTCCGTACTGGTTTTCGAATACCGACGACACCGGCTTATTGCTACTGTTTGTGTTTTGAATAAAATTTGGTAATGCCGGATCAATTTTTTGCAATACGCTTACCGATTGAAAATTCAGCAATCCGGTGAGTTTTTCGGCTGCTGGGTTTATATTGATGATTCTTCCCTTTTCGTTTATTGAAAACAATCCGGTTGCCGACTGATTCAATATCGATTTGAAGTATTGTTCCTGTGAACTTACCTCAATTTTTGTGAGCTTAAAAATGTCGTTTAGATGTTCTACTCCTTTAAAGATTTCGTCGATGGTTTTATTTCCTGTTTTTTGAGGAATTTTTAGACTGGTGTCTTCATTCTCAATGCCTAAAAGGAAAAACGATATCCAACGGTTTATTTGGTTGTACAAGTGTAGTATGTTTATCATCAATAGTATGGCAATTACACCCGTTAAAACGCCAAATATAATGGTATTATCTTTTAGCATAAGAAATACCGACAGGCCTGAAAACAGCATCAGTAATACAATGCGAATTATTAGTGATCTGTATATGTGTTTAAATTCCATTGCTTTGGGTATTAAAGGTCGTATTTTTTCATTTTGTTATACAATGTTTGCCGGGTAATACCCAGGTTTTTAGCAATGGCTGAAAGGTTTCCACCTGTTGTTTCCATATTCTTTTGTATCAGTAATTTTTCCATGGCTTCAATGGTGGTAAACTGAAGGTTCTTAAGGTTTGAGGTTTGTCCATCTAAAATAAAACTGGATTCATTCAGCATATCGCCATCAGCCAGAATTACCGCCCGCTCCATACAGTGTTGTAATTCTCTGACATTACCGGGCCAATGGTGTTTTTGTAAACGATTAAAGGCTTTTGGAGCTATTTCCAGTTTTGGTTTGAGGTATTTATCGCGGTATTTCGATAAGAAATAATTAGCTAATAGTTGAATATCGCTATTGCGCTCGCGCAGCGGGGGAATTTCAATGGTTATGGTATTTAAGCGGTAGAGCAAATCCTCACGGAACGATTTATCGGCAACCAACTGATTTAGGTTTCTATTGGTGGCCGAAATAAGTCGAATGTCAATGGGAATGGGTACATTGGAACCTACACGCGTAATGGTTCTGTTTTGCAATGAAGCCAATAATTTAGCTTGCATTGTGAGTGGCAGATTCCCAATTTCGTCGAAAAAAAGGGTTCCCTTTTGTGCCGTTTCAAATTTTCCGGTACGGTCGTCATGTGCATCAGTAAAGGCTCCCTTTGCATGACCAAAAAGTTCACTTTCAAAAAGGGTTTCGCTTATGGCTCCCATGTCGATGCTTACCAGAAGTTCAGCGCTTCTTTTCGATTGGGCGTGGATTTCGCGGGCAATCAGTTCTTTGCCGGTTCCGTTTTCGCCGGTTATTAAGATGTTGGCGTCGGTAGGTGCTACTTTGGCAACCATTTCCAATACTTTCTGAATGCCTGGGGAGTTTCCGATAAAGGGTTGTTCTGAACCTTTAAGTTGACTGCGTAGTTGCTGGTTTTTTTGTTTTAGCTCCTGGTTTTCACGCTTACTTTTACCTAAACTTAGCGATGCCTTTAGCGTAGCCAGCAGTTTTGGATTGTCCCAGGGTTTTAAAATAAAATCAAAAGCACCTTCTTTGACAGCTTTTACGGCAAGTTCCACATCGCCATAAGCAGTAATCATTATAACACTAATGGTTGGATCAAATTCCTGGATACGCTTTAGCCAGTATAAACCCTCGTTACCACTGTTGACGCCTGCTTTAAAATTCATATCCAGCAGTACCGAATCAACAGTGTTTTCGCGAAGTGTGGTAAGCAGACTGTTCGGATTTTTTAAACCGATAACCTGATATTTATTTTCCTGCAAGAGCATCTCAAGGGCAGTAAGAACACTTTTATTGTCTTCAATAATTAATATTGTTTCTTGCATTTGGCCAGCGTATTAATGGGTATTTCAATTCATCAGTTTCTTCAGGTAAGCAATTAAATACGGCTTACCTTTTTTTGAACTCATTTCAAAAGTAAGCAATTGTTAAAAAACTTAACAGGGGGTGTAAAAATATTTGACACATTAAATACCAAGCAAAATGCTTAATTTGGTTAAGTGTCAGAATATCAATAGGTATAATTTTATGGCATAAGGGTTGGTTACGTAATGCAAATCGAATTTTTATGCTTAGAATTATTCTCTTGATTATTGGTTTATTTGTTTTGTTGAATCGGATACATGCTCAGGAAACATGGAATCTTGAAAGGTGTATCGGTTATGCTTTGGAGCACAACATCGATATAAACCGCTCCACCCATCAGCTTGACAACCAAAAAATAAATGTTACCGAAAGTAAAGCCCGACTTTTGCCCAGTTTAAATGCAGGTAGCGATTTAGCGATGAATTTTGGAAGAAATATCGATGGTAACACCAACGAAGTTACTTTTGATCAGACTCTTGGAAATAATTACTGGGTGCAAACCTCGCTGAACCTGTTTCAGGGATTGGTAAATTACAATACCATGGTTTATAACAGCTATTTGCTGGTTGCCATGGAACAAAGCACCGAGCACGAAAAAAACCAATTAATAATAAAGGTAATAAGCGCATATTATGCTTACATCTATACTCATGGATTATGGCAGGTTGCTGTAAACCAAACTACTTTGGCAGAACAACTTTATCAGCGGATGCAGAAACTGGTTGGTGTAGGTAAAGAGTCGCCGGTAACTCTTCAGGAGTTAAAGAGTAATTGGGCCAGCGATAAGCATAACAGCACCCTGGCCCGGAATAATGCCGAAAAGAGCCTGCTTGAGCTGAAGCAGTTAATACGTATGAAAGCTTCTGATACATTTACAATTGAAAATAACGATGAAACCCCGCTTGTTATTAACCCAATACCCGATGTTGACTCGTTATTTAATGTTGCTGTGCAACGAATGCCGCAAATACGGTATCAGGAAAATATGGTACGTGCAGCCCAAAAAGATTTAGCTGTGGCTAAAGGTAGCATTTCACCGCAGCTTTATCTTTCGGCTGGTTTGTATTCCGATTACTTTGATGCCAACCGCCCCGATGAAATTACTCCTGCTTTTAGTACGCAAATACGCAATAACCAAAGCCAGCAGCTAAGAATTGGAATTAGTATTCCAGTTTTTAATGGAGCAAGTACCTATAGCAAGATTAAGCGCAAGCAAATTGTCATAAGCGATCAAAATTTGCAGTTGGAAAAACAGAAGGAAACCTTATATGCCGAAGTTTGGAACCTTGTTAATAATTTAGAATCAGCATACAATGAATATCTCTCATCGCATGAATGGAATAATTACAGTCAGGTTGCATTAGGGCAGGTAACGCATAAAATGGAAAAAGGACTAGCATCGGTAACCGATTTTCAGATAGCAAAACAACAGGCAGCTATGGCGGAGGCGGGTTTACTTAAAGCCCGATTACTTTACCAAATGCAAATTAAGTTGCTCGGGTTCTATGAAACAGGAGGCTGGGAGCCAGTCAATCTATAACATAACTAATAAAGCACTATAAGGCATAACATTTTACGGGGTAAACCGGGAGCTAGTAAGAAACAGACAAAATAAAAATGAATCCTACGGTATCAGGCCAATTGGGAAAAACTAATAAAATTGAATTATGAGCATGGACAGACCCATTGAAAAGAAAAAAGGAATAAAGAAGAAACATATTTTCGCCGTTCTTGGTGGTATATTATTTATTCTGTTGATTTATAAAGCATTTTTTGGCGAGCAGATGAGTACCATGCGGGTAGATACCGATAAACTTACCATTGCAACGGTACAACAGGGTACTTTTCACGACTACATTACGGTATCGGGAAATTTGGAACCAATTGCCACCATTTACCTCGATGCCCGCGAAGGGGGAAGGATTGAAACTAAGTTGGTTGAAGCCGGCGAAATGGTTAAGGCAGGCGATATTATTCTACAATTAAGTAATCCCGATTTAACCCTGAATATACTTAATAGTGAGGCTCAACTTGCTGAAAAAAGCAACTTTTTACGTAACACTATGGTTACCATGGAGCAGGAGAAACTTCAGATTAAAAGAGAATTGCTAAACCTTGAGTTCGATATTAAAAGGAAGTTACGTGCTTACCAGCAAAACCAGGCGCTCTTTGCCGATGAACTTATCTCTAAAGAAGAGTTCCTGGTTTCGGAAGAAGATTACCAATATGCGCAACGCAGTTACGAACTATATATAGAAAGGCAGCGACAGGATTCCATTTACCGCTCTATTCAGGTGCACCTTATGGAAGATAACCTGCGCAATATGGAGCAAAACTTAAAATTGATACGCCAACAACAGGAGCATCTTAACGTTAAATCGCCTGTTGATGGCCAATTAACCGTACTTGATGCCGAACTGGGACAATCGGTTCCAAAAGGTGGACGTCTTGGGCAAATTCATGTATTAACATCGTTTAAGGTTGTAGCTGATATCGATGAACATTACATCGATAAAGTAAAACCTGGTCTCACTGCAATTTTAGAACGGCAAGGCCTGGAATTCCAATTAGTAATACGTAAGGTACTTCCCGATGTAAGAAATGGCAAGTTTGCAGTTGAGATGGTTTTTGTGGGCGAAACTCCCGATAACATGCGTACCGGACAAACCTATTATACCCGCTTGCAACTGGGTAATCCCAAAGAAGCTCTTTTGTTGCCTCGGGGCAGCTTTTTTCAGGAAACCGGTGGTCAATGGATTTTTGTCCTCGCACCCGATGGAAAAACAGCCCAAAAGCGCAGCATACAAATTGGAAGTCAAAACCCTAAATTCTACGAAGTGCTGGGAGGATTAAATCCTGGTGAGCAGGTAATTACTTCGGGCTATGAAATGTTTGGAGACAATGAACAATTGGTTTTGAAATAATTGTTTTTGAAAGTAAGGTACACAATTGTTTGTGTTGATAATAAAATGATGTTAATAATAAATAATGTTTAAATATGGGCTACAAAAGATGAAAAGGATGGTAATTTCTGATACCTTGAATCAATGTAACCTTTAAAACCAAATAATTATGATAAAAACTGAAAACCTTTCCAAAGTATTCCGTACCGAAGAGATTGAGACTCTTGCCCTGAATGGAGTGAGCCTGCAGGTTAAACCCGGCGAGTTTGTAGCTGTAATGGGGCCTTCGGGCTGTGGTAAATCAACCCTGCTAAATATTATCGGTTTGCTCGATAATCCTACAGAGGGCAGTTACCGGTTCAATAATACCGAAGTAGCCCGGTTGAAAGAGAAAGACCGTACCAAATTCCGCAAAGGGAATATAGGCTTTGTATTCCAGAGTTTTAATCTGATCGACGAACTCAATGTTTATGAAAATGTAGAATTACCGCTTATTTACTTAAACATGAAAGCCAAGGAACGTCGTGAAAAAGTAGAAGCCGTCTTGCAACGGATGAAAATTGGACACCGTGCCCGGCATTTTCCACAACAACTTTCCGGGGGACAACAGCAACGCGTTGCTATTGCCCGTGCCGTGGTTGCCAGTCCAAAACTTATTCTGGCTGATGAACCTACCGGTAACCTCGATTCCAAAAACGGTATCGAAGTAATGAACCTGCTCAGCGAACTAAATCAAGAGGGAGCAACCATTATTATGGTTACGCACAGCGATCGCGATGCCGGCTTTGCTCACCGCACAATCAACCTTCTTGATGGGCAGGTAATTGTAGAAAAAACAAATGAACCCATGGTATAGCGCTTACCATCAATCCAATTTAAAACTATGAATTTGCATTACCTGACCTACGTTTTTCGCAAATGGATACGGTATAAAACCAGTCTGGTACTTAATCTGGTGGCTTTATCTATTGGTGTTACTGTGTTTACGTCAATAGCCATATACACGTACAGTGAATTAACGGTGGACCATTGTTATAAAGATTACCAGCAAATTTATCGCTTATACAATGCCGAAACCGACATTTGTGAACTAGATTACGAATTAAAACCCTTACTTGAAAATTTTAAGGAGATAAATATTCATTGTCCGGTTATTAGAGCAGAATGGCCTTTGGTAGTTAAATCGGAAAGCAAAACAATAAAGTTTAATCAGGTTATCTCTACCAACGATCGATTTTTTGAGCTTTTTGGAATTAAGGTTATAAGTAGTATAGATAAAAAACTTTTTGCCGAACAAAATGCGGTTATTCTACCGGAAGCTACAGCAAAGAAAATTTTTGGCAATGATAATCCCCTGGGTCAGATGCTGAATATTGAAAACCAGTTTAATTTGAAAGTAACTGCTATAGTATCTAATTTACCCGAAAACTCAAGTTTAAAAGCCGATTTGTATATAAATGCGGAACCAGAGGATTTAAGAATTTGGTATGTGTGCGACAATGGCGAGTGCTTTTATCCCATGAATCATTTTGTAAAGCTGGTGGAGGGAACTCAGGTAGACACTTTTGTTAATGAACTTAATAAGTATTTGCCTGAACATCAAAATAGAGTAAAATCATTTGGCGCAGAACCTCTTAAGAATATATATCTGGGTAAATTAAAAGAAGGAAACTCTAATTTGCATGGCAATCCCGTTTTTTTAAAGGTATTGGCTTTAATTGGTCTGGTAGTGTTAATCCTTTCGGTAATAAATTACCTTAATTATTCCTTGTCGCAGCAAATGGGCCACATTAAAGATTTAAGTATAAAGAAAATTAATGGAGCCGGATTTCGACAACTGATAAAATACTCACTGGCTGAGAACTTTTCCCTTTTGGTAGTAGTTCTTTTTATATCCTTAGCATGCACATTTTTAATTAAGGAACTGCTGGCTCAATTATTGGGGAAACCACTTGATTTTAACTTACTAAAATCACCCATGTTTCTGGGCATTTACTTTTTAATCATCGCACTGGTTTTTGCCGTTAACAATCTGATACCTTTATTGACATCCTTAAAAATTAAAGCATTAAGCGGACTTAACAATCAAATCCAATTCAAAGGAAAAAAACAAGTACGATCAGTATTTACCATTATACAATATACTACCGCTATAGTGTTGTTAACCGCTGTTTTTTTTATAAGCCGACAAATAGAATACATCGATTCATTTAAGGTGGGTTTCAATAAAAACCATTTGGTTCGGATTTCTATTCCTTTTGAAAACGACCAGACTCAGGCGCTAAAAAGCGAAATAGATAAATTAAATTTTGTTGAGTCAACGTCATTTACTTCTGGTTTTTTAGGAAATGTATCAATGGATATGGGAAGTAACCTTGAAGACAACGACTTTTATGTTCGTTGTATAAAGGTGGACAGTAACTTTATCAAAACATTTAGGATTGAATTACTTGATGGACGTAACTTTTTAGGTGGTGATATGGATAAAGCCTGTCTGATGAACGAAACTGCTTACAAGAAGTTTGGCTGGGAGAATCTCGAGAACAGGATTTTTGATAATGGCCGTGAAGGTGGATACCAGGTTATTGGAATAACCAACGATTTTATAATTGAAACCCTGCACCGTCCCCAGTTGCCTGTATGCATGATGTTTACCAACGATTTGTCGCCTGAACATTTAAACATTAAGCTTAATTCAGGAAATATAAAGGAACAAATAGCTCAGATAGAAACCGTTTTTGAAGAAGTTTTACCCAATGATATATTTGAATTAACTTTTTACGACACTTATTTTAACCAGCTTTATTCGCAGGAGAAACGACTATCAAAACTTATATTAATACTGGCATTTCTGGCGATTTGTTTATCGAGCCTTGGTTTAATTAGTCAGGTAATGGAACTTAATGCTTTAAAAACAAAAGAAATAGGTATTCGAAAAGTAAATGGTGCAAGAACTTTTCAAATTCTACTCATGTTGAATATTAATTTTATTAAATGGGTAGCTATTGCTTTTGTAATTGCTGTACCCATTTCATACTACGTTATGAATAAATGGCTTGAGAACTTTGCTTACAAAACAACACTCACCTGGTGGATATTTGCCCTGGCTGGCTTACTGGCTTTGGTAATTGCTTTGGTTACGGTTAGCTGGCAAAGTTATAGAACCGCACGCCGCAATCCCATCGAGAGTTTACGCTATGAATAAACAAAAAACCTAAAACCCGATACCATGATACCTTTAAAACGAATGTTTAAGACCCTGGTTAAATACAAAACGTCTTCGCTACTAACCTTAATCAGCCTGATTATCTCCTTATTAGGAATCATAATTTTAACCTTGTATGTTTCTTTCGAACGCAGTTTCGATCGTTTTCATACCAATGCTTCGTCGATTTACAGACTCGAAACCATTGCATACGGAGGTTCAGTTCCGGCAACCTTGCGTAATATTATTCCGGAACAGATTCCTGAGGTTGATAAACTGGTAACTTTAATGGACCGCAGCGGCAAACTATCAAGCCCTGAATTACGCGAAACGAATATGAGCTTCCAGGCAAGCTTGATTTATGCCGATAAAGAATTCTTTAATATATTCACTTACCCGCTTATACTTGGAGACAAAGAAACAGCTCTTACAGAACCCAACACTATTGTGCTTACCGAGTCGATGGCAAAAAAACTATTTACCCATACCAATCCACTTGGAAAGTTGGTTTTAATTAACGGTTACGAATTTAAAGTCAGCGGGGTGATAAATGACTTTCCTAAAAACTCTTCATTTCAGTACGATGCCATTCCTTCGTTTCAGACTTTTTCTAAGATGGAGAATTCAGGAATTGATCAGTGGTCGGAATGGAGTTATAATATTTTTGTAAAACTAAAACCCGGAACGGATGTAAATGAAGTTGCATTAAAAATTGAAGAATTGCCTGCCTTAGCTGAGCAAATATCTGAAATGAAAAATCGTTACCCAAACCAAACTTTTATTGCCTTGCAAGCTCTAACAAATATTCATTTTGTACCAGAAAGTGGTTATTCTTATGCCAATCCAAAAATTTTAAGCATATTGATGTTACTGGCCCTTATACTTGCAATTATGGGTGCTGTTAATTTCATAAACTTTTCAACTTCTCAGGCACCACTACGCGCAAAATCTTTAAGTATTATCCAGGTATTGGGTGCCAGGCGTCTATCGTCAATGGGACAGATTGTTGCCGAATCGGTGGTGTTATCAATCATGGCTTTTGGGGTTTCGGTATTAATTTATTGGTTAAGTTACACCTGGCTTGAATCCTTATTCGGAATTAGCGGTCTGCATCTGGAAGGACGGTATGTTTATTTGCTTTGGTTCTTCCTTTTTTCGCTGGGCTATGGTTTCCTGGCCGGAATTTATCCGGCACGCTATATTACTTCTTCTCCTTTAACCCAATCAGTTAAAGGGAAACCTCATTTTTCAGGTAAAGGAAAGGTGTTCAGGAATACCCTGTTTACTATACAATTTGTTTTTACCATTGCCCTTATAGCCGCCGGTTTTATTATTGAAAAACAATTGAATTTTTGGAGAAATTATGATATCGGGATAAACAAAGAGCATGTGGTATATTTATCAACCACCAAAGCCTTAGAAGAGCATGCACAAGCATTAGCCGACGAACTCCAAAATAGCGAAAATATACTCGATTATACCTATTCCGAATTTATACCAGGTGCTGTGAATATGGGTTGGGGGCGCATGGTAGACGGGCAACACATTCAATTAAAATGCTGGCCGGTTGACGATAGGTTTCTCGATTTTTTTGGCATAGAAGTAATTAAAGGACGTCCGTTTCAAAAAAACAGTAAGGCCGATATCAATACGTTTATTCTGAATAAAAAAGCTATTGATGAATTTGGGTGGACTGATAACCCGTTGGAAAAGCAAATTAATGGTTTCGATTTTATGGGCCAGGTAATTGGTGTTACCGATAATTTTAATTTCTCGTCGCTTAAAGAAGATATTCAACCCATGGTGTTGTGGCTTACCGATAGTCGAAAATCGCATCTTATGTTACGCATAAATCAGGGCAACTATACACAGACCTTGAGTTACATTAAAAATACGGTTCATAAATTCGATCCTAAAAATCCGGTCGAGGTAAAATTCCTTGATGACTCTTTAAATAAGCTGTATGAAAAAGAAGAGAAAATGGCTCGACTAATTGAATTTGTTGCCATGTGGTGCATGCTTTTGGCAATAACCGGTTTGCTGGGCTTAATCATTTTTATCAGCCGCGATCGCATCAAAGAAATTGGTATTCGTAAAGTGAATGGTGCTACAATAACCGAAGTAATTGCACTGTTAAACAAAGACATTTTGCAATGGGTACTTTATGCCTTTGTTATTGCCACTCCTATTTCGTATTACGCCATGCACAAATGGCTCGAAGATTTTACCTATAAAACACAGTTAAACTGGTGGGTTTTTGCGCTGTCGGGCTTGTTTGCTTTTACTGTTGCTTTACTTGCTGTAAGCTGGCAAACATATCGGGCAGCACGCAGGAATCCGGTTGAAAGTTTACGATACGAGTAAAGAATTTACTTAAAAAATAGAATTGAAATGGAAAGTTGAGGAATAGCGTTGAAGTTGAGGGTATTGTTTACTTTTTATTCTTGCAATGACTTGCAAAAGAGCGAATGAAATGAATATAAAGGCATTTAAATTTATGTAATATGTTATCAAAACTAAAGTATTCTTTAAGAATATTAAAGCGGAATAAGCTGATTCTTACAGTTAATATTGTTGGACTATGGGTAGGTCTGGCTGTTTGTTTATTGCTTTGGGTTTACATTGACCACGAATTAAGTTACGACAAACATTTTAAAAATTCAGCGCGTATTTCCCGACTAATTACCGAATGGGTCGAAGGCGATAAAAAGGAGGTTTTTCCTATCAATTTAAGAACAGCCTACACTGAAATTCCTGCCGGCATTCCTGAAGTTGAGGCAAGCGTGCAGCTTTACCGGAGTTGGGAAGCTAAAATAAAGGTAAACGAATCGAATTTTGCTAATCTTAAAATGCTGTATGCCGACACCACATTCTTTAAAGTATTTGATGTCAGCTTTGTTTATGGTTCTGAAAACAAACCTTTTAAAGGTAGCTTATCTGCCATTATTACTACATCGCTGGCTCAAAAGGCTTTTGGTGACACTAATCCTTTGGGAAAAATTATCAGAATCGATAACCGCGATTTTCAGGTATCCGGAGTAATCAAAGATTTTCCGGCAACTACTCATTTTAGTTTTCAGGTTTTGTTACCCATGCAGGCGACAGAGAATCTGCTTTATTTGGGAGGACTTGAATTTTATACCTACTATTTATATGCTCCAAATACCAACCACCTTGCTGTTTCAAACAAGATTACAAGCAGGTATAATAAACAACTGGATGATAGATTTGGTGAGTTTAAAGCGGAGTTCTCGTCTTATCTCGAGCCTTTGGAACAGATACATTTATTCACAAAAGCGGAGTTCGATTTGTCTCCCATCGGGAATTTAAAACAGGTATTTTTGGTTGCACTTATTTCCTTCATTATTCTGTTTATGGCTATATTCAACTGTGTAAATTTGTACATGGTATTTGGTCAAAACCGCTCAAAAGAGTTGGGAATACGAAAAATTTCAGGGGCCAGTTCAAAATCAATAAAATGGCAGATGCTTTTTGAAGCTTTAATTATTAATGGGATAGCATTGGTTTTAGCTTTGGTGTTATTTTATTTTGTCGCACCTTATTTTGGAAACCTTATTCAACGGCCAATAGCTTTTAATGCAGTTTTTTCCCTTTCCGGAATGCTTGCACTTGTTTTTATTTTGTTCTTTTCAACGGCACTTTCAGGGCTTTATCCGGCCTTTGTATTGTCTAAATTCAACAGCATCGAGATTTTAAGCGGGACGGTGGCTAAACAAAAAATAAACAAATGGTTGTCGCCATCAATTGTTATTGGCCAATTTGGCATGGTGGTGCTCTTATTATTCTGTTTGTTCAGTATAAATGACCAATTGAACTTTTTAAAACAAATGCCTTTGGGATTTAACCCCAGGAATGTAGTGGCTTTTTCAGGATTTAATAGTAATATATATAAACAGGCTCAGTCCCTTCAAAACGATTTAAAAAACCTTCCGGGTGTTGAACAAATGGGTTTTAGTCAGCATACAATGGGAAGCGGAGCCAGTGGCCAGGCTATTAAAAAATTTGGTAATGAAACGGGTTCTGAAATCTCTATCGATGAGTTCAGGGTACAACCCGGTTTTTGTAAAACCTATGATTTGAAATTGGTTTGGGGACGGTTTTTTAAACCAAATGAGCTGGGAAATGAATCTGTAGTTATTTTAAATAGAACTGCTGCTGAACGTTTGGGAATTGATAATCGGGAAAATAATCGGGTCGATATGTTTGAATTCCCGATGGAAGTGGTAGGTGTGGTCGAAGACTTTATGTATCATGGTGCTAATCAGGTGGTACAACCCATGGTGCTATGCTGCAGAGACTCTTCGTTTTGGAACATTAACATACGTTTAAATGCGTTTGGCGGTTCCGATACACGAAATCAGGTAATAGCTATTATTCAAAAGTACGATCCCGATTACATACCCACTTATAGTTTTATCAGCGAACGATTCGACAGCTTCTATGCATCTGAAAAACGCACCACTCAAATAGTTGGTTTTGGAAGCCTGGTTGCCATTTTAATCAGCCTTATGGGTTTATTTGCCATTACGGTTTACAACATCCACCGAAAGTATAAAGAACTTGGTATCCGCAAAGTATTGGGAGCATCATCCTTAAAAATTGCACATCTTGTACTTTTAAACCTGGGTTACTGGATGTTGATTGCAGTTTTATTTGCCTGGCCAATAGGTACACTGATTATAAAGCGATGGTTCAGCCAATATCCGGCTCATGCTGAACTAAACTTTGCTTTCTTTATTTTATCTGCATTATTACCATTGCTACTGGCCTTACTTACCATTGGCTGGCATGTATTAAAAGTGGCACGGCATAATCCGGTCGAAAGCTTACGATACGAATAATTTAATGGGGTTTTATTATAAATTTAGTAGCAATGAAAAACATAAAAAGCATTTACCGATATAGCTTAAATAACAGCAGCTTATTTGCCATTAACCAAATCGGACTTATAGTTGCTTTTACCGTGGCAATCCTGGTGAGTTTGTTTGTGCGATTTGAGTTTAGTTTCGATAAATTTCATAGCCAATACAAACAAATATATCGGGTAACACTTAGCACTCCGGAGCAAACCGAGCAGGAAACCGACAGCCGTATTCTACTCTATTACATGAATTTTTTAAAAGAAAAATACCCCGAAATTGAAGCATTAACCGGAATAAATTCATTTAAAAAGGCCATTGTTTCCATCGACAATAAAATTTTTTATTCGAAACATGTTTACAGTGTAGATAGTTTGTTTTTTAAAGTTTTTGATTACGAGCTGCTTCAAGGCAATAAAGAAAACCTTTTTAGTAAACCTAACCAGGTCGCTATTAGCGAATCCATGGCAAAAACGTATTTTGGCACAAGCGAGGTATTGGGTAAGCAAATAAAAATTACCCATCAAAAAACCGACCAGGCAACAGCCTTTACCATTGCCGGTATTTTAAAAGATTTTCCCAAGAATTCGCATTTTAAAGCCGATTTATTATGTTCGTTTGTAGAATTACAAAACCGGAATAGTTGGGTTTACACCTATGTCCTTTTAAATAGCAAAAACGATAAAGCAGCCTTACAAGATTCTATACAAGCTGATTTCAACAAGCAGTTTGCAGGTAATGAAAACATTCCGGGGATAAATCTGCAAGCTTTAAGCGATATACACCTGTACAGTCAAAAATCGCGTGAGTTGCAACGCAATGGTAATATTAAATCGATTTTTTTACTAATTAGCGGGGCACTAATAATTTTGATTATAGCCCTTGTAAATTTTGTGAATTTGCAAACCGTACAATATATAAAATTACAAAAGCAGGTTTGGATAAAAAGAGTAAATGGTGCCAGTTTATTCCGCCTTATAGTTGAGAATCAGGTGCAAATATTTATCCAATTGTTGATAGTTTTAGCCGGAGCAGGTTTATTGAATTATTTTTTATTCAACTATTTTAACTGGCAGTATTTAATCACCAACTCGCTGTTGTTTTTACTCATTATTGCCCTGTCATTTGTTTTATTAGTGATGCTTTTGGGGAGTATTCCTCATATCACTTTTAGAAGGATGATGCAAAACAAGCAATTTATATTAAAGCCACAACGCAGCTACCCGTATTTTATAATTTTGCAATTTACCCTAGCCATGGTAGCCATAAGCTCAACGCTGGTTTTAAATAAGCAAATGCAATTTATGAGTGACTTGCAGCCAGGAGCCAACGAAACAAATATGCTGGTAATTCCTGACAATCCACGCAAAGCAGTTAATCAATTCGGAACATTAAGGCAACGTGTATTGAAACATCCTGAGATTACTCATGCCACGGCTGTCATGGAGGAACCCGCTGGAAATATTATGGATCGTTTTCAATATCGGATTGATGATCAGGATTATAAAGACGAACAAACCATTCATATTTTATGCGTCGATTCCAATTTCTTCAACTTCTTTCAATTAAAAGCGATATCCGGAACTGTATATTTTTCCAATGTTCCCGGAATATCATGGGAAGAAAAGTGCATCCAGCTTTGGCAATATGAACTTAATAACCAAGCAGTACCTGAAGGTTTACGCGAAGAGGTGGAAGGCATAACCGACAAATACATTATTAATAATGAGGCCTTAAAATACCTGGGAATTGATACACCCGATGAAGCTATTGGAAGAAGATTCCAATTGGCACATCCTATTAGTTATTTATTTCCACCCGGAGAAATAATTGGGGTAGTTAACGATTTTCATTACAGCAATTTGTACGAACCGGAAAAACCGTTGGCCATGTTAGTCCGAAAAGCGTTTACCCATTGTTTTATTTTTCGGTTTCAACCCGGACAAACCCAACAAGCCATTCGGGTAATACAAAACGAATGGGAAAAATTATATCCTGAAATTCCTTTTCAATTTGAGCTTATTGGCAATCATTATCAAAAAGTATATGGAAATGAATACATGCAAAGCCGGATGCTTCTGTTGTTTGCCGTAATTTCACTATTACTTTCCATAATGGGAATTATGGCTATGGCAGGCTTTATGGTCGAACGGCGCACCAAAGAAATAGGTATCAGGAGGGTAAATGGAGCAAAAATTTACAGAATACTATTTATGCTTAATAAAAACTTTTTAGTCCTGGTAGTTGCAGCTTGTTTTTTTGCTATTCCTTTGGGTCTTTGGGTTATGGTACTATGGCTTAAAAACTTTGCCTACAAAACTGAAATAAGTTGGTGGATATTCGCAGTTTCAGCTTTAATAACTATTACCATTGTTGGCATTACAGTTAGTTTACAAAGTTTTAGAGCAGCCCGCCGCAACCCGGTCGAAAGCTTACGATACGAATAATTTAATGGGGTATTATTTTAAATTAAGTAGCAATTTCATTTAGTTAGTGATTCTCCCGTTGGAGATACTTCCTCCGAAACAGAATGGCAAGTCCTTCCGCCGCGGCGGAGAGGTGCCCGCCTTGGCAGGTTAACTAATCGATATTAAACTTAGATGAATTAAAAACATATAAAGCACTTATCGATATAGCTTAAATAACAGCAGCTTATTTGCCATTAACTAACCGGACAAGAAACTGACAATTGTTTGCATCCCTTTGGTATTGAATTTTATAAAAAGTCGTATTTTTACTTTCTAGAATCAAACAGTTGCTTAAAAAGCTTACAGGTTCATTGAATTTACTGGCCTGAAATGAGACAAAACTTGCGGTGTTTTCGTCAGCCTTCGCCTTAGCTTTAGGGAAAAAGGACATTAGGTTTGCCCGGTTTAATGCGCATTAAAATCTGGTTTAATGCGCATCAAAATTAAGTTTAATGCGCATTAAAATTTCAAGATCACAGCAGGTTTGGGGCAAAACTTAAGCAGCTTTGAGTTATTAATACATTTGATAATTTATTAAACCATGGCACTAAAATACAAAATAATCTCGACCAGTAAGCCCGGACAGGGTAAGGTGGGCGAAAAAGTTTACTTTCCGCGTTTAACCGAAAGTAGCCAGATTACGTTACAGGAAATGATTTGGGCCATTGAAAAACGCTCGTCGGTTACAGAATCCGATGTGTATGCCGTGCTGTATAACCTGGTCAATTTAATTCCCGAACTACTGCTCAATGGAGATACGGTAAAACTCGACAACCTGGGCACCTTTAGGCTGTATGCAAAAACACAGGCCGAGTCGTCGCCCGAAAAGGTAAATGACCATAATATTACCGGACTGAAGCTTACTTTCAGGCCCGATGTGCGCATCAAGCAGAAACCAAGCAGAAACTGAAACATCCTGAATTTATAAAAGTCTAGCTTCGCGAGACCGAAGTTGTAGGTTTATTTAAAAGTGCAAAGCGTTTTTACCGGTGCGGAAAGCAGAAGAGCGCTTCATATAAAATGAATTCATAGCTACTTTTTTCGGTAGCATTAGCAAGAGCTGAGGGTGTTAAAGGTAGTAGGTTTATAGCATTTAGTTTGTTTGCAGCTGTAATCTAGTCAATTAAGATATTATTCAAATCCTGTCTTCCCACAATAGCCATAATCTCTACAATGCCATTATTTACTTTGAAATAAATACTGTCGGAACCGCAAACACAGCGCCGATATCCTTTTCTTATAAAATCAACCGATTCAAATGAAAAAGGCCTTTGAGCTATGATATCAAAATACTCAAAAAAGGACTCAAAATATTTGTCTGCTTGTTTCTCACCAAACTTATGAACTCCATAATGATGAATTCTGATCAAATCGTCTTTAGCCGTATTGCTTAGTTTGTATTTAGCCATTAAGTAACGACTTGGATTTTTTTAATAGCTGTTCTTTGCTTTCATCAGTAAATCCGCTGTTTTCTGCTTCTTCCAATTTTGTACTTATCCAGTCAATCTGAACTTGTTGCTTTCTGGCTTGGCGCACTAAATCGTTTACCAACTCGCTTTTGGTTGAGTACTCTTTGTTATCAACCTGAGATTTTAACCATTCGTCGTTTGGTTCTGTAAAAGAAATACTTTGTCTGGCCATAATTGTAGTTTTGGTGTAAAATTACACCATTAATACATCTTTTACAAAATATTTGAAGGAGTTATTGCTGACTGTCATTTTAGAAAGGTGATCATGATTTATGGTGACATTAAATGACATCTGGTAATTTGTTGGTGACAGCCATGATAAGTTACCACCCTACATTTGTCGGGTAAAATAATTAAACCCTTAAAAACAAATGTTATGAGAACTTTACTTGTACTAATTGCCCTGTTGTTTGCCACACTGGCATCGAAGGCACAAAACAATTCATTGAATTATGTAATTACCGCAAGCGATACGGTTTATGTAAAAAGCCTTTACGAGGGCTCTTTTAAGATTCGTTGTACCCTGGCCAATGGCGAAAAACAACGATTTAGTTACGACGAAATTTTGGCTTACAGTACGCAAGGAAGGCGGATGGATAAGCTGCCCATCTATTCGGGCACCTGCAAAACAAACAACTATACCCTGATGGAACTGGTTGGCTGTAACAATGGAATCCGGATTTACAAACAGGAATGCTACGATGCGCTTACCGAAAGCCTCGATGCCGTATTTTATTACTATAAAAACAATCAGTGCGTGAATACTCAGACAAACCCCGGTTTGGACGAAATTAAAAGTTTTGTAATTGGTTTTAAGCAGAAGGATGAGCTCTTTATTACCATGGAGTAAGCAGCCTGATGGGTTAGCATGGGGCATTCGTTAATATCGGATGCCCTTTTTTAATAATGTTTAGCTACCTTTTGTTTGGTGTTAAATTTTATAGGGGGTGTGCTAAATGTTTGTTATTTTTAAACCAGTTATTATACTTATATGTGGATTTAAAAAGAAATGATTGCAATTTACGAATAGCGATTTTAGATGGCAGATTTAAAAATCCGATGAAATCACAAACGACGAAGGCCTCACAGGAGGTAATTGAAAATACAAACCCTAGCAGGACAAGGAACTTATTAAATAGAATTGAATTTTAATCTGGAACCAATACCTTAATGAAACGCCCTTTGCAAAAAATTATATTGACCTTAATCGTGGTCTTGTTTTTCCCCATGGCCGTAGTTGTGTTTTACGAATACACCCGGCTGAACGAGAACGAACAGTTAATTACAACGGTTTATAAGAACCAACTGGAGTCGATGGTTTCGTCGATTAATACCTACAGTCAGGATGTGGTAATGAACTGGGCCAACCGCACCGAACAGGCTTTGAAACAAACGGCCGATTCAGCACTTTTATTCCGGCTTACCAACGAGAATCAATCCATCAGCGCTATATATTGCTTTAGTGAAACAGGGAAGTCTAAAGTACTCTTTCAACGATACCCGGACCAACAACAAGTTAAAGCGTTTGAAAATCTTTTAGAAAGCAAGCAGGAGCAACTGGTTCAACTCAGGAATTACCTCAACAACAACTACCGCCGTATTCTTACCTACCGGCTAAGCGACCAGTACAGCCTGTTTTATTTTGCGTTACAAACCCAGGCAGGTGGCTACGCCTACGGTTTTATCGAAACCGATAACCAACAGCTCTTAAATCAACAGCTTCGTCCAAAGATTCAGGAAATTGCCCAGAACGATTTTTGGGTACGTTTGCTCCATACGGCTAACGATAGTATTTTTATTTCGAGCCAAAAGGAACTACAAACCGGATTAACACCCGATTTAAAAGGTGCGTTATGGCTGATTCCTGAAATAGAAATTTCCATTGGCCTGAAAAACGAAACCATAAAAAATCTGGTCGAGAGCAGGGTAAACGATGGTAAACGCCTGTTTGCGCTTATGCTGGTACTATTGCTTGCCGGCTTTTGGTTC
Source organism: Salinivirgaceae bacterium (assembly GCA_050179685.1). GTDB lineage: Bacteria > Bacteroidota > Bacteroidia > Bacteroidales > SZUA-534 > GWE2-40-63. The sequence continues at coordinate 38,494 of JBFXEW010000026.1, forward strand.
CTTTATTCGAGCATCAGGCGCGAGATAAAAGTTACCCAGATAAAATCGGAGTTTATACAAAATGTGTCGCATGAAATTCGCACCCCGCTGGCGCTGATAAATATGTACATTGAAACCCTTGAGATGGGCCGGGTAAAAACCCGTGAAAAGGTACAGGAATATTACCGTATTATCAGCAACGAGACCAACCGGCTTACCAGTATTGTCGATAAGATTCTGAATTTCTCGAAGCTTGAAAACAACAAACGCGAGTTTCATTTTGAAGCCTGCGATTTGAATCAGATAAGTAAGCAGGTTTTGGATACTTACGCCTATCATTTGGTAGACAAAGGTTTTCGTATTCAGTTTAACCCGAACGAACCTTTATCGCAGGTTTATTGCGATAGCGGTGCAGTGGCCGAAGCACTGGTTAACCTGATAGACAATGCTGTAAAGTACAGTGGTAACAGCAGGGAAGTGGTGCTTGCAAGCGGGCAAAACAAACGCTACGTTTATGTTGAGGTTCGTGATTTTGGCCTGGGCATCGCAAAAAAACACCAAAAACTGGTGTTCGATAAGTTTTACCGGGTAACCAATCAGCAATTGGCTAACCAGGTTAAAGGAACCGGTTTGGGGCTGGCTTTGGTTCGCGAAACCATGAAAAACCATCAGGGTAAGGTAAGCCTTAGCAGTAAACTGAACGAGGGGAGTACTTTCCGTTTGTATTTTCCGAAATACCATTCAAAGAATAGATTGAATAATGAAACAAATGATAATAACAAGCTATGACAAAGGTATTAATTGTTGAAGATGAAGTGGCTATGGCCAAAGGCTTGCAGGATAACCTGGAGTTTGAAGGTTATCAGGCCGACATTGTTTTTGACGGCAACCAGGGGCTCGAAAAAGCATTGAATGAGACCTATCAGTTGATATTGCTCGATGTAATGTTGCCCGGTATTTCGGGTTTCGATATTTGCAAAAGCCTGCGGAGCAAAGGCGTGAAAACGCCCATTATCATGCTTACAGCTAAAGCCGAAGAAATTGATAAAGTGCTCGGGCTTGAATTTGGTGCCGACGATTACCTGACGAAACCTTTTAGTCTGCGCGAATTATTGGCACGCATCCGGGCTATACTGCGGCGTATTGAAAATCAGCGGCCCCAAACCGAAAGCAGGGAGATACAGATAGGTAATCTGATCGTTAACTTTGCTGCTTATACTGCCCGTATTAATAAACAGGAAGTAAAGCTTTCGCATAAGGAGTTCGATATCTTGCATCACTTGTATCTGCATAAGAACCAAACGGTAAGCCGCGACGATTTGTTAGAACATGTTTGGGGAAACGACTACCAGCCCACCTCACGAACCATCGATAATTTTATTCTTAAACTCCGCCAAAAAATTGAAAACGATCCCAACGATGCCCGAATCATAATTACCGTACATGGTATTGGTTACAAACTGTTGGGTTAAATCGGTGACAATTTATGACAAAGCAATACAGCACAGTGACACCATTTACAAACACAAAGTACATCTTTGCAGGGTAAATAACTGCATGTTATGAATTAAAACCCTTTTGTAAAATTTATTGTATGAAAAAACAAGTTATTACCCTTATTACCATGATGGCACTGTTGCTGATGCAAACCGCCCAGGCTGCCGGTTTGGAAAAAGTTTGTCAGCTTAAAGGCAAGTGGAAATTTACCATTGACGACAAGCCCGCGTATGCCAAAACCGATTTCGACGACAGCGACTGGGACCACATTTACGCTCCGGCAAGCTGGGAGAGCCAGGGATATGTTGGTTACGACGGAATAGCCTGGTACCGCAAAACGGTAAACATTCCAAAACCGAATTCGGACAGCAGGTTGTATTTAAGCCTGGGAAAAATTGACGATGCAAATCAGGTATATTTTAACGGTGTATTGATTGGCGAGCTGGGTACTTTTCCCCCTGAGTACGAAACGGCTTACAATCTGCCGGTAAGGTACCCCATTCCTACTGAATTAATCCGCTTTAACCAGGAAAACACCCTTGCCGTAAGAGTTTTCGATGAAAAAATGGATGGAGGCATCGTGTCAGGCGATTTGTCTATTGGTTTTGATGCAGATGAACAACTGTTGGAGCAAAACCTTTCGGGAAACTGGAAACTGTCGTTTAAAAACTACAAAGGATGCAGGGCTATCGGCTACGACGATTCCGAATGGCACGATATTCAGGTGCCGGCCAGTTGGGAGAGTCAGGGATTTAACAATTACGACGGGTACGCCTGGTATCGTAAATCGTTCCAATTATCGGAAAATATATTACCGCAGAAACTTTACCTGGTTCTGGGTAAAATTGACGATAAGGATAAAGTTTATCTGAATAATGTGGAAATAGGCGAATACCGCGATATGTACAACAATCCCATGTGCAATCGGAATCATGGCGACTGGCAAATTCGACGAGCCTACAAAATACCCGACAAGCTGCTGAATGTAAAAGGACCTAACACCATTGCCATTGTTGTTTACGATAATGGGGGCATTGGCGGCATTCACGAAGGACCGGTGGGGTTAATGACCAAAGAACAATATCTTGTGTATGTGGATAAACACCGTTACGACGGGGATTACTACTTTGGCAATACCATTTTCAATTTTATTATTAACGCTTTAGTGGAATAATGGGCCATGAGGTATCTACTTAGTTTATTTGTTCTCTTTTATTTGACATCCTGGAACAAAGTTTCCGGCTTCAACCAGACCGATGCTCGTATCGTCGATTTGAAAGGAACCTGGAAGTTTATGATTGGCGATGATATGCGCTGGTCGGCCTATGCTTTCGACGATTCCGGCTGGGAGCAAATCAGGGTTCCGTCGTCGTGGGAGAATCAGGGTTTTCCCGGATACGATGGTTATGCCTGGTATCGCAAAGAGGTAATCCTGTCGGGCGAGTATCAGCAGCAAATGCTGGAATTGGCTTTGGGCTATATCGACGACGTGGACGAAGTATTTTTTAATGGGGTAAAAATTGGCCGTAAAGGTTCTTTCCCTCCAAAGTACTGGACCGCTTACAATGCGGAACGCAAGTATACTATTCCGGCTGAATTGATAAAATACAATCAGAAAAATACCATTGCTGTTCGGGTTTACGATTCGCAACTGAACGGAGGAATTGTTCACGGGCAGGTAGGCATCTATGTAAAATATCAGGCTTTGATTTGCGATGTAAATCTCGAAGGATTTTGGAAATTTAGTCCAGGCGACAATAAAAACTGGGCTTTGCCTGCTCATAACGATAACGACTGGCAGGGCATTTTGGTGCCGGGAATCTGGGAAGATCAGGTGGCCAGTAATTACGATGGTTTTGGCTGGTATCGCAAACAGTTCAAGGCCGGAGCATCGTTTACCGGCAAGCGTTATGTATTAATGCTGGGTAAAATTGACGATTTGGACGAAGTGTATCTGAACGGAAAGCTGGTGGGAAAAACAGGCCTTATAAACGATCTTTCCTATAAGAACCAACGACACGACGAATACCGAAAGGAACGTTTTTATTACCTCGATGAAGGAGCCCTTATTCCCGGTAAGGTGAATACCATTGCTGTAAGAGTTTGGGACGGGGGAGGCGAAGGCGGTATTTATTCGGGTCCGGTGGGCCTGGTTGAATTGAAACGCTTTGTTGGATTTTGGCGCAGCAAAAAATAACTGAACAAATAGTAAACAGCATTGTTATTACAGTGAAGAAATCGCTTGATTTCTTTAAGATACACTATACGGAAAGTTGGGCAGTGGGGGCCGCCCAACTTTTTTTGTTGTACCGATTATCAGCAGCTTGTAAGAAAATCGGGTAATAAGCAATACGTTTTAAGTGGTTTTTGTTTTAGCCTGGAAGCAAACATCCGGCGGCTAACAGTATTTTGAACAGATGCAGCAGATTAAAGTCAAAATATAAAGTTTTATCCAAAGTATGGAATAGGTAGCAGGTTTTTAGTTATGTTTGCCTTTTGCCTGAAAAACTCACCGATATGGAAAACAGAATAACTGAACTTTTTAAAATTAAGTACCCCATTGTGCAGGGCGGAATGGTATGGTGCAGTGGTTATAAGCTGGCTGCTGCCGTTAGTAACGCCGGTGGCCTGGGCTTGTTGGGGGCAGGTTCCATGTATCCTGAAGTATTAAAAGAGCACATCCAAAAGATAAAAAAAGCTACCGATAAACCTTATGGGGTTAATGTTCCGTTGATGTATCCCGATATGGAAAAAATACTGGAACTGATTATTGCCGAAAAAGTACCCATAGTATTTACCAGTGCCGGAAATCCGAAAACCTGGACCAAAACTTTACAGGATGCTGGAATTGTGGTAGCTCATGTTATTGCCAATACCAAATTTGCTTTGAAATGTGAAGAAGCCGGCGTAGATGCCATTGTTGCCGAAGGATTTGAAGCCGGCGGCCATAACGGACGCGAAGAAACAACCACCCTGTGTTTGGTTCCCCAGATTCGTAAAGCCATTAAAACACCCTTAATTGCCGCCGGGGGAATAGGTTCAGGTCAGGCCATGGCTGCGGCATTTGCTTTGGGAGCCGAAGGAGTGCAAATTGGAAGCCGCTTTGCAGCATCGCTGGAGTCGTCGGCTCACCCCGATTTTAAGAACGCAATTGTTAATGCCCAGGAAGGTGATACCAAACTGACCCTGAAAAAACTGGCCCCGGTACGTTTGCTTAACAACCGTTTTTATCAGCAGGTGCTGAATTATGAATTACAGGGTGCTTCGCCCGAAGAGTTTCAAGTGCTTTTGGGAAAAGGTCGCGCCAAAAAGGGAATGTTCGAGGGCGACATAAAAGATGGTGAACTCGAAATAGGTCAGGTTTCGGCTTTAATAAACAAGATACAGCCTGTACAGGAGATTATGGACGAGCTAATTACAGACTTTAACTCGACAACGGCATCGCTTGCTAAACTTAGCTTATAGCAATTGGCAATTAGCAATTTACAATTATTAATGAGCAATGAACAATTAACAATGAGGGCCAGTTGGCAGTCTTCAGTTTGCAGTTCACAGCCAAAGAAAAATAAATAGTGAAAAGTGAATAGTTAATAGTGAAAAACGAATAATGAAAAGTGAAAAGTGAAAAGTATTATGTCTTGTGTCTTGTGTCTCAAGTCTAAATTCTCAGTTCTAAACTCTAGTTTCCAGTAAATAGTTAATAGTGAAAAACGAATAATGAAAAGTGAAAAGTCTTAAGTCTTGTGTCTTGAGTCTCAAGTCTAACCCGCCTGACCGTCGGGCAGGGTTCTAAACTCTAATCTCTAAATTCCAACCTCTAAACTCTAACAACAATCCAATTGAATGATAACTTTCGAAAAATACACACTGAATAACGGTTTACGCCTGATTGTGCATCACGACAATACCACTCCGGTAGTGGCTTTTAATCTGCTTTACGATGTGGGCGCACGCGACGAGAAACCCGATAAAACCGGCTTTGCCCATTTGTTTGAACACCTGATGTTCGAAGGCTCAAAGCATATTCCCAATTACGATACTCCCTTGCAGCAGGCCGGAGGCGAGAACAACGCCTTTACCAACAATAATTTCACCAACTATTACATCACACTTCCTAAAGAGAATCTGGAAACAGCCTTTTGGCTGGAATCTGATCGTATGCTTGAACTGGCATTGACCAGCGAAAAGCTCGAAATTCAAAAGAATGTGGTGGTTGAGGAGTTTAAACAGCGCTACCTGAATCAGCCTTACGGCGATTGGAACCTGTTGCTGCGACCCCTGGCTTATCGAATGCATCCCTACCAGTGGCCAACCATCGGGAAAGAAACCGCGCATATTGAAGGAGCTACCCTGCAGGAGGTGAGCGATTTTTTTTATACCCATTACGCCCCCAACAATGCCATTCTGGTAGTTGCCGGTAATGTGGATTTTGAAGAGGTTAAACAATTAACTGAAAAATGGTTTGGCGGAATTCCCAAACGTAAGGTACCCCAACGTAACCTTCCGGTGGAGCCCGAACAAACGGAAGCCCGTGAGTTGGTGGTTGAGCGTCCGGTTCCGCTCGATGCGGTTTACCAGGCTTATCCTATGGTGGCGCGTCAGCATAAGGATTATTACGTTACCGATTTAATTTCTGACTTGTTGTCGAACGGAAAATCGGCCCGATTAAACCAACGACTGGTAAAAGAACAGAAACTGTTTAGTGAAGTGAATGCTTACATTACGGGCGATAACGATCCCGGATTGTTTATCATTCATGGAAACCTGAATCAGGGGGTTACTTTTGAACAGGCCGAAACAGCCATCCGCCGGGAACTCGATTTACTGATGCAGGAAGAAGTATCGGACTACGAATTGCAAAAAGTGAAAAACAAAGCCGTGGCCAACCTGGTATTTTCTGAAATAAATATTCTGAATAAAGCCATGAACCTGGCTTATTATGAATTGCTGGGCGATGCGGCAGCCATTAACAACGAAGCAGAAAAGTACAGCAACGTTACGCCCCAAAGGGTAAAAGAAGTAGCACAAAAGCTTTTCAAACCAGCACATTGTTCAACCCTTAAGTATAAAGCCTTATAAAAATGACAATCGACAGAACCATAGCTCCTGCTTACAAAGCAGTTACCGAAATACATTTTCCCCGGGTTAAGAAAATAGTACTGACAAACGGAATTCCCGTTTATGTATTGAATGGTGGAACCCAGGAGGTTGTGAAACTGGATGTAATGGTGGGCGCCGGCTCACTCTATACCACTAAAAAACTGGTAGCTCCTTTAACGGGCTTGATGCTCAATGAAGGCACAAAAAGCAAAACGGCCCATCAACTGGCCGAAGGTTTCGATTATTATGGAGCTTATTTTCAGCCCAACACCGAAAAAGATCAGGCCTTTGTTGGACTGGTTACCATCAGCCGGTATTTTGAGCAAACCCTTCCCTTGTTTTTTGAAGCGCTGAACGAAAGTATTTTTCCCGAGAAAGAGTTGCATAATTTGTTGGAACGTCGCCGGCAAAAGTTTTTGGTCGAAATGGAAAAGACCAGCTTTCTGGCACGCGAAGCCTTTAACGAGAAACTATTTGGAGCCCAACATCCCTATGGTATAAAAACCATTGAAGCCTTTTACCGGGAAACCCGGCGCGACGAACTGCTGGCTTTTTATAAGGAACATTACCACGCAGGTAATTATTCGCTTATTCTTTCGGGAAACATAACCGATGAGGTAATACGCCTTGTTGATCGGTATTTTGGTGCCCTTCCGAAGCAAAACAAACCTCAGGCAGCGGTGCAATCCATTATGCCCGCTTTAAGTTACGAACCGGTGGTCGTTGCAAAAGCTGGAGCCGTTCAGTCGAGCATCCGTTGTGGCTTGCTGACGGTAAACAAAACCCATCGCGATTACATCAAACTAAAAATACTCACCACCATACTGGGTGGATACTTTGGCTCGCGGCTCATGAAAAACATCCGCGAAGAAAAAGGCTATACCTATGGCATTCATGGCATGCAGGTTTCGTTGCAGCAAGCGGGTTACATGGCCATTGCTGCCGATGTAAAAGCCGAGTTTACCCGCGAAGCGCATCACGAGATAATTCGTGAAATGGAAAAACTAAAAACCGAACCGGTATCGGAAATGGAATTGCAACTGGTGCGCAATTACATGATGGGCGAGATGTTGCAAATGTTCGACGGGCCTTTCTCCACAGCCGAAACCTTTAAATCGGTGGTGCAATTCGGTTTGGATTTTGACTATTTTGAGCAGATGCGTCAGGCAGTGCTTTCGGTTAACGCTCAGGAATTAATGGATCTGGCCAACAGGTATTACCAAACCGATAAATTAACCACAGTAGTGGCCGGAAAGTACTAAGTAGTTTTTGTTATTCCCTTTTACGAATGCATAACTTTACTACTTTTTTTGGCTTTTTGAAACCACTATTTTATGCAGCAAAAGGAATATTTAGTAAATTCATCCGTTGTATCAGGCAAAGCTAAATGGCATTATGGAACTTCGTAAGGGATTATATATGCTTCTTCTTTTTTTGGGTAGTTTTCCGCTTACCCTAAAAGCACAGCAGCCGGAACCACCAACTATTCTTCAACTTGATGTTTTTGAAAATGGTCATGTTGAAATAGTATATGAACACAGTATAACTGAAGGAGTCGATTATTATGTGATTAAGAGAAACCATCAGGAAAAGAACCTGGTTGGAACAGGCGATTTAGATACGATTCCACCTGATATTTCACAAAGGTATTTAGACAATACAGCTAGAGCAGATACGGCATCATACACTTATGAAATGTATTCGATAAAAAACGATACATCTGGAAATGTAACACCCGAAGGAAGCTCAACTATATTTCTAAAAAGTGTTAGCTACGACACCTGTGCCAACAGCGTTCGTTTGAACTGGAGTCCTTATATCGGTTGGGGCGAAAATAATCCCAAATATGAAATTTACATAAATAATACAGGTCTTGGCTTTTCTATTGGGGATACTTCATATCAGGTTAGAAATGTCAATCCCGGTGAAACTTACCAATACCATATCAGGGCAAAGAAAAGCAGCTCAATTGGTTTTTTTAGCAACTCCAACCGGGTAACTCTTACCATACCGGAATTAAAAAAACCGGACCAGCTATTTATTACCGCAGTGGAAAACACCGGCACCGAGGTAAAGTTTACGGTTGCTGTTGACCCCGAAGCCGATTTAAGCGGGCATCAACTGGGTTACAGTTCCGAAGTATTGGGAAGCTACGAAGCAGTACAGTTTATTCCTAAAGACACCGAAAACTCCATAAACTTTTCTCAGTCAGTAACAAATCCTTCAGGATTCTATAAAGTTTCAGCAATAAATAGTTGCGATAAGCCGGTAGATTCCACCGAAGCAGTTCGTCCGCTGGTTTTGGATTATTCCCAGCAGGATTTAGACGTGGTATTGCAATGGAACACTACCTTTATTGAGGGTTATGAAACTTACGACTTGTTTCTTTCCATCGATAATTCCGATTATTTTAAGCAGGAAATGAATTGGTCCGGTACATCGATAAACTACACCCTCGATGGAAGCAGTTTTGGGGATGCGAATTCCGAACAATTTTGTTTTTATGTGGCGGCTCATTCAGCTAATGGACAGCAAAGTACTTCGAACACCATTTGCCTTACCCGGCAACCCAAAATTTATTTACCGTCGGCTTTTACCCCGAACGGCGATGGAATAAATGATTACATTCAACCAGAAATTCTAAATGTAAGTGTACTTAGCTACCTTTTTGTGGTTTACGACCGTTACGGAGGTAAGGTATTCGAAACCAAAAATACCGAGGATAAATGGTGGGGACGGGCCAACAACAAAAATGTGAGCGAAGGAGCCTACCTGTATTACCTGGAATTTAAAACCAGTCAGGGTGTTGAACACCAGCAATCGGGGGCCATCAATGTGGTTTATCCCTAAAAAAAGCAAGCAACCTTTTGGCGTTTAGCTGTATCTATAAGCGTCGACAAACAAAACTTTATGATCATGAAAACTTATATTTGGCTTTTTGCTGCCCTTGTGTTTGTGTTGGCTCCAATGGCATGCACTGAGCATCCGGTGAATCCGGATACCGATTCCTATAGTTTTAAAAAGGCAGCACTGGTTCAGGATAACAATGCATTCTCTTTTCAAATTTTTACTGAAATTACCCAAAACGAAGATGCGGGCAGCAACGTTTTTATTTCGCCTTTAAGCATGTATTATGCACTGGCGATGGCTGCTACGGGTTCCGATACCGAAACCCGGGTTGAATTTGAAGCCCTTTTGGGTTGGGATAATCAAACCGAAGAGGAGGTGCTCGATGTAATGAAGAATCTTTATACCGAGTTGATGCCCCAAAAGGATAAACTTACCCTGGCCATTGCCAATTCACTTTGGCAGCGCAATGGAGTTCCGATTTTCGACACCTACAAAAATACCGTTCATGAATACTTTAATGCTGAAATTCATTCCCTCGATTTTAATCATCCGCAGGCTGTGGAAACCATTAACCAATGGATTGAAACTGAAACCCAGGGTTTAATTCCCGATATGCTCGACCAGATATCGCCCGATGCCGTGATGTACCTGATTAATGCCATTTTCTTTAAAGGCGACTGGAAGTATGTTTTTGAACCCGACGACAACCTGCAGGCTCCTTTTTACAAAGCCGACGGAAGTTCAGCATCGGTAACTTATATGAATCAAAAAACTTACCTGAATTACCTGAAAAATGATTTGTTTACAGCCGTTCAATTACCTTATACCGATTCCTCGTATTGCATGACTTTGCTTTTACCTGAACCGGAGGTGGGCATCGGGGGTTTAATGACGGTTCTGAATGCCGACAATTGGAATTCATGGGCAAGGGCTTACCAAATGGAGACAGTTACGATGGCTTTGCCTAAGTTTAAGTTTGCTTATGGTTTGCGAAACATCAATGAGGAATTAAACGATTTGGGTTTAGTAAGTGCCTTTAATCCCATTGCAGCCGATTTCTCAAAAATTACCGATCACCAAATCAATATAAGCCGGGTGTTGCACAAGGCTTTTATTGAAGTGAACGAACAGGGAAGCGAAGCGGCTGCAGCCACCGTGGTTGAGTATGTAAACACCTCGAATAGCGGACAAAAAACGCTGAGCCTGAACCGTCCCTTTGTATTTGCCATTGAGCACAAACCCACACAAAGCTTGTTGTTTGTAGGTAAAATAGCATTTCCCGAATACTAATATACCAATGAATCTTACCCAAAGCCGGCTTTTGTTGAGTCGGCTTTTTTTTTGAAAACTACTCACAATTAAAGCTTCCGGCTTTTATAGCTTTTTAAAATTATTACCTTTGGTAAATCGTTATTCTTCCGGTTTAAGCTCTGTAGCGAAATATTTTCGCCGGGCGAAGAACATGCCGATTTGTTTTTTAGCTATGGGATGAAATAACGAAAGTTAAAAGCAAGAATTTTTGGGTAGGAATTCATTAAACTGCATAGGGGCGTATTTTGTTAAGAAAAAAATAGCTTATACTTGTGAAAGTAATTTAGAAGTATGAAAAAATTTACGGTTGCCGAAAAAAAACTTATCCTGAGAGAATTTCAGGAATTGCTCAGTCTGGCCGACAGTTTTACCAATGCCGAGCAAAAAGAGAGCATCCGTAAAGCATTTAACATGGCTTACGATGCCCACCTGAATATCAGGCGTAAGTCGGGCGAGCCCTACATACTGCATCCCATTGCTGTAGCACGGATTGCAACGCACGAGATTGGGCTGGGCACCAAATCTATTATAGCCTCGTTGCTGCACGATGTGGTTGAAGATACCGACATTACGGTTGAAGATATTGAGCATCAGTTTGGGCCAAAAATATCGGCCATTGTTGATGGTTTAACCAAAATATCGGGTGTGTTCGAAAACCGGTCGAATATGCAGGCCGAGAACTTCCGTAAGATTCTGATGACCATGACCGACGATTTGCGGGTTATCATTATCAAACTGGCCGACCGCTTGCATAACATGCGTACCCTCGATTCCATGCTTCCAAACAAGCAACTGAAAATTGCCGGAGAAACCCTTTTTATTTATGCTCCCCTGGCGCATCGCCTGGGTTTGTACAGCATTAAAACCGAATTGGAAGACTTGTGTTTGCGTTACATGCATCCGCATGATTATAACGAAATAGGCAAACATATTATTGAAACCGAACAAAAACGACTCACCTACATCAACCGCTTTGCCTTACCCATCACGAATAAATTAAACGAAGAAGGATTTGTATTCGATATTTCGGGCCGTCCCAAATCAATCTATTCCATTTGGAACAAGATGGAAAAGAAAAAAGTAAGCTTCGAAGAGGTTTACGACTTATTTGCCATACGAATTGTATTTGAACCAAAGGAAAATGTGCCCGAAAAGGCGCAATGCTGGTCGATTTATTCCATTATTACCGATATGTATATTCCGCGTTCCGACAGGATTCGCGATTGGGTAAGTCAGCCCAAGGCCAATGGTTACGAAGCGCTGCACGCAACCGTGATGGGCCCTGGAGGTAAATGGGTTGAGGTTCAGATACGGTCGAACCGGATGAATGAGATTGCCGAAAAAGGTTACGCAGCGCACTGGAAATACAAAGGAGGAACGCATCAGGAAAGTGAACTCGATAAATGGATTAAGCAGATTCGTGAGATGCTGGAAGATCCCAAGTCGGATGCTCTGGAGTTTTTGGATGAGTTTAAACTCAACCTGTTTACCTCAGAGATAATGGTGTTTACGCCCAAAGGAGAAATTATTACCCTGCCCAGTAGTTCAACCGCTTTGGATTTTGCCTTTTTTATCCACTCCGAGATTGGTTTGCATGCCGTGGGAGCCAAGGTAAATCATAAATTGGTGGGACTGAATCACGAATTGCAGGGAGGTGACCAGATTGAGATTATCACCTCGCAAAAGCAACAGCCTGAAACGCAATGGCTCGATTTTGTTACTACGGCAAAAGCCAAATCGAACCTGAAAGCTTCGTTTCGCGAAAAGCGAAAGATAGTGGCCAACGAGGGTAAAGCCCATCTCGATTATTTGCTGGGCGAATTGAAAATGCAACCCAACTCAACCGTATTCCGCAAACTTTACAATCATTACAATACCCGCAACAAAGAGGAATTGTATTACAATATTGGCCAGGATAAGTTTCCTATGGATGTTTTTACCAACATCTTAAAAAAACGTTCCAAAAGCAAATGGATTAAATTCTGGGGAATCGAAAACCCGGTTGAAACCAATGCACTGACAAAATTCGATAAATCGAAGCCTTTAATTGTAGACGATAGCACACGAAATTATCAGATTGCCAAATGTTGCAGCCCCATTCCGGGTGACGATGTTATTGGCTACCGGGCCGAAGAAGATGTGCTGATTATTCATAAAACATCGTGCGAAAATGCCATTCGCCTGAATTCAAGCGAGAGCCAAAATGTGGTGAAAGTGGAATGGACCACCCAGCGCCTCTTGGCCTTTTTGGGACGCATCGCATTAAAAGGCATCGACGATATGGGCATTGTGAACGATGTAACTACAGTAATTTCAAAAGAACTGAATGTGAACATGCGGGCCATAAACTTTGAGAGTCACGACGGTATTTTTGAAGGAACGGTTGATGTTTACGTGCATAATACCAGCGACTTAAACAATCTGATAATGAATCTGGGAAAGGTAAAAGGCATTTCGCAGGTTTCGCGTCAGGAAATTAAAGAGTAAAAACCCAACTTGGAATTAACGGATGCTTCATGAGAGTTTTAATTCGTTTATTTAACCGGACAAATGCAATAAAATGGTTTAACTCCTTTTTAATATGGCGGGTAAATAAGCTTAGCGACCGCAATTTTTTGCTTATTCTGAGTGTTGTGGTAGGAGTGTTATCTGGGTTAACCGCCTGGGCGCTTAAAACCGGTGTTTTTTACATGCACAATTTCTTTAAAGGCGATTTGCAATTCGATCCGCGCAATTTTCGTTTAATAATCTATCCTTTTTTTGGCTTGCTGGCCACTTTTTTATTCAAGCAATATATAATTAAAGACCACATCAGTCATAACATCGCATCCATATTGCATGCCATTGCCAAGCGCAACAGCCTGATGCGTTTGCATAAGATTTATTCCTCAGTTACCGGAGCCATTTTTACCGCCGGATTTGGCGGTTCCATCGGATTGGAGTCACCTATAATTTCATCGGGTACCACCATAGGTTCTACCATCGGAAAACTGTTTCGGCTCAATTACAAGAGCATAACTTTGCTTTTGGGATGTGGTGCTGCAGGAGCCATTGCAGCCATTTTTAATACACCCATTGCCGGAATTGTATTTGCGCTCGAAGTGCTGCTGCTCGATATGAACCGCTTTTCGCTGATTCCCCTGTTAATGGCTTCTATTAGCGGGGCAATTACTACAGAACTGCTGTTTGCCGACGAAATTTTATTTGAATTTACCGTTCAACAGGATTTTATGGTGAAGCATTTGCATTTTTATGTGCTTTTAGGCGTGGTAGCTGGAGGCGTTTCGAATTATTTTACGCAAACGTACATGCGTATCGAGAACTTTTTTGATGGCATAAAAAATCGCATGCGGCGTTTGTTTATTGGTGCTCCTGCTTTGGGCGTGTTAATATTTTTATTTCCGGCATTTTACGGCGAAGGGTATGATATTATGAAAGCCATGCTGGGCGGACAGGCCAATGCTGTTTTTACCGAAAGTATTTTTGCCCATTGGCTCGATGCTACCTGGGTTTTTGCAGCTTTTTTTCTGGCCTTAATACTTTTAAAAGTGGTTGCCACCGCACTTACCACCGGAAGTGGAGGAATCGGAGGGATTTTTGCCCCCTCGTTGTTTACCGGAGCTGTTTTGGGGTATTTGTTTGCCTGGATTAATAATTTATTTAATCCCGATTTGCTGGCGGTTAATAATTTTGCCTTGGTAGGCATGGCGAGTGTGTTGGGTGGAGTATTGCAGGCTCCCTTAACCGGAATTTTCCTGATTGCCGAAATTACCAGCGGCTACGAATTGATTGTTCCCCTGATGATAGCTACCACTACATCGTACGTAACTTCAAAAGCCTTATCGCCGCACAACATTATTACTTCGCAACTGGCTAAAAGGGGTGAATTGGTTACCCACCATAAAGACAAAGCAGTACTTCATTTCCTAAACCTGCGAAAAGAAGTGGAAACCGATTTTTTCCCCATCAGTCAGGAAGCAACTCTTGAAGGGCTGGTGCAAGCCATTTCCTTATCGCAGCGAAATATTTTCCCTGTTATAGATAAGGAAGGATTTCTGGTAGGCATTATCCTGCTCGACGATGTACGCGAAATAATGTTCAACAAAGATTTTTACGAAACCAGTGTATTGAATCTGATGCATATTCCACCGGCCATATTAAATATTAGCGATTCGATGGCTACGGTAATCGAAAAGTTTAACCAGACTCAGGCCTGGAATCTTCCGGTATGTGAGAAAGGGCGATACATTGGATTTGTGAGCAAATCGAAATTGTTTTCGGCTTATCGCGAAAAACTTATGGATATTACCGAGGATTAACTGTTTTCGCTGGTTTCATCCAGGTGATTTGTGAAAAAGCGACGCAGTTGCTGCCGTAACTGGTAAAAACGGATGATTCCAATTATCAGCAATATGGCGCTTACCACCAGCGATATATACCCCAGTATCTTTAAATCGTCAAAATCCTCGAGGCCAATTAATGCCAGTCCGCCCAACAACAAATAAAGCGAGGTTCTTACGTACGAAAGCAGGGTGCGCTCGTTGGCCAGTCGGGTGCGTTCCATGGCCAGATGGTCGCGTAGAATTATTTTCTCTTTAACGCGATAATCCTGGGTGAACCGTATCAACTCCGAAAATTTTGTTTTCATTCTATGCTCGTTTTCTGGTGTCTTTAATAGTGAATATACTGAATTTTAAATTCGATGTAAAATTACTTCAATTTATATCTTATCGGGGTTTAAAAAATAAAAAAACCGCCTCAGGTTTAAGGCGGTTTTTTCATCTATAAATAAAATAAGTTAGCTTTTGTTCGGAAGTTCCAAACCATAGCCTTTTTTGCGGTCGATGTATTTCAGGTAAAAGCTTAATCCGAAAGCAGCTACCCCAAATCCGGCAAAAATTAGCTCGGGAACCATGTAATTGTACTTAACTCCTTCAACACCTGCGGCAATTTGTTCCGAAACGCCAGGGTTCGATGCCGAAAGGGCCCAGCCAATCAGGATAGGAACACCCAATAAGCCCATATTTTGAATCCAGAAAGTTAAGCCGTAAGCCGATCCCAAATAGCGATCTTCAACTACTTTTGGCAGTGAAGGCCACATGGAAGCAGGAACCAGTGAAAAGGCAACTCCCAAAATAACGATGGTGCTGATGGCTACAAAAACAGTAAACGATTCAGCAGGCACCAAAGCAAAAATAAGGTGAGAAACCGTTAATAAGATGGCTCCGTACATCATCATACTGGCTCCCCAGCCTTTTTTATCGAGGAAAAAGCCAATGGGTGGTGTTAATATCATAGCACCAATTGGGAAATACGAAACAAATTGCGAAGCTGTTTTTAAATCGACTCCCAGTTTTGAGGCCAACATATCGGTGGCAAATTTCTGGAAGGGGAAAATGGCAGAATAGAACAATACACATAATCCGGCAATAGCCAAAAATCCCGGGTTGGTTAAGATAACCATAATGTCCGATACTTTAAATTCCTCTGATGGTTCAGTTGTTCCATCAGCATCCACTTCTTTATCCAAAGCACGGTCCATAAAGGTGTAAATAAAGAAGGTGATAAAGCCAACACATAAGAAGGCCAATCCCCAGAACACCGAGTTCGATACGCCACCGTTTTCAGCAAAAACAGGACTTAGCTGGAACACAGCAAATACACCCAAGCGGGCTAATGCCATCTCAAGACCCATAGCCAAAGCCATTTCTTTACCGCGGAACCATTTTACAATAGTTTTTGAAACGGTGATACCGGCCATCTCAACTCCAACTCCAAAAATAGCAAAACCAAAAAAGGCCAGTTTTGCACTTGCCGGAATGTTTACAAGGAATGAGCTCAACCAAACAGACATGCCCGAAACAGCAAAAGCATCGGTTAAAGCATAATATTTAAGTGCTCCACCAATTACCATGGTTAAACCGGCAGTAATTATGGTGAAACGGATGCCCATTTTGTCGAGAATAATTCCTGAAAGGATGAGGAAGCCGGCAAAAACGTTCAGAAAGAACTCTGAACCACCCAGCATCCCAAATACTTCGGGAGTCCATTTGTAACCGGTTTCAAGCATGTTTTGCAAGGGCGCTGCTACATCAACAAAGAAGTAAGCAAAAAACATAGTCGACGAGATAAGCAGCAAAGCTATCCAACGTGCTACTTTCGAATCTCTGAGGGTTTTTTTAATCGTGTCAGTCATACGTTATTTTTTAGGTATATTTTTTAAGGTTTCTATGAGCCAGTTAAAGAATTTTCCAACGCTTTCAATATGTACTTTCTCGTCGGGCGAATGGGGTGAGCGAATGGTAGGACCAAACGAAATCATGTCCCAGTTTGGATAAACACCTCCCAATAAACCACATTCCAGTCCGGCATGAATGGCTTTAATCTCAGGAATTCGTCCGTACATATTTTTGTAAGTGTTTTGCATCAGCTTTAATACTTCGGAGTCCATGTTGGGTTTCCATCCGGGATAAGCTCCGGTAAAGGCGACATCAGCATCAGCCAAACGGAAAACACTTCCGATGGATGCAGCCAGGTCGTCTTTGGCCGAATCGACCGATGAACGCAATAAACATTGAACGACTACTTTATCGCCATCGAGTTTAACCACTGCTAAATTGCTTGAGGTTTCAACCAGTCCGGGCATATCAATGCTCATACGGATAACTCCGTTGGGACAACCGTTCACAGCTTTTGTAAGCCGGCTTTGTACGCCGTCGGAAATTACTTTTTCGGGAAGTTCTGTGGGTTCAGCTTTAATGTTTAAACCGGGATCGGCCGATGCCAGTTCTTTTTTTACCACTGCTTCAAAATCACT
The DNA here is from genome assembly GCA_050179685.1 of Salinivirgaceae bacterium. Lineage (GTDB taxonomy): Bacteria > Bacteroidota > Bacteroidia > Bacteroidales > SZUA-534 > GWE2-40-63. The sequence goes on from JBFXEW010000026.1 coordinate 56,048, forward strand.
TACGTGCGCAAGAAATTCTTTGGCTTTAGCTTCGGGAACAACAACTGTTGCAAAGGCTTCGCGTGGAATGGCGTTGCGTAAACTACCACCAACAACATCCATAATGCGGGCCTGGTAGCGTTTGGCAGCCAGATGCAGGAAGCGGAACAGTATTTTGTTTGCATTACCACGTTCCAGTATAATATCCATGCCCGAGTGTCCGCCTTTTAATCCGGTTATGCTTAAGCGGTAAGCCACATGATTGTTGGGAACTTCTTTCAATTTAGCATCGAAAGTAAAGGTTCCGTCAATACCTCCGGCGCAACCTACATATAATTCGCCTTCGTCTTCCGAATCCATGTTAATCAGAATATCGCCTTTCAAAACGCCTGGTTTTAAGCCAAAAGCTCCGGCCATACCTGTTTCTTCGTCGGCGGTAAATAAGGCTTCAACGGGACCGTGAGCCAGGTCTTTTGATGCAAGTACAGCCATGGCTGCGGCTACACCCATTCCATTGTCGGCTCCTAATGTGGTACCACGAGCGGTAACCCAATCGCCATCAATATACGCTTCGATGGGGTCGGTGGTAAAGTCGTGTTTTTTATCACTGTTTGCCTGAGGAACCATGTCGAGATGTCCCTGCAATACAACTCCTTTACGATCTTCCATACCAGCCGTAGCGGGTTTGCGGATTATGATGTTACCTACTTCGTCTTTGATGGTCTCCAGACCCAAATCGTTTCCAAACTTAACCATGAAGTCCTGAATGCGGTCTTCGTGCTTCGATGGACGCGGCACCTGGGTTAATTGGTAAAAATACTCCCAGACGACTTGGGGTTCAAGGTTTCTGATTTCGTTACTCATTATATATCCTCCGTAATTTTTTATGAATTGATTACTTAGTTTTATATTTTATGCTGAAGCAGCAAGTTATTTAGTTTTTTTGATAGCGAAAGCCAAATGTACAAAAATCATTTACAAATTATCTTTTAAAAACAGCAACATTTTATTGTACAGATGGTAGCGGGTGTTTCCCCCATAAATGCCATGATTGCGGTTGGTGTAATAAAACATTTCGAACTGTTTGTTGGCTTGTACCATGGCCTCAGTAAACTCTAGAGAATTTTGCAGGTGCACGTTATCGTCGGCGGTACCGTGAACAAGCAGCAGTTTACCTTTAAACTGGTCCACATGATGAATGGGTGAGTTTTTGTCGTAACCCTCGGGATTCTCCTGCGGGGTGCGCATAAAACGTTCGGTGTAAATGTTGTCGTAATAACGCCAGTTGGTTACCGGTGCAACGGCAATACCTGCTTTAAAATAATCGGCTCCCTGGGTCAGGCAATTTAAAGCCATAAAACCACCGTAGCTCCATCCCCAAATTCCAATACGGTCGGCAGCTACAAAGGGCAAACTGCCCAGGTATTTTGCCGTAGCAATCTGATCGATGGTTTCGTATTTACCCAATTGCAGGTAAGTAACCTTGCGGAATTCCTCACCTCGGGCACCGGTACCTCGTCCATCGACACAAGCCACCACAAAACCTTCACCGGCCAATACCTGTTCCCAGCCAATACTGAAGTTGTCGAGTACCTGTTGCGAATTGGGTCCGCTGTATTGAGTCATCAACACTGGATATTTTTTGTTTGGATCAAAATCAGCAGGTTTTACCATCCAGCCATTAAGGGTAATTCCTTCGTCGCTGGTAAAGCTGAAAAATTCTTTGGGACTGAATTCCACCTGAGCCAGTTTGGCTTTTAGTTCGTCGTTGGCTTCCAATACGCGGCGCTGTTTGCCGTTTGCCTGATTTAAAGTAACCAGCGTAGGCGTATTTACATTGGAAAAGTAATTGATGTAATAGTTAAATCCTTTGCTAAAAACAGCATTGTGCGTGCCAGCCTGCGAACTGAGTTGTTTTTTACCGGACCCATCGGTTTTTATCGCGTAAATATCGCGTTGTAAAGGCGAGCGTTCGGCACTTTGGTAATAAATTAGTTTCCGTTTAGCATCAAAGCCCAGGTATTCGGTTACATCGAAGTTTCCGCTGGTAATCTGATTGATTAGTTTGCCCTGGGCATCGTGCAGGTAAAGGTGTACAAAGCCATCGCGTTCGCTGGTATAGATAAACTGTTTGCCCTGATTCAAAAAAGTAAGGTTATCGAAATACGTTTCGTCGATATAGCGTTGATTTTCTTCGGTATAAAAAACCTCAGTAGCTCCGGTAGCCGCATCGGCGTACAAAAATTCAAGCTTGTTCTGAAGTCGGTTCAAGCGATAAATAACCATTTTTCCGTTGGGCGACCATTTTAGGCGGGGAATGTATTGATCGGTTTCACTGCCCACATCAACTTTTATTGTTTTTTTTCCGTCAAGCTGGTACGAATGAACAGAAACCACAGAATTATCGTCGCCTGCTTTTGGATATTTAAATGCATAGTTCTGCGGATAGAGTTCGTTGGCAGTAATGCGAGGGGCAAGGCCGGCATAAACAGTCATGTTAAAAACAGGAACCTTGCTTTCGTCGAATTTGCAATAAGCAAGATAAGCGCCGTCGGGCGACCAGTCGAAAGCCTGGTTGTATTCAAATTCTTCCTCGTAAACCCAGTCGGGAGCTCCGTTAATAATACGGTTGAATTCCCCGTCGTGGGTAATTTGTGTTTCGGCACCACTGGCCAGTTCGGTAATAAACAGGTTGTTATCTCTTACAAAAGCAACTTTGGTTCCGTCGGGCGATAGGGTGGCCAAACGCTGGGAGCCCTGATTTGAAACCGGATAAAGTTTTTTTGTTTTTAAATCCCAAACAAAGTAGTCGGCAGTAAATGAGCGCCGGTAAATATCATTCCGGTTGACGTAAAAAATAAGTTTCGACTCATCGTTGTTGAACGCATAGTTACGAATGCTTTTAATAGCGCTGTTTCCCAGTTCGGACCCGCTTACAATTACCGAAACGGCATCGCCGGTTTTGTAGCTGTATTTAATTATAGCGGTATCGCCCGATAAGGCGGTGTAGTGCAAACCATCGTTCATCGAGTTTAATCCGCGTACCGATTTAGGGTAGAACGAATAGGTTTTGTACAAATCGTCGATAGTGATTTTTCTTTTCTGGGTGTCCTGTGCCCATAAGTTTATACTTAACAGGGCAGCTAATAACAGGAAGGTGAGTTTTTTCATTGTTCTGTATAATTGATTTATTATTGTTTGCAAGTTGACGTTTTGGAGTATTTAGTCGCATGCAAAACTCAAAGATTACATTTTTAAACGGAGAATGAAAATGTAATCTTTATGTTATTAAGGTGGAAATTGTATGCGAACTGACAGGTAATTAAGCAAGAGAATAGGGTAAGGTTTTTATTTATTGGAAGTTGAGGGAGAATACCGGTTAATGTTTGGATGATGCAAAAAATCGGATTTTTTAAAGGAATGATTTTTTGAAATGCAATTTAAGCCACTTTCAAAGATTCATAAGTGTTTTCCGTTTTTGAAAGGTGGCTTGTACTTATAGTTTATAGGAATACCCCTAAATACCCTGGCAAAGAAATACAAAGCAGTTTTGGAAAATCAATCCCGTTGAAATGATTAATTATTCTATATCGAGGAGGCTTTTTCCGGTGTCGCGAAGTAAACCCAGCGACCACTTGATAATAACTGCCGAACTGATAAGAGCAATGAGCGAATCGGCCCAAAAGATACCCCAGAACTTTGCCGTGAGCAAGCCGGCAATAGCGGCCACACTGGTAAAGGCATCGGCAATTACATGGAGGTAGGCAGCCCTAAGGTTATGGTCGCCCTGTTCGGGTTTGTGATGCAGTAGCAGGGCGCTGGCCAGGTTTACCACCAGACCAATTACTGCAACCCAAATGGCTTCGCGGTAAGCAATTTCGAGGGGGGTTAGCAAACGCTGAATAGCTTCGAAGATGATGAAAAAGGCAAAGAAGAGCAGAAACAATCCGCTGGCAAAACCCGAAAGCGAAAGTATTTTCTCTGACGAACCCGTAAACGATGCTTTGGCCGATAATTTACGAACCATCACGTAGGCAATCCAGCTAAGTCCGATAGCCAACACGTGTGAACCCATGTGAATACCATCGGCTAAAAGTGCCATGGAATGGGTGCTTATTCCGTAAATAATTTCAACCAGCATGGTCACTGCGGTGAGCAAAACCACCCAGAGTGTCCTTTTTTCCTTATGTTTTGCTAATGCATCCATTGCTATATTTGGATTAAGGTACAAATCAAAGCCTCGTTTGTTTACCTGGTTCTTTTTTGTAGATATAAGCAAAGAGCTTTATTTTTGCCGCCAATTTATTCATAAAAAGCCGCAATAAACAAAAAAATAGTTTAATTTTGAACTCTTATTTTGAATTAGACTACATATGAATAAGGAACGATTTGAAGTGCTAAAGATGGATGCCGTAAATGATAAAGTAAAAGATATTTTCATTAAATATTTGGAGCGTAAGGGCCACCGTAAAACCCCCGAACGCTTTGCCATTCTCGATGAGATTTACAACCGCGACGGTCATTTCGACATTGAGACACTTTATATTCACATGAAAAATAAAAATTACCGGGTGAGCAGGGCTACCCTGTACAATACCATCGAAATTTTGCTGGATTGTAACCTGGTAATCAAGCATCAGTTCGGAAAAAATATTGCCCAATTCGAAAAGGCTTACAACTGTGCTCCCCACGATCACCTGATTTGCACCAATTGCGGTAAGGTTACTGAGTTTTGCGATCCAAGGGTCGATGACATTGAGGAGCGGGCAGCCAAACAACATGGCTTTGAATTGCAGTACCACGCCCTCTATTGTTACGGTGTTTGTGCTAAGTGCCAGGCGGAACTGGCAAAAAAAGAGAAAAAATAGACTTACCATAACAAGCTGAAAGAATCCCCGCCAAGGGGATTTTTTTATGAACATCTGCCCACAGCTTTCCCGAATACAAAAAATAATTAGTAAATTCGGGGCTGGAATTTTAACAGGTATCCAACCAATAAACAATTATTAATAAGGAGATTCTGTCTGTATAAAAGGGTCTTTTGCGTTTAAAAAATAAAAAGAAATGAAGGTTGATGTATTATTAGGGCTTCAATGGGGCGACGAAGGAAAAGGAAAAATTGTGGATGTACTTACCCCCAATTATCAGGTGGTTACCCGTTTTCAGGGAGGAGCCAATGCCGGTCACAGTCTGGAGTTTAACAACATAAAGCACGTGTTGCATCTGATTCCTTCGGGCATCTTTCACCAGAATACCATAAATATTATTGGAAATGGGGTGGTACTCGATCCGGTTATTTTCAGGCAGGAAGTACTTGAGATTGAAAGTAAATTTGGTATTGACGTACCGCAAAGACTTAGTCTGGCCAAAAAAGCCAATCTAATTTTGCCTACCCATAAAATTCTTGATGGAGCCATGGAACAATCCAAAGGCGCTTCAAAAATTGGCTCAACCTTAAAAGGTATTGGACCGGCCTATACCGATAAGGTGGGACGTAATGCCTTGCGTGTGGGTGATATTTTGCAGGCAAACTTCCGGGAAAAGTATGAAAAGTTAAAAGCACTGCATATAAAGCAACTCTCGTTATACGATTTCGATTATCAATTGGAAGCCCTTGAAGCCGAATGGTTTGAAAGTATTGAATTCCTGAAACGCTTTTCGCTTATCGACAGTGAGCAGGTAATTAATCAATACATCCGCGAAGCCGACACAAAAATCCTGGCCGAAGGTGCTCAGGGCTCCATGCTCGACATCGATTTTGGCTCGTATCCTTTTGTAACTTCGTCGAACACCATTTGTGCCGGTGCCTGTACCGGAATGGGTATAGCCCCGCAAAGTATTGGCGGGGTAATGGGGATTTTTAAAGCCTATTGCACCCGCGTAGGTTCGGGTCCTTTTCCCACCGAATTGTTCGACGAAACCGGGCAAAAACTGCGCGATATTGGGCACGAATACGGTGCTACTACCGGACGGCCCCGCCGCTGCGGATGGCTCGACCTGGTTGCCCTGAAGTACAGCGTGATGCTTAACGGTGTAACCGGTTTAATTATGACCAAGGCCGATGTACTCGATAGCTTCGAGACCCTGAAGGTTGCCGTAGCTTATAAGATTAATGGCGAAATTTGCGATTATTTCCCCTACGATATTGAGCAGGAGATAGAACCCGTGTACCGCGAATTCCCGGGTTGGAAATGCGACATCACCTGTAAAAACTCCGAAGCCGATTTGCCGCTTGAGCTGATGAACTACATCCGCTTTATTGAAAGCGAAACCGGAGTTCCCGTAACCATTGTTTCGGTTGGGCCCGATCGTGATGCAACCATTATACGCTAAGTGTTCATTGCCTTGAACTTTTGCTGCCAAAGATTTTAGCATTGATTGAGTTTGCAGAAAAAGCTTATATTTGAATAAATAAGGATGAATTTAAATGACTATATAAAAGACATTACTGATTTATGCAAAATGCATAAAGTGAAAACCTTATTTGTATTCGGATCTGTATTAACTGATAGTTTTAGACCAGACAGTGATATCGATTTTATTGTTGATATTAAAACGAATGATCCTATTGATTATGCAGAAAACTATTTTGAATTAAAATTTAAACTTCAGGATTTATTAAAAAAACCGATTGACTTACTTGAACAAAAAGGAATAAAAAACAAATACCTAATTCAAAGTATTAACAATAGCAAAAGGATGTTGTATGAAGCCTGAAATATTTACCTGGCTTGAGGACATTGACAGATCAATCGTTGAAATTTTTGATTTTCTGCCTGAAAAGCAGGATTTCTATTTGTTTCAGAATGATTTAAAAACAAGAAAAGCTATTGAGCGGAATTTAGAAATTATCGGTGAAGCATTAAATCGGATTTTAAAAGCAGACCCTGATATACACATTACGGATTCAAGAAAAATTGTGGATACCCGAAATAGAATTATTCATGGATATGATACCGTAACTGCCGACATTCTTTGGTTAATTATCAGTAAATCATTACCGATATTGCATGAAGAAGTAAAAAAACTATTAGAATAAAGCATTCAGCAATAAGCACACCTTTTACTTTAAGCCCTTCTTGAAATTAAATCCGGTAGAGGGTTGAATGGCTTCCGATTTTTTTAGTTTGCTAAATACCCGCTTCAGGGTGGCTTTTGAAGGCTCTTCAAAGCTTAAATCGATCAAAAAACGGTTAAAACCCAGGGTTTCGAGTTTATTGCGGTATTGAGTCAGGGCCACCGGAACCAGTGGCAAAATGTGCGTGATGCCGTTACGTAACACTCGACGGTAGGGATTCTTATCGTCGCTAAAACCTGTTTTGCTAAGCGACACTGGCTGCCGCGAATAGAACAGTTTGGGATAGAAGTAGAGGGGCAGCACCTGTTGACGACTCTTCCCCTGAATTAAATTATCCATATCGTTTTCAAACGGACTGCAAAGCCATTGGGTACCTTCAGCCAGCAGGAGGTTTACGGCCGCATCGTTGTAAGCATAAACGTTCTCGTTGGTTGCAAACATACTATTTGCCGGGAGCAGCAGTTTTTGCGAGAGGTGACTCAACACAAAACGCTTAAATCCGGCCTCGCTTAATTGTTTTAGCAGCTTGCGAAAAAAATCGACTTGTTTTTCAGAGATAAACTGCGGCAGTTCGAACCAAATTTTATCCTGATGTTGCTTTAGTTGCTGTGGCAGCCATTCGGTCCAGGTTTTTAGTTCACTTTTTGCAGGCTGAATAAGCAAATGGTCGATGTACTGAAAGTTGATAAACGGCAGCCAGTCCTTATCGGCAATGCGCAGGAAAAGAGACACCGGCTGTTTGCCGCCCGGAGCGTTCAATTTCTTTTGTATGCTTTGCCTTAATGGCGCAGGCATGGGTATGGGTGCAATTGCTTGGGTGGCTTTTAGTTTCGACGGAAAACGGTAGCTTTGGGTACCTGCCAGCATCAGTTCCATTCCGGGTTTTAGTCCGGGCACAGCCGGACGCAACGTTACCAACCCCTTACTTTGCGAAACAATAGTATCGATTGTAAAACTTAATGCTTCGCTGTCGTTTTGGGTTCGTACCCGTAAACGGTAGCCTGCTTTCAGCTCATGGTTTGTGCTTAGGGTAAGTTGTTTTTTATCGATGGATTGAATACGCCCCAGGGGGATTCCTGTTCCCGGATGCGTGGTAATGGCATCGCTTAAGCGCTTGGAATAAAACCAGGCCGTTTTGTCACGACCCATATCCATAGCCAGCAATTCTTTAGCTTCATTTATTCGATCGGGATGATCAATCAGCAGGCGATACGCCCGGGCCACTCGATAAACGTACTCGGCCGATTTTAACCGTCCTTCTACCTTGAGTGAATGCACGCCCAGGGCCATGATATCGGGGAGGTAGTCGATGAGTTCGTTATCCTTCAGGCTAAAAATCAGTTTTTTGTCATCGGCATCGTTGTAAAAACGACGACAGGGCTGAGCACACATGCCCCGGTTGGCTCCGGCACCGCCCAGATAGCTGCTGAAGAGGCACATACCCGAAAATGAATAGCACAAAGCGCCATGAACAAACACTTCGGTCTCGATGGTGGTGTTTTGTTGAATGCCCTTAAGTTCGGTAAGAGTCAGTTCGCGGGCCAGAATCACCCGTTTAAAACCCAATTGGCGGCTGTATTCGGCTCCTGCCGAATTATGGTTGCCCATCTGGGTACTGGCATGCACGGTAATCTGGGGAAAGAACTCCCGGAGCAGAAAAAAAGTACCCCAATCCTGAATAATTAAAGCATCGATACGGGTGTTCGATAAAAACCAGAGCAGTTCGGCCAATGCAGGCAACTCAGCGTTCTTGATTACGGTGTTCAGGGTGAGGTACACCTTAACGTTTTGCCGATGGGCTTCGTCGATTAGCTGCAAAAGCTGGCTTTCGGTAAAATTGGCGGCACGGTTACGCGCGTTAAAGTCTTTGAGCCCCAGGTACACTGCATCGGCGCCCCCTTGCAGGGCAGCATAAAACGATTCAATCTTACCTGCCGGTAACAGGAGTTCGGGTTTGTGCATTCCAACAGATTTTAGTCTGCAAATATACAAAGCTGCTGGCAATGATTAGCAATTATCAATTATCAATGAGCAATTAGTAATTTACGATGAGCAATTAACAATTATCAAATAACAAAACTCAAAAAATCAAAAATTCCCGCTTGTTAGGCTTAAGTCTATAGGAACGCTGATATCGCTGATTCTACTTCGCAGAAGCGCTGATTTCCACTGATTTTTTATTGTTTTGAATAGAAGCAACCCGTTTTAATCCATACCTTTATGTTGGCAATTCTCAATTAACAATGGGCAATGAGTAATCAGCCTCCAGTAGCCTCTTGGCAGCCAAATACTAATTGTCAATGAACAATTTGCAATGAGTAATGAACAGTGAATAACTCATAACCCCAGAGGGGTTAAAGCTCGGTAGAATAAAATACACCCAAGAAAATGCGGTGCAAGCAGTCTGTTGCTTGGAATTGAAAACCGACATGCATCGCAACCAGCCATCAGGCCACAGTGTAAAGTCCTCAGCCAAATACCAATGATCAATTAGCAATGATCAATTAGCAATTAGCAAGGAGTAATGAACAGCGAAAAACTAATAGGGTATAACAAATAACCCCAAATTAGTAAGCAGTTCGCAGTCCTCAGCCCACCGTTGGTAAACTCAGATTAGCAAAAAGCTCCAGCGGGGCGGAATCTTTGTAGCATAAAAGGAAGAAAAAAAAAGCGGTGCAAGCAGTAACCCGCTATGAAATACCTGCTTACCATGCACCGCAACCAGCCCACAGGCTACAGTGTGCAGTCCTCAGCCAAATCAATGGGCAATTAGCAATGATCAATTAGCAATTTGCCATGGAATTCCTGACTACCATGCACCGGAAAAGGCGGCAGGCTGCAATCAGCAAGAAGCCAAAAAACAATTAGCAAAAATCAAATTCTGAATTAAACCATCAACCTCACTTCCCTCTTAGCTATCTGGTGTCTTAAGTCTTAAATCTTGGGTCTAAAGTCTTATATCTAAATTCTATTTTTTTTATCCCAACCCATTCATTATGAATATTATTTTGTAATTTTCGTAGTCTTTCTTACGTTCTTCAATTTTATTAGTATTAACTTGAATGACCTAATGAACTAATTGTATTTGAGTAGCGAAAGTGTGGGGATTTTCATTGCTGACAAGCTTAATGCTTTATGAATATATTAACCTTACTCCACGCTTTCGTTCTTTATTGTAAATTAATTAAGTTATAATCAAACCGATTTAAGCCATTCAATTTGGAAATAAAGAATAACCCATGTCCAAAAAGAAAAAAAAGAAGCCCCAGGTATCAGCCAAATTGCAGCATGCACAAAAATTCAACGATTTCAAAAATCGCTTAATGCTAATTGCAGAAGCCTGCAATGCAGTTGAAGCATTTAAATTACTTCCAAAGCGCGAAATTGATATTATGTTTATTTCCGGGTTTAAGCCTTTCGATTTAGTTGCACACGAAGGGCAAAACTTCACACCCGACAACTATAAAATTTTAAAAGAAATTGTTAAATATTTTCTGAAAAACGAAACCATTACCTTTGTCGATGGGGGTAAACCAGTCAATCTTTATGAATATTATTATGTAGGTGAATGTTTACGCAGCAAAGTAAGAAATATAAAAGATTCGAAATTTAAAGGGGTCGATGAATTTGCCAAGGCTTTTAAACCAATATGCGATAAGCACGCTGCACCGGATGGCCCTCACGAGCGCTTATTAACTATAGCAACCAACATGGCGAATATATTTAGCAGAGTAAACAAAGGGTATTGGTTGTTTCATTTTGATATGATAAACCAGTTTGTTCCCTATCCTGAATTTCGCACCTGCTTTAAAGTCGAATATGTACCCCCCGATGTTACCCACTTTACCCTGGGCGGTAATACAAGGCCTGCTTATCAGGTTGGATGGCCGGTGATTGGACAAGAAGTCCTATGGGCACAAGTTACACCAAAGCAACTAAATATCGAAAGTCAGTTCGACGATCTTAAAATTAAGGTTTATATACAGAGCCATGCTTTACATCGAATGAACGAGCGCCTGGATTGTTTATCCGAAAATCTCCGTCATTTCATTTTATTTCAAAATGTAAGTGCCTGGGAAACGGTGACCAACCATCGTGGAGAGCATTTAATTACCTGTAGAATAGTTCAATCAAAAGTAGGTTACCTGGTATATGAATATATTCAGGGTGCCGTGGTCATAAAAACCTTTTTGTTGTTAACCCATAACGATACCCCCGAAGGCGAAAAACTAAATGAGTTACTTGGACTTGAAAAAACCGATAAACATTACCTGGTCCTCGATAAACTAAGTGGTTTTATTAAATCAGATATACCAACTAACCCGACAATTTTTGAACATTTTGTATATGCAGGTTGTGCTGAATTATTTAATCTGGATGCAAGTTTTTTTGCACAGAATGTTCATGAAAATATACATGCCGCACTAATCGAAGAGTATATTAACGCAGCTAAAATAGAATAAAGTAGCGGCCTACTGTTTCAGAACAAAACAGCACAAGCACAACCTTGAGTTGGGGACTTTGCAAAGCGCAGTACTTATCGAAATTCGTTGGTTTTGCAAGACTTTTGTTCCATGGGAATACCGGGTATGCGTTGGAATAACCCAATTTGAGAAATCAATTTCTTTTGGATTATAGTTATTATATTTGTGTAAAATTAAAAAGTAGTGTTATGTTGACTAAAAATACGGTGAGGCAATCAATTGACAATCTACCAGATTCATTTACAATTGATGAGCTTATTGAACAATTAATATTTTTAGAAAAGGTTGAAGAAGGGATTAAACAATCGGATGAAGGTAAAACTATTTCAAACAATGATGTAAAAAATATGATTGAAAAATGGTCAAGTTAGTTTGGACAGAACTATCGACGGAGGATTTAAAAAAAATCTTTGATTACATAGCAATTGATTCGTGAGACTTAAATTTCATGAGTTTGCGAAATGAAATTTTCTAGTCGAACAATGCCGCTGAAAGCGGGAGCGAGGGTAAATACCCCGCCTCTTGAGGCGATAATAAGAAAATTTTTTTTGTAGATACCCCGTCTGCTTGCAGCGGGGAGCTTCATTCTGCTCGATATGCTTCAATCACAGTTAACAAAATTTATAATCGAGCACAGGATATTATCGATAATCCATACGCTGGAAGAATAGTTCCAGAGCTAAATAGTAAAATCATCAGAGAAGTGATTTCAGGAAATTATCGGATTGTTTACAAGATAATTAATGAATTTCAAGTTGATGTTTTAAGAGTTTATCATTCAGCACGATTATTAAAAGCGGATAGATTGAAATAAGCAACACAAGCACATGAGTGGTCTGTATTCCGATAAACCCTAAAATCCACATGACCTGTTTTAGTTAATTGATAGTCACGGTGTGAATATTTTGCCAACATCACCAAAACTATCAATCTAAACTGCTACTATACAACAACTCACACCGTGACTTACGGAACGGCTAACAGCGTACATCAAAATTCAAACCTTAAACTTTCCTGCTATCTCTTAAACAATAAGCATCCCATGCTTTATCAGTTAACCTGCCCATTACCTGCCTTTAGACTAATAAAGCAAGCCCGAAAAGTTATAGGAATTCTAATTAGCACGGTGCGGTGGCAAGCAAAACCAGGTGTGGAATTGTCGATAAGGGTAAAGTGGCCCTACCGTTTCAGAACGAAACAACACAAGCACAACCTTGAGTTGGAGTCTTTGCAAAGCGCAGCGAAGTACTTATCGAAATTCGTTGGTTTTGCAAGACTTTCGTTTCTTTTGGTCACAAAAGAAAAAAGGATAACCTAATTTAAGGAGCTAGGTATTTTAATGTATGGGTAAGATTTTAACAAAGAAAGTAATTCGTTGCTTTTCGCAGCTATAAGGAACAAAAGCTAACCCACGCTCAAACGTCTTGCTTGTGGTAGTTGGAAAAGTCATAATTTCAGTTTACTTTTAGTCTTGGTTTTAACATAAAAAATGAGTACCAAACAACCAAACTGCGTTTAGCGCCAACGTTAGCGCCAAGCTAAAAAATACAGCGCTATTTAGCAGAATGACATAATGATTTTGTATTTTTGAGGAAATCTATGATTATGAGAACGATTCAGATAAACATACCGGATAGTGTTGACATGAAAGATTACGATTTTTCAATGATTATTGCCGCAAAACTATACGAAGATGCAAAACTTTCATCAGGACAGGCTGCACAGATTGTTGGACTTTCAAAAAGAGCATTCCTTGAAATGTTGGGAAAATATGGAGTATCAGTATTTAGCACTTCTATTTCTGATTTACATGCTGATATAGCAAATGCCTAAAATTGTAATTTCTGATACCAGCACTTTGATACTTTTTCACAAGATTGATGAGTTCAATCTTTTACAGAAAGTATATATTGAATTAATAACTACGCCAGAAATTGCAGAAGAATTTGGTGAAAAATTACCTGATTGGATTAAAATTCAAGCAGTTTCAGATAAAAAATATCAGGATTTTTTAGAGACTCAAGTAGATTGTGGAGAAGCAAGCGCAATAGCATTAGCAGCGGAGTATGATGATGTTTTGTTATTACTTGATGATTTAAAAGCTCGAAAATTAGCAGCTCGGTTAAAATTTAAGATTACTGGAACACTTGGGATTATTCATAAAGCAAAGCAAATGTCGATTATTGATAAAGTAAAACCATTGATTGACAAATTATTATTAACTGATTTTCGTGTTGCCGACAATATTATTGAAGAGATTTTAAAACTGAACCACGAATAAATTGCCAGCCCTCCTTTCCTCAAACAACCTGCCAACTCTTAAAAAGTAAAAAATTTTCCCCCGGTTCCATAAATTACCTAAACCAATAATTTCCTTTTTACCCATCAAAAAAATACCGGATGGTTTGACTAAAAACCAAATCCAATCACCATCAATCAATACAAAAATCTCCTTCCGAATTGTATTTATGAATATTTCAAATTACTTTTAGTCCTAGTTTTAACATAAAAACAAGTACCAAACAACCAAACTGCGTTTAACGCCACCGTTAGCAGTTATTGATAGAGTGAATGCACTACAAACGATAAATTATTAACACACGAAATAATATGGTTGAACTCAACATTGTGAAAATAATTGCTTTGATTACCATCTTTATTTCATCACTCCTTTTATTTTTTTTGCTGACAGTAAAAACAAAAAATAAATTATCAAACCGACTAGTTGCCAGTTTTATTTTTTTTTGTTCCATTGATATCATTGGGCTTTTCATAAACCATTATATATGCGTTTACTTGTTTTCCAAGGCATTCACTTTTCTGATTTTTCCAACACTTTTTCTTTATGTATTATCTATATGCAGTATAGATTTTAAACTAACGCTTAAAAGCCTGTTACACACCATTCCTTTTATCGTATATCTGTTGATTTTGATATTTTATTTTCTTTTCAAGACATATTATGAATCTAATTTAATAATTGAAGTTCTCAATAAATTGATATGGACATTTAATGCTATATTGTTAAAGTTGCAAGCATTATTCTATATAATCATTACAATTTACATTTTAAGGAAACATAAAAAAATATACCTTGAAAACTATACAGGTGGCAATATTGGCATTTACAAATTACTATCTCAAATCATTTTAATTTTCGTTATAACTTTCCCTGTAACTTTAGCGAAAGAAATATTATCATTTACCGTTTTTTATGATTCTTTAAAGTGGCTTAATGTTGTTTTAATTACGCTTGCATTGTTTATGCTATGTTTTTTTATTCTAAAGGCGTTATTCAATCCAGAGCTATTCAGAAGTGTTGATTTTAAAATACAAACAACAGATAAAATTACTCAAAATAGTAATTATGAAGTTGAGGATACTATTGAACGTAATACAGCAATTGAACAATTGCGGCAATATATGATTGAGCAAGAACCTTATCTTAATCCGGCACTTACTTTGCAGGTACTGTCCATTCACCTAAATATCCCATCACGAAAATTAACCCTTATAATTAACAAGCACCTGGGACAACATTTTTTCGATTTTGTTAATCAATACCGAATTGCGAAGGCAAAGGAATATTTACAAGATTTTACGAACAACCCATTGACCATTCAACAAATTTTTTATGAAGTAGGTTTTAACTCAAAATCTTCATTTAATACCGCTTTTAAAAAACATACTGGCATAACGCCAACGGAATTTAAAAACAAGTTTCTATAAATGGTTCGACTTTACGAATGTCGAACGCTTGCTGACTTTTTCATACTTAATTTTGCTTCATAATTATCTTATGTATCATTAAAAATTAAAAAAATGAAGAAAATTTATTGTATCTCAACAGTATTCTTTTTAGTATTAAACAGCCCTGTTTTTTCAAACACCTTTTCAGGTCATTCACCCGATTCAACTGAAATTCAAAATGTACAGCAGGTTGTTGTTGACTCCTATGTTAACGGAATCTTTCTAAAAGGTGATTATAAACTAGTGAAAAAAGGCTGGCATCCTGATTGCGACATTGTAATATTGGAAAATGGAAGATTAAAGAAATTACCAGCTCAATATTGGGTAGATAGACTTAAAGAGCATCCAAAACCATTAGATTCCAATGTTACCTACAAATTCATTGATGTAAAAGTAACAGGATATGCAGCCATTGCAATCATTGAGATTTTTTCGAAAGGCAAACCTCTATATACCGATTATATGAGTTTATATAAATTCAAAGATGGTTGGAAGATTGCTACAAAGATTTACTATAGTCATCCTGTTTCATCTAATAAAAACTAACAAGATGAAAACAAAGACATTGCTCTATTTTGGTATTTTTACACCTGTAATATTTTGGGCGACTACACTTATATGTGGATTAATACTTGATGATTATAATCATCTTAAATGGTTAGTTAGTGAATTAGGTGCATTAGGTACACCAACACAATATTTGTTTACTACAGGATTAGTATTAAGTGCTTTTCTAAATGTCTTTTTTATCATTGGTTTATGGAAATATTGTAAAATGTTGCAATTAGGCATTATTCCAATACTAATGTTGTCACTATATTCTTTTATAGCTGGTCCAGCGATATTTCCAATGCCTTTAAGATTGCATAATATTGCAGGTTTGCCTTTTCCTTTTTTAATGTTATCTCCTCTAATAGCTCTCTGGGTATGGCGTAAAAAAGAACATTTATTGAAATTCAAAACTGTAGCGATAATTAGTTTAATAATTATGATGTTTGGGTTTCTAATATTTTTCCCGAATGTATTGAATGAATATTTTGGATTAAAACAAAGATTTCTCTACACTGGATGGACAATTTGGTCTGTTTATTTAAGTTACCGATTTTTAAAAATGGCAAATAATGAGACATAGTACAACAACCGCTAATCGAGTAGGCAGCCGCTAGGCAAAGCCTAGCGGAGAACCTCTCACACCACCGTACGTACGGGTCTCGTATACGGCGGTTCTTTAAACCATTGGAAAAAGCGAATATTTGTATGGAACGGATG
>JBFXEW010000027.1:0-69112 GCA_050179685.1 Salinivirgaceae bacterium
TAAAATCTAATTTTTTACTTTTACTTTTCATAAGCTTCTTGTTTATGTTAATGTTTTGTATGTCAATTAAAGTTAACATTTTAACATAGAAGCTTATGTTTTTATGCAAACATAAGGCCTTCGGGTTTGTGGCAATGAACAATTAGCAAACAGCAATGAACAATTAATAGTGAATAATGAATAACTCCGGAGGAGTTAAAGGTCGGTAGAATCACAGGTCCTGCCGAATAAAGCGGTGCAAGCCGCAGGGTGCCATGGAATACCTGTGTGTCATGCACCGCAAAATACGGCAGGTCATAATTAGACGGCAGCCCACAGCTTGCAGTCTTCAGCCATTAACAATTTGCAATTAACAATTCGCAATGAGTAATGAGTGAAGAGTTGGTAGTTACGCGTTCCGTAATCTATTTTGTCTTTGGTCTTGAGTCTAATATCTAACATCCAGCATCTAAATTCCAAACCCTAGCGCAGCACACTTCGATATTTCCGCTGCAACACCTTATAGCGCGAGGCGAATCCAACACTTAGGTAGGGAAGCTGGTCTTCGATAAGCAAAAAAAGTTCGTTTTTTAGTTCGGGATATTTGGGAAGTAACTGAAAAGCCAGGCTCATGCAGTTGGCTTTAACACCCACCGGTTCTTTGGGATCTTCCAGCATAGTCAGGCAGAAATCGAGCACCTTACCCTCTTCGGCTTCGGGCAGGGTGTGCAGACTAAGGACTTTCGACAAGGTACGCCTGGTGCTGCTACTGGGGATGTGTTTTAAGTTGTCGATAAACCGGGGCAATGAATCGTTGAGCCGTCCGGGATTGCGTTCACTCAGTTTTTCGAGTACCCACGAAGCCCGCTCAGCCAGTTTGGGCCGATGCGAAAGCACCAAATCGACCAGAATATCAACTGCCATGGGGTTTGCTTCGGCAAAATGGGTCAGCAAATCGATGTTGCGCCGCGACAGTTCTGCCATCAACTGTAGTTCTATCTTTTGGCGCACATCTTATACTTTGAGTTTGGGCAGGAATTCGGTTATCAGTAAAGCAAAATTACTCATAAACAGCTTAATGGCAATAGCAAGCAGGATGATACCAAAGAATTTCTTGAGTATATAGATGCCACCTTTGCCAATAACCCGCTCAATAAGATTGGTCGAGCGCAGCACAAAATATACAAATACCATATTTGCAAACAGGGCAATAATGATGTTGAGGGTTTGGTATTCGGCCCTAAGCGACAGCAAGGTGGTAAATGAACCGGCACCGGCAATCAGCGGAAATGCAATGGGTACAATGGATGCTCCGCTTGGACTGTCGTGTTTAAACAATTCAACACCCAGAATCATTTCCAGGGCAAGGAACAGTAAAACAAACGAACCGGCAATGGCAAACGACGAAATGTCGACGCCAAAAAGACCCAGCATGGCTTCACCCACAAAAAGAAATACAATTAAAATGACAAACGAAACCGTAGTGGCCTGAATGGCATTGATGTCGCCGCTTTTCTTTTTCAAATCGAGAATAATGGGGATGGAGCCCAGGATGTCGATTACAGCAAAGAGCACGATAAAGGCAGAGAATATCTCTATAAAACTAAATTCCATACGATAAAATTTTTGCAAATATAGGCAAATGGTTTGGAAGGATTGAACATTATAAAGAGTTATTACACAGAGTTACCCGGAGTACCCGGGAGTTTCACAGAGAAGAAAGCCTTACGATGAATAATGAGTAGCAATCTTCTGTAAGTAAACGCTACGAGGGTTCTAAATCCTCGTAGCGTTGAGCCGGGTTTCAGCCTCCGGTCACCAATATCCAACCTTTGCTCCACATCGAACATCTGAAATCGAAAATCATTAATCGAAAGATACCGTATTCGCGGTTAAACCCTTTCAGGGTTCTGGGATTGGTGCGGGATTGCAATCGAAGGTTTCACCTACGGCTATTGTTGTTCAACCCTTCGGGTTTGTGGCAATGAACAATTAGCAAACAGCAATGAACAATTAATAGTGAATAATGAATAACCCCGGAGGGGTTAAAGCACGGTAGAATAATAGTAACCTAAAGATAAAGCGGTGCAAGCAGCAACTCGCTATGGAATGCCGGGGCATCATGCACCGCAAAATACGGCAGAACATGATCAGGCGGCAGTTTCCAGTCTTCAGCCTTTGAATAATTAACAATGAAGAGTATGGCGTAATGAATGATGTGTTGGTAGTTACGCGTTCCGTATTCCATTTCGTCTTTGGTCTTGAGTCTTTCGTCTACCTTCTACTTTTTTCCCAAACTAAATCGGCATCAAACCAAAACTGCGATTCCTGGCCTGTTGAAGGACCGGGCACAAACAACCAGGGAGCCAGGGGAATTTTCAGGCTTTTAAAAAGGTCTTTCAGGGCTTTTTCGCTTTCAGCCGGATGGCAATAACTTACACCGCGCACGCAATGGTTCCAGTCGAAGCCTTTTTCCTTTAAAAATTCACTGAGAAAGTTTATCACTTGTTCCAGGGTATTTTCACTGGTCGAAAAATTTCCCGACAACATCAGGCTCTTGCTTTCCCAATGGCTTATTACCGTTGTATGAAAGGTCCCGTAGGTATTTTGCTTGGTGCTCTTTTGAATGCTTATTTCCGGATGCCGGGTTTTCAAAGCCCATAAACTATGAATAATCTCGCCTTTGTATGTAGGGTCGAAGGGAAGAACAGCTATGGGCAGTGCTGCTTCAGTTTCAGACGGCTTGCCGGGTGAATCTTTTGAACCGGAAAGCCGGGTGGGAATCCAGGCTTTTAACAAATGCGACGATTCGCATCCGGTAAAAAGCAATCCTTTAACCAGGGATTCGGCTAAAGGGGAACCGGCATTTACCGGTTTGTTGCCTGCGCCAACAATCCCCAGTCGACTGTCGGGTGTTTCGATAATCTTACTTACAAACTCGTTGCCGATTATGGTTTTTACCGTTTGTCCACTGATGCAGGTGACACAAAGTGAACATTCGGGTTGCTTTTCGGGCAGGTTTATCCAGGTTAAAGGCCAGTTTATCTCGCCAAAAGTTTGCATGCAGGCTTTGTTCCAGGGTTTCTGTTCCTTTTCGGGGCCAACCATAAACAACTGAATCAGGCTGGCTTCCTGGGTATGCATATATTCCGCCAGGGTATCGGCTACTGCTTCAAAATCGCGTACTGTTATCTTTTTAAAGAACAGCTGATGCAGGTCAAATCCGGCAAAGGGAAAAGTTTTGATAATAGCTTGAGAGTTCATAATTTGTTTTTAAAGTTCGAACGGAAGCCAGGCTGGCAATATGCTTGGGTGTTTGGGTATGTTAAAACGATAAGCCACCACCAACTGGAATTTTCCGGCATGGTAGTCGATGGAGGTATTTTGCACCGGTGTAGGCGCATTCGAAACCAGGTTGGTATAGTTAAATCCGGCATAAAAACGCCGGCTGTTGTACCCAAATCCGGCAGAATTACTCATCACAAAGTTCAGGCGGTTTTCTTTTAAACTTACACCATCGCTGAGACTCATGCTTGTGGTGCCTGCCGAGAATCCGCCAAGAATCGAGAAATTCACAAAAAAATGCTGTCGCAGCACTAGAGTAAAGGCGTAACCAACCTGTCCGCCCAGAGTAAACTGTTCTGAAAAAGTAAAATTGGTGTCGTTAAAATACCCGATGGCCAGTAAGTTTGTGGGTATAATGGCCGAATCGGCTTTTACCTGGTTATACAAGGCAGTGGCTCCGGCAACCAGCGAACCCGCACTTTTTTTCTGCCATTCGTTGTAGATAGAGGGAGCGCGGTTCGAGAAACGGCCTGAGTTAAAGATGTAATATCCGTTGAACCCAAAATTCCGGGTTTTAATGTCGCTTCGCGGATAAAGTTTTTCTTCGGGCCAGTTACGGATGTGTTTTTCCGGCTCGTTCAGGTAATAGCCGGAATAGGCACTGGAATAGAATTGCAAAGTTAAGCGGCGCAAAAACAGGTGGGTTTGGAAATCGAAACGCTGACTCCTTTGATACAGGGTGTCACCCGGTGCATTGTAACCCAGACTAAAAGTTAGTCCCAGCCATTTGTAATGCATGCCGATGCCCAGCGAGGGTCCCGGATGGGCTTCGTAGTTCAGTATTTTGTGTAAATCCCCGTCGTTAAGGTTAAAATCGGAATATTTGGTAAACGACAGGAGTTTTAGGGTTAAGGCATCGGGTAACTTGTCGTAATAGGTACTATCGTAGTAATGTCTGTCCTGAGTGGTGTAAATGCTTTGTGCCGAAAGGCATCCTGCCCATAAAAACCAAACCAGTGCAAGCCAGCGCATTGGTTTAAAAAATTTTGCGTTTGGGCAGGGTAGCGACAAAATCTTTCAGGTAAAAAGGTTCAAAATAAGCTACATCTTTAAAGGCTTTTTCCTGAAAAAGCTCTTCGGCAAGTATAGCGGTATAGCTGGCCGACGGGTAAACGCCCTCGATAAACCGGGCGTTGGGATGAGTGATTAGGTTTCGACATTTGTCGGCACCGTTTCCAAAAAAGGCTACCGCCTGTTTATTTAAAAACTCGAGGTAGGAATTTTCATCCACAATGTCGGCCTGAGTGGGGCGGATGCAATTAAGCTGCATATCATAAAAAGCCGCATATACTTCCATGCGTCGGGCATCAATCTGAGGGCAAAGCAAAACATTTGAATCGCTGAGCTGCTCTTTGGCCATTAAAGCCATTGCTTTTAAGGTATTTACAGCAACAAGAGGTTTGCCGGCAGCATAACAAATGCCTTTGGCCACCGAAACCCCTATGCGTAAGCCGGTATATGAACCCGGACCTTCACTTATCGAGATGGCATCGAGTTGTGATGCCTGCAATTGTTGCGCTTCAAATAGTTCGTTAATAAATACGGTGAGTAGGCTTGCATGCGAACGGTCGTCGAAGCTTTCGCGACGGTCAATAAGTTGCCCATCTTTTGACAAAGACACGGAACACACAGGAGTTGCTGTTTCTATATTTAAAAGTATTGCCATATTTTTTGTAATTGGGGGCAAATCTACAAAGAAAATTTTTAACTTTGATTTGCTCGTTTGTTATGGCATTCGAAACAATTGAAGCCTGTGAATGTTAAAATAGTCAACTCTGACAAACCAATTTATACGATTTATTAATAAAAACATGCATTATGAAAAAGATGAAGCAAGTATTACTTGGATTGCTGGCAGCTACGGTTTTATTCTCGACCAGTGGTTGTTACGGATCCTTTTCAGTAACAAAAAAAGTTTACAAATGGAACGGAAGCGTTTCAGGCGATAAATGGGTACAAAGCATCCTGTTTTTTGGATTGGCTGTATTCCAGGTGTATTCATTTACGTTGTTTATCGACGGTGTTGTATTAAATACCGTGGAGTTTTGGACGGGTTCAAACCCACTGGCTATGAAGCCGGGTGAGTCGGATACACAAATGGTGGTTGCAGGCGATAATGCCTATGAGATTACCGCTACCCAAAACCAATTCCGTATTACCCAGGTTGAAGGACAAAATGCCGGAAAAACCGTTGATTTGGTTTATAACACCGACGAAACCGCCTGGTATGCTACCGATGGTGTTGAAACAGTAAAACTGGCTCAGGGAGATATCAACAGCCAGCAATGGGTTAAGGTATTTTATCCCGATGGTAAAGTAGAAGAGGTTGCTTTAAACTAAGCGTAGCGTTCTCACGAACGAAGTGAGTAACTAAGCGAATAACTAAAGAATTATTTATGTTTTTAAAAGCCCGGTTTTCTTAAAAAGCCCGGGCTTTTTTTACTGCCTATAGCGCTAAAATGGTTAATATTGTAGGCGTAATAAATCAGGAAACCATAAAACAGTTGGAATGGAAAAAATAAAGGTTGCCCGTCACAGTGAATTGGAATTATCGGAGTTAATATTGGGTTTTTGGCGTTTAAAACCCCTTGATGCCAACGAAGTAATTCAATTGATAAATCACGCACTGGGCCTGGGAATAACTTCAATTGATGAAGCAGATATCTACGGAAATTATCAGAGCCAGACCTATCTGGGAAGGGCGCTGAAGGAGCAGCCCTCGTTACGCGATAAAATTCAGATTATTTCGAAAGCAGGGATTGTATTGCCCGGTTCCGGCTTTTCAAAATCGGGAATTGGTTTTTATGATACTACGGAAAAGCACCTGTTGCGCTCGGTCGATCAAAGTTTAAACGATTTACATACCGATTATCTCGATTTGCTGTTGATTCATCGACCCGATGTGTTAATGGATCCAAAGGTAATTGATGGAGCTTTTCAAAAGCTAAAACAACAGGGGAAAGTAAAGCATTTTGGGGTGTCGAATTTTACTCCCTCTCAGTTTGAGCTTTTAAGTTCCCAAATGGAAACGCCCCTGGTAACCAACCAGATTGAATGGTCGGTGTTGCACCACGAGCCGGTTTACGATGGCAGTTTAGACAGCGCCATTATAAACGGCATACGGCCCATGATATGGTCACCCTTGGGCGGAGGTCAGTTATTTACCGGAAATACACCACAGCAAACTACGGTGCGCCAAGTGATGATGGAAATTGCCGAAGAATTGGGAGGTATATCGCTCGATCAACTGGCCCTGGCCTGGATTCTTAAACACCCGGCAAAAGCACTTCCGGTAATCGGAACCTTGAAACCCGAGCGAATAAGTTCAGCCGCAAAGGCTTTTGAAGTTAAAATGAGTAACGAACAATGGTACCGCATATTGATAGCATCGCAGGGCGCACCCATGCCTTAATATTTTACTTGCGGGAATTAAAAACCGGAACCTAATTAGGAAAGCCTTGGCTTAAAAGTTCCTTTTAAAGGAATCAGCTGGTTTCAAAAGTGTCTTCCTCCCAGCCTAGGGTGCGTTTGACTGCTTTCTGCCAGCCAGAACAAAGCTTGTCGCGTGTGTCGGCTTCCATATTCGGTTCAAATTCCCGGTCAATTTTACGGATGCGGGCAATTTCTGATCGGTCTTTCCAGAAACCGCTGGCCAAACCGGCTAAAAATGCAGCTCCCAGGGCTGTGGTTTCAATGTTTTTTGGGCGGATTACCCGTGCATTGGTAAGGTTACTTTGGAATTGCATCAGGTAATTGTTGGCCGATGCGCCACCATCCACATTTAACGATTGAATGGGAACTCCGGCATCTTTTTCCATGGCTTTAAGTACGTCGTTGCTTTGGTAGGCTAGCGATTCCAGCGTGGCTTTAACAATGTGCTTATCGGTGATTCCCAGGGTGAGACCAAATATTCCGCCCCGCGCATTCATATCCCAATAAGGCGCTCCCAGTCCGGTAAATGCCGGAACCACATATACGCCCTGCGTATCGGTTAATGCTTCGGCAATTTTTTGGGTCTCGCCGGCATTTTTAACAAGCTTTAATGCGTCGTGTAGCCATTTAATCGCTGCTCCTGCAATAAAAACACTTCCTTCAAGGGCATATCGGGGCTGGTCGGCTTTTGTTCCGCAGGTAAGGGTGGTCAGTAAGCCATGATCTGAATTAACCTGCTTACTTCCGGTATTCATCAGAATAAAACATCCGGTACCGTAAGTATTCTTTGCCAGACCGGGTTCAAAGCCGGCCTGGCCGAATAATGCCGACTGCTGGTCGCCGGCAATTCCGGCAATGGGAATCTCGGCACCAAAAAGTGCAGCCGTGGTAGTACCAATTACTGCACTCGACTCAACCACTTGCGGTAACAGACTGTAAGGAATTTGCAATCGCGCCAGCAATTCTTCGTCCCATTCAAGCGATGCAATATTAAAAAGCAAGGTGCGCGATGCATTGGTGTAATCGCTTACGTGAAGTTTGCCTCCGGTAAGATTCCATATTAGCCAGGTATCGACAGTTCCAAAGAGCAATTCCCCTTTAGCCGCCTTTTCTTTGGCACCGGCCACATGATTTAATATCCAGTGGATTTTAGTTCCGGAAAAATAACTGTCGATAACCAGACCCGTATTTTTTGCAGCATAAGGTCCCCAGCCTTCCTGAACCAGTTCGTTACAAAAACCGGCGGTGCGTTTGTCCTGCCAGACAATGGCATTGTAAACCGGTTTACCTGTAAGTTTATCCCAAACCAGTGTGGTTTCCCTTTGGTTGGTGATTCCCAGGGCATGTATTTCCCGGGCGTCGATGTGGTTTTTTTTCAAAAGTTTTTGCGTTACCTTAAGCTGGCTTTCCCATATTTCCATAGGATCTTGCTCCACCCAACCGGGTTGAGGGTAAAACTGCGAAAATTCCTGTTGTTCCACTGCCAGTATATCGCCATCAGCGTTTAAGAGCATGGCCCGTGAACTGCTGGTTCCCTGATCGAGTGCCAATATATATTTTCCCATAATTAGTTTTATTAGCTTGTCTAAAAGTACAAAAAAGTGGCTGTGTCTGAATCCTTTTTTTTGACCACCAGGATTATCCTGGGTTACGATAAAAGCAATTAGAATGATTATTTACCTGATAGCTAAACAAAAAAGGCCACCCTTGGGCAGCCTTTTAACTAGTTGTTTTTTATTTATTCTGGTTTTTCCAGTGTAAGAAACAGTTCCTGCAATTGTTCGTCGGCGATAAGCGATGGAGAATCGATCATCACATCGCGGCCGGAATTGTTTTTTGGGAAAGCAATCACGTCGCGAATGCTGTCGAGACCGGCAAAAAGTGAAACAAAGCGGTCGAAACCAAAGGCTACCCCGCCGTGAGGAGGTGCACCAAATTTAAAAGCATTCAACAGGAAGCCAAATTGTGCTTCGGCTTCTTCTTTGGTAAAACCAAGTACCTTGAACATTTGCTCCTGCAATTCGCGATTGTGGATACGAATGGAACCGCCACCAATTTCAACACCGTTGATTACCAAATCGTAAGCATTGGCTTTTATTTTGCCGGGGTCGGTGTTGAACAAGGCAATGTCTTCAGGTTTGGGCGAGGTGAAGGGGTGGTGCATGGCGTAAAACCGCTGGTTTTCGTCGTTCCATTCCAATAAGGGGAAATCGACTACCCACAAGGGAGCAAAGGTGTTTTTGTCGCGTAAGCCCAGGCGTTCACCCATTTCGAGTCGCAACTCACACAAAGCGTGTTGGGTTTGTTTTTTGGAACCGGCAAGAATCAGCAGTAAATCACCGGGTTTGGCTTCCATGGTTTCAGCCCAGGTTTTAAGTTGTGTTTCGTCAAAAAACTTATCGACCGATGATTTGAAACTGCCGTCCTCGTTATATTTTACATAAACCAATCCCTGGGCACCAATTTGCGGGCGTTTTACAAAATCGGTAAGGGCATCGAGTTCTTTACGGGAATAGCCGGCGCAACCCGTTGCGTTAATGCCGGCAATGTATTCGGCCTTATCGAAAACCACAAAGCCTTTTCCCTGAACCAACGAAGTAAGGTTGGTAAATTTCATATCGAAGCGGATGTCGGGTTTGTCGCTGCCATAAAACTCCATGGCTTCGTCGTAAGGCATTCTTGGGAAAGTATAGTCAAACTCCACATTTTTTAGTTTTCGGAACAAATGTTTGGTCATTCCTTCGAACATATCAAGAATTTCGTCGCGTTCAACAAAAGCCATCTCACAGTCAATTTGTGTAAATTCCGGTTGACGGTCGGCGCGTAAATCCTCATCGCGGAAACATTTCACAATTTGGAAGTAGCGGTCGTAACCAGCTACCATCAACAATTGCTTAAAGGTTTGCGGCGATTGGGGCAGGGCATAAAACTGGTTGGGATTCATGCGCGAAGGCACCACAAAATCGCGGGCTCCTTCGGGTGTCGATTTAATCAGGTACGGCGTTTCAATCTCAAAAAACTTGTGTTGATGCAGGTAATTACGCACTTCGATTCCCATCAGGTGACGCAATTCCAGGTTGCGTTGCAGGGGATAACGGCGCAAATCGAGGTAACGGTATTTCATGCGCAGTTCGTCACCACCGTCCGATTCTTCTTCGATGGTAAAAGGAGGTGTTTCCGAAGCATTTAAAACGCTTAACTGACTTGCCAGAATTTCAATTTCGCCGGTGGGTAATTTTTTGTTTTTGTTTTCTCGCTCAATCACCGAGCCGGTAACTTTTATCACGTATTCGCGGCCTAATTCACGCGCAAGTTCTGTTAGTTCAGGGTTTTTCGATAAATCGAAAACTAACTGGGTAAGGCCATAACGATCGCGTAAATCAACAAATGTCATTCCGCCCAGTTCACGGGTTTTCTGAACCCAACCGCTCAAAGTTACCTGCTGTCCTATATTTTCAGCTCTTAATTCTCCACAAGTGTGCGTACGATACATAATTACCTGTTTTATTTTGTGAAAGTCGTCTATTTAATTTTTCTGCGAAAGTAATATTTTTTTAGCTTTGGCGAAGGGAAACTCCTAACAATTAAATGGGAAACACTGAGGCTTCGGCATTAGCAACCCTGTATTTTGCTGGCAAAGTGAAATCCGGGTGCGATAAAGATTACATAACAAAAACAAAGGAACTGATGGCAGAACTTAAGTTATTTACCGACGAGTATTTTATGAAAAAGGCCCTGGAGCAGGCGCAAATGGCCTTCGACAGAAACGAAGTGCCGGTAGGAGCTGTGGTGGTTTTTGGTAATCAGATAATATCGCGGGCCTACAATTTAACGGAAACGCTGAACGACGTAACGGCTCACGCTGAAATGCAGGCATTTACAGCCGCTGCCGATTTTATAGGAGGTAAATACTTAAGCGATTGTACCCTTTATGTAACCCTGGAACCTTGCGTGATGTGCGCCGGAGCAGCCTATTGGACCCAGTTATCGAAAATTGTTTTTGGAGCTTTCGATCCCAAACGGGGTTTTTCAAAAACCGGCAACCAATTACTGCATCCAAAAACTGAAGTAGTGGGTGGAATTTTGGAGCACGAATGCAGCCAATTGTTACAAACCTTTTTTAAAAATAAAAGATAAGTCATCAGGCATTGCCAGTCGGTTGATTTCACTTATTTTTGAAAAACAATTTATTTCTAAGTGTTTTCGGGCAAGTCTTACCTAAAAAAAGAGTATTTATGAATCTGGACAATGCAAAAAGAGCCTCAAAAATTAAGGTGGTAGCCATGTTGTTCCCACTTTTGGTGGTAGTTGCCGTAGCTTTATCGTACCTGCTTACCGAGGTAAAAGATTTGAAATACGTTTTAATGGCCGTAGTGTCGCTGATAATTTATTTTACTGTGATGGCTGTATTACGGTTGAATTTTGTAGCTTTTTATGCCGGTCCCGATAAAATCAGGGTTCGATACAAATCATTACTTCCTTTTAAAACCAACAACAATTCGGTGCAAATGAAGACCGAAAATTTTCATCATTACCAGATTAACGCATCACTTGGAGGCTTGGTAAAAACCCTCACACTTTATCAAACAACTCCCGGAGGAGTTGGAAAATATCCAAGCATCGGAGTTAGCACCCTGAATGAGGAACAGATTGCACAAATAAAAAAAGCACTCGATTTGATACTTGCCATAAAAAAGAATCCGGTTAGCTGATTTGGAAACGCAAACTGCAAATACGCGCGATTATCTGGCCTTATGGTCGGTGCCGGGAATAGGAAGTCTTACTGCCCGGAAGTTGATTTCGTATGCCGGTTCTGTTGAAGCGGTTTTTAACATGAAAAAAGCCCATTTGCTTAAAATTCCGGGTATTGGACCACAACTGGCCGATGCCCTGGCAAAAAGCAAGGCTTACCAAAAAGCCGACGAGGAATTGGCTTTTGCCGAAAAATTTCAAATAAGAATTCAAACCCTTTTCGATGCCGATTATCCCTACCGGCTTAAGCAATGTGAAGATGCGCCTTTGGTTCTGTTTTCAAAAGGACTTCCCATCGATAATCAAAAAAAATACCTGGCCATGGTAGGGACACGAAGCGCGACGCAACAGGGTAAAGATTTTTGCAATAAGTTTGTGGCCGAACTTTCGGAGCGTGGTTACGAAATTATAATTGTTAGCGGACTGGCATACGGAATTGATATAGCCTCGCACAAAGCTGCTTTGAAGAATAATCTGGGAACTTACGGGGTGCTGGCGCATGGCCTCGATTCCATTTATCCGGCGCAACACCGGAAAACTGCGGCTGAAATGCTTGAAAAAGGCGGATTGATAACCGAATTTATGAAAGGCGTGTTTCCCGACAGAAATAATTTTGTTCGGCGCAACCGTATAATTGCCGGTCTTAGCGATGCCGTGCTGGTTGTTGAAAGCGATGTAAAAGGAGGCGCTTTATTAACGGCTGATATGGCAAACTCCTACAGCCGCGATGTATTTGCAGTTCCGGGGCGGGTTACCGACAAGTATTCTTCAGGTTGCAACAGTTTTATAAAATCGAACCGTGCCGCTTTGCTCGAAAGTGTAGCCGACCTGGAGTATCAGATGGGTTGGCAGCCACGACAAAACACGGTTCAAAAACAACTGTTTGTCGAGTTTGTTGGTGAAGAAAAGGTGGTGATGGATCTTTTTAACGAACAGGATCACATGAATATCGACACCATTTGCCGTTTGTCGGGTTTGTCCATGCCTAAAGTATCAGCACTTTTATTGAATCTGGAATTTGGCGGACATGTTAAATGCCTGCCGGGTAAAGTGTTTTACCGAACGTAAAAGTTATTTGTAACTTTTGTAAAATGTATAGTTAGAATCAGAAGTAGAGAATTTATTATGGAATTTATTGATACCCATGCTCATTTATATACCGATGAATTTGAAAACGACCAAACTCAGGTAATGCAGCGTGCACGCGATGCCGGAGTTAAAAAGGTAGTACTTCCGGCCATCGATAGTAAAAGCCATCAGGCCATGCTAAAAATGGTTGAACAATTTCCCGGCGAGCTTTTCCCCTTAATGGGTTTGCATCCCACTTCGGTGAAAGACGATTATCAAAAGGAGCTGGCTATTGTTGAAAAGTATTTATCGGAACGTTCTTTGTTTTATGGAATTGGAGAAATTGGGATCGATTTGTATTGGGATAAAACCCATTATAAGGAACAGGCCGACGCTTTTAAGATTCAGGTAGGGTGGGCGAAGCAACTTAAACAGCCCGTTGTAATTCACACCCGCGATTCGTTTACCGAAACATTTAATTTGCTGGAGCCAATGGTTGAAGATGGGTTTACCGGTATTTTTCACTGTTTTGGAGGAAGTGCTGAAGAAGCGAAAAAGGCCATTGACTTGGGATTTTACCTGGGTATTGGAGGGGTGTTAACCTTTAAAAATTCGAAGCTCGATGAAGTTTTAAAACAGGTTGATATAAATCATCTTGTTTTAGAGACAGATAGTCCCTATCTTGCGCCGACTCCTTTTCGTGGTAAGCGGAACGAAAGCAGTTACCTGGTTCAGGTAGCAGATAAATTGGCCGATGTGTATCAGATTTCGGTTGATGAGGTTGCCCGAATAACAACAGCTAATGCCACAAAAGTGTTTCAATGGAAAAAGGGATAAGAAATAATTTGATTAAGCAAGTAAAGTAAGTTTATGTCAGAATCGGGAACTTCAATCCTAATCATATATACAGGAGGTACCATTGGTATGATAAACGATCCGGAAACCGGTTCGTTAGCCCCTTTCGATTTTAATCACATTTTACATCAGGTTCCCGAATTAAATAAGTTTGGTTTCAATTTAACTACCATCACTTTCGAAGAAGTGGTTGACTCGTCGAATGTGCATCCTGAAATTTGGATTCATCTGGCTGAGCTCATCGAAAAAAACTACGAGCAATACGATGGTTTTGTAATACTACACGGAACCGATACCATGTCGTACTCTGCTTCGGCCTTGTCGTTTCTCCTCGAGAATTTAGGTAAGCCGGTTATTTTTACCGGGTCGCAATTGCCCATAGGAACTTTACGTACCGACGGAAAAGAAAATTTCATTAGTGCTATTGAAATTGCAGCGGCCAGGAAAAACCACCAACCTTTGGTTCCCGAAGTATGTATATTTTTCGAAAACAAATTGTATCGCGGAACACGCACCACCAAGCATAACGCCGATTATTTCGATGCTTTTCGCTCATACAACTATCCGGAGTTGGCCAAAGCAGGGATTAATATCACTTATAATTACAGCGCCATTCACTACCCGGTTATTAAACGAGAACTAAAGGTTTACCATAAATTGGACCCCAATGTGGCCATTTTGAAACTGTTTCCGGGTATTACTCCCGAGGTGGTTGATGCCATTACAAACATAAAAAATTTAAAAGGCATGATTCTTGAGAGCTTCGGCTCGGGGAATGCACCTACCCACGAGTGGTTCATCGAAAAATTACGACAGGCGGTTAAACGTGGCGTGGTGATTTTAAACGTAACCCAATGCAGTGCCGGAAGTGTTGATATGGGGGTTTATGAAACCAGTTTGGGACTTATGGAAGCCGGTGTTTTAAGTGGTAATGATATTACAACAGAAGCTGCGGTTACAAAATTGATGTTTTTATTGGGTCAGAATTACAATAAAGAAGAAATAAAAGAATATTTATCAAAATCGTTACGTGGCGAAATAAATGCCTGATTACTATTTAAGGTTTTGATTTTTTTTGTAATTTGCCGCCCAAAACTGAATAACGTTCTTTACAGTACCGATATTGGAGAAATGGCCGAGTGGTCGAAGGCGCACGCCTGGAAAGTGTGTATACCTCACAAGGGTATCGAGGGTTCGAATCCCTCTTTCTCCGCGAATTTTTATATATTTAATTTGAAAACAAATAACGTAAATAACAAAAAAAACAAAGCAATGAAAAAACTACTCGCATTATTTGCTGTGATAGGGATGCTTGTAATGGCGTCAAACATTACTTACGCACAGGATGAACCAGCAATTGATTCTACCGCTATGGTAGCTGATAGTACTGAAGTGGCTGCCGATTCAACAGCTGTTGTGGCAACTGAAGAAGCTGCAACCGTAGCTGAAGATGAGAAACTTGAAGGTGAAACCCTTCACCAGGTACTAAAAGCTAAGTTCATTGAAGGTGGTCCTGGCTTTATGGGTATTGTAGTATTGGCACTTATTTTTGGTTTGGCTATTTCTATCGAAAGAATCCTTTTCCTTAACTTCAGTACTACCAATACAAAAAAATTATTGACTGATGTTGAAGAAGCCTTAAACCAAGGTGGTGTTGAAGCAGCAAAAGAAGTTTGCCGTAACACTCGCGGACCGGTTGCCAGCATTTTCTACCAGGGATTGGATCGCGCTGACGAAGGTCTTGAAATGGTTGAAAAATCAGTTGTAGCCTATGGTGGTGTTCAAACCGGTTTATTAGAGAAAAACCTTTCGTGGATTTCTTTATTTATCGCTCTGGCTCCTATGTTAGGATTTATGGGTACTGTAATTGGTATGATTGCCGCTTTTGATGCAATTAAAGCAGCCGGTGATATTTCTCCTGCTCTTGTTGCCGGTGGTATTTCTCAGGCACTTATCACTACAGTAACTGGTCTTATTGTGGCTATGATTCTTCAGGTGCTTTATAACTATTGTGTTGCAAAAATCGATTCTATTGTAAATGAAATGGAAGATGCTTCAATCTCGTTAATTGACATCTTATACAAATTCAACATACAAAAATAAAAACCATGGAGAAAAGTTTAGCAATTAAAATCATTTCCATAATGCTCTATATCATGTTTGGAGTGAGCGTACTCATTGGAGTATTGTTCTTTATAAACATGAATGAGAATTTATTATTGGCTTGGGCCGCTGTATTGGTTGGATTATCGATGGGTGCTGCAGTTGTATTTGCACTGGTTAATATGTTTAAAACAAAGAAAAACGTTATTAACAGTTTAATTGCACTGGGAGCTTTTGTGGTATTATATGCCATTTCATATGTTTTGGCCGACGACACCATCCAAACCAATGCTGCTGGTGAGCTTTTTGACATTACTGCCGGCACTTCAAAAATGTCTGGTATGTTGTTGTATTCATTGTACATCTTACTTGGAGCTTCGTTCTTAAGTTTGATTTATTCTGAAATAAGAGGAGCTTTTAAATAGTGTTTTGTTGCCTTAACAGGCAATACTAATTTGAAAAAAAAGTAATTATGCCAAAAAAACTTCCAGAATATAATGCAGCATCTTTGGCCGACATTGCTTTTATGTTGTTGATATTCTTCCTGGTTACTACTACCATGGATACTGACACAGGTATTTCGAGGATGTTACCGCCTCCAATGCCCAAAGATCAGATTGATGATGATGTTAAAATTAAGGAACGCAACGTGTTTGTGGTACTGATTAACAAAAACGATCAGTTGTTGGTTGAGGGTCAACCAATGAATATTGATGATTTAAAAGAAGAAGCAAAAGAGTTTATTGAAAATCCGGCCGACTTAGAAACCCTGCCCGAAAAAGAACCAAAAGAAATACCTTATTTTGGTATGGTTCCTATTTCAAAACAGGTTATTTCGTTGCAGAACGACCGGGGAACTTCTTATGGAGTTTATCTTAAAGCTCAGAATGAATTGGCAAAAGCGTATAATGAATTGCGCGACGAATTGGGAATGCGCAAGTTTGGTAAAAAATACGACGATTTGGATTCCGATCAACAAGATGCCGTTCGTTCTATTTATCCCCAGCGGATTTCTGAAGCAGAACCTAAAAACTATGGAGGAAGCAACTAATGGGAAAATTTAGAAAAGATAGTGGTAAAGAAGTACCTGCAATTAATACTTCAGCGCTTCCCGACATTGTATTTATGTTGCTTTTCTTCTTTATGGTTAGTACAACCATGAAGGAGGTTACGCTGAAAGTAACGATTAAAATTCCAGAGGCAACCGAAATTAAAAAGTTGGAGAAAAAGTCGCTGGTGAGTTATATTTATGTGGGTGAGCCACAAAAATCGTTTGCCAAATTGCTGGGAACCGAACCACGGATTCAGTTGAACGATCAATTTGCCAATGTAAATGATATAGGTGACTATATTGAGACAGAAAGGCAAAAACGCGACGAAAAAGAGGTTCCTTTGATGACCACATCGCTTAAAGTTGACGAAAATACCAAAATGGGTATTGTAACCGACATTAAGCAGGAATTAAGAAAAGTAAGCGCGCTTAAAATAAACTATTCAACGCGTAAAGCTGCCGAATAATAATTCGATTAGTTTAAGATAACAGGCCGCTTCAGTATGCTGATGCGGCCTTTTTTATTTAAAAGTTAAAAGATGATGAAGGCCCGAAATCTGGTTTCCAGGCTATTTTTACCGCTGATTGCATTCTTGCTGTTAAGTGCCTGTAGTCTTATTAAACCGGTTGAGATTCTCGAGATTAGCAATTTTAAAGTAACCGATGATAAAAGTCGGGGGATAAGTATAAATGCCTCGTTGAAGTTGTTTAACCCCAACCGGGTAAACCTTACTTTAAACCATTCCGACATTGATGTATATGCCGAAGGTATTTACCTGGGGAAAGTATTGATTCCTGAAAAAACAATCATCCCGGGAAAACAATCGTTCGATGTGCATTTTTCGTTGGCCATTAGTTTGCCAAACCTTTTAACCGCAGGCAGACAGGTTATTAACAAATTTAAAACCGGCGCGTTTGAATTATCGTTTAAAGGGAAGTTAAACGTTTCGTACCGCAGTTTTACCAAAGAGCTTTTGGTTGATTCGAGCCAGCAGGTAAAATTGAAATAGGTAGCCGGGCAATTATTTTACAAAATGTTGGTTATGAGGCTTGGCCCATTAAAACTTGTTTGCTTATCTTTATAAAAAATTATCCATGAAGCACATTTTGGTACCCATCGATTTTTCAAGTGATTCAATAAATGCTTTGGAGCATTCCATAATGATTGCCAATAAATTGTCGATGGACCTGATGTTAATTCATGTGAAGCGAAAAAATGCCGACTACGATCCTTCCTTTAATCTGAACGATTTTGACGAGGTGGTGCGTTCCGGAGTTATCGATAACTTTGAACAAATAGTTCATCAATACCAAAAGCAATTAAAAGGGAACTTCGATTATCGCATCCGCGAAGGAAGAATTTATACTGAAATTTGCCATCAGGCAAAATATGGCGATGCCGATATGATAATTATGGGAACCCACGGCGTTTCAGGATTCGAAGAAAAATGGGTGGGCAGTAATGCGTTTCGCGTGGTGAGCAATGCCGTTTGTCCGGTACTTACTACCCGATACAGTTTTCCCAAACGAGCCATAAAAAAAATTGTAATGCCCATCGACATTAGCAAGGATACACGGCTAAAAGTTCCCAAAACAGTAGAACTGGCCTTAATTTTTGGAGCCGAATTGCATGTGGTCGACGTTAGAGATAACAACAAATCTTCCACTAAAAAAATTCTTGATGAATACATGTTGCAGATTGGCACTTATTTAAAAAGGCACAAGGTAAAGTGGATGCGCGAATCGCTTAAGGGAAAGAATTTAACCAGTTCAATTATTGAATATGCCTTATTGGTAGATGCCGATTTGATATCGATAATGAACGAACAA
The DNA here is from genome assembly GCA_050179685.1 of Salinivirgaceae bacterium. Taxonomy (GTDB): domain Bacteria; phylum Bacteroidota; class Bacteroidia; order Bacteroidales; family SZUA-534; genus GWE2-40-63. The sequence continues at coordinate 18,416 of JBFXEW010000027.1, forward strand.
AACGAAAAAGCGAGAAATATCTGGTTGGGACCGTATGCGCAGCAAATGGTGAACCATTCTCCGGTTCCTGTTTTATCTTTTCAGTCGGGGAACGATTAAATAATAGGGTGTTTTGCAAAAATTAGTATCTTTGCAGCGCAAAAACAAAAGAAAATATGTGGTATAAACTGGTATTGGCAGGTAGTTTTCTTTTTATGACCGGCTCTATGGCAATTGCTCAGGAAGCAAATAAGCCGGAAGAACTTCCCAATGATATTTTCTCTGTTTTACAAGATAATTCCTTTGGCGGAAGCGTTCAATTGTTTCAGGATCCGGAGTTACATGTGCTGGTCGATAAAAACATCAGAATAAATAAAAAACAGGGAATTGAAGGTTACCGGATACAACTTTTCTCCAGTTCAGGACAAGATGCCCGCGATAAAGCAAACCAGATGCAACAGCGGTTTATAGAACTTTACCCCGATTTTGATTACAATCAGGTGTATACCGAATATGCTGCTCCCTATTTTAAACTGCGGGTAGGCGATTTTCGGAATAAGAACGAAGCCTACGAATTGTATCATTCGGTTCGCAAAAAATTTCCCAGTTCTTATATTGTAAAGACAAGAATAAACTACCCAAAGCTTGAAGCCGAAAGTTTATAATTCAAACAGTACCTATTGGCAAAGGGCAATTCACCAGACAAAAAATTGCTTACAAGTATTCCCTATCTTTTTTAATAACCCCTGGTTCCGAAAATTTACAGAACCAAAATCTTACTTTTTAATTTCGATATACCATGAGCGATCCTATTAAGCATGAGTGTGGCTTTGTGCTGATTCGACTGTTGAAGCCTTTATCGTATTACCAGGAAAAATATGGAACCTGGCGTTTTGGCTTAAATAAGTTGTACCTGATGATGGAAAAACAACGGAACCGTGGACAGGATGGTGCCGGAGTAGTTTCCTTAAAACTCGACAATAAACCGGGAACAAAGTATTTGAGCCGTTCGCGTTCTAACGCGGCAACTCCTATTGTGAGTGTTTTTTCTGACATTAATAACCGAATGGAAAAGGCTTTGCTGGAAGGAAATGCCGATCCTTCTGATGCTGAATATGCCAAAACAAACCTGCCTTTTGCCGGAGAAATACTTTTGGGACACTTGCGCTATGGAACTTTTGGCCGGAATAATATCGAAAATGTACATCCGGTAATGCGCGAAAACAATTGGAAATCGCGAAACCTGGTAATTGCAGGCAACTTTAATTTAACCAATGTTGACGAGCTTTTTGAGCATCTGACCAGCCTGGGGCAACATCCAAAAGATTATTCCGACACGGTAACAATTCTGGAAAAATTAGGCCATTTTCTCGATGAGGAAAACCAGCGTTTGTTCCGGAAATATAAAAACGAAGGCTACTCAAATAAGGAAATATCGAAGCAAATTGCTCAAAAAATAGCGGTACATAAAATATTGGAAGAAGCCAGCAAAAACTGGGATGGCGGATATGTGCTTGCCGGTTTAATTGGTCATGGTGATGCCTTTGTAATGCGCGACCCAAACGGAATTCGTCCGGCATTTTTTCATAAAGACGACGATTTTGTGATTGCCGCTTCGGAACGCTCAGCCATTCAAACAGTATTCAATATTCCAATCGATCAGGTTCAGGAGATTAAGCCCGGAACGGCGCTAATTGTGAAGAAAGACGGAAGTGTTGCAGAAGAAGTGGTGCGTATTCCCGGGGAATTAAAAGCCTGTTCTTTTGAGCGCATTTATTTTTCACGAGGCAGCGATCAGGATATTTATACCGAGCGCAAAAAATTGGGAGAACTCATGGTTCCTGACATTCTAAAAGCAGTGGATTATGATATAGAGAATACCGTATTCTCATTTATTCCAAACACTGCCGAATCGGCTTTTTACGGAATGATGGAAGGGCTTGAGAACTGGCTGACTCAGGAAAAAGAACGCATGATTTTGGCCAAAGGAAAAGATTTAACACCGAAAGATCTGCAAAAAATTTTGGCCTTGCGACCACGTGCCGAAAAAGTTGCCATAAAAGATGTGAAATTGCGCACTTTTATTTCAGCCGATCACGGCCGCGACGATTTGGTAGGGCACGTGTACGACATTACTTATGGTTCGGTGCGAAAAGGCATCGATAATCTGGTAATTATCGACGATTCCATAGTTCGCGGAACAACCTTGCGGCAAAGTATTTTAAAAATACTGGATCGTCTGGAGCCTAAAAAAATTGTGGTGGTTTCTTCTTCACCTCAGATTCGTTACCCCGATTGTTACGGTATTGATATGACCAAACTTGGCGATTTTATTGCTTTTCAGGCGGGCATTGCCTTGCTCAAAGAACATAAAATGGAGCACATAATCGACAAAGTGTACCAAAAATCGAAAGAACAACAGTTTTTGCCCAAAGAAGAAGTAATAAATTATGTTACCCATATTTTTAAACCCTTTACCCACGAGCAGGTTTCGGATAAAATTTCTCAATTGTTAAAAACCGACAGTATAAAAGCCGAGGTGCAGATTGTTTATCAAACGGTTGAAAATTTGCATCAGGCTTGTCCGACGCATCTGGGCGATTGGTATTTTACCGGCGATTATCCTACTCCTGGCGGGAATAAGGTGGTAACCACATCGTTTATCAATTATATTGAAGGGAAAAATGAACGGGCCTATTAACGTGAGTTCGATGTAAAAAAACAGAATGAAAATTATTTAAAAAGAAATTGAATTCACCCCTAAAGTCTCCGCCGGGGCGGAACACATTTCCAAATTATTTTATTTCCTAGGATGGGGTTGTCCCCCTTGTGTTACTCACTTCGTTCGTGAACTTTTCTCATGACCGAAGGGAATAAAGCGCTTCGCTAAGTTGAAGGGGGTTAGGGGGATGAATATTCTTATGTCGAACTTACGTTATTAAGCTTAGTCAGATGACATAAATTAAAAAAGGGACGGTATTTGCCGCCCCTTTTTTGTTTAAATGCTTTTTATATTCAGCTCATTCTTCCTTTTATAGGCACGTAAGTCTCGACATGACGTTCGCTTTTGGTTTTGTAGATATCCTCAATAGTAATTAATATTCCGGTTTCTTCCACATCGCCAAAATAGGGATTAATACTTGTTCCAAAAACCTTCATGCTGGGCGATAGGTTCATGTAAGCATTAATTAAGGGCGGGATATTCTCGCCCAACTCACGAACTCTTTTCGACAGAATTTTGTAATTGGCTTCGTACGAATCTTCATTAAAAATTCCAGACAACTGTTCTTCGTTAAATTTCAAATCCAGTGGGTCGATTAAGCGTATCAGGTGTTCGTTATTTCCAAAATAACGTTGCATGAAATAAAGAATTAAGTTGCGTGCTTCCTGATTGTAATGTGTGTACATGGTTACTTTTCCGAAGAAATATTTTACTTCCGGATGATCAACAACCAACGAACCCAAACCATCCCAAAGGTTATCGAGGGCAAAAAGTCCGCGACGCCCGGCGTTGGTGGCCTGTTTGGCGGGAACCACAAACGAGCGACCCAACTCAATTAAATAGGGCAAATAATCTTTTTTAAATTCTTCGGAATAATGAAACAGTTTTGAAGTGGCTAACACAGGATTTCCTTCACTGTCGGTGGGAGCTTCGCTGCAAACAATGTAGCGGTAGCCGCCTAAAATTTCCTTTTCGCGCGGATCCCAAACAATCAGTTGTTTGTAAGGTTTTTCAGCCGTATCGTATTCATCAAGGTCAATTGCTTTACCGGTGCCTCCACCAGCTCCCCGAAAGGTTATTTCGCGTAGTCGCCCTACCTCTTTCATTAGGTTGGGGGCATCGTGATGCGAAAAAATATAAATTTCATTTTCTCCGAAATTAGTGGTTCGGACCAGTTTGTCGCGGGTTAATTCCTGTTCCAGTAAACGGAGATCGACCGCGTCAATTATTTTTTCCATATGCTGCTTAATTTTTGCGCAATATACAAATCATTTTTTTTGATGCTTCTTTCTAAAAACAGAGATGTGGGCAAAAAGTTAAATTTATTCCATTTCGTAAGTTTTTTGGCGTACATAATTAACCCATTCCTGTGGAGTTTTTGATGCATCGAAGGTTTGCCACGGAATAGGCTTGCCAAAACTGATTACAACCTTCTGATCGTATTGTTTGTACATTTCGTCGACCAGATAAAGCATTTCAATATTAGCTTTTATACCCAATTTTTTGCGCACATTCGAAAGATTGTAAAAAAAGTCAGAATTTTTTCCATTAATGTGTACCGGAACAATGTCGCGTTGGTGCTTTATGGCCATGGTAATAATGCTTTTCTTCCATTCCAGGTCTTCAATTTTGCCATTTATCTTACGGCTGCAAAGTCCTGCCGGAAAATAACAAATGGGAAACTCCGATTGGTAGGCTTCGTCGATGGCTTTAAAAGCCTGGCGGCTGTGACCACCGTGTTTATTTACAGGTAAAAAAGCTTCCTGTAAATTGGGAATACTCATAAGTAAGTCGTTAACCGGAAAACGCAATTCGCCATAGTGGTCGTGTACCACTTTTATAAATACCCCACCATCGAGTCCGCCCAGCGGATGATTTGCAGCTAAAATAATACGTTTGTTTTCGGGCAGATTCTCCTTCCCTTTAATAATTATTTTAGCGCCAAACATCTTCAGGCCATTTTCAATAAAAGTGTAAGCATCGGCATGAGCATTGGCTTTCAGGTAGTCGTTAAATTCATCCTGATGTACAATACGTTTAAGTTTTTTGAGTAAAAACCGTGGAATAAACTTTAGTATTCGTGGGTTTTTACTTTGAATAAGTTCTTCAACGTTTATTTGAATGGCTTCTTTTTTATTATTGTCGCCTGACATTGCTTTTAAATTTTGTTTCGAAAATAAGAAAAAGATTGTAATGGTAATAATTGTAGTTTTATTCTATTTGTAACTCAATTAAAAAACAATCGACTAATTAATGCTAAATTCGTAAAGCGAGATAAATTTAAGGACATGAATTTTTAAAATGTTGTAATTAATTCAACGTGTATGAAAACAATTTTATTTGTAGCATTACTGGTTTTTGCTCAGGTGCTTATGGCACAATCTGCCGATGCAGAAAAAGAAGCCATTAAGCAGGTAATTCAAACCGCTTATGTTGAAGGTTTGCAAAACGAGGGCGACACCCTTAAGATAAATTCTGGAATTCACTCCGGGTTTAATTTACTGGGAGTGGGTGAGCAGGGTAATCTGTGGGCTCTTTCTATTGCTCAATGGAAAAACAACATTCAAAAAAAGCACCTGAAAGGGGAATTTCCGCGTAAGCCGGGCGAAGAGGTAAGCATTAAATTTCTGTTTATCGATATAACCGGAAATGCAGCGGTTGCAAAAATTGAGTTTTACGTGGGAACACAACTTACTTTTGTCGATTACATTTCGTTGTACAAATTTCCGGAAGGATGGAAACTGGTAAGCAAGATTTTTTATAAATTCTGATTCTTTTTAAATTTCAATCACCTGAGAGGCCGCATAGCGCGAAGTAGCAATAAGTTGGTGAGAATTTTTCAGAGGTTCAAAGGCTTTCATAACAAGTTCAATGCGATTGTTGTCCTCAGAAATGTGCGATAAAAAGATGGTTTTTAAAGGGGAGCTGTTTAAGGATTCGATCAATTCATAAGCCTGGCGGTTGCTTAAATGCCCGTAATCGGACGACACGCGCTTTTTTAAATGGATGGGGTATTTGCCGCCCATTAATAAATCGTGTTCGTAATTGGTTTCTAAAAAGGCGGCATCGCAGTATTTTAAATGTTCCCGGGTTTTTTCGCAGGCCGTTCCTAAATCGGTAATTACAGCAATTTGTTTGCCTTCAACCTCAATGCGGAACCCAACCGGATCAATGGCATCGTGCAATTTACCAAAGGTGTGAACCTTTATTGAGCCAATCGAAATAGTTTCACCAGCTTCAAAATAATTTACTTTAGCTGAGCGGAAATCTTTTCGTGCTTTTTGGTAAGTCAGTTTTGTGGCGTAAGCTTCAATTTCATTTTTGTTGGTAACTATTCGCATTCCCTTTATATGGTCGGTGTGCTCGTGCGAAATGAAGAGTCCCTTCACTTTTTTAATGGAGAGTTTTTTATCGCGCATGCGTTGAATAAGTTGGCGGTTCGATAAGCCCATGTCAACTAAAACAGCTTCATGTTCATTCCCCACATAGTAACAATTCCCATTACTTCCCGAAGCTAAAGCACACAATTGAACCATAATATTCCTTTTAAATCAGGGTGTAAATATGAAAACATTTTGCTCAAATCCCTATAAAAAATGCAAAAAGCACCAATCGGCCTTTTTCACGATGAAGATTCACCTGCTGAACGTGAAATATCAGGGAACATCATAGTATCAGTACAAAATCAAAAATATCGGGGTCCAAAAGTTATCAACAATGGTGCAAAAAAGTGTAGCTAAGTGGGTAAAAGTGGGAAAAATTCCTTTATTTTACCTCCTGAAACAGAATAACTATGACCAATTTTATAGGCGATCATCCTTGTAAGCTCGACGGAAAAGGGCGTATCCTTTTTCCCGCTGCCCTTAAAAAGCAGTTGGGCGAAGGTATGGATCGTTTTGTAGTTAAAAAAGATCTGTTTGAAAAATGTTTGGTGCTCTACACAACCGACGAGTGGGAGCGGCAAAACCAAATTATCAGGAACCAGGTGAATCCGTTCAATCAGGAACACAATCGCTTTCTTCGCGGTTTTCATCGGGGTACTGCCGAGCTGTTGCTCGATGGTAGTAACAGGCTTCTTATTCCCAAAAGGCTGCTCGACGAAGCCGGCATCGGTAAAGATGTGGTGCTTGCCGGTCAAGACAGTAAAATTGAAGTTTGGGATAAAGAGCGCTATGATAGCATGGCCGACAATGAACAGGAATTTGCTCAGTTGGCCCAGAAAATTATGCAACATTCGAAAAATGAGGAGGCATAATGGAAAACTATCATACACCGGTATTACTGGAGCAGAGCATCGACGGCCTTTCCATTAAACCCAACGGAATTTATGTTGATTGTACTTTTGGAGGAGGTGGCCATTCGCGGGCAATTCTCGACAAACTAACTACAGGCAAGCTCATTGCCTTTGATCAGGATAAAGATGCCTGGAAAAATAAACCCAACGACGACCGCTTAATTCTTGTGCAGGGTAACTTCCGTTACCTGCGGAATTATTTACGCTACCACAATGCTGAAAAGGTCGACGGTATTTTGGCCGATTTGGGTGTATCGAGTCATCATTTCGATGATGAAACCCGTGGATTTTCGTTTCGCTTCGATACGGGACTCGACATGCGGATGAATCAGTCAGCGGAACTTACAGCAGAGAAGGTGCTAAACGAATACAGTGTTGATGATTTAAAAACCATTTTTAAAGTTTATGGTGAATTGAACACCGGCGGACGCATTGCCGGGTTTATCGACCGTTTTCGCAAGCAGCAAAAAATTGAAACCGTTGAACAATTTAAAGAAATTCTGAAACCCATATTGCCTCCTAAAGCGCAATCGAAAGTATTGGCTCAGGTGTTTCAGGCTTTGCGCATCGAGGTAAATCAGGAAATGGAAGCGCTAAAAGAAATGTTGCTTCAAACTTCTTTGGTGCTTAATCCGGGAGGCCGCCTGGTTGTAATTACTTATCATTCGCTTGAAGACCGCCTGGTAAAGAATTATATAAAAAATGGAATGTTCGTGGGCGAAGCTGAAAAAGATTTGTACGGCAATGTTTCAGTTCCTTTTGCTACGGTTAACCGAAAAATTATTGTTCCCGACGAGGAAGAGATTCTTAGGAATAGCAGGGCACGCAGTGCCAAATTGAGAATAGCTGAAAAGATTTAAATGCAACCTGGTAGATTATTCACGAAATGAAACTATTTGGCAAACGAAAAATAATCAGTAGTAAAAACGAAGGAAAGATGCCCCTAAAAAATGTACTTGACGGGAGTATTCTTACTAAAGATGTGGTTATTGAGCAGTTGCCCTATTTGTTGTTTTTGACTTTTGTTGCGGTTTTGTATATCGGTAATCGCTACCATTCAGAAAAAATTGTGCGCGAAACCAGCAAAACCCAGACTGAATTAAAAGAGTTAAGAGCCGAAAGTATTACTACCGCATCAAAACTTATGTACATCAGTAAACAATCGGAAGTTATAAAGCTGGTGAATAAAAAAGGACTGGAGTTGGAAGAGGCCGTAGAGCCTCCAAAAAAGTTAAGAGTAGCTAAAAATGACTGAAAACAATACACGAAAAGAGCTTGTGGTTCGCCTTAGCATGGTTTACATTGCTGTGGTGGCTTTTGCTTTGGTGATAGTTGTTAAAGTAGTCTATTTGCAGGTAGCCGAACACGACAAATGGATTAATGCCAATACAATCAGTCAAAAAGATATTGTTATTGAACCCGATCGGGGCGATATTTGTGCTTCCGATGGCAGGATTCTGGCCACCTCGGTTCCCTATTATGAGATTCGTCTCGATTTAAAAAGCTCAGGTATTACCGAAGAAATTTTTAATAAAAACATCGATTCTTTAGCCCTGGCTTTATCAAATCTTTTTCGCGACAAGTCGGCCAATGAGTACAAACGTGAGTTAATAGCCCAGCGGGCAAAGGATTCCCGGTATCATTTGTTGCGGCGCAGGGTAGATTACACCCAACTAAAAGAATTAAAGACTTTTCCCATTTTAAATCGGGGACAATACAAAGGCGGGCTGATTGTAATTCAGGAAAACAGAAGAATTCAACCCTTTGTAAATCTGGCCAGTCGTACCATTGGCTACCAAAGTAAGGGAGGATCCGATGTAGGACTCGAAGATGCTTTCAACAACTTTTTAAGTGGTGAAAAAGGAGTGCGCATGGTACAGCGGATAGCCGGAAATTATTGGATGCCCGTGAACGATGGCAGCGAAATAGAGCCTCAAAACGGATACGATGTAATTACCACCATCGATATAAACTTGCAGGATGTAGCTCATGCAGCGCTGCATCATCAGTTGCAAAGGCATAGTGCCAGTCATGGTGTAGCCATTCTAATGGAAGTAAAAACCGGCGATGTTAAAGCCATTGTGAACTTAAAACGCGACAAGGAAGGTTTTTATACCGAACAATTTAATTATGCCATAGGCGAACGCACGGAACCGGGTTCTACCTTTAAGCTGCCGGCACTAATGGTGGCTCTTGAAGATGGTTATGTTGATTTGGACGACAGTGTTGACACCGGAAGCGGTGTGGTTCGTTACCACGACAAAGATGTACGCGATTCTAAAGAAGGTGGATATGGTAAAATAACCGTTCAGCGGGCTTTCGAAGTTTCATCGAATGTAGGATTGTCGAAAATAATTACACAATATTATACCGGAAACGAAGAACGCTTTGTAAAAGGATTAAAACGAATGTCGCTTACCGAGCGCCTGAATGTTGACATTAAAGGAGAGCGCTCACCCTATATTAAATTTCCGTCCGACACTTTGTGGTCCGGAGTTTCGTTGCCCCAAATGGCCTACGGGTATGAAGTGGAGCAAACTCCTTTACAGATACTTACTTTTTATAATGCAGTAGCCAATAACGGAAAAATGCTGCGTCCCCGGTTTGTAAAGGCGGTTGCCGATCACGGAAGGGTTGTCGAGCGTTTCAGTACCCAGGTTATTAATCCAACCATTTGTTCACGATCAACCATTAATAAGGCAAAAAAGATGCTTGAAGGGGTAGTGGAAAGAGGTTCGGCACAGAACCTTAAGAATTCAAATTATAAAATTGCAGGAAAAACCGGAACTGCCCAGATAGCGAATCAGAAATATGGTTACAAATACAATTCTCAGGTAAGCTATCAGGCATCTTTTGTGGGGTATTTTCCGGCCGATAATCCCCGTTACAGTTGCATTGTGGTGGTGAATGCGCCATCGAGCGGAGTTTACTATGGAAACCTGGTTGCTGGCCAGGTGTTTAAAGTAATTGCCGATAAGGTATATTCCACCAGCCTCGATATGCACGAAGCAATAGTCGACCAGCAGTTAATAGCTGAGAATATTCCCTACACCCGAAACGGACATAAGCTTGAATTGGAACAAGTGTTGAAAGAATTGTCGATTCAATCGGTAGGGATTGATATAAATTCACAATGGGTAGCCACAGCAAAACGTGATACTACGGTTCAGTTATATAACCGCTATGTTAAAAAGAATGAGGTTCCCGATGTAAGTGGCATGGGAGCCAAAGATGCTTTATATATTCTTGAAAACCTGGGTTTGCATGTAATTATGCATGGCCGGGGTACAGTTAATTCACAATCGATTCAACCGGGGAGCCGTATTAATAAAGGAGATAAAATTGTAATAAATCTAATATCGTGAGTAGTTTACAACAAATAATGCAACATATTGAAGTGCTTAGTTGGCATGGCGAACAAAATCCTACGATTGGTCAAATCCGGTTCGATTCACGCCAGCTTATGCCACACGATATTTTTGTTGCAGTTAAAGGGTTCCAAACCGATGGGCATGCTTATATAGCTAAAGCTATCGAAAGCGGAGCTGCTGTAATTGTTTGTCAGGAAATGCCTGCTGAGCTAAATGAAAAAATCACCTATATTCAGGTTGCTGATTCGGCAGAGGCCCTTGGTATAATGGCTTCTAATTTTTTCGGAAACCCATCGGAGCAGTTAAAACTGGTTGGGGTTACAGGAACCAATGGAAAAACTACAACAGTGACTTTGCTCCATCAGTTGTTCGTAAATCTGGGATACAAAGCGGGATTGTTATCTACCATTTGCAATAAGGTACACAATCAGGTTGTGGTTGCCACGCACACTACGCCCGATCCACTTCAGTTAAATCAGCTTTTAGCCGACATGGTAGCTTCGGGCTGCGATTATTGTTTTATGGAAGTCAGCTCGCATGCTGCTCACCAAAAACGCATAGCCGGATTAACTTTTGCCGGAGCTGTGTTTTCAAATATTACACAAGACCATTTAGATTACCACGAAACATTTGCTGCTTATATAAAAGCAAAAAAAATGTTTTTCGACCACTTGCCAGCCTCTTCGTTTGCCTTAATCAATTCCGACGATAAAAACGGAAAAATAATGGTGCAGAACTGTAGCGCTAAAGTGCATACTTATGGCTTGAAAAGCATGGCCCGCTTTATGGGAAAAATTCTGGAACGGCATATCGATGGAATGCTGGTTTCCTTCGATCACACAGAAATCTGGACTCGATTTATTGGAGGTTTTAATGCATACAATTTGCTGGCAGTTTATGGAACAGCACTTTTGCTGGATCAACAAAAGGATCAGGTTATTAAAGAATTAAGCCGCTTGTTACCGGTCGAAGGACGTTTTCAGTATCTAAAATCAAAATCGGGTAAGCTGGCGATTGTCGATTATGCACACACCCCCGATGCGCTCGAAAATGTTTTAACAACCATCCAGGAAATAAAAGAGGGTGATGGAAAAGTAATTACCGTAGCCGGTGCCGGCGGAAACCGCGATAAAACCAAACGTCCGTTAATGGCTCAGGTTGCTGTAAAATACAGCACTCAGGTAATTCTTACTTCCGACAATCCCCGCGACGAGGATCCGGAAGCAATTATTGCCGACATGAAAGCCGGGGTGTTACCTCCTTATACCAACAAACTTTTGTCGATTACCAACCGGAAGGAAGCCATCCGAACCGCTTGTATGCTGGCCCAGCCGGGCGATATTATTTTGGTTGCAGGCAAAGGTCACGAAACCTATCAGGAGGTAAAAGGAGTTAAGCATCATTTTGACGACAGGGAAGTAATTGTAGAAATATTTGAAACCGAATAGTTATGTTGTATTATTTGTTTGAATACCTTGAATCGATGAATGTACCTGGCGCAGGTATGTTTCAGTACATTTCATTCCGTTCGGGAATGGCCATTATTTTTTCCTTAGCCCTTGCAGCTATATATGGCAAGCGGGTAATCCGGTTTTTGCAAAAAAAGCAGATTGGCGAAGTGGTACGCGATTTAGGGCTCGAAGGTCAAATGCAAAAAAAAGGAACTCCAACCATGGGGGGGCTTATTATTTTAGGCGCTATTGTAATTCCGGTTTTGCTTTTTGCCAAACTCGACAACATATATATAATATTAATGCTGATAACAACCGTTTGGCTTGGCTTTATTGGCTTTGTCGACGATTACATTAAAGTTTTTAAGAAAGATAAAAAAGGACTGGCCGGAAAGTTTAAAATACTGGGCCAGATTGGTTTGGGTTTAATAGTGGGGCTTACGCTTTATCTGAGCGACGATGTGGTTATTCGCGAAAAAGTTCCAACCACCGGCGCTGAACCTAAAATTGAACTCACCACCGATGAAATTAATGCTGAAACACCCGGATATCAGGTTATCGATGTAAAATCGACCAAAACAACCATTCCCTTTTTAAAAAATAACGAAGCCGATTATGCCAACCTGGTAAAGTTCCTTGGTGAAGAAGCATCAAAAAAATGGGGCTGGGTGGTTTTTGTTATTGTGGTTATATTTATAATAACTGCGGTGAGCAACGGAGCCAACATGACCGATGGTCTCGATGGTCTTGCAACCGGAACATCGGCTATAATGGGTGCAACACTGGGAATTCTGGCCTACGTTTCGGGTAACTTAATATTTTCCGATTACCTGAACATTATGTACATACCACATACCGGCGAGCTGGTTGTTTTTGCCGCTGCATTTATTGGAGCTACCGTAGGTTTTTTGTGGTACAATTCGTATCCGGCTCAGGTTTTTATGGGCGATACCGGGAGTTTATCACTGGGTGGAATCATCGCAGTTTATGCCATTATTATTCATAAAGAATTGTTGATTCCCATATTATGTGGAATCTTTTTAGTCGAAAACCTCTCGGTAGTTATGCAGGTGTCGTGGTTTAAATATACCAAAAAGCGTTTTGGCGAAGGCCGCCGCATCTTTAAAATGGCTCCTCTACACCATCATTATCAGGTTAAAGGAATGCCCGAGGCTAAGATAGTAACCCGTTTCTGGATAGTGGGAATTATGTTGGCTGTATTAACCATTGTTACCTTAAAAGTCAGGTAGTATATGATGCAAAATGGAAAAATAGGTGTTTTAGGAGCTGGCGAAAGTGGTGTTGGTGCAGCACTTTTGGCTAAAGCAAAAGGATTCGAGGTGTTTGTTTCCGACTTTGGGTCAATTGCCGATAAGTATAAAGAAGAAATGAATCAGCATCAGATTGCCTGGGAAGAGAACGGACATACCATTGAAAAGCTTAATACCGCCGGCTTAATTATTAAAAGCCCCGGTATTCCTGATAAAGCTCCTATTGTTACCCATTTAGGTGAAGAGGGAATTGCAATTGTTTCCGAAATTGAATTTGCGTGTTCATACACCCAGGCTTTTGTAATTGGAATTACCGGCAGCAACGGAAAAACCACTACAACCCTGCTTACTTATGAGATTCTAAAGCGGGCCGGATTGAATGTGGGGCTTGCCGGAAACATCGGAAAAAGTTTCGCCCGGCAGGTAGCTACCGAAAACTTCGATTATTATGTGCTTGAATTGAGTAGTTTTCAGCTTGATGGCATGTTTAGCTTTAAAGCCGATATTGCTGTTCTCATGAACATTACGCCCGATCATTTGGATCGCTACGAATATAAATTCGAAAATTATGTGGCTTCAAAATTCCGCATCATTCAAAACATGACGAAAAATCAAAAGCTGATTTTTTGCCACGACGATGAAGTAATTGTGGAAAGGCTGAAGCAAATAAACCCCGACATTGAATTGCTGCCTTTTTCGTTAAACGAAAAGTTGTTGCAAGGGGCATTTGTCGAAGACGATCAGTTAGTTGTTAAACTCAATAATTCTGAATTTACTATGGATATTAAGGATTTAGCTTTGCAAGGCAAGCACAACACCTACAATTCCATGGTGGCTGCGGTTGCTGCCAATGTGCTTCAAATTAAAAAAGAAACCATCCGCGATTGTTTAACCAATTTTCAAGGGGTTGAGCATCGTTTGGAACCGGTTATACAAGTACATAAAATTGAGTTTATCAACGACTCAAAAGCCACCAATGTGAATTCAACCTGGTATGCTCTCGAAAGCATGAAAAAGCCCATTGTCTGGATTGTTGGCGGCATCGACAAAGGTAACGATTATGAAAAACTTTTGCCGATGGTAAAAGAGAAAGTAAAGGCCATAGTTTGTCTGGGAGTCGATAATACGAATATTCATAAGGCTTTCGACGGGCAGGTAAAAACAATTGTTGATACACAGTCGATGGACGAAGCCGTGCGTTCTGCTTATTTTCTGGCAGCAAATGGCGATGTAGTATTGTTGTCACCAGCATGTGCCAGCTTCGATTTATTTCAGAATTATGAAGATCGTGGACGAAAATTCAAACAGGCAGTAAGGAATCTGTAAAAGATGAATTTGTGAAAGAAAAATTTATAAAATATTTTAAAGGCGATACGGCCATCTGGCTCATCCTTTTTTTACTGGCTATCTTTTCGATGCTCACGGTATTTAGTGCCACCGGAACTTTAGCTTACAAAAAAATGGGAGGCAACACCTCATACTTTTTATTCAGGCATGGAGCGTTCCTGGCTTTTGGTGTGGGAATTGTTTTTCTGGTTCACAATATTTCGTACAAAGTGTATTATGCCTTATCGCAAATGTTGCTCTATTTAAGCGTACCCCTGCTTGCCTGGACCCTTTTTAAGGGAGTTAGCCTGAACGAAGCAGCACGATGGATTACCCTGCCGGGAACAGGAATCTCATTTCAAACTTCCGATTTTGCCAAATTTGCATTAATTATGTATGTAGCCCGGGTGCTCTCCCGAAATCAGGAGCAAATAGCCGATATTAAAGCAGCTTTTCAGCCCATATTAATCTGGACACTTATTGTTTGCGGATTAATTCTTCCGGCAAACTTCTCTACAGCGGCCATGCTTTTTGTTATTTGTGTGGTTCTGATGTTTATTGGGCGGGTTAAGATGAAACATCTTTTGGGTCTGGTTGGTGCAGGCCTTGTTGCTTTGGCATTATTTATAGCACTGGTTTGGAACATGCCCGATAAAGGACGTGTGGGTACCTGGAAAGCCCGTATCGAAAGTTTTGTTGACGACGATAGCGAAGGAAATTACCAGTCGAATCAGGCAAAGATTGCTATTGTGCAGGGCGGTTTATTTGGTCGCGGCCCGGGGAATAGCATACAACGTAACTTTTTGCCTCACCCGTATTCCGATTTTATTTATGCCATAATTCTCGAAGAGTACGGTTTGTTGGGAGGGGTAATTATCTTGCTGCTTTACCTGTTTTTATTGTATCGGGTAGGTATCATTGTCCGAAACAGCCAGCGAACCTTTCCGGCTTTTTTGGTGGTCGGACTGGCCTTTAGTCTGGTTTTTCAGGCCCTTTTAAATATGGGCGTGGCGGTAAACGTTTTTCCGGTAACCGGACAAACCTTACCTTTTGTAAGTATGGGTGGAACTTCAATAATATTTACCAGTGTGGAGTTTGGTATAATTTTAAGTGTGAGCCGCACGGTTCAGCCCATTAAGGATCCAATTGCAAACGAACAAGAAATTGAAACCGATGAAGATAATTATTAGCGGAGGAGGAACAGGCGGCCATATTTTTCCGGCATTGGCCATTGCACGAGCATTGCAACGTCGCGACAATCAGACGGAAATACTTTTTGTAGGAGCTCACAACCGGATGGAGATGGAAAAAGTGCCTGCCGCAGGATATAAAATTGTTGGACTTCCGGTAACCGGATTTCAACGGCGTTTATCGATGAAGAACCTGGCTTTTTTCCCAAAGCTGCTTATTAGTCTTACCAAGTGTAAAAGTATTATAAAGGCATTTAAACCCGATGTGGTTATTGGTGTGGGCGGTTTTGCCAGCGGACCACTGCTTTGGGTGGCTCAACGAATGAAGATTCCAACGCTGATTCAGGAGCAAAATTCTTACGCAGGAATTACCAATAAATTACTGGCTCGCAAAGCAGCCCGTATTTGTGTGGCTTACGATAGAATGGATCGCTATTTTCCCAAAGCAAAAATTACCAAAACGGGGAATCCGGTTCGGAACGATTTAACCGATCTTAAATCGAGGATTCCGGAAGCTTTGCAATTCTTTCATCTCGATAAGAATAAGAAAACCATACTGGTTGTGGGGGGTAGTCTGGGAGCCCGAACCATTAACGAAAGCCTGGCTTTTAATCTTGATGAGTTGATTCGCCGTAATTTCCAGGTTATCTGGCAAACAGGAACTTATTATTACGAAAGCGCCAAATTAACGCTGGAGCAATACGCAGGTCATCATGTGCAGGTGCATCAGTTTATAAACCGTATGGATTTGGCTTTTGCCGCTGCCGATTACATTATTTCGCGCGCCGGCGCCGGTACCATTTCGGAATTATGCATTGTCGGGAAACCGGTAATTCTGGTGCCAAGCCCAAATGTAGCAGAGGATCATCAGACAAAAAATGCAATGTCGCTGGTTGAAAAAGATGCGGCAATAATGGTTAAAGACAGCGATGCCAGGGAAAAACTGGTGACTCGCCTGCTTGAGCTTACCGGTAACGAGAGCCGTGGAGTAGAACTGGGGGTTAATATTCAGAAACTGGCCAAACCCAATGCCGATGAGTTGATTGTTGATGAAGTTTATCGTTTAATACCGTAGTGTTTTGGAATTAAGTACTTATCATAGCGTATATTTTGTTGGAATTGGCGGCATTGGCATGAGCGCTCTGGCTCGTTGGTTCAATCATGCGGGATTTCAGGTAGCCGGCTACGATAAAACACCTTCTGAAATAACCGACAAGCTGCAAAACGAGGGCATCTCCATTTCCTTCAACGAGGACGTTGATGCAATTCCCGAAGCTTTTAAAAGTAAGGAAAATGTCTTGGTGGTTTACACACCGGCCATTCCCAAAGAGCATGCGGGCTTCAACTATTTTAAAGAGCAAGGCTTTCAGCTTATTAAACGTTCGGTAGCCCTGGGTTTATTGACCAAAAGCAAAGCAGGAATTGCTGTAGCCGGTACCCATGGTAAAACCTCGGTTTCAACTGCTATTGCCTGGCTTATGCAGAATCAATGCAGTGCTTTTTTGGGAGGCATCTCAAAAAACCTGGAATCGAATGTAATTATTAACGGAACTGCACCTTATGTGGTGGTCGAAGCCGATGAATACGATCGTTCGTTTCTGACTTTGTATCCTCAAATTGCGGTAATAACAGCTATGGATGCCGACCACCTCGATATTTATGGAAGTAAGGAGGCCATTTGGGATTCGTTTTACCAGTTTATAAAACAAATCGATGCGCAAGGAACCTTAATCTATAAGTTGGGATTGCCCATTGCAAAGGAGCACAATACCGAGATCAGGCAGTTTACTTATGCCCTGGACGATAATAAGGCCGACTTTTATGCAAAAAATATAAGGGTGGTCGATGGCTTTTTTCATTTTACCCTGGTAAGCCCAACAATTGAAATACCGGGTTTTGTGCTTGGAATTCCGGGATTGTACAATCTTGAGAACGCAGTTGCTGCATTAAGTGCTGCATTTATTGCAAAGCAAAATCCCGAACAACTGAAAGAACATTTACAGCAGTTTAAAGGTGTAAAACGGCGCTTCGAGTTTCATATTCGCTCTGGAAATCAGATTTATATCGACGATTACGCCCATCATCCCCAGGAAATTGAAGCCTGCATTCAGTCCATCAGGCATTTGTATCCCGGTAAGGAAATAACGGCTGTTTTTCAACCGCATTTGTATTCGCGTACCCGCGATTTTGCCGATGCTTTTGCCCAAAGTCTCGATGCTTGCGACCGGGTAATTCTTTTACCCGTTTATCCGGCACGTGAGCTACCCATCGAGGGTGTTTCGAGCGAAATGTTGCTGGAGCTTATGCAATTAAAACACAAAGAAGTCTGTTCAAAGGAAAACCTGGTAGCCCGAATTTTGGAGTTTGACACTTCAATAGTGGTAACCATGGGAGCAGGCAATATCGATCAACTGGTAAAGCCTTTAAAAGAAGCTTTGTTAACTAAGTACGGAATAAATAAATGAAGCACCTGAAAAACATAGCGCCCTGGTTCATATTACTGATTTATGTGGTACTTACCTTAAGCTTTATTTCGGCTCAACGCAAGGCGGTGGTTTGTAATAAAGTAGCGGTAAATATAACCGACGGAACAAGCAACTTTTTTATCGAGGAGCAGGATGTAATTAAAATGCTGAACGATAAAGGCGAAAAGCTTGTGGGGCAGCCCATCGATGCCATTAACGTGAATTTTTTGGAAGATTATTTTAAAGGAAATCCCCTGGTGAAAGAAGCAAACGTGTACCGAACCATTGGAGGAGAGTTAAATGTTTCAATATCACAGCGAAAGCCAATCTTGCGAGTTATCAACAGCAACAACGAGAGTTTTTATATCGATGATGAAGGCTCAGCCATGCCTTTGTCAACCAAGTACACAGCCCATGTGCTGGTGGCTTCGGGGCAAATAAAATTATCGTATGCACAGTTGAAAGCAGCTCAAAACAAGACGGATAAAGCCAAAGCTGTGGATAATTCGCAACAGCAGTTTCTTGATTTATTAAAGCTTGCCAGCTATATTTATCATGATCAATTCTGGCGGGCGCAGATAGAGCAAATCTATGTGAACAACGGCGAATTCGAATTAATTCCCCGGGTAGGCACGCACCTGATAGAATTTGGGGACACCGATAACATGGAAAAGAAATTCAGGAACCTTAAGGCGCTTTATCAGCAAGGTCTTTCTGTTGCCGGATGGAATAACTACAGTAAAATAAATTTAAAATATAATAAGCAGGTAATTTGCACTAAAAGATAAGTTGTATGAATTCAAAGGAAAAAATTGTAGCGGCTATAGACATTGGTACAACAAAAATTGTTGCCATAATTGGAAGAAAGAACGAAAAGGGGAAGATTGAAATTTTAGGTTATGGTAATACGCCTTCAACGGGTGTAAAACGTGGTGTGGTATTGAATATTGAACAAACCGTAAACGCCATCCGTCAGGCTGCCGACCTGGCCGAAGCACAAGCCGGACTGAAGATTACCGAAGCCTATGTGGGTATTGCCGGGCAGCACATCCGCAGCATACGTAACCGCGGATACATTAACCGCGACTCTTACGACACAGAAATCTCGAACGAAGATGTGCAGTTTCTGGTAAGCGATATGCACAAAATTCCCATCGATGTAGGTGAAGAAATAATTCACGTTTTGCCGCAAAGTTTTATTGTGGACAACGAAACCGGAGTGAAAAACCCGGTGGGAATGTACGGAAAAAGGCTCGAGGCTAATTTTCACATTGTAATCGGGCAAACGGCCGCATCGAATAATTTAAAGAAATGCGTTACCCGTGCCGGAATCAAGGTAAAGAAACTTATTCTTGAACCTTTGGCTTCGTCCGATGCGGTGCTTACCGATGATGAAAAAGAAATTGGCGTAGCCCTGGTCGATATTGGCGGTGGAACCACCGATGTGGCGGTTTTTTACGATGGAATCATCAGGCACACCGCTGTAATTCCCTTTGGAGGAAACATTGTTACCCAGGATATTAAACAGGGATGCAACATCCTGGAACGCTACGCTGAGCAGCTGAAGGTAAAATACGGTTCGTCGCTGGCCGATAAAGCTCAGGAAAATAAGGTGGTTAGTATTCCCGGAATCAACGGACGGCCGCCAAAAGAAATCTCTTTTAAAAACCTGGCGAATATTATTCAGTCGCGTATGGAGGAGATTATTGCCCAGGTGGTATTCGAAATTGAAGCTTCAGGAATGGGCAAATTGCTGGGTGCCGGCGTGGTAATAACCGGTGGTGGTGCCATGCTTAAGAACCTGAGTCAGCTGGTGGCTTACAAAACCGGAATGGACGTGCGCATTGGGTACCCCATTCAAAGCCTGCACAGCGAAGTGGTTGGTGAGATTAACCAGCCCATGTTTGCCACTTCGGTGGGTTTAACACTTACGGGCTTTAATGAAGACGGCGCCTGTGAAATTCAAAGCAAGGCAGCTTATGAAGCCGAAAAGGCCAAAGCCAAAGTGGATGAAGAAGAATTTGAAGTAAAAACTAAAACAGAAGCCGCTTCAAAAAAGAACGGAAAAAAGAATATTGCTTCCTTGTTCGACAAGTTGGGCGAATTCTTTGATGTAGACGATCAACAAATGTAAATACAAATAGCCCGTTCAATCGGCTTTGTTATAGCTAAAGTGGATAAGGACGGGCATAAAAACAAATAATTATGGCTGAAGAATTGATGCATTTTGACTTACCTCGCGATAAATCGTCAATTATAAAGGTAATTGGTGTGGGAGGCGGCGGAGGCAATGCTGTAAATCATATGTACAAGCAGGGCATTACCGATGTCGATTTTATTATTTGCAATACCGACGCCCAGGCTATCAACAGCAGTCCGGTGCCTATTAAGGTGCAATTGGGCGAAACGCTCACCCAGGGGCGTGGTGCAGGTAACAAACCCGAACAGGGCAGGCAAGCTGCCATCGAAAGTCTGGATAAGATATCAGAGATTCTTTCGCACAACACCAAAATGGTGTTTATTACTGCGGGTATGGGCGGAGGAACAGGTACCGGTGCAGCTCCGGTAATTGCTGAAGAAGCCCGCGATTTGGGTATTCTTACTGTGGGTATCATTACCCTGCCTTTCCGTTTCGAAGGCAAGCGCCGGATGAACCAGGCTATCGAAGGACTTACCAAGATGCGCGAGCATGTTGACGCGCTGCTGGTAATTAATAACGAAAAGTTACGCGAGATATATGGCGATTTGCCCTTGTCGCAGGCTTTTGGCCGTGCTGATAATGTGTTAACAGTGGCTGCCAAAGGTATTGCCGAGATTATCACCGTGCATGGTTCGGTAAATGTTGACTTTGCCGATGTGCACACCGTAATGGCAAAAAGCGGGGTAGCGCTTATGGGTTCTGCATCGGCATCGGGTCCAAACCGTGCCATGATGGCTATTGAGGAAGCCCTCACATCGCCCTTATTGAACAACAACGATATTAAAGGCGCCAAAAACATCCTGCTGAATATTGCCAGCGGTCCCGACGATGAGGTACGTATGGACGAGATTGGCCAGATAACCGATTATGTGCAGGAATCGGCCGGAATGACTGCCGATATCATTTGGGGAAATACCCTCGATGATTCGCTGGGCGATAAGATTGGAATCACCATTATTGCTACGGGTTTTGGTTCCGATAGCATTCCCGAATTGGTTGCCCATCAGGAAGGTCAGAAAATATCTTATCCTCTCGATGTGGATAAACAGCCGGAGGGCGATCTTACTGCTTCAAGGACAGCGGAAACTCCGGCAAAGCCTCTTAACGAAGAAATTCCCTTTGAGGTTATCGATAAAGGAAACCCCGATGAAGAGGAAGCCTTGCATTTCAACTTAAACGACGAAGAATCGGCCGATGATGAATTAATTGAACGTTTCGATTTGTTTGGCGAAGAAAAACCCGTTCGGACAAAACCCCAGGCCGAACAATTGGATTTGGGAATTTTTGGTTCTGAAAAGCCGGCCGGCGTTCAGTCCGATAAAGCACCCAAACCCCGAATTACCTACAAAACCGAACAGGACATTGAAGCGCTCGAAAGTGAACCAGCTTACAAACGTAAACAAATTGAACTGGAGGAAACCGAAGAGCTGATTCAGGACGAAAAGGAAGTTTCGCGTTTCACCTTAACCGACGAAGAAGGCGGAACCCGCATCAGCCAGGAGAACTCTTTTTTGTTTGATAAACCCGATTGATTGGAACTGTTGGCATACAGTTTACTGCGGAGTATTTCAGGTTTGAATGCTCCGCTTTTTTATTCGTGAGTTAGCCTCATCTTTAGAGTGATTCCTCAGTGGGGGATACTTCTACAGAAAAAAATGGCGAGTCCTCCCTTGAGGGAGGTGTCCGCTTTAGCGGGCGGAGGGTGAAAAAACCTTAACTATACAACATTAATTTGAATCTCAAATTCTAAAAAGTATTGCTCCGGTTCTTTAATTGAACGGTTGTAATTTGTTAATTGAGCAAAACATACTGTTGTATAAGGGTCTAAAATCTATAGAAACACCGATAAACATCGCAGTGTTTTAAAGTTTTAAACCCTTGATCTCAAAACCACCGGTAAGCTGCTTCTGCCTGATAACTTCCTGCACGGGAACCCCGCTGATTTTACTCTCGAGCCACGAAATGATGTCGAGATACAGAAAGGGTCGTTTCTCGTAGGGGTCTTTTTGGAGCAGTTTAAGTTCGGCCAGTAAACTGCAAAAGGCATCGGTCAGTTTATCGTCGGGAACGCCGGGCAAGCGGCGCAGGAAAAACAGAATTTCTTTTTGTGCCCGGTGCAAATCTTTCATCTTCGATAAAAAGCGGTAGGTAGTGCGCACCAGGTATTCTATCAATTCATAGTTCTGCATCTCAAAATGAGCCATTAAATTCAGGATGCGGGCAAAACATTGCAGGTCGGAGCGCAGCTCGGCATCTCTATAGTTAATAACCAGGTTCAGGTACTTTATGGTGTTCTTGTGGTCGCCGCTGCCAAAATACAGGCAGGCTATCTTGTAATAAAAGATAAGCACCATGTGATTGTCGAGGTAGATTTCGTTGGTCTCGATAAATGCCACAATTTTGGGCACGTGCCGGGTTCCCTCGGTAAAGGTTCCGGTCATAAAGTGGCGGTTAATGGTGTGTATAAAGTAATGATACCAGAACAGCAGTTCCACATTTTTGGTGAAGCTTGCCTGATGCGCTTCGGCAAAGGCCTCGAGTTCCTCCAGTCCTTTTTCAAAACGACCAAAGTCGCCGGCAAAGTAAAGCCCTTCGAGCATGTTGTTCATGCCCTTTACATAAAGCTCGGTATTGGCGCTCAGGGTTTCGGGCGTATGCTTTATTAGTTCAACCCACTTGAGCGAATAGCGGTATTGCATTAAAAAGTCCTGAATAATCAGGTAGTACCACACATGCGACTGGTACAGGTACAGTTTTTCGCTGAAGCCCAGCTTGTCGAAGCTGAATGCCGGCATGTTCCCGTGAAAAAAGTCGGTAATGGCCAACTGGTCCTCTTCGCTGCGCACATAACCATGTTTCAGGTAAAATCCATAAAGCTTTAAGGCCAGGTTCGACAAGGCTCCTGCCAGAGTCAAACGTTGGTTCAGCAAATCCGATTCCAGCGACAGCTCGTCGGCCCGGTTCTCGAGACTGCGTGTTATGTATTGCGATTCAATCAGCTTCTCAAACTCTATCATTTCAAAATAAAGCAGTTCCCGTTCTGTTTTCTTTGCCTGCATTTTAGCTTTTTCAAGCATAATTAAACTTTGACGGTACAGCGCCTTGTTGTAAAGTATCTTGGCGTAATCGAGCTGTTGGCGCAGGCTCACATCCACATCGCTGCCCTGGGCCGAGAGTCGCAGACTGACCAAAAGGTTCTTTTGCAGGTTTGCTTTTAGGTTGGGAAGCTGCGTGGGTTTAATTTCGGGTACCTTATGCAGTATCTCTTCCTCGTTGTATTCCTTTTGTTTGTCAACCACATTAAATAAGGACAGAAACTTGGCGTTATCGTCGCCGCCAATGCGGTTGGCATACAGTTTAAAGTTGCGCTTTTCGGCTTTGGTAAGCGATTTTATCAGCTTAAATAAGTGATCGGTTTGCTGTCTGGCCATTGTAGTAACATTTTGTGTTTTATGGGTTCAAACTATTGAATACCAATAATTACTTTCGATAAACTTACAGTTTGACAAGTGTAGTCGGCAAATTTATTATTTTTTATTATTAAAATGGCAATTTTATTTTTACCCGGTCAAATTTAAGTGCTTATTACTTAAAAAACCATGCTAAACCAATAAATGATGACAACTTTTGAGAGAAATCCCCGGCCGCTGCTTAGTCAAAAGGCTTTAAACCAGATGCTAAAAACCCTTCAATCCCGGGTTATGTACGATGCCCGGCTTGCATCGCAACTGCTTGTTTTTATGCAGGAGCATGGCCTGGCCCTGCCCGAAAGCCTTAGCGAAAGCAAACCAGCGCCCATACCGGTGAGTTTTGCCACAAAATCGGCAGCGCATCAGTTTAATAACCTGCGAAGCGCCTTTGAGGGTATTGCTGCGGTGGAACAGGTGATGGAATAAACCTTTTATTTTATGCCCGGCTTGTGCATGGGCCACAATTACTATGAATTAACTAAAACCAATACTAATGGCTGCAGATAAAGTTTACATTTTTGATACCACCTTGCGCGACGGCGAACAAGTGCCCGGATGCCAATTAAACACCATTGAGAAAATCGAAGTGGCCAAAGCGCTCGAGGAATTAGGGGTCGATGTGATTGAAGCCGGATTCCCCATTTCGAGTCCCGGCGATTTCAATTCGGTTGTTGAAATTTCAAAGGCGGTAAGTTCGCCCACCATCTGTGCGCTTACGCGGGCCGTAAAAAAGGATATTGAAGTGGCTGCCGAAGCCCTGAAATTTGCCAAACGCGGGCGCATCCATACAGGAATCGGAACGTCGTACTACCACATCAAATACAAACTCAATTCGAACGAAGACGAGATTGTGCAGCGTGCCATCGAGGCGGTTAAATATGCCCGTCGTTTTGTTGATGATGTGGAGTTTTATGCCGAAGATGCCGGACGTTCCGACAATGCTTTCCTGGCACGCGTTACCGAAGCCGTGATTAAAGCCGGAGCTACGGTAATTAACATTCCCGATACCACCGGCTATTGCCTGCCTACCATGTACGGCGAAAAGATTGCCTATTTAATGAATCATGTGCCCAACATCGACAAGGCGATTCTATCGACCCATTGTCACAACGATTTGGGCATGGCTACCGCCAACTCCATTATGGGTGTGATGAATGGTGCCCGGCAGGTTGAGGTTACCCTGAATGGCATTGGCGAGCGGGCGGGCAATACCTCGCTCGAAGAAGTGGTGATGACCTTAAAGAGCCATCAGGACCTGAATCTTTATACCGACATTCACACCAAAAAGATAATGAAGACCAGTCGGCTGGTTGCTTCGCTGATGAACATGCCTGTGCAGGCCAACAAAGCCATTGTGGGAAAGAATGCCTTTGCTCATTCATCGGGAATTCACCAGGACGGGGTCATCAAGAATCGCGAGAACTACGAAATAATCGACCCCAAAGAGGTGGGCGTGAACGAATCGGAAATTATTCTGACTGCCCGCAGCGGACGGGCCGCCCTTAAACACCGGCTCGATATCCTGGGTTACAAACCCAATGGCGACCTCGATGCCATTTACGAACGCTTTTTGGAACTGGCCGACCAAAAGAAACAGGTGAACGACAACGATTTGGAGTTGCTGGTAAACCTCAATAAAAAGGGAAGCCGTAACATTAAACTCGACTACCTGCACATATCGACCGGTACAGCGCCCGAAACCATGGCCACCGTTCGCCTCGACATAAACGGCAACCTGCAATCGGCTACCGCAGCGGGCAACGGCCCTGTCGATGCCTCGTTTAACGCGGTAAAAGAAGTAGTAAAGCGCAAGCTGCATCTCGAGGAATTTTTAATTCAGGCCATCACCAAAGGAAGTAACGACCTGGGCAAGGTGCATGTGCAGGTAAAAAACGGTTCGGCCATTTATCACGGCTTCTCGGGCAGTACCAACATTCTAACAGCCAGTGTCGAAGCCTATATCGATGCCATTGCCAAAATGCGCTGATAAATGATAAAATAGTGGCAAAGATTTATCCTCTTTTGCCTTCCGGCCCTTACCGGAGGCAAGGCCACGCTTAAAACACCAGGTGCTACCCCGGATAGTCAGGTACCGGGGTGGTCCGGTGGCTTAACTTCGGTTAATGTTGTGTTTTCTTTTAGCTTTATGCCTCCCCAAAGCGGGGAGGTTTTTTTCTTTACTCCCTTCCCCCGGGGCTACCCAAGCAATCAGGCTGGAGAACCAAAGCAAAGGGCCGGAATCCCCTAAGGTATTTCGTTTTATTTTGTAACTACAGATTTCCCAACCGATGCGCATCGCTTTTAATCCGATGCGCATTGCTTTAAATCCGATGCGCATCGGATGACAATTTTCACACGTGGAAATTTTTTTTTTCAAGGCAGGAAAATAAAATAAGCTCTTTTAGCGATAGATTATCTGTTGCAAAGCAATGCCGGCTTACTTCCAGCCCATTAAGGCCATCATGCGCTGAAATTCGGGGCCGGGTGCGGCACTAATGCTTACCGCCTGGCCGCTTATGGGGTCGATAAACTCCAGTTGCCGGGCGTGGAGCAGCATGTCGGTCATTTGCCAGCGCTCTTTAAAGAGCCGGTTTTGCTTGTTGCAGCCGTGCGGCCTGTCGCCAATAATGGGATGAAAAATGTGGGCAAAGTGCTTGCGCAACTGGTGCATTCGTCCGGTTTGGGGGCGGGCTTCGATGAGTGAATAGCGACTGGTGGGGAATTTCCCGAAAGGTACCTCGAGCTCTGCCCTTTGCAGGGTGGTAAAATGGGTAAGGGCCTCCTGAATTTTCCCCTTATCGTTGGTCAGCGGGTAGTCGATGGTGCCCTGGTCGGGAGTATGGCCCCGCACAATGGCCAGGTAAGTCTTTTTTACCTGGTTTTCGGCAAAAAGCTGCTGCATGCTGCTGTTGGCTGTTTCGTTCAGGGCAAAAAGCAGCACGCCGCTGGTTTTACGGTCGATGCGGTGACAGGGGAACACGTGGGTTCCCAACTGGTTGCGCAGTTCCTGCACGGCAAAAACGCGGGCCTCGTCGGCGTATTTCGACCGGTGTACCAGCAGTCCGCCTGGCTTGTTGATAGCCACCAGCTGGGCATCGCTATATATAATTTCGAGTGGCACGTGCTTCGGTTTTGCCTGCGAAGATAGGATTTTATGCCGCGAAAAAGTGCAGCAAAGGAAATCTTTAGGGAATTATTGTTGTCCGATAAAGGCTGTTAGTGAAGCCGCTGGTTTTTAGCCAAATAAATCTTTCAGCTTTTTGGCGTAGCGGCGGCTGATGATTACCGGTTCGTCGATGCCGGTAAGCTTGACCTGGTACGAGTAGTTAAACCATTTTTCGATGTGTTCAATGGCGTCGGTATTGATGATGGCGTTGCGGTGTACACGGCAAAAATAGGCTTCGGGCAGGCGCTCTTCCCACTCTTTCATCGATTTGGTAACCAGTCCTTTTACCCCGTTGTTACAGGTAATGTAGGTATAGTCGCCTTCGCTGCTAATGAGGGTGATTGAATTAATTTTCAGGAACTGAATCTTTGAGCCCACGGTGGTGAACAAACGGTCGGTATAGTTCAGGGGTTCGGCAGCTTTGGTAGTGGTTTGGGTTTGAAGATGCATCCGCTCGAGCGATTTCTTGAGGCGTTCGGGGGTAACGGGTTTCATCAGGTAATCGAGGGCATTTATCTCGAAAGCACGCAGGGCGTATTCGTCGTAGGCCGTCACAAAAATTATTTTTCCCCCGAAACTCACCTGTTCCACCAGGTCGAAGCCGGTTTGCCCGGGCATCTGGATGTCGAGAAACACCACGTCGGGGTCGAGGCTTTCGATGGCTTTAATGGCCGAGGGCACATCTTCGGCTTCGCCCACCACCTGAACCTGCGGAATATCAGCCAACATGCCCGTCAAATCTTTCCGGGCCAGGCGTTCATCGTCAACCACCAGGGCTTTTATCAGGGGCTTATCCATACAGGTAAGGTTCTTTAATTTCGATGCGAACGCAACTATGGCTTTCGGCTTTCAGTACTTCAAAACGGTAATCGTCGCCGTAAGCGTTCTTTAAACGTTTCTCCACATTGCTTAGTCCGGTTCCGGTGCCAATGGATTTGTTATGGGCGGCATCAATCCAGCTTCCCGAATTGCAGACTTCAATCATCAGGCCCATGCCGGTTTTTTGGCTCGAGATGCTTATTTTTAAAGGCATGGTGCTGGTTTGCATGCCATACTTAACGGCGTTTTCCACAATGGGATGCATCAGGAAACTGAGAATTTGCATATTACGCGTGTTGTCGGCAATGCGGTATTCAATCTCCAGTTTCTCTTCAAAGCGCTTCTTCTCGATGGAAAAATAGTGTTTCACCGCTTCGAGTTCACCGGACAGACTAACAAAAGTGGCATCTTTATGCAGCAGCGAGTAACGCAGGAACTCCGAAAGTTCGGTAATCATTTCCTTGGCGTAGGTTTTATTCTCGTCGACCAGCGCGCGGATGGAGTTCAGCGAATTAAATAAAAAGTGCGGGTTCAACTGGTAACGGAGCATTTCCATTTGTGCCTTTTGTGCCAGCATTTCGGCTTCGCGGGTGCGCTCCTTTTGCGTTTGCCAGTCCATGGCATATTTTATTCCAAAATACAGGGCACTCCAACTGGTAAGCAGGATGGTGAACAGCCAACTGTATTTAATGAGCATGTTTGGCTGTAGCCGATGCCTGAGTTGTTCGGCGCCGTTTTCCCAGAAAAAGTGGCTAACATACATGTCGATGTAGGTCCAGGCAAGGGTGGCCAGGGCAGAACCAATAATTATTACCACCGGAAGCCAAAAGAGTTTTTCGATGCGTTCGTAAATTTTCCGATAGGGATAACGCAAGAGCGCCGATATGGTAAAACCCAGGATATAGGTGAGGGTATGCAACAGCAGGTTATTCAGGTCGAACTTGCGAATGTACGATACCAGAAGCGAATAAAATATAAAGTAGGCGCTCCAACCGGTAATATGGAGTATCCAAAACAGTTTATAGCTGATTAGTTTTTGCATGGTCGATTAAATATAGGGCAATAATACCATACTTGTCGCAAAATAAAAAGGAAAAGTTGATAAGCGGTCGTTTTTGCCGTTGAGTGGTTAAGGGGGCTTAATGCCTTGCTGTTGCTGCCTGTCAGCTTAGGGTGACTTAAAGGAGCGGAGTAAGGCTTATTTTTCTTGCTGCCTGAAACAGTGGGTTTCGACTTATGCAGGGTCCAAAAACCTGCATCGCTTTACCATTTTATAGCCATTTATCGGTTCTGTTGGCCGTTTATCGAATTTTACTTTCATCGCTGATAAAACTTATTGAAATTTGATTCATCGTTAACATAAAAACATCGGATTATGAATATAGTTGCTTTATCAGTTTTAGGTCTTGGCTTTACTGCCGGTGTTTTGTTTACTACCCTTAACTCATCGCACATTAGCGAGGTTCCGAACGATAAGACCGAAGAAATCAACGATACGCTCAAGGTAGAATCGAGCGATGCTCTGGAGCAAAAGGTGGTATTTATGAATGGATTATTTCTCTTTTAAAAGCATTGAACCCTTAAAACCATTTACTATAATTTAATACGCAAAGCCTAAATTGGTTTGAGAGCAGCCGCCAGCTAAAGCGGCTGTTTTTATTGATTGGTGGCTGCCTGTGTTTTATTTAATCTCAGGATAAAGGCCGCTAAGCCATAAGCAATGATAAGCACGCCGGCTGCAAATATTCCCCAGTGGAAATGTTGTGGCACAAACAAGAGCGCATGTTCCATTACTTCGGCATTGGGGAGCAAAAATTCAGCCCACGAAAAGCGGCTGAGCATAAACTGCACGTAAGCCAGGGTAAACGACACGATTACCACCAATGAGCCAGCAATAAACGCCAGCCATTCACGCGCCATAATACGGGTCTGGCGCAGGCGATCGGTAAAGTAACTGATGGCTGTGCCCAGGGCAATCATTAACAACGAAAGAATTACCGGGGCAACCACAGGGCCTACCCAGGTAGTGGGCAGCAGGAATAACACATCCCAGGTGAGTAATGATTCGGGCCAGTTGAGCAAGAGTTTTAAAAAGAGGTAGTAAAAAATATCCCACACAGCAAAGGTGAAGATAAAGTATCCAAATTGTTCGGTACGGGTTCTCCCGGCCAGCACGCCAATGGCAATCAGCATGACCAGGGTGGCTGCTTCGCGAAGGATTTCGGTGAGGATTAGGGTAGGGCTCATGGGTTTAAGCGGAAAAGTAAAACCTTCGGGATAATACAGTTCACGCAGATAAACTACCACGGCACTTTCGAGAAGCCCCATGGCAATGCCAAAGATGAAGAGCCAGAGCAGGGTTTTATAGGTTTGTTTTTGCATGCTTACCCGTTTTAAATAAGAACGCAGCGATTAAGCGAATGTTTTTTGGTTGAGGCAGAAAACTTTGGGAAAGTTATATTGTGGGTTATAAATAAAAAACCCCCGGTTGCTAATAACGTGAGTTCGACTTAAGAATATTCATCCCCCTAACCCCCTTCAAAGGGGGACAGTCCCATCTTAGGAAATAAAATAATTTGGAAAATGTGTCCCCTTGAGGGGACTTTAGGGGTGAATTCAATTTCTTTTTAAATAATTTTCATTCTGTTTTTTTACATCGAACTCACGTTAATAGGATAAAAGCCAAGCGGGGATTTTTAATAAGGAAACTTTTGGTTTAATGGTGCTGGCATGAATGCCCGTGATCAGATGCGTGATCGTGGGGAGCACACATAATCAGGGAGTCCTGAAGTTTGCCGTTCAGGTAGGCATCGATGGTTGTGTTTACATCGCCTTTGCAGCCCCTGATTACTTTAATATCGGACGAAACCAGCTTATTGTAGGCGCCCTGGCCCATATTTCCGGCAAGCATCAATTCAACGCCCATGGTTTTAAGGTCGTTCACAATGTTCGATTTGCATCCACAGCCTTGCAGCGAGGGTACATTTTCTTGTTTCATTACCTGATTATTTTCTACCGTAAGTACGGTAATATACTCACAGTGTCCAAAGTGGTCGTCCACCTGATTGTTTCGCGTTGGGATTGCTATTTTCATTTTATTATTTATTAAGTTGTTTTTCAATTTTAATGGCCTTACCCAGAATAAGGGCTTCAGCAATTTTCTTATGTGCCGAACTGATGATGCGTCCGAAGGTTTGCCGCGAAACTTTCATCTTTCGTGCAGCCTCTTCCTGATAATTGCCTTCGAGGTCGGCCAGGCGGATTGCTTCGTATTCATCCAGTTCCAGGATTATTTCATCGATTTGGGTCATGGGGATGCCAGCCGGCTTGTAATAGGTAATTTGCGGGCTACCTTCGATGGTTCGATGACACTTTAATCTGGGCATATGCTCTATAAATTTATTGGCAAATATAAGCATATGCCCAAAATAAACAATAGCAGTTTTGAAATATTAAGGCATAAAAAAAGCCATCAGTAACAACTGATGGCTCAAATATTTTAATGGGCCTAAGCGATTAATAGAATCTGGACCGGTTGTCTTCAATTTCGGCAGCATCCTTAATGGCTTCGTAAAGCTGGAACACTACTCTTGAACGGTACGAGCGGGTTAACTGCATTTGCTCGGCAGTAACTTCCAGGTTATCGCTTGCTGTGCGTTGGTTTTTAACCTGCACCACATACACACCGGTATTGCCTTTAATTGCTTCGGAAACCACATCGGTGGGTAAGGTAACGGCATAAGCCTGAAGTTGTGGTTCAAAGCCAAGGCCGGGAATGGAATAAGCTCCAAAACTGGCATTGCTGGCTTCGCGAACTTCTGTTTCCAGCTTTTCAGCAACTGCCTGCAAGGTATTGGCATCTTTTGCTGCTTCGTTCATTTTGGCCATCAGGTAAGCTGCTTTTTTCTCTTTTCTCACTTCGCGTTCCACATCCATACGAACGTCGTCTAACGAAGCAGTACCTTCTTCCTGTACGTTTTTAAGTGCTGCAACTACAAATACATCGTTGTATTCAAGAATTTCAGACACTTCGCCTTTTCCGGCCTCATAAGCCCAACGAATTAGCGAACGGGAATTTTCAAGATTAGCTATCTGTTTGTCGTTTGGTTTTACATTAGCCACACGTACATTTAAACCTTCAGCTTTAGCAGCGTCAAGGAAAGCAGTAAGGCTGCGGTTCGATGCGCCAAATTTGCTGGCCTGTGCATAAGTTGCCTGATAGGTTTTTGAACTGGGTTCAATTACCCGTGCTATAGTTGCTATTTGTACTTTCTGTGTTTTTTTACTTTGGTCCATAATTTCAATAACATGCGAACCAAACTGGGTTTGTACGGTTACCAAATCGCCTTTTTTTCCGAAGAAACAAGCATCGTTAAAGGGTTGAACCATAGCTCCGGCCGGGAACCATCCTAATTCGCCACCATTGGCAGCTGAACCGTCCTGTGAAAATTCCATGGCCAAAACGGCAAAACTGCTTCCATTTTTAATGGCATTTAAAATACTGTCGGCTTTTGCAACGGCATCAACAGTAGCACTGGGGCGGATTAAGATATGACGTGCTTTTACTGAATCGGGAATTTGTTTGAAATCAACGGCTTTTGATATTTTGTAGGCGTTGTTTTCTTTATAGGGTCCTACCATAGTTCCCAGCTCGCTGTTAAAAAGCGATGCGATAGATTCAGGCAATTCATTTGCTGCATAATAGTTGGCATCAAAAGGCAAATCAGAATTCAGGTTGATGTATTGTTCGTAGTTTTCAACGGTTGCAAATTCTTCTTTGGCATTTTCGATGTAAAGCCGGGTTTCATTATCGTCGTCTTCAGAGGCAACTACCGGAAATGTAAGGTAGTTTATTTCGCGAAGTTCTTCCTGCTTGTAGTTATCGATATTTGCTTTGTAGTAAGCCTGCAAATCACTTTCGTTGAATTGTACCAAGCTGTCGGCCACGGCATTGTAACGAAGGGTAACGTAATCGAAATCGGCACTCAGAGCCTTATTGGTAGCTTCGTTTTTTGCTTCGATTGAAGTGGCATAAAGCGCTTTTTCAATCAGGGTGTTGTACTTTTGGTTGATTTTTTCCTGGGCCAAAGCTTTTTCAAATGCGGTCCATGAGGATTGTGCTTGTCCTGAGGGGTCAAGTTCCATGTTTTTAAGGAACTGAATTACCAGGTTGCGGTCGAATTGTCCGGTTTGTTGGTTTTGGAAAATAGGAATCTGCATCACCTCAGGGGCAATCTGATTTCCCTGAACCATGTCGAATAGTTCTTGTCCGCTTACACCAATACCCAAATCATCGAAAGTACCCTGCATTAAATACTCACGCACCAGTTGTTCCCAGGTTTGCTCCTGAAGCTGATCCATGGTAGCCTGGTCAACAGACGATTGGCCTGTATTCCGCTTGTAGTTTTCTATGTTTTCATCAATTCTACCCTGGTACAATTGAATGGATACTGCTTGTCCTGCTATTTCAGCCACTTCGGTTTGAGAGGACTGCATCGGGTTGCCCGATGAAAATAAATCACCTAAGATAAAGGATAAAAGTGCTAAACCAATTATGATTGACACTAATAGCCCGGCGTTGTTTCTAATCTTTTGTAATGTTGCCATTTGTCTTTATTCTAATTGATAATCGAATTACTAATTTTTTTCAGGCTACGAATATAATAAAATTTATAGAATCTGCTTTGAAAAGGAGCTTTAATTATGGGAATACTTATTGATCAGAAAATCAAATATTTAAATGGTAAGTAAAGGAGTAAAAATGTGGTCGGAAAAGCGGGTTTTTCTTTATTTGTTGATTTTTAAATGAATAAGTTCAATTTTAGTATGCGTAGCTTTTAGAATTTTAAATGAAAACTGAGCAACAGTTACCACATCTTTAACTTTGGGAATGGAACCGTGGTGCGAAAGAATTAACCCGGCAATAGTTTCGTAGTCGTCCGAAACCGGAAGATTCAGGTGGTATTTTTCGTTTACATTGTCAATTTCAATTCGTCCAGAAAACCGGTATTCTGTTTCAGATATTTGTTCATCTTCGAGCTGAATTTTGTCGTGTTCATCCTGAATATCACCAACAATTTCTTCCAGAATATCTTCCATGGTTACCACACCCGAGGTTCCGCCAAATTCGTCGACCACCAGTGCCATACTTTTTTTGTTTTGGATGAAAAGTGCTAATAGCTTACTGGCAGGCATGGTTTCGGGAATAATAGGCAACTTGCGAACCATGGGTTTTATGTGCTCGGGTTTTCCAAACAGGTCGATAGAGTGGGCATAGCCAATAATATTGTCGATGGTATCCTGATAAACCAGTATTTTGGAGTAGCCGGTATCAATAAAGCGTTGTTTCAGAAAATCAACGCTGTCGTCGATTGAAACAGCTTCAATTTCAGTTCGGGGAACCACGCATTCGCGTATTTTAACATTCGAGAAATCAAGTGCATTCTGGAAAATCTTTACATCATGATTTACCTCCTGGTTTTCCTGTTCATCGTGCTGCGATTCGTAAACCAATAATTCCAAATCGGTTTTGGTAAAACCTAAATCTGAGTTTTCTGGCAGTTTTACCCGGAACCCCCATTTTAAAAGCGCCAAAGCAAGGCCGGTTAAAATACTTGTTAAAGGGTAAAACAGCAGGTAAAAAAACAGCGATGGAAAAGCCAGTATAGAAAGTATGCGGTTTGGATTTATCTTAAAAAGCGTATTGGGAATAATAACCGCCGACAAAATGATAAAGAAAGCCAGGATACCTGCAATAAAAGTCCATTTTAAGAACTCATTGTTTGTCGATATAAAGTCTGAATTAAGCCATTTTGAAAAGAACAGGACAAAAACTATTAGTGAAATATAAGTGCCCAGCAAAAGTGTATTGATGTAACGCGAAGCATTCTTTGCAAAGTATTTATGGATGCCCGACAAGATTGAACCTTGTTTGCTATCGATTTCAATTCGCAGGCGGCTTACCGAAACAAAGGCGGCTTCCAAACCTGAAAAGAAGGTGAGGAATAACAGAGATAACACTATGATTATTGTTGGATGCATAATTTCTTTATTCGAAAGTATAAATAATTCAGCATTTTATAAAGAAATTATTAAACAGGAGTGTTTTTTCTTCGCTCGTTGCGTCGCGAAAAGTAGAAGAACAAAGCAATTGCGCCAAACGCATAATAGGGCAGAGCATTATTCAAGGTGCCACTTACCGTTTCGTAGGCTGCAATGGCCAATGCTAATATTCCGACAATTAACCAGATAATTTCGAGGATATGCTTTAAACTTTGCGATATTTTATTCATCGGTTTCAACATTTATAAGTCCCCGACCATTCACTACTTCCCACGAGCTGAACGTTTGGTCCGATTCAAATCCATCGCCGTAAATAATTCCGTCGGGGGTTGTGATTTTTACAAATTGATCTGATTTAATTATTTGTTCGTTTTGAAGCCAGATTAAATATTCGGTATTTAAAACTTCACCGGTTTCGTTGGTTGCTTCAACATCGTAGCGGGCAATCCAACGTCCTTCATCTTCGTAGTAAATGGAATAGTTGGCTCTGATGGTAGATGTTACCCTGCCTGAATCGTTGTAAAACGAGATGTGCATTCCCTTAGGAAACTCGAGGTGGCTTTTTTTATTGAATTCAACATAGCGGTTTAGTTCAGGAGCTTTAAGCAAAACATTATTGATTCCCAAAGTGGTGTATTTCATTTCAATGTTTTTGGCCGAAACAATTGCGGAATCCTGTTTGGCTGTAAGTTCTTTTATTTTTTGAATGTCGTTTTCACAACTTGTCAAAAAAGCTAAAACCCCTAAAAGAATAGGGGTTTTAAGCAAATATATCAGTATGCTATGTGTTTTGTTTTTCACTGAATTCACTAATCCTTAAAAACGAACTTTAGTCGCCACATTAATCCATCCGCCAACGGTGTACGAATCGCCTTCACCAGTACCAATAGCCATAAACCATTCTTCTTTATTTGGGAAATGCGGATTGTAAGTTGATATCAATTCATTGGCCTGATCGGCAATTGTGCTATCGGTTTGTTTTGCTTTTACAAAACAATCAACAGCTACCCAGTAAACCGATTTACGTTCCACATCTTCTTCTCCAATGTTTTTGGTCGAAGCATAGGCTCTACCAATCATCAGGTATGGACGGCCGTCGTTAGGGTTGAATTTTAAAGCCAGGTTCGACAGTTCACGAACTTTAGGGAAGTTTTCCTGAGCCATTGCCAGGGTGCTCCACTCATAATAATACAAAGCCTTTGTAGTTGGGTCTTCTTCCAAACGACTGGCTTCTTCGTAATACTTATCTGCTTTATCGTACTGTTGTTTTTTCAGGAATAAACGAGCCAGATTATGAGCCGATTCTGCCGAAGGTTCCAGTTTATACAATTGCTCCGACGATTTTGCAAACAATGGAGAATCGGTACAATCGGTTTTGTCTAAAAGCTTGGTAACCTTCTTTAACCAGTCGATGTTATTGTTGTTTTCGGCACATTTGGGTTCAAAAATAGCAACCAGTGCATCGCAATTGGCAGCGCCACTTTCTGAGAATAATGCTTCTACATTATTTAGTGAGGTTTCAATATTCTCAAGTTCTTTTTCGCCACGTTCCTTGTATTTTCCTCCCTGATTTACAAGGGCTGTATTATATGCTTTAGCTTTTTCCAGTGTTTCAACTGAAAAGGTATAAGCATTAATAACTTCGGTACCGTCGAGTTGCTCGTTTTTATAAAGGCTAACAGCCGTTTGCATGTAAATAGATACAATTGCGGCTTTACTTTCTTTTCCTTCGAGTTCCATGGCTTCTTTAAGCATGGCATTTACTTCAGCGGCAGCATCATCACCTTTATATCCGTATAAATCGGCAGCTTTATAACTAAGCACAGTTCCTTTATCGGCAAAATAAACAATGCGTTGGTCGTAAACCCTCATTAAAGAATCGATCAATTGTTTTTTTACTGCATCGCTTTTTTCGCGGGCAATGAGGTTTTTATAAATAACGGCTCCTTTAATGTAAGTGTTTTTGCTGGCTTGCGGGCTGTTTTCAAAAACATAACGCCAGGGTTTTAAAGCATCTTTGTAATTTCCCTGCTTGTAAAACTCCGAGTAAAGCGAAATATTTTTTGCGCACTCCATCCGGGTCGTACTGTCTTTTCCGTATTTAGGGTCTAAATGAATGGGCATGCCCTGACCCATGGTACTTATAGCAGTGATTAAGAGAACAATTACTGAGATCGTTGATTTAATAATTTTAGCCTTCATTTTTTATTTATTTTATATTAATCCAATTATTTCCTGACAAAGATAAATGCAAACTTAAAAATCTTTTCTTTTAATTTTAAAATTTGAATTGAAAAGGTGTATTTATTTTGTACTGCTTTATATTGATTAATGGCTTAACACTACCAAAATTAGTGCCAAAACAATAAGTTCTTATTTAGGCGAAACTTGAATGCATGTTTTATAACTGGTATTAGAAACAGTTTTGAGTTATTGATTCGCCTGATAAAGGGCAATGTGGTTTAATCCTTTGGGAATTAAAAACGCATCGGTGTAAACCGGAAAATTTATTTTTTTGTCGAATAAATAGGCGTAGCCCCCGGTTAAAATTACTTTAAGCGACGGATGTATTTTCTGATACTGGTTAATGTATCCGTTAATTTCGTGTAGTATGCCTTGCTGAACACCAGCCTGAATTGAAGCTGCGGTTGATTTGCCAATGAGTGGAGGCTCGTTAACAGGTTCGAGCAAAGGAAGCTTTCCGGTAAACTGATGCAAGGCTTTGTACCGGGTAGCTGGCCCGGGAGAAATTATTCCCCCCTGGAAAACGCCATCATTCGAAATAAAATCGATGGTAATGGCTGTGCCCATATCGACAATTAACAAAGGTGTTTGCGGGAATTGCATAAATCCGCCAACTGCTCCGGCAATTCGATCTTTACCCAGCGTTTCGGGAGTTTCATAATTCAATTTAATGGGTAATGGTGTTTTGTAAGTCAATTCCATTAGTTTAAAATGCTCCGGGAGTAGTTTTGCCAGGTAATTTGCATCGACTCCCCGGGTATCGGAAAAAATTCCCCGTTCAATCTGAAATTCAGCAATTAAACTGAGCAGGAGTGCAGGTTCCAGTGAATTGTAATAGGCATGGTAGCTAAGTTCTTCGTTTTGGAAAACACAAAGTTTGAATTGGGTATTTCCAATATCAATCACCAGGTTTGTCATGCAGTTTATTGATTTATTAGATGAAGCAGGTTGTTGAAAAACAGAATGGTAAGTGTTAGTCCGGTGGTCTTGCTCTGATTAACCTTTACCTGATAAATGTATTTGCCTTCGCCAAGGGTCCACTGGCGTTTTAACCCGGAGTTGTTAAAATCCTGTTCGTCATCAGCTGTCCATTCAATGCGATTTTCGTCGTCCCAGCCATAGGTTTTATGAAGTTTATTAACCAGGTTTTTGGCATTTTCTAAGTTTAGCTTGTCGCCTTGGGCCTGAAAACGTACGTTAATGTGATTGCTACCGATTATGTTTTTTTTATCGTTAAAAACACGGTAAACCACTTTTTCAAATAAGTCGTGTTCGCACCAGGGCAATATTTTTTCGTACTCAATCATGAATACCCCATCGCTCTCTTCGCACAAGACCTCTGAAAAATCCTCTTCCATAAAAAACGAAGTAAGGTCGAATGTAAAAAGTTCAATAATGTTTTTGGGCTCTTTGAAAAGTCCGAATGCTGCCATTTGTATTTTTTTAAGCAAAACAAAAATAACAATAAATTATATATAATATAGTTAAATGAAAGATTTTGACTGATTAAGGAATTAATAAACAGCCCATTGTCGGCCGGCATGCCTTTACTGTGTTTTGCCTGCTATAATTAATCTGGCGAAAAGTATATAATTGAGATAAAATCAGCCAACAGGAATATTTTCAGGACTCATTCTGGTTAGGTAGTGTAGAGCTTTTTTTACCGATTTTACGGGTTCAAAAGTTAAAACCAGCTTTTGGTTTTTCTCCTGAATTTTGCAGATGTTATGGTATTGCTGAACACGTTGCAGGATTTGCTGAAAAACCGGTGATTGGTAAAATAAAGAACTGCTGTCGGCAATAAAAAGGAGAATCATTTTATTGTTTTTAAGGAATATTTTTTCGATTCCCAAATCCATGGCTAGCCAGCGGAGTTTAACAACTTCGAGCAGTTCTTCAGCAGCCTGGGGCATATTTCCGAACCGATCGACAAGAGCATTTTTAAATGCTTCCAATTCTTCAGTATTTGCAATATTATCGAGTTTTCGGTAGCTGTTAATTCGTTCGGTAATATTTTCAATGTATGAATCGGGCAACAGAAGTTCGAGATCGGTATCGACCGAACAATCGGAAACAAACCGCATTCCGGCCAGTTTCTCAGGCGAAACGGCTTCGTTTTCTTCACGATTTTCAGTATCGTTGAAATAATCTTTCAACTCGTTTTGTTTTAGCTCCAAAATGGCTTCGTCCAGAATTTTTTGGTAGGCCTCGAATCCTAAATCGCCAATAAAGCCACTTTGTTCAGCTCCCAATATGTCACCGGCTCCGCGAATGTCTAAATCCTGTAAAGCAATATTAAAGCCACTTCCCAGCTCTGAGAAATCTTCGATGGCTTTTAAGCGTCGGCGGGCTTCGTTGGTAAGCAAGGTGGGTGGAGGTGCCAATAAATAGCAAAAGGCTTTTTTGTTCGAGCGACCTACGCGTCCGCGTAATTGATGCAAATCGCTTAAGCCATAATTTTGTGCCTGATTAATAATAATGGTGTTGGCGTTGGGAATATCGAGCCCCGATTCAATAATGGTGGTTGCTACCAGCACATCGTACTTGCCGTCGATAAATTCGAGCATTATTTTTTCAAGCGATTTTCCGTCCATTTGTCCGTGGGCAAAAACAACCCTGGCTTGCGGACAAAGTTTTCCGATTTGCGCAGCTACATCGGCAATATTTTGCACCCGATTGTGAATAAAAAACACCTGGCCGCTGCGCTCTATTTCGTATTTTATGGCTTCCTGAATAATGGTTTCGTTAAACGGATGCACTTCAGTTAAAATGGTTTGTCGGTTGGGAGGTGGCGTATTTATTATCGATAAATCGCGGGCTCCCATTAATGAGAACTGTAAAGTTCGGGGAATGGGCGTTGCAGTTAAGGTAAGGGTATCGACATTGGTTTTTATTTGTTTGAGCTTTTCTTTTACGGCCACGCCAAACTTTTGCTCTTCGTCGATAACCAATAAGCCCAGGTCTTTGAATTCAATGTTTTTGCTCACCAGCTTATGCGTTCCAATAACAATATCGACTTCGCCCGATTTTAATTTTTTCAAAACTTCGGTTTGATGTTTTGTACTTCGTAAGCGGCTCAGATATTCCACGTTACAGGGGAAATCGGACAAGCGTTCCGAAAAGGTTTTGTAATGTTGTAAGGCTAAAATGGTTGTCGGAACCAGCACCGCAACCTGTTTGTTGTCGGCAACTGCTTTAAAAGCAGCCCTTATGGCTACTTCAGTTTTGCCGAAACCCACATCGCCACAAATTAGGCGATCCATGGGCATGGTTTGCTCCATATCGGCTTTAACTGCCTGATTGGCTTTTAACTGGTCGGGAGTGTCTTCGTAAATAAACGATGCTTCGAGTTGTTGATTCAGAAACGAATCGGGCGAAAAAGCGTGGCCCCGCTGCGCTTTTCGCTCGGCATAAAGCTTTATTAAATCTTTGGCAATATCTTTTACTTTACTTTTTGTTCTTGCTTTTAAGTTTTGCCAAACAGCTGAACCCAACTTGTGTATGCGTGGGGCTTCGGTATCTTTTCCTTTGTATTTTGATATGCGGTGCAGGGAGTGGATACTAACAAAAAGCACATCGTTATCCTGATAAATAAGCTTAATGGCTTCCTGTTGTTTTCCATTAATATCGATTTTATGCAGGCCACCGAATTTTCCAATTCCATGGTCGATATGAACTACATAATCGCCGGGATGTAAATTGGTGAGCTCTGCAATGGTAAGCGATTCGCGTTTGGTAAAACCTGTTTTTAGATGAAACTTGTGGTAGCGATCGAACAATTCGTGATCGGTAAAGCAATTTATTTTAAGATCGTGGTCGGTAAATCCTTCTTTAAGTGTTTGGGTAAACGATTGAAACGAAGCCTTTATTTCGCGATCGTGAAATATGGCATTCAAACGGCTTATCTGTTCCTGATTATCAGACAAAATGAAATTGGAATATCCTTGTTCTTCCAGTTCATTCAGGTGGTTGGCCAGCAAATCGAAATTCTTTTTAAAAGCCGGTTGTAACGTAGTATTGAACGAAAAATGGCTGGTTTGTTTTGTTCTACTGTTTGTTAATTCAATGGTAGTTGCTTTTTGCATGTGTGCCAACAGCAGGTTGCCCTCAATTACCAATTGATTGGTGTTTTCTTTTTCGAGTTCGATAAGCTGCTCCTGCGTGGTATTTTCAATTACCTGATTTATCCGCTCAACGGTAAAGTTTAAATCGTTAAACCAGAATAAGGTCGATTCGGGCATGAATTCAAAAAAGGCAATGCGCGCCTCGTTGTCGAGTTTGTGCTGAATGTCGGGAATAATGCTAACCTGATCGGGAGTTGATTGGGTTAGTTGCGTTTCGATATCAAAATAACGAATGGATTCAATGGTATCGCCAAAAAAATCGAGACGAAAGGGCTCATCGCCTGCAAATGAGAATACATCGACCAGGCTTCCGCGTACCGCATATTGACCGGGTTCGTAAACAAAATCGCTGCGTTCAAATTCATATTCAGCCAGAAGTTCCAGCATAAAATCGCGCGATAAATTGTCGCCTTTGCTAACGGTAAAGGTATTGCTTTTCAGTCGGTCGGGAGAAATTACTTTTTCCATTATAGCCTCAGGATAAGTAACTATGGCAGGAGTTTTGTCTGTTTTGCCAATCAGGTTAAGCACTTCGGTACGCAGCAAAACGTTGGAGCTTTCAATTTTACCATATTGTAACGACCGCTGGAATGAACCGGGCAAAAACAAGACATTTTTTTCACCCAGAAGCGTTTGCAAATCGTTGTAAAAATAGGCTGCCGATTCTTTGTCGTCGAGACAAAAAACAAACGGAGCCTTATGCTTTTTTACCAACGCAGCTGCAACGCATGTTGCCGACGAACCTTTTAATCCGCTAAGTTGACAAGATGTGTTTGTTTTTAAGCCAGCAATAAGCTTAGCGACTTCGGGATGATTTATAAACCGGTCTAATATTGATGCAATATTCAAATCAAATAAATTTTTGATGCAAAAGTAGCATTATTGCTCAAATGATTTTGGATTTAAAAGGCCATTATCGATTTTGAATGAACAGGTCGTTTATGAAAACAAAAAAAGCCATAGATAAGCTATGGCCTGGCAAGTATTTCAAAGTTAATTTTATTCTTCTTCGTCCACATCATCGATTCCGATTAAATGGATGGGAATTTTTTTGAGTTTGGCATAAATTTCACCTTCCGATTGAATGTCGTCGTCGTCGTAATTGTAGTACCATTTAATTTCAATATTGCTCCCCGATTTGTAGAATTCCTCAAGCTTTGTCAGGATAAGTGAAATCATTTTTGCTGAGGCAGAGTTCAAATAGTCGACCCGGAAAACAAAAACTATGCTTTCAGTAATTTTTCCAATGTTTTGGTCAATCCAGTTAAGCACCGGTTCGTAAGTTTTCACCACGTTTTCAGGCAACGAACGTCCCGATATCTCGTAATTTCGATTGGCCGGGTCCAGTATAATCTGGGGGGTTTTTGCAGTTTTATCAATAATTAATGGTGCAATGTTACTCATAAGGTTTGTTTTCAAATAATCGACAATATAATAAAATTTTATATGTTATCTGATAATTTTGTTTCTTCTATTTTTTATTGGAGCATCGCTGTTGCGTTGCGTATAGTTTTTAACGGTGATGTACCCAATAGCGCTTACCAGAATGGCTCCCAAGATATAAAAAAGCCCCATGAACAAGTATAACCAATAAGCACTATTATCGGCAGCTGAACCATTTAATAAAGTATAATAGAGGTGGTTGCTTCCAAAATATACATAAACCATAAAGGCTATATATAATATGTTGCTGAGCAAAATGGGTTTTTTGTTATTCGAAAGATAAAACAGGTAAAGGCTGAGCATTAGCAGACTTATGAAGACGATAATGCCGGCGTAACTTAGTTGTTTTTGAGCCAAAGCATAGCTGGTGCTTATGGTTTCGGTAATGGATTCTGATTGTAGCAAACCCTGAATTTTTGAGGCAAAAAAGAGCATTACTCCTAAACCTATGGCAAAAAACAGGTAGTACAATCGAGTTATGTTTTTATTTAAATTCATTGCTTTTTTAACGATTTCCATTTTGTGTCAGCAAATGTATAATATTTTTATCAGCCCAAAAACCCATGCGGGCAAAGTTTATTGTTTATAAAGACTTTTTCTGATAAAAAATGTACATTTGTTCATGGGCAATGAGGTCTGCCATTAACCGTCTGTAATTTAAGACTGATGACTTCTGTTATTATGAATTGTTTATTTTTGTTGTATGATAAAATCGATGCTCATTGCCGGATTAGGCGGTTTTACTGGTACTGTTTTACGTTTTCTTGTGTCGCGGTATTTTCAAATGAACTACGACACGGTTTTTCCATGGAGTACCCTGTTGGTAAATGTATTAGGAAGTTTTGTAATTGGAATTATTTTTGGAATTTCAGAACGGAGTAATGTGATGTCGCCCGAATGGCGTTTGTTTTTAGCCGTTGGTATCTGTGGTGGGTTTACTACTTTTTCAACCTTTTCGAACGATGCGTTTATTTTGCTACAGGGCAGGGAAATGTTTCGTTTTGTTTCGTACGCCGGACTAAGTTTTTTTCTTGGTCTTGTTGCTGTTTTTGTAGGCCGTACACTTGTTAAAACCTTATAAGATGGAAAAGGGATCAAGCGCTTTGGTGTTGCGTATTTATGTAAGCTCGACCGACCGTTGCGACGAAGGACTGGTTTATGAAACCCTTGTTTTTAAAGCAAAGAAGGCCGGTTTGGCCGGAGCCAATGTTTCAAAAGGTATTTTGGGTTTTGGAGCCAGTTCGGTAATTCACTCGTACAAATTCTGGGAAATTAGTGAGAAACTTCCGGTAACTATTGAATTTGTTGATGACGAAGAAAAGATTCTTGCTTTTTATCAAAGCATTGAACCTTTACTCGAGACCATGAAATACGGATGCCTGGCCATTACCGAAAAGGTTTCCGTGATGCAATACAAACCAGGAAAAAAGCGCAGTTAGGCTTTTCTGCTCCAGAGTTCCCAGGAATAAGTTATTGTAATTCTTTTTTGCTAAGCCTTGTTGTTTATGGCTTCACGAATCTGGTTCAGTGCTTTTTCGAGTACCGAACGCGGGCAGCCAATATTTAAGCGCACAAAACCTTCGCCTCCGGGACCAAACATGCTTCCTTCGTTCACCGCAACTTTTGCATCGTGTAAAAACAGGTTTCCCAGTTCTTTTGCACTCCGATTTAGCGCGCGGCAATCGAGCCAGAGTAAAAATGTTGATTCCGGTTTAATTAGTTTAATTTGGGGCAGATGCTCCTTTACAAACGAATCGACTATAGCCACATTGTTTTTTAAATATTCCAAAAGTTCTTCGAGCCAGGGTTCACCTTGGGTATAAGCGGCAACAAGCGCTTCGTTTCCAAAAATATTTCCCATGTGCAGATGCGGAATTTGTAATCCTTTGTTATACTTATTAAGCAGTTCCTGGTTTTTACAAATTACAAACGAAGTGGTTAAACCGGCCACATTGAATGTTTTTGAATGCGACATTACCGTAATGCTATTCATTGCAGCACTTTCTGAAATGCTGGCGTAAGGAATATGTTTAGCCGGCTGGTAAATAATGTCGGCGTGAATTTCGTCTGACACAACCAAAATATTGTGTCGCTGGCAAATAGCATGGAGTTTCAGCAGTTCGTCTTTTGTCCAGACCGTTCCACACGGATTGTGCGGGTTGCACAACAGAAGCATTTTGGTTTTGTCGTCAATTTTGGCTTCCAAATCTTCAATATCGAACGTGAAACGTCCATCGACCAGTTTTAGCGGATTATAGACTGTTTGGCGCCCGGTATCATCAACCGATTGAAAGAACGGAAAATATACGGGTGGCTGCACAATAAT
The DNA here is from genome assembly GCA_050179685.1 of Salinivirgaceae bacterium. Taxonomy (GTDB): domain Bacteria; phylum Bacteroidota; class Bacteroidia; order Bacteroidales; family SZUA-534; genus GWE2-40-63. The sequence continues at coordinate 63,339 of JBFXEW010000027.1, forward strand.
TTTATCGCCGGGATTGGTAAATTGTTCAATGGCCAGTGTAAATCCGGCCACAACGCCGGGGCTGAATGAAATCCATTCCTTTTCGATGCTCCATTGGTGGCGTTTCTGCATCCAGTTTATAATGCTTTCAAAAAACGCATCGGACCGAAACGTGTAGCCAAAAACACCATGCTCAATTCGTTTCTTTAGGGCATCGGTAATGCAGGGAGGCGATTTAAAATCCATATCGGCAACCCACATGGGCAGCGCATCTTCAACTTTTAAAAAGTTTTTTAAGCCATCGTGCTTTACACAATGGGTGTTATTTCGATTAACAATTTCGTCAAAATTAAATTTCATAAGCGTAGTTTTTATAGGCTGTTGGGCCAATGCCGAAAGACAAAAATACCGCATCTTATTTTTTATGCAACTATTGAAACTGTTTTATTTTTAAAAAGCACATAAGTTCATTCTGTTGGAATAAGACAAAACCGGGGAAATTTGATGGAGAAACTCAAAAAAATGCCGGACTATTGTTTTTGGTACGTACCGTCAGCGTTGGTTATCATTAATAAAGGCACGTTGCGTTTAATGCCCTGTGACAAAGGCATAAAAACTTTTCCGGCAAAAGCAATCCGGCCGTCACTTAATTCGATGGCCGTAGTAAAATCGGAACTGGTTTGAAGCGGTATATTAAGTTCGGTGTCGGGGGCATCGGTTTGGTCCAGTGTTTTAGTAAATAATTCGTTGAATCCGGCTCCCAGCAAGGTAAAACTACCTTTGGTAACAACTTGTTTTTGATCGACATAAAACTTTGAACCAAACAAAACCACCTGATTGTTGGTCAGTTTCAGCATTCCGTTGGCACTTAAATCGCCAATTGTTTTATGATGCATTTCTTTGCCTTCGTCTGAGAATTTTATGAGCCGGGTTTCGGCCATTCCGGTTTGCAATTTTGTGTAGCCACACATATATATTATGTCCTGGTTTGGAGCAATAAAAAAAGTTTGCTTATTAAAATTGGCCGGCACATCGATTCCTTTTTTCCAGATCTGATTTCCTTTGGTGTCGAGTTTATAGATTATTGGCAGGTATTCTGAAACATCGTCGTTAAATTTTTTCCCAAGAATATAAAGGGTACCATCTTCAGTTACATAAATTTGGTCGGCTTCCTCGTTTTGTTCCGATGAAATTTTCTTAAGCCACACAACTTTGTTGGTTTCTACAGCCAGTTTAAGCAACGAAATGTTGTAGCGCTCATTCTTACCATCTTTGGTGTAAAGAATGTAATAATAATCTTTATCCATGGCTACGTGGCTGGTAAGGGTTGAAAAAACAGAAGCTTCTGATTCCATATCAATCAGTTTGCCCGTATTTGTCAGTTTAAGTTGAAAAGGCTGGTAGTGCTTATTGGTGTTTTGATTTCCAAAAACCTTGTAATTTGTTTGATTTAATGGTGACACATAAACAATGTTGTGGAGTTTTTCAATTGGAATGGTTTTACTGATACCGGCTGTTCCATCGCTTTTGGTTTTAAGAAACAAAAGATTTTGATTTGTATAGTCTTCGTTGGCCTGTAAATTAATCAGGATTAATGAATCGTTGGATTCCTGCACAATGGCTACTGCTGTGGCTTGTTTGTCAGCATTTTCTTTACCTGCAAAGTAAAACACGCCGGTTTGGGCGAGCAGTGAAAATGGATTAACTATTCCCAGACTAACCAATAAAAGCAGTATTTTATTCATTGTTATAAGTATTTATGATTCATGTGTTTTTGTATGCTTTTTCGGTACTAAAATTAATTAAAAATTCGTAGCAACGAAATATTTTTATCTTTTATAATGATTCAAATGCCTGGTAATTATTTACATTTGGGCTTCGTTTAACTGCATTTAAAACTCAAGCGAATAATTATGATTATCAATAAATTTGGTGGAGTATCAATAAAAGACCTTCAGGCCCTGGAACAAATGGTAAGCATTTGTAAATTTCAAATTCACCAGGGGGTGATTGTGGTTTCTGCCATGGGAAAAATGACCAACCTGCTCGAGAAATTGACGATTAATTATGTAAACGGGAAACCTTTCGATACCTTTTTAAATGAATTTGTCAGCTTTCATCAGGCTTTTCTCAATAAATTATTTGAAGCGAATCATCCTGTTTTCTCTCATTTTAAGGAATTGATTCAGGCATTAGAAACAAAACTTTCAAAAAAGCCCGGACTCAATTTCGATTTTGAATACGATCAAATTGTACCCTTTGGCGAATTGGTTTCTTCAATAATTGTGCACGCGTATCAAAACCTGAAGGGTGTTTCGTCGCAGTGGGTCGATATCCGGAATGTACTAAAAACCGATGCAACCTATCGTGAAGCTAATGTGGATTGGGTGTTAACCGCCGGCTTGGTTTCAAAACAATTCAATAATTTCAGCGGACAACTTTATTTGACCCAGGGATTTATTGGCAGCGACAGAAACGGATTGATGACAACGCTTGGTCGCGAAGGTTCCGATTTTACTGCAGCAATACTTGCCAATTGTCTGGATGCTGAGAAAGTAGTAGTTTGGAAAGATGTACCAGGAATTATGTGTGCCGATCCGGAGTGGATTCCCAATGCCGATAAAATTGAAAAACTGAGTTATACCGATGCCATTGAGTTGTCGTATTACGGAGCAAAAGTAATTCACCCAAAAACCATCAAGCCGCTGCAAAATAAAAGCATTCCGTTGCAGGTACGTTCGTTTTACGATTTGGCAAATCAGGGAACTTTAATAGCCGCCTATGATAATCTGGTACTGTCCCCGGTTTATATAAAAAAGGAAAAACAGGTGCTTGTTTCCATTCGTCCAAACGATTTATCGTTTATTATGGAAGAAAATCTGAGTCATATTTTTGGCATCCTGGCAAAGCATCAAATACGCGTAAACCTGATGCAAAACAGCGCCATCAGCTTTTCAATTACCGTTGACACCAATATGGACAGGGTTCCTAACGCTATTGAGGAATTGAAAAAGTATTACGAAGTAAAATATAACGAACCGCTGGAACTAATTACCATCAGGCATCATAAACCAGATGCAGAGCTTTTGGTAACTCAAAACCGCGAAGTTTTGCTGGAACAACGAAGTCGTTCGGTGGCCCGCTTCGTTTTGCGATAAAATTTAACGGTCGAAGGTTAAAGCCATACCACGAACCTGGTCGTCAATAATTCCGTTATGGTAAACCAGTTTTCCATTTACAAAAGTGTGGGTTACTTTTGAGTTAAAGGTAGTACCTTCAAAGGGCGACCATTTACATTTATAAAGAATATTTTCAGCCGATACGGTAAAACTTTCATTCAAATCGACCAAAACCAGGTCGGCAAAATAACCTTCACGAATAAAGCCGCGTTTGTTAATTTTAAAAAGCCGGGCAGGAGCATGGCACATTTTTAATACCACATCTTCAAGTAATAACTTTCCTTGTTTGTACATTTCTATCATGGCAATCAGCGAATGCTGCACCAAAGGTCCGCCCGAAGCTGATTTCATGTAGCTGTTCATTTTCTCGTCGAGGGTGTGCGGCGCGTGGTCAGTAGCCACCACATCGAGTTTGTTGTTTAAAAGTGCCGTCAATAAAGCTTCTTTATCGTCGCGGGTTTTAACAGCCGGGTTCCACCGGATGCGGTTTCCATAAGTTTCGTATGCACTGTCGTCGAACCATAAATGATGTACACAAACTTCACCGGTTATTTTTTTGTTTTCAACCGGACCCGAATCAAACAATGCCATTTCGCGAGCGGTTGACAGATGGAGCACATGGAGTTGTGTTCCATATTTTGATGCCAGCTCTATGGCTTTTGCCGATGAAACATAACAAGCTTCAGCACTGCGAATAAACGGATGGTGTGCTACTTGAATGTCTTCGCCGTATTTTTTCCGGAACAGCTCCAGGTTTTGCCTGATGATGGATTCTTCTTCGCTATGCGTAGCAACCAGGCAAGGGGCTTCAGCAAATATTGCCTGAAGGGCTTTGGTTTCATCAACCAGCATATTTCCTGTCGATGAACCCATAAAAACTTTAATACCGCAGACTTGCCCTGGATTGGTTTTTACAATTTCTTTTAAATTGTTGTTGGTAGCTCCCAAATAAAAAGAAAAATTTGCAGCCGACTTTTCAGCGGCCAGTTCAAACTTTTGCTTTAAGGCATCCTGCGTGATGGTTTGCGGATTGGTATTGGGCATTTCCAGATACGAAGTCACTCCTCCGGCAACCGCAGCCCGCGATTCGGTGTAAATATCACCTTTGTGAGTAAGCCCGGGTTCTCTGAAATGAACCTGATCGTCAATAACACCCGGAATGGCAATCTTGCCGGCTCCGTCAATAACCTGATAATTGGTATGATCCAAATCAGCAGGTAGTTTGTCAGAAATGGAAACAAAATAGGAACCTTCAATAACCAGGTGTCCCAGGAATTGTGCACCCTCATTTATTATTTGCACGTTTTTAATCAGCGTTTTCATAAGCTTATAGTTTAATTCCTTCGGGCACGAAATGGTTTTTTTTGGTGTTTCTTAAAAAGAAATTCCGGTAAGTGGCAAAACGGATATTAGGCAGATCTTTTGTATGAGCGGAAAAAACTACGCCATTTCATACGGATCACTCCCCAAATAGCTTCACTAAAGATACCTCCACTCATTTTTGATTTGCCTTCTTTTCGGTCGGTAAAAATAATGGGAACTTCAATAATATTAAATCCAAACTTCCAGGTGGTAAACTTCATCTCAATCTGAAAAGCATAACCTTTAAACTTTATCCTATCAAAATCGATGGTTTCCAGCACCTTTCTTTTGTAGCATTTAAAACCGGCTGTCGTATCTTTAATACGCATCCCGGTAATTAAGCGCACATATGCCGATGCATAATAACTCATCAACACCCGGCCCATTGGCCAGTTTACCACGTTAATTCCCGAAATATACCTGGAACCAATTGCCAAATCGGCACCATTCGCACAAGCATCATACAAACGCACCAAATCTTCAGGATTATGAGAAAAGTCGGCGTCCATTTCGAATATATATTGGTAACCTTTTTCGAGCGCCCATTTAAAACCGTCAATATAGGCAGTGCCCAGCCCTAGTTTGCCGGCTCGTTCCATAATGTGCAATTTCTCAGAGAATTCAGTCATTAAACGCTTAACAATCTGCGCCGTGCCGTCGGGGCTGTTGTCTTCAACTATTAACAGATGAAAATCGCCCGGAAGCGTAAATACCTTTCGTATAATGGCTTCGATGTTTTCTTTTTCGTTATAAGTTGGAATTATTACAATCTTTTCAGTTTCCATGTCTTGTTTTCTAATGTTGATGCGAAGATAACAAATAATGCAGTTTAATATATAGTGCAAATGTTAAAAATCGATCAGATTATCTCCGTCCATATAATAATATATGCTTTGAGTTTGGACAGGATGAAAGAGAATAAAAAGGGGGCGGTATCAGGAGAAAAAATATCAGGTGTAAAGTATTGGTTAGCATAGGGGTAAAAAATAGTTTAGCAAAAAGATAAAAAAAGGGGTAAAAATATTTGGAGTGTAAAGGATGAACGCTTACTTTTGCACCCGCTTTAAGAGATAACAACTAAGGCGAGGTTCTCAAGAGAAATGCAGGGTAAAAGGGATTCAGGCAGTAGTTGCCTGGAGTAAATTTTGGAAGGCCGAAGGGGCCGACAAAAAAATCAGAAAAATCTTCAAAAAAGTTTTGCAGATTGCAAAAAAGCGATTAGTTTTGCAGCCCGTTTCCATTAATACGGAGACA
>JBFXEW010000028.1:0-64633 GCA_050179685.1 Salinivirgaceae bacterium
TCAATGCAAAACTCAAAGCTTTTAGAGCCACATTGAGAGGCGTAACAGATATTCGATTTTTCTTATATCGGGTAGCTAAAATCTGGGCATAATTTTTATTAATCCACCGGAAAATTAAAGTGAGCCAACTTCCTTGGCACATAAACTTTAATTACCATTCTGTTTTCATTAAAAGACGTTTAAACATTTTAGCTTTTTTTGATGTTATTATAGCTGACTATAAATGATTTTTAGTGCCAGTATTGAACCCCTAATCATCAACAAATAAAGAAAAACAGCTTATTCAATAATAAAACAAACCTATTTAATCCAATAAGAATCAAAAAATAACTACTTGAGGAATAATTTATTTGAATTATTTTTCTATATATTTAAGTAATTTAGTTAACCCTTAAAGCATTTTGGAGTATTACTTATATACTATGGACAAGTTATCAGCTTACTATAATTCGCAAATCATAAATGTAAACTAAATTAAAGGAGAAAACACCTATGAAAGCTTTGGACAACATGAAAATTGGATCAAGACTGGCGCTGTTATTTTCGATAATAGTTGTTTTAACAGTAATCGGATTTACCTACACCCTGGTACAAACCGGAACCATCGAAAAACAAATCGACAACCTTTACAATACAGATTTGGCCAGTATTAATTACCTGCTCCAGGCCGACCGCGATGCGTACCAATCGAGCATAAGCATTAGCCAGTCGATTACTTCGGGTTATAAACATACAAGCGATGCATCAGCAATTACAGCCGATGAAAAACAAATAATAGCCGACATTTCAGAAAACCTAAAGCAGGTAAAAGAGCGTTTCAGTCAGTTTGAAGCTATCTCTCATGCTGCAAAAAGTGGTGAGTACAGCCACCTGACCCAGGCGTTTCACTCAAATTTTGATGCAGTTGATAAATACACCAAAGAAATTTCCTCTGCGTTAAATCAACAAAATTATGCATTTGCTGAGCAAATTTACTATGGCTCTTACAGCGATTCCTTTGAGGCCATGCGCAATTCCATGGATAAATTTACCGAAATTAGTGAAAATGAAGCCGCCGAAGCTTATGATTTCAGTCAATTGTTAGGAAAACGAATTTTTACCAATTCAATAATCATTATGCTGATTGTGATTTCGATAATACTGATTGGTGCCATAATTATAACCCGAAGCATTACCCTGCCTGTTTTTGAAGCAGTTAAACTGGTCGATATTTTTGCCAAAGGAAACCTGGGTGTTAAAGTTGATGAGCGATTAAAAAATCGTCAGGATGAAGTAGGTGCTTTATTAAAAAGTCTGGCTTCGATGATAACAAATATTGGCGAAATTGTTCAAACCATAAAAAACAACTCAACACAAATAGCATCGGCTAGCGCACAACTACAATCAACTGCCGAGCAAATATCGCAGGGAGCCAATGAACAGGCTGCATCGGTTGAAGAAGTGTCGGCTACCATGGAAGAAATTTCGTCGAATATTGCACAAAACTCTGATAATTCACAGCAAACCGAAAAGATTTCAGAAGCATCGGCCACCGGCATTCAAAAGGTAGCTGTATCAGCTAAACAAAGTCTGGAATCGATAAGCACTATCTCACAAAAAATTACCATTATTAACGACATTGCTTTTCAGACCAATATTCTTGCCTTAAATGCAGCTGTTGAAGCAGCCCGGGCCGGCGAGCACGGAAAAGGATTTGCCGTGGTAGCTGCCGAAGTACGTAAGCTGGCCGAGCGCAGTAAGCTGGCTGCCGACGAAATTGTTTCACTTAGTCACGATAGTGTTTCGGTAACACAGGAAGCTGGCATGATGATGGAAAAACTCTTACCGGAGATATCGAAAACGGCTCAACTGGTACAGGAAATTTCGGCTGCCAGTATGGAACAAAGCAATGGTGCCAATCAGGTGAACGGAGCCATACAACAACTAAACTCCATCACCCAGCAAAATGCATCGGCCTCGGAAGAGCTATCGTCGAGCGCCGAAGAATTAGCCAATCAGGCTGAAACCTTGCTCGATTTGGTATCGTTCTTTAAATTCGATAAGGTCTAATTTACCGCTAAACATTCAGAGGATTTCTCTTAATAATTCAAAAAAAATAAGCGCCGATTGGCGCTTATTTTTTTTGTTATAGTTTCAGAAACTAATTTTTTAACTCATACATAAAGCGTTTGATGCTTTGTTTGGGTGTTTTCTCAAATTCCTGATTCTGCAATTGGATGCGGGCAATCTGCATGTATTTGGGCAATTGCTCATTCAACTGCTTACGTATATCGTTCATAATCTCTTCCAGTTGTTCCTGAGTAATGTGTTCTTTTTCAATTTTTTCCCTGTCAGGAAAAACCAGAGCTACCAGTTTATTGTCCTGATTAACTACCAATTGCTCCTGAACATAAGGATAATTGCTTAGTTTCGATTCAATCTCTTCGGGATAAATATTCTCGCCCGAAGGACCCAGAATCATGCTTTTGCTTCGACCGCGAATATAAATGTATCCTTTCTTGTCGACTACACCTAAATCGCCGGTATGTAACCATCCATCGGCATCGATAACTTTAGTTGTTTCAGTCGGATTTTTATAATAACCCAGCATCACATGATTTCCTTTTATCATAATTTCACCGGGAATGTTTTCGCTGTCGGGCGAATCAATCATAATTTGCAACGAATCGACCAGTTTTCCGCAAGAACCCAGCTGGGCTTTATCCCAGTTAGCATAAGAAATTAACGGTCCACATTCGGTCATTCCATAACCCACTGAAAAGTTGAAACCAATTTTACGTAGCAGTACCTCAACATCTTTATTTAAGGCTGCTCCGCCAATAACCACCTCGCGGAAATTGCCTCCGAACACCGTCGATAATTTGGTTTTGATTTTTTTATAGATAATGCGGTTAATTATTGGCATAAAGAGCAATACCCGCATGCTAAGCTTGGTTAAAACCGGCTGCAATTGCTTTTTATAGATTTTCTCCATAATTAATGGAACCATCAACAAAAGACTGGGCCTTATTTCCTGGAAAGCCTGAATCATAGCCTGAGGCGATACAATTTTCCCTAAGAAAGTAATATGAACACCAATGGTAAAAGGCCATAAAAATTCAAAAGCACAACCGTAAGCATGAGCCAGCGGAAGCATCGAAAGAATTTTATCTTCGGCTTTTAAAGGCATGTTGTTCCAGGCAAAGAAAATATTTCCCATCAAACTTTCGAGCGGAAGCATTACTCCTTTTGAGTTTCCGGTAGTTCCCGAAGTATAACTGATTACCCCCAGATTTGTATTGGGAACTTCGGGCAATACAAAGCTTTCGGCAGTAGCCGGATTTGCCTGTGTGGCCTGAGCCTCTTTACATAAGGCGCCAAACGCTCCATTGTCGTTGGCATGAAGCAATTGAAAATCGACCAAACCCACAACAGCCCTAATTTGAGGCAACTTACTCACATCGATAACGGGCCAAACGTTCTCGCCTGCAAAAAGCAAAACCGAATCGGAATGGTTGATGATGTGGTGCACATTGTCGGGATGAAACTCCGGCAAAATAGGAACAATAGTAGCCCCATACGTTACCGTAGCTAAATAAGTAATAGCCCAATGCGATGAATTTTTGCCTATTAACGATACTTTATCGCCAGGCTTTAACCCACATTTATTAAAAAGCTGGTGCAGTTTTAAAACCTCATTACCCACCTCACCATAAGTTAAGGTTTTTCCTTTGTAATCGGACAAAGAAGGCAATTGCCAATGCTTTTTAATGCTTGATTCAAATACTTTTACAAAGTTATTTTGTTCCATAATGTAAAGTTTAACAAAAAATAAAAGTACCAATAAATAATAATAAAACAATAGCATCAGCTATTGAGGAAAATAAAAAAGCCCGCCACGTTGCATTGGCAGGCTTTAAAAAAGTTATTAACTGTTTAGTACAGGATATCTTTCTTTACATTCATTTTCTTTTGGGTATGGTCGGCATCGTAATCGAATAATAAGTCTCCGGTTTCTTTAAATAACCTGATGTAATTCAGGTTGTACCAAATAATAGCCTTTCCAACCATTACTCCCGATAACACATCAATTTGAGCATTACCACTATTGTACATCGATATTTTAACTTTTGAATTATTAACCACGCGTAAGGCATCAAAATTAACATCCTTGCCATCGTCGGTGCGTATGGTAACAATACCCTGCGAGTTTTTAATAAATTCAATTTTACCAATGTTTTCATAAATAGCCGGTGATTTCTTTTTGAACGAGGGATTGTACAAATCGAGGGCTTTTTGCGCCTGATTACCCGGCAGGGAATTTCCGCTGCTGTTTATTAGACTGAGCACGGCAAACAATCCGGCAATTCCGGGTTCATATTGTTCGGCAACCAATTTGTCGTTTTCTTTCTTTAAAGTTTCAATGGGATCGAAAGCGGTATAACTCTCGTACGATTTGGTACTAACATCTAAACCGGCCGATGCAACTAATGATGCGGTAATAAAAGTTTTTCCCATATCATCAACCGTAATTCCGTAATCGGTAAAATCTTCCGATTCTTCGTAAGCACGGGTCCAAAGCTTTTTACCGTATTCGTCGAAATGGGCCACAAACATATTGTTTACACTGTCGAGTTGTTCAATTCCCGCCTGATTCACCCATTGCAATTTACCGTCGGTTCCGCATTTGGCCAAAAAGACATCGCCATTGTTTTTAACTTTCAACACATTGGAGCCCACTTTTATATCTTTATTAAAAGAGCCGGTAAAATAAAAGCTGTTGTCTTTTCCCATGGTAATATTGTAGGCAATATCGTTGCCCGGACTTCCCAGCTTAAAGGCAAATTCAACTCCCTTTTCGGGAACAATCTTGGCCACAAAAATATCGTTCGACTTTTCAGTTGATTGAAGTTTGTGTCCAAAGAAATCGACATCGCCATTAAAATAACCGCACAAGTAAGCATTTCCGGCATCATCAAAAACTATGTTCTTTCCGTTACCTCCCTGATACAATCCGTTTTTATTGGCCAGACGCCAGTACTTCATGCTTTTGTCGAGCAAATCCTGCGAACTTTTAAGTTCCACAATAATGGCATTGGCATCGGCATATTGAGGCATGGTTTGACCAATGGGCGCATTTACATAGGTTGGATCGCAAACCACATACTTTTCGCCATGGTAATTGATGTAATCGCCAATAACCTCGCTGTTAAACTTAACAGCAGTTGCCATGTGTCCCGGATAGTTCAGCCCAATTACATCGAGGCCCAGCAGTTCCTTGGTAAGGTACGAGAACAACACCGAACGGTCTTCACAATCGGAATAGGGATAATGGAAAACCTCGTCGGGGAAGAAAAACTTCTCCTGACCAAATTGCTCCTGGTCAGTTTTATAATCGAAAGCGGTCTGCACAAAGCGAAGTAAAAACATGGTGGCTTCCTCTTCGGGCATATCTTTAATCAGCGGAAGCAAGGCATCGGTAATCGATTCCTTGGTTTGAGGCGTAATGGTGGCATCAAAATAAACTTCGATATCGGCTAATGGATAATCGTTGTAAAAATTGATGGCGTTCTGATTGTACTTTATCTCAAAAGGATATTCCGTACCGTCGTATTCGAACTTCAGGGTTCGCGTTTTCAGCAAAGCCTGGGTATTGATCGATTTGTACAGGTTTAAATCCATTACGGTACGAGCTTCCGGAAAATCTTTATCGTAGGTAAAAATATCGCTTTCTTTTCCATTTATCAGGTAATAACGCAGGTTATTAAAGGTAAAGAAAGGCATTCCGTAGATGTTGTTTTGCGATGGCAATAACAAATAAAGCTTAGAGCCTTTAAACGCCAGCCGGGCTTTGTAATTCGATTTGGTTAGCAGGAACCACTCCAGAAAAACTTCGGCATTTTCGTCGGATGCTATTTGTTTTGAGGCATTTTTTACCAAAAGGTAGTAACCCCAGTCGTTCAGGTTCATTTCGGCCTTAAAACTTACCAGTTGATTGATAAGGTCGGCGTAATTGGTCTGACTCATGGCCTCCCAGTTTTGACTAATCAATTCCTCAGAGATAGTGCCCGAAAAACGGGTTAAAAACTTGGAATCGTAATCAACTTTTAAGTTGGAACCATAAAAGCCGAAGCTGGTTGAACGGGGCGAATAATCGGCCGGAGCTGATTTGGCCAGCACAGGCAGTGGAGGCGCTACGGCCATCGATTCAACAGTCTTTGGCAATTCTACCTTAAGCTCGGTAGCTTTTTCTTTTTTAGCCCCCGAAAATACCGGTTCGGTATTGGGTTTGGGCTCGGGTTTTCGCTGTTCGGCCTTAAAAAGTTCATAATTGGTCCACTCTTTTTTCAGGAACTCCTTGAACTCTTCGTCCATTTTCTGAATGGCTTCGTCGCGTTCTTTTACAAACTTTTCGAAACCTTCTTTATAATCTTTTTTGAATTGAGCCTTTCGCTCCTGCTCTTGCTTTTTAAACTCTTCGAGGGTTTGTGCCTGCATGGGGACACTGGTAAACAGGAGGCACAGAGCTCCAATAATTGTTAAGGCTTGGTGTACGCTTTTCATTTCCGTTGGGTTTTATTACTTCATGAATTGTTGTTAAATATGAACTGCAATTTACTAAAAATTCAGACTACCCATAGACGGCGTATTGATTTATTAGGTTGCTTTTGCCTGTTTTGCTTAAAATTTAAGGGGTGAAACACAAAAAAAAGCAGTTCTACCCGGGGTAAAACTGCTTTGGTATAAAATTTTCGACTGAAAGACCTATTCTTCCTCGTCGCTGATATCGTCGTCGGAATCGATGCTTGTGAGCGGTTTGCGCGAAACTTCCCTATCTGTCTCATCGCCGCCAAAATAGGTAAATACATCCAAAAGCGGAGATTCCTGAATGGCTGGAATTTCAAAATCGCTGATGGTATCGCTTAGTGCTTTTTCCAGGTTGTCGTAAGCTTCTTTTACGGTATTGGCCTGAACCAGCATGTAGGTATTTGACCGGCGCTCCACTCCTTTTTCCTCGTCCATGCTGATAAAGGTTGCTTTGCATTTGAACCAGCGGTCACCGCCCTCGTTTGGAATTAACTCCGAGTAATTGGCCATCTTAATGTTGGTAACATGAAACTCGCCGCTGATATAGGGTTCCAGCTCTTTATGGATGCGCGACTCGGCATCGGTAAACGAAACGGCATCGATCAAATAAGGTTCTGAAACCATTTTCTCTTTTCCGTCGGCAGTAACTTTCTGATATTTGACTTTACATTCGAACCAGGTATTCATAGCAGTATATAATTTTATTAGTTGCTGATTTATTCGGGAACGAAACTTCGCTCCTATTTTTTAAGCGCTGCCAAAGATAAGTTCTTAATGTTGCATAAAAAACCGGCGATTAAAATTGTGAATAACTTTTTGTGATTAAGCAACGATAGCGTATTTTTATGCGACAATTTTTCATCGACAAATCCCTCCGAAGCAGGGCAAATAATAAACTTTAGCTGAATAATAATTGAAATACGCCATTATCGACATTGAAACCACCGGAGGAAGTCCGCGCACGGAAAAAATTACAGAAATTGCCATTTTTATTCACGACGGGCAGCAGGTAATCGACGAATTTACCACGCTTATAAATCCCGAACGAACCATTCCTGCTTACATAACAAGTCTGACTGGCATTACCAACAAAATGGTGGCCGATGCGCCCAAATTTTACGAAGTAGCCAAAGAGATTGTACTCTTTACCGAAGACTGTATTTTTGTTGCCCATAACGCCAATTTCGATTACGGCTTTGTAAAGGCTGAATTCAAAAACCTGGGCTTCGATTACCAACGCAAAACCCTTGATACGGTACGTTTAAGCCGCAAAATTTTACCCGGACATGCCTCATACAGTCTGGGCAGGCTTTGCGACGATTTGGGCATTCGCATTAACGGACGCCACCGCGCTGCGGGAGATGCCCTGGCCACCGTAAAGCTATTTGAATTGCTGTTGCAACACAACGGAGCCTTTCAGGAAGCCGCCGATCCGGAAGCCTACAAACTGTTAAAAGGCATCGACTCGGCTTTTCACCGCGAATTGGTAGCCAAAATTCCCGAAGCCACCGGTGTGTATTATTTTTTCGACGAGATGCAGCAGTTAATCTACATTGGTAAAAGCATCAACCTAAAAAAGCGGGTGATTCAGCACCTGCGAAATACCGGAGGGAAAAAAGCCCTCGAACTGCGCCAGCGGATTGCTCATATAAATGTGGTACTTACCGGTAGCGAACTGGTGGCCCTGCTTTTGGAAAGCGACGAAATAAAAAAACACAAACCCCTTTACAACCGACAACAACGTCGTTCGTTGTTAAACATTGGGCTGATGGCCGGCTACGATTTAAACGGCTACATTAACCTGAAACTGGAACGCCTGACCAGCAAAAGTGAGGTTCCCCTGGCAACTTTTGCCAATATGACCGAGGCAAAGAACTTTGTTTTTAAGCGGGTGGAATATTACCACTTGTGCCAAAAACTTTGTGGGCTGTATCATGCTGAAGGTGCCTGTTTTAATAGTGGTATTGCGCAATGCAAAGGAGCCTGTACCGGCCAGGAATCCGCCGATGCATACAACCAACGCGCCCGCGAGTTTATAAAATCGTTCGATTATACCTACCCCAATTTTATTTTGATTGATAAAGGACGACATGCCGACGAAAAAGCAGTGGTTCATGTAAAAAACGGAAAATACCTGGGTTTTGGTTTTGTTGATGCACAGATGCCCCAGGACTACGAACAATTGGCCGATGCCATTAAGCCCCATGCCGACAACCGCGATGTACAGCAAATAATCAGAAGCTATCTGCGCCACGGACGCTATGAACGCCTTTGGCCGGAACCGCAGGCGGCGAAGTAGAGGCTAGATGAAACTAGACTTTAGACTTTAGACTCAAGACACTAGACAAAAGACACTAGAATTTAGACAAAAGACCGTAGACTCAAGACACAAGAATTTAGACATTAGACTTTAGACTCAGGAAGATTAAAAGAGTTCCGATGGGTGGAATACCGGGCGGGAGGTTTATAAAACACAGATGGTCGTAAAAAAACATCAACTAAAACGGACAAATAAAAACATTATATTTGTATAAACTCAGCAACTTAGTCCAATAGCTGGTTACAATAAATATGTACGACTGTTAGCAAAACCTGTAAATCAATACCTAAAAAAGCAGTTCCTATGAAACAAAGACTAAGCTTAATCCTTGTCGCTATGTTTTTCTCATTATCGGCAATGGTAGCGCAACCAAAGGTAAGCGATTATGCCAAAACCCTTCAGGCAAAAAACCTTAAAAAACATGTATATGTGCTGGCATCTGATTCGTGTGAAGGGCGAAATCCGGGATCAAACGGAATACTTATTGCCCGCAATTACATTATAGAACAATGGAAACAAACTCCCGGTTTGGAACCCGGGTTGGCCGATGGATATTTACAAGATTTTGAATTACTTCATTCAGGTAAAAAAAACATTCAAATTCAGGCCAATGGATATACCCTCACTGAATTTAAAGACTATATGTATTCTGGTAAAACCAGCTATTTTAAAAGTGAGCTTCCCATACTATTTGCCGGATATGGTTCAGAAGAAGAAATCGCTAATCTGGATATCAAGGGAAAAGCCGTTTTCATACTCAACAACAATTTACGTGCTTTCATGCCCAATGCGGTAAGTGCACAAAAACAGGGTGCAGCACTCAGTTTGGTTGCCAACCCTAAAATTATCAGGCAATTTGAATCCATTTCAGAACAACAAAAAGCTTTTCTTAGTTTTAAAGGATACCGCTCACCCAAAGACACCTTCCTATTAAATTGGAAACATTTGAATGACTATCGTAACCTCACGCTCAGTTCCCTGGCTGTAAAAAAAATTACCGGTCATGGCATAAATTACTGGAAAAGAAAATCAGGTAAGCCTGGTGAAACCATTGGAAATTTGACTCTTGAAGTTAAACAAAATAAAACAGACACCCTTATTACCAGTAATATTCTTGCCATGATTCCGGGTACCAACAGCAATGAATACCTGGTTGTGGGCGCCCATTATGACCATCTGGGAATAATTGATAAAGAAATATATTATGGTGCCGACGATAACTCATCGGGAACAGCTGCGGTAATTGAACTGGCGAAAACCTTTTCCCGGGCTTATTCCGATGGATACCGCCCTCAAAAAAACATTCTTTTTATAGCATTTACCGCGGAAGAAAGCGGACTGATCGGATCAGAATATTTTGTCAAAAATTTTAATCAGTTAGCGAATATAAAACTCATGATAAATATCGACATGATTGGCCGAAGCGATACGGAACATGCCGACGATCCGGCCTATTTTTATTTTATTGGCCACCATCTCGAAGATTCCATTTATCAGCAGGGTTCCCGCTTCTGCAAAAAATACCGCTTAAATCCCGATTTCACCTCAACCATTGATGTTTCTGATAATAAACCGTTCTTTACCGCAGGAATACCCACCCTGTTTTTCTTCGACGGCATCAATTCCGATTTACATCAGCCCGGTGACACCCCCGATAAAATTAATTACGAGCGGATGGAAAAAATTTCGAGGGTAATTTTTGAAACCTTATGGAACAACGCCCTTATGACAAACGAACACATAAATAATTAAGTAAGCTTTTAGCAAGAATTTAGACATTAGAATCTAGAATCTAGACACTAGACTTTAGACTCAAGACACTAGACTTTAGACACAAGACTTTAGACTCAAGACACTAGATTTTAGACACTAGACTTTAGACAAAAGACCTTAGAATCAAGACAAAAGACAAAAGACCTGAGATTTTTGGTTTTTGGCGTAGGAATTTTTTTGATTTTTGATGCCGATAAGGAAGTTCGATGGATGCAAAAGACATAAAACCAGGGTGAATTTATAGCAATTTTGCCCAATTTTAGGCAAATTTCCCTGAATTTAGGCAATTTTACCTGATTTTAGAGCAAAAGGTCTGAATTTAGAGAAAAAGGTACGATTTAGGTAGCTTTTAGTCTGATTTTAGGCAATTTTACCTCTTTTTGGTACCTTTTGATATGAATTTCATACAAAAAGCTATGAATTTTGCCCACTTAGGTCTGAATTTAAGCAAATTTGCCTCTTTTTCATTCCAAAAGGTCTCTTTTTTGCCCCAATTGGGATGAATTTAGAGAAAAAGGTATAAACCAGGTACCTTTTGGTCTGATTTTAGGCAATTTTGCCTCCTCTTTGTACAAAAAGGTCCGATTTTTACCCCAATTGGGCTGATTTTAGAGTAAAAGCTATGTTATTTATACAAAAAACTCACTTTTTCGACCAAGAAGGGCTAGTTTTTACTCCCTTAGCTATAATTTTTATAAGCGCTACTTTAGAGCCAAATACATCCAAAATTCTTTTTCTTTAACATTTTATTTATGGCCTCTTTATTAAAATTATCAGGATCAAACTTTTCCCCTAACCACTCGAAATAACTTTCATATTCCTCATGATCGGGTTGTTTTAATACATTCAACATTTCAGCATAGCCATAAATTCCACCACAATCTTCAGGAGGACAATTTCGCTTACCTGCTATACATTGGGGTACTTGCATTTGATCATCCAGAGGTAATATTTTTTCGAGTATCAGGGTATGTTCCCAGCCATCACCAAAATCATATTCATAAACAACCTTTGCGTTTTCTTCTTGTAAAATTTCATCCAGCTTTACGGTTCTTGAATCTTTTGCATATTCAACTTCAAATTCCCTGGGCGAATATTCTTCCGTACCATCAGAGAACAAATGCAGGTGAGAATTGGTCCATCCCATTGTTGTTTGGATAATTCGATGCAAATCGACCAACAACACATCGGAATTTACAAGTATTCTTCTCCATATTTTAGGGCTGATGCCGTTTAAAACCAGTTGAATTTGGTACAATTTCTTTGTCATTCTATTTTCATTTAAATATAAAATAATGCCATCGTTTTATTTTTCTAAGTAATTTTATGTTTGTAAAATTAAACCCAAAGTTTTATAACAACAAATAGTTTTTCGAGCTGTGTTCTCGTCCTCTGAGGAAAACACTGCTGTGAGAATAAAAACCTCACAACCACTGAACCCGTATTATTTAATATTGTATTTTGCCAACCGGGCATTATCTAAATAGGTTTAAATAATTTTCAAATACATATACTCTACTTCTTTGTCCACCAGTATTTTCTTTTAAAACATTAAGTTTCTCTAAATCTGAAATCAATTTGTAAGCTGATGGCATTGAAATCGAAGCAACCTCACTTACCTTATCCGCTGTAATCATTGGACGTTTATACAGATAGTCGATTACTTTCCTGGCCTTTAATACTCTGCTACCTAACGATTGAATATCAAAATCAGTTTGCTTTTGAAGTTGCAATATATTATCAAAAGTTATAATTCCATTTTTAGCCGTTTCAATTACCCCCACAAGAAAAAATTTATACCATTGTTCCAAATTATTATTCTCTCTTACTGTTGTTAAATTATCATAGTACAATTTTCTGTTTTTCTCAAAAAAATCAGATAAATACAAAACTGGTTTTTGCAATATTCCTTTGCTTACCAAATAAAGTGGAATTAATAATCGACCTACTCTACCATTTCCATCGAGAAAAGGGTGAATTGTCTCAAATTGGTAATGAACCAGTCCTATTTTAAGCAATTCAGGGATATGAATCTCTTCGTTATGAATAAACTTTTCCATATCACTCATTAGTTCAGGCACAGCGCTGTGAACTGGCGGAATAAAAACGGCATCATTTATTGTTGCTCCCCCAATCCAGTTTTGACTAATCCGAAATTCTCCAGGTTGCTTTTTTTCTCCTCGTACACCTTGAAGTAATATTTGATGAGTTTCTCTTATAAGTCGTGATGAAAAAGGTAGTTTATTAAGATGCCCGATAGCCCATTCCATAGCTTTTATGTAATTCTGAACTTCTTCCCAATCATCTCTTTTATCTAGTGGTACATCCTCTTTCTCTAAAAGGGCTTCGTCCATATTTGTCTGTGTCCCTTCAATTTTACTGCTTTGAGTTGCTTCCTTTAACACATGCATACTGATAAACAACTCTATGTTGGGAATATATTTTGAATACATATCCAATCGGCCTAATTCTCTATCTGCCTGGCTTAACAATTGCAATACTTCCATGTTATCAATTTGCAACTGTCTATTGATAAACTCAGGTTGAAAACTTTTATAATAACCCTGACTAATATATTGACCCGAATTGAACTGTTTCATGTGTTTATAATTTATTTTCAACGGTCACATGGAACACCAATTTATAATCATGCTCCTTTGTGTGAAATCCATCTCATGGGTGTTTCATTGTAGAATTTTAAACAAAGATAAAGCTTATTTAAATATTTATCGATTTTCTTAAATAAGAAGTTTCGTTATTAAAGAAATCAAATCTATTTCATTTATCCAGGATGATTCTCAGCCTTGTTGGCAAGGTTGGCGGTAAATGAAGTTGGGTTTGTTTGTTTTTTGTATTTATGTTAAAACTTAAGACTAAAAGTAAATTGAAATTGTGACTTTTCCAAGGCCTGCAAGCAAGACATTTGAACGCGGGTAAAGACCCCTCATCAGTTCGCTAGGGCTCAATTCCGACGGCTATCAGTAACCCTTCACTGCTCAGCTCGCTCTTGGAATGCTGACTGCTCAGAGTCCTATTTATTGGAGGTGCGTTTTTCTTTGTTTAAAGGGAGATTACGCCATCTACAATTTCAAAGCTATAAAGCACTGAAGTATCAACAGTCTTTCCGTTAACACTTCCAGCTTTCCATTCCGTCATTTTAGAAAATACTTTAACTATTTGCTGGTCAAGTTCAGGACTTTGGGTTTTGTTATCAATTTGGCATCTTACCATTTTCCCTTCACAATTAATAATTAAATTAACCATTCCTTTGTCTTTATATTCCGGCTTATCTTTTAAAAAGTCAACTTCTTCGTTTAGTTTCTTAGTTATTTCTTCATCAGATAAAGGGGCTTGTGCCTTTACTTGTCCATTTCCTGGAAAAGGTAAAATTGCAATCACTTTTGAATTGTCGCAAACACCCGGTATAGGTTCGTCTACCTGCATTATTGCAAGCATATTACCCAATGAACTATTTTTTGTTGTCGAACAAGCAAACAATGAGATTAAAGCTATTGCTGAAATAAAGATTCTTTTCATTCTATAGTCTATTTAGATTTAGTTAGGTTTTTTAATTCGTAGATTCGGTTTTCAATATCCATTTTCTGGTGCAAAACCCTTATGATTTCAATAATATTTCGTCTTGATTTTTTGTAAAAAATAATGTGTGATTTTACCAGAGTTGCTCTATATCCTTTTTTTATGTAGTCGACTGACTTACCACTTTCAAAGTTTTCAGTAATGAACTCAATTTCGTCCAGGATTAAATTATAGTACCTGTCAGCTTGTTCCAGCGACCAGTTTTCATAGGTGTACAACCATATCTTTTCGATATCTTCATTTACCTTCCGGCTAATTATGAACTTCATTTCTTGAGGTATCTGTCGTGAAGATTCTTAAGATTTTCTGTTCGGTCAAAGTCTTTTATAAATCCACTCTTTTCACCTATTTCAAGTTCCTTAATCAGGGCATTGTACTTATTTTCCTCTGTTTCCAACAGGCGAAGAGCTGTTCGAATCACCTCACTAACAGACGAGAACTTTCCAGAAGCGATTTTATCATTCACGAATTTATCAAAATATTCTCCCAGAAGTATAGATGTATTCTTTGCCATAGTCGATAATTTTTATTCAAATATACCAACTCTTGGTATCGATTTAAAATTTCAGATTATATTTTTTTGATGAAATGACACACAAGGTTGGCAAGCGGGATTAGTTCGATTTAGTAATCCTGTTTTTCTGTATCGAAATTGTTAAGGGTGTTGAGCCTGTTGAAAAAACGATTGAAAACACTATACTAAAACAACGAATCGGAAGGTAGTTGCATGCTGGCCATGTTTTGTTCAACCTACCCTCCAATGCAAAGCGTATGCAAGCAAGGCTTTATTGGAGGTAAATTGTTTCAATCAAATAGTTCTTTTAAAGTTTTCGTGGCAATAAACATTTTCTTACTATCAGGGAGTTCAATAAAGTCATATTTTCCGTAAAAGTCTTTTGCTTCCTCGTCAATCGGGTCAACAATGATCCCGAAAGAACCAATTTCAGCTGATATAGCATAAGACCTTTTTAATGCATCAATTAATAAAATTTTCCCAATTCCTTTTCCTTGGTACTTTTTGTCAATAGCCAGTCTGCCTAATAGTGTAGTTGGAATTGATTTATAGGAATTTGGAAGTTTTTTTCTAATTTGCTCAACAAAACTACTTAAAGGAATACTATAATTTGAAAGGGTATAAAATCCTTTAATTACATTTGTTTCACTGTCAACTAAAACAAAACAAGCAGACAATTTGCGTTTAACATCCTGTCCTGCTTGATTTTTTAGATAATTGTTTAACAATTCTTTTCCGCAATCAAATTCCTTACGATTATGTTTTTTATTTAAAAGCTCAATCATGTTATTTTGAATCTGCGATAAAAGAATTATAATCATTTAAAGCATTCTTCAAAGTTTCTGAAGGCTTTTGAGGGTTTGTTATTGCATCAAAAAAAATTTGGCTGTCTCTTTCTGAAGCAATTACTTGTTCTTTTTCTTTTATTATTTCTTTTGCTTTTTCCTGAACTACCCGAATTACAAAATCAGTAAGATTTCTATAGCCTCCTAAATACGCAGCTTTCTCAAAAAATTGTTTTTGTTCTTTTGGAAGTCTGGCGTCAAATCTTGCTTGTTCTATTGTTGATGCACTCATGGTTTTAAGTTTTTGTGCAAATATACAGAAATTATCCGTACAACTTCAACATTTGTACTGTATATTTCCGTACATTACTTGTGGTAAAGTTAAAATTCGAGATTAAAGTAAATTGAAATTGTGACTTTTTCAGGGCCTGCAAGCAAGACGATTAGCGTAGGTTGCAGGCTGGGCCTTTTTAACTCCTATTTTGACTGCTTGGAATACTGGTTTTGCCCTGTGGATGGAAAATTGCAGGCTCTTTGCCAAATGTAGACACAAGACTAAAGACGCAAGACAAAGGATGATTATGTTTTATAAGGGTTTTGTTGTTTTATATTTTTATTCTAATGGATGCATGAATATTGCGGTGCATGATACTTCCATATTCCATAGCCTCATTATTGCTTGCACCGCCTTTATTGGCAGGGTGCTGTTGTTCTACCGAGCTTTAACCCCGCTGGGGTTTTCACTCCGCTAAGGCTGCCAACCACTTCCCACGCTGCTAATTGTTAATTGTAGGTGGGGCTGCCATTGCCCACTGATGGCCTTGTTGCGGCCGGCCGCCATTTGCGGTGCATGATACTTCCATATTCCATAGCCTCTTTATTGCTTGCACCGCTTTTATTGGCAGGGTGCTGTTGTTCTACCAAGCTTTAACCCCGCCGGGGTTTTCGCTCTGCTAAGGCTGCCAACCACTTCCCACGCTGCTAATTGTTAATTGTAGGTGGGGCTGCCACTGTCCACTGATGGCCTTATTGCGGCCTGCCGCCATTTGCGGTGCATGGATGGCCTTTTTTATATGGCTGTTTTGCTGCTTGCACCGCTTTTTCTTCCATGCTCCTTTTCCATGGGTTGAAACCCATGGCTATTGTTATTAAACCCCTATTCGGGGTTTTTTGTTGATTTTGGAAATTAGATGCAAGACGAAAGACACAAGACAGAAGACTAAAGACGCAAGACAAAAGACAAAAGACTTAAGAGGCAAGACTCAGCGTATATTCTGATTAAATGGATGGTAAAAAGGCATTACCAATGGGGAAATTGGCTTTTTATATGGGAAGATTGGTAAAATGACCGGGAGAATGGGCAAAATTGATGGGAGGATCGGCAAAACGACCGGGAGAATTGGCAAAATGGATGGGAGGATCGGTAAAATGGCGGGAGAATTGGCAAAACGACCGGGAGGATCGGCAAAATGACCGGGAGAATTGACGAAAACACTGGGAGAATTGATGTTTTTAGTGGGAGGATGGGCATTTTGTTCGGGAAAATGGACTTATGTTCCGTAGAATTGATTGTTTTTAGGAAAAAGGTCTAAAATAGGTTGGTTTGTATTGGGGGCATGGATTGAGAGGCACACCCTCAAATAGGTTGAAGTTTATGTTCTAATGGATGCCTGAATATTGCGGTGCATGGAAGGCCTGCTTTTTATGGTTGTTTTGCTGCTTGCACCGCTTTTTCTTGTATGGTTGTTGTATTCTACCAAGCTTTAACCCCTCCGGGGTTATTAGTTAATCGCTATTAATTAATTAATTTTTTTTTAGTTAAATAAATTCACCCCTTAAATCCCCTCAAGGGGATACTTACTCCAATGAAATAGTAGTATATAAGTTTTGCATTGAGGGCGTGAACTTTGAGTCGGGCTCTCAAATAGAATATATAAAGGGTTTGAGGCTGTTGAAAATACGATTGAAAACCCTATGCTCAAACAACAAATCGGAAGGTAGTTGCATGCTGGCCATGTTTAGTTCAACCTACCCTCCAATGCAAAGCGTATGCAAGCAAGGCTTTATAGGAGGCTAAGGGTTGTGTGCCGTATTTTGGTTGTTTAAGTATATTTAGTTAGGTTTTGTTTCTTTCTTTTCAATTTTTTCAAGAATATATTGCATATCACATTCTTCATATTTATCTAAATGAATGATTTTACAAATTTCTTTGGCAACTTGTTCTTTGCTTTTGCTTCGAGTGTCAAGTTCTACAATACCATTCTCGCTATCGGGATAAACTATTTTTAATAATTTTTGTCTGTGCTTTAAATCTTCGACACTTACTTCTTTTTGTAATCGCAAAGCCCTTACTGACATTTCATTCGGGTCGCCTATTAGTAAAATAATTTTACCTTTGCATAATTTTGTGGTGGATTTTTCAGGTGTAATATTTTCTTTAGTCAATTTTGCTTTTGCAACCCATTCATTTTCGGGAGTAAATGCAAAAGCGTCTAGTGGTGCGCGGTCAATAATATGTATTCCTGATTTTTGTTGTGAGAGAATGTAATTTTTATTACGCCATTGTTCTGCAACCCACAAATCAATTTGTTTTATCTTTTCATCATCATTAACTTTATTAGGGTCTTTTTCCATACCTTCAACTTTTCTTTCCAACCATTCATCGTGAGTTCTTAAACTTCTGAATTGTGAGACTGCTGTGCTTTTTCCAACGCACACAGAACCAGTCAGGTAAAAACGATATATACTATTAAGCCCTAATTGGTCAATCATAGCACCAATTTCCTTTTCTGTGTTAATTAATTGCCCCAAAACTGATATTTCCTGCTCGTTTAAAAATAAAGTAATTAGATTGTAAATTTCAAAATTTGAATTTATGATTTGCTCTTTTTGTTCATTTGTAAGAGAATTTTCGTTTTTGAGATAATAAGCATAATAATGAACGTGTCCGGGGTGGATTCTTGCATTTTGTCGTAAAATATGCTTTAGTGTTGCATCTTCTAATGATAATCCAATTAACAAGCAAGTATTTTGAGCATAAAAATTAGACAAAGCATTATAATGTCCTGCAATTGAATCTAATAATTGGTCACCATATGAATCTTCTAAAAATACAATATCATCACTTGGTCTTTCTCTAAAACCTCTCGGAATAAAACCATTGGGGTGATAAATTACGCTATCTTGGGGATACATTTGAATATCAGAATCCCAAACCGTTCTATATCCTCTTGTTGTATTTTTTTCACTATCATTTCGTTCTGCACCTAATAATAATTCTATCGTATTATCAAAATTGTAATTCAATGTTAGTTTGGTACTTTTAATAATAGGTAAAAAGTCCTTTATGTATTTGTCTTTTTGTTGGAGTTTGCTAATATCTTCCGACACATTTTTGTATAATTCTTCGTGAATGATTTTCAACCATTCTCTTTTATACATAGAAGTTGCTCTATCATATTCTGAATCCGTTCTGACTGTGGAAACTTGTGATTTGAGTTTTTGATATAACATTTGACTAATGTTAGTAACATTATCAGAAATATCAACTAAATCAGCGCCATTAATCTTGCTGTGATTAGCAAGTTGTTGTATTAAGACTTTCCAAGTAGGAAATCCAAATTGACAACTAATGCCCGCGCCAAAAACAAGGCCAAACCTTTTTAATTCAATTTGTTCCCGAATATGAATGATTGCACGGCAATATTCTGTTAATAATTCTCGTTCTGTATTATTCATTTTCATTACTAAAAAGGTTATTTGAATAATTGTTTTTTGATAATGAATACCAATCCTTTGGGGCATAAGATTTTCCTGTATCAACAATTTTCCCTAAGGTAATATCAATATGTATTTGTAATATCTCTAAAAAATTTTTATCATAGTTTTTGTTTTTTGTATAATCAACATTCCACAGTGAAGAACTCCTAACTGCCTCGTGAATACTGTAATTTCCTAACCAATTTTCATATTGAACATCAATAGGCAAAAAATTGTCTGATAATAATGCAATCATATTTTGTTCAATATAAGAACGGTCGCTAAATTTAGAGGAATTATCGTTAATATTAATGAGTAACACAGGCATTTCCCCAATATATTCAGAAACCATTTTTTCAATAATGCTTTCCTGTTTTTTTTGTTTTTCGTTAATTTTAATATTTTGTCCCCAAGTATTACACTCTAAATTATTTTTTTGTATAAGAGCGTTGCCAACGTGTAATCTAAAAATTGAACTCCTATGATTTCCGTCTAAACTATTCATTCCTTTATGCTGCTTTAATCTTTGATAAAGTTTAGATTTTGCACCTTCACTTACAGCATGAGTACCTACACGAACAATCCTATTTTGAGTAGGAGTTAAAATACGTTGCTCATCTTCATTGAAAAAAACATATAAGCCTTTTGTCGGTACAAATTCACTTTTTACTAACTCCTTTAACTTTAAAATTTTACCTTTTTGTTTTTTAAAAGAATTAAAGATTTCATATAAGTCATTTATCAATTTTAATCTCGGCGAATTATCTAATTGTTTTAGGTATTGTCCCCACATCACTGGGTTCAAATGAGAAAAGGGGGAAATTATTTTATATTTCTTTCTTTCTAATTCTTTGAAGATATCATTGACATATAGCGAATCACACAGAAAAATTATTCTTTTCTTATTACTAATATTAAAATCAGAAAATTGTTTAATCACTTTTGCAACATATACATTTTTTTCTGTCTTTGTCAAGTCATCAATATGTTTATCATAAGGGTCAATAATTGTATTGGGCTTTAATAACCCATATCTTGAAGAAAGAATATACCATTCATTATTATTGCTTTCAACAATTTTTTTAGACAAGTTAAAACGCTCCGAACAATACATATCGGACGCCTTAGCTTGATAAGTTACCTTTTCTTTACTGCAATTTATAATGAAAACATTTTCCATAATTAATTAGTCTTTCATTTGATTGATTTATAATCAATATTTTTATTTTCTGCTTTGTACGCATTAACACTAAAAAGCACACAACGTTTAGTATAAGAATATTAGTCGATTGCGGGCTTCATCCCTGTCAAGTTACACAAAAGTTGAAGCGGGCTACAACCATTGAATAACCAGCTGTCCCGGCAATTTTTTATACCGCTCTGTTGTGCAAAGTTGTTATTGTTTTTCTTCATTTTTTGTTTTTTCTTCCCTGTCCTTTTGAAACATAAATAAACCTAAATTTGTCAAAGCCAATAATACTTTACCATCACTACTTGTCAATTTCTTAATTACACCCTGTCCTTGTAACCCATCAAGAATTGATTTTGTTACTGTCTCGTTATAATTAAGTTCCTTAGAAATCCCCTTTACTGTTCTAAACTTATATTTACCTGTAAATGATTTTAATATTTTATCAATCTGAGTTTTCATGTCGTCGTCTTCAAATGTAGATTGAACTTTAAAATCATTTAGGTCGAATTTAGATTGGTCTTCAATTTCATCAATTTCGGTTTCGGTTGATACTATAAAGTCGATTTTTTCTTCGTTAGCTTTTGTTGAACTTATAACTTGGTCTACTTTATCATTGGTTCTTGCTAAGTCTTTTAAAATTTTATCTCCAACTGAATTAATAAATCTGTCTGAAAAATATCCTGCCACAAAACAAAACCCAGCAAACACAAAATAATTTAAACAATCAAAATCTAGTGTCTCCTTAATAAGATCGCTGGATAGCATATTTAAAAGCAAAGGAACCAATATTGATGCACCAATTCCACTTGCAATATATTTGATTATTTCAAAATTGCTTTTTATTAATCCTTTGAAATAGTAATTTAAAAAGTTTGTTACTCCTGCTAAGCTTCCAATAGTCAAGATGATAAGCGAGATAATAATAAAGTGAGTATTCATTTTGTCATTGTTTAGTTAGTATCTTCTTACAATTTTGCACAACAATATAATAATCGAACCCAACACCTTTTATCCACCTGAAAACAGGATGTTATGGGAAAGCCGGTGCATTTATCTTTTTTATAATTGCTGTTTGGGTTCATTTTTCTGGTTCAGTTAACCAAAGCTATGAAATATTTTACAAGACCGGGTACTTTTGGTAGGTTTTTATAAAAGAAATGGCCTTAGCGGCTGCCGGCTGCTATTGTTTTATAACCAGCGGGTAAAGCCCCCAACCACATGACTTAGTTATAGGAAGAATCAACGGGTATTAAACCCCAAAGCATTCCGATAATAATTGGAATTGGAATCTTTTTCCGCAGCAGACCTACCTACGGTCAGGCGGGCCTGCCGGGCCTGCGGGGTTTTATACCCTCCGACTTCATCGGGATTGTTCGACTAACAAATTTCAGTTCGCTCACTCCTGAAATCTGAGTCTCACGAACAAAAACCGGGGCAGCTAAGCTTGCTTTAAAAAAGCATAGCTGCTGCCCCGCCAGGTAAGGTTTCGACTCAGGTGGTGCTGTTTTACAAGGTATATTCATGCAGGCGTAACCAGCTCAATTGGTATTGCAACTCAAGTTCGTACAACTGATCGAGTAGTTCGTAGAAATAATCGAGTTCCATAAAATACTCAATGGCCGAAATCTGTCCCAATTCGAGCGAGCGCGACAACAAATGCTGATTATTCATGCTGGCCAGACTGCTTTTTAATGCACCGGAGTTGGTAAAAAGTGCCTGTGCCTCGATATAGCGGTTGTGATAATCGGTAAATAAACCCAAAACAGCTTGTTCTTTTTGAGCCTGCGAATAAAGCAACTGCGCTTTCGAACGTTTTATCTTGTTTTTATCCTGCCAAAGGGGAATGGAAATACCGGCTTTAATGCCCTGGAACTTATCGGATAAAATGGTTTCCGATTCATACCCCACCATTAGGCTGGGCAGCGCCTGCGAACGGGAGAGCTTAATCTGGTTTGCTGCTTTTTGTTCCGATAATGCTGTCATCTGAATCAGGGGATGCAAACTGTCGATGGCCTGTTTCAAATATTCCCAGGGTTCCAGCCCCTGAACAAAAAATACTGAATCGGCAATAGCCATGGGATTTCCGCCGTTCAGTTGAGCAATTTGTTCATTTAACTGAAGCACTTGTCCCTGCAACAAACGCAATTGATTCTGCATTTTAATGGCAAAAAGTTGTGCTTTATTCACCTCAAGCTGGGTGGCGTCGCCACTGGCTTGTTTCTTTAGATAAAAATCGACCAGTTGAGTCGCCTGACTGCTGCGCTGGTTTACCATGGCCCGCTTTCCGTTTAAATAAACAAGCTGACACCAGGTTTCGGCAGCCGACAATAAGATTTGTTGGCGGGTAAGCTGGTAATCGAGTGCCTGCCATTCAACTTCCTGATTTGCCATACGGTATTTATGCAGGTAAGCTGTAGGAAATTCAAGCGACTGCGAAACACCCAGTACCTGTTTGGTCCCAATGGCATCGGTATTACCCGGGAAATAACCAAATTCTACTTCGGGGTTTCCGGGATTTAATTCGGTGCGAGCTGCCAGTTGTTGCATCTGAGTAAACTCTTTGGCAGCCTGCAGGCTTTTATTATGGGTTTCGATGCTTTGGAGAAATGCCTCGAGCGAAGGTTGTGAGGCAACACTTAGGCTTAGCATCAGAAAACCTGCCACATGAAGAAACTTTTGGTTCATATTCATGATAGATTTTTTTTTTGATGTTGGTATGAGTAACAAATTTACGCTTCTTTTTTATTCATTAGCAGATAAACTACAGGAATAATAAAACCATTCAACAACGTTGAACTTAACAATCCCCCTAAGATAACAATTGCCATTGGACTTTGAATCTCATTACCTGGCAAATCGCCTTTAAGAGCCAGTGGAATTAAAGCCAGAGCCGCAGTTAAGGCGGTCATTAAAATAGGAATCAGGCGATCGACCGAACCTATAATAACCCGATTGCCCAGCGCCATGCCTTGTTCGTGCAGGGTTTGATAACGCGACACCAATAAAATTCCGTTACGTGTGGCTATTCCAAACAGGGTAATAAAACCAATAAGGGCGGGAATATTCAATTCGCCCGATGAAAATTGAATGGCCAATATTCCACCAATAAGTGCCAAAGGCAAATTTAACATGATGATGCCGGCAAGTTTCAGGTTTTTAAATTCCTGATAAAGCAAAAGGTAAATTACCAGTAAGGCCAAGAGGGAGGCAACCACCAGAATACGGCTGGCTTCGGCTTCACTTTCGAACTGTCCGCCGTATTTCAAACTATAGCCCTCGGGTAAAGTAACTTTGGTTTCAATTTCTGATTTAATCGCATTTACCGCGTGGCGAATATCGGTTTCAGCCACATTGGCCGAGATAATCAAAAGCCGCTGAACATTTTCGCGATTAATGGTATTGGGTCCTTTGGTCGAAACCACATCGGCCACAAAACGAAGCGGTATTTTTTGCCCGCTTTGTGTAGTAATCAAAGCATCGTTAATACGATTCAAATCGTTTCGGTATTCGTCGCTTAAGCGCACCACCAAATCGTACGATTCCTGACCTTCGAACACATCGCTAACTTTTTGTCCGTTAAAAGCCACATGGGTGAACTCTAAAAATTCACTCAGGGTAATGCCATAGCGGGCAAGCAGCTCACGCCTGGGCTTTATTTGAATCTGGGGAATGCTTACCTGTTGTTCCACATTCAGGTCGACAATACCCGGAACGTCCTGAATGGCTGCCTTTATCTGATTGGCGTATTGATACATTTCGCCCAGATGATCGCCATAAAGTTTGATGGCAATACTGGCTTTTGAACCCGAAAGCATGTGGTTTATCCGATGCGAAATAGGCTGTCCCACTTCGTAGGCAATCCCCTGAATGGAACTGAGTTTCTGACGCACATCGTTCAAAAATTCTGCTTCGCTGCGTGAGCTTATCTTATATGGTGCATCAATTTCAGATACATTGGAGCCAAAGGAATGTTCCGACAACTCAGCCCTTCCAGTTCGGCGTTCCACTACCGATATTTCAGGAATACTTAAGAGCAAGCGTTCCGCTTTTTGTCCCAGCTTATTGCTTTCGTCGAGCGAAACTCCCGGCATGGCCGAAAGGCTTATGGTAAGGGTTCCCTCGTTAAAATCGGGCAAAAAGCTACGCCCCTGCCGGGTTAATAATCCCACGGAAAAAAGCAACAGGACACCGGCAATCAGTAAGGCACTTTTTGGGTGAAGCATGACGCGTTGCAACAAAAACTGATAGTATTTTTTTAGTCGCACTTCGAGCCAGCTCCCATTGCTATGGCGTTTCAGGCGCTTTTTGTTGGTTAAAAGCAGTGAACTCAATACCGGGGTAACTGTAATGGCCACAATTAGCGAAGCAAAAAGTGAAACAATGTAGGTAATACCCAGGGGTTTTAACATGCGCCCTTCCATTCCCGAAAGGAAAAACAAGGGAATAAAGGCTACCATAATAATTAGTGTGGCATTTAAAATGGATGCGCGAATTTCGACCGATGCATCGTAAACCACTTTTAATACCGGTTTTCGATGACTCTTTTTAAGCTGTACGTTCTCGCGTAAGCGTTTATATACATTTTCCACGTCAATAATGGCATCGTCGACCAGCGAACCAATGGCAATGGCCATTCCTCCCAGACTCATGGTATTGATGGTAAAACCAAGCAGTTTTAAAATAATAATGGCCACCAGGAGTGACAGGGGAATGGCCAGCAGGGAAATAAGCGTGGTACGGTAGTTCATTAAAAAGAGGAACAAAATAATCACCACAAAAAATCCTCCCTCGAAAAGGGCGCGACTAACATTGTTTACCGAACGTTCAATAAAATCGGCCTGATTAAAAATATCGGTGTGTATGGCCACATCGGCAGGTAAGGTTTTTTGAATGGCATCGAGCGTTTCATCGATGCGTTCTGAAAGTTCGAGGGTGTTTACGCTGGGTTGTTTGGTAATGGTAAGGATTACCGAATTTTCGCCCTTATAGGAACCGGAACCTATCTTTGGTGCCGGACCAATGGTAACTGTGGCCACATCGCGCAGACGAACCGGACTGTTTTTGGTAAACTTAATCAATGTATTTCCCAGTTCACTTAACTGCGAAGTCCGGCCCATACCCCGAATAATGTAAGAATTGTGATACTGATCGATAAAACCGCCAGGAACATTCACATTGCTGTTGTTTGCGGCCTCCATCAGTTCCGACAAGCTTACCTGATAGAAATGCATTTTAAGGGGATCGACCAAAATCTGGTATTGTTTTAAATCGCCGCCAAAAACTGCCACCTGAGCAATGCCGCCGGTAGCCAACAAACGGGTACGTACCTGCCAATCGGCCAGGCTGCGCAGGTCCATCATCGAAGTGGAGTCGGCTGTAAGGGCAACCACGGTAATCTCGCCCATCAGGCTCGACTGAGGCGCCAAAACCGGGTTTCCGGCACCTTCGGGCAATTGTTCTTTAATGGTTATCAGCTTTTCGCTCACAATCTGCCGGGCATTGTAAACATCCATGTTCCAGTCGAACTC
Source organism: Salinivirgaceae bacterium (assembly GCA_050179685.1). GTDB lineage: Bacteria > Bacteroidota > Bacteroidia > Bacteroidales > SZUA-534 > GWE2-40-63. Next base: position 26,036 of record JBFXEW010000028.1, read on the forward strand.
GGCCCAAACAATGCTAAAACCCATAGCCGACGAAGAACGTACCCGACGAATTCCGGTTGCTCCGTTAACCGCTGTTTCAATGGGGAAACTTACCAGTTTTTCAACTTCTTCAGGAGCCATTCCTTCGGCTTCGGTCATAATAACCACCGTAGGTGCCGTTAAATCGGGAAATACATCAACTTCCATCCGGGTTGTTGTATAAATACCTACAGCCATTAAAAGTACGGAGCTTACCAAAACCAGCAAGCGGTTATGTAATGCGTATTTTATAATTGAATTCAACATAGTTTAAAATTTTGAATTTAGTTCCCGCGTTTATTAATGACTGTGGGTATGAGCCGGAGCCGAATTCCCAAGAGATGCCAGGTAAACTTTGTATGTTCCTTTACTCAACACATAACTTCCGGCATCGAGTCCCGAGAGTACTTCTACCTTTTCTCCATCAGACTCGCCCAGTTGTATATAGGTTTTTTTAAAATGCTCGCCATCGTGCATCAGAAAAACAAAATAGTTTCCCTGATCTTCCATTAGTGCAGAAACAGGAATTGTTAAGGCATTATGAGTGGTGGCCGATTTTAAATACACTTCGGCATACGAACCGGTTATAATTTTTGGATGCGCGTCGAATTCAAAATTGACCGCAGTAAATAAACTATTTACAGGTAAAGCCGTTGAATAGCTCAGCCGTTTGCCGTTAAGTGCTGCGGTATTGAATAACTCTTTGGCATAAACGGGTTTAAAACTGGCTTCAAAAATTCCGGGAGTCAGGTGGTAGTATTGCTGGGGCACATCGGCCTTTAAAATAATGCGTTTATTCTGCATTACCGTTGCAATGGGCGTTCCTTCCTGAATAAATTGTCCCTGGCTTACAAAAACCGAACGAATTATTCCCGCAACAGGAGCTAAAACGGTTTCGTTTCCATCGCTGTAAAACTTTGAAATGTTGGTAAAGGTGTTTTTGGTACTTTCAAAATTCAGTTTCGTTTCCAAAAACTCTTTTTCCGAAATCAGCTTTTCGTCAATTAAATCCTGAGCGCGCTGATAATCCAGCTTAGCTTTTTCAAAACTGTTTTTAGCCAGCAAATAATCGTTGGTCAGGTTTTGGTGAATTAAATCGCTTGATATGATGCTGATGGTTTCGCCTTTACTTACTTTTTGTCCTTCGATTAATTTATTTCCCAGGCTGATGGTTCCGGAGTGCATGGCCGTAATAATGGTTTCGTCGCCGGGTGCAGGCAATATTTCGCCCGATGTTTTAATTACCCTTGAAAAAGGTTCCGCTTTTAGCTGATGCAAAGCAAAATCGTCGTTCCAGGCACTTTCTTTTAAATAGGTAATCAGGTTTTGCTCCTCAGCTTCCTGAGCAGGCAGCGCTGCGTGACTGGCATGTACAGTAATTGGATGCACGGTTATTTTCCGTGGCTTTTCCTCATCGGTAAAGTCAATTACTAAGGAGTATTCGCCTGCCTGCTTTGGTAAAATAGTTGCATGAAAAATTCCTTTCACCTCACTGTGTGCGTGCGCACTGGTTTTATCGGGTCCAACCAAAGTAAGGTCGATATGGTGCTCGGCAATGGGTTTATAATCGCTTAAACGGGTAAGGTGTAAAATCATCTCAACCGGTTCGTTAACCATAAGCTCTTCCATTTCGGCAAAGAGTTCGTAGCCATCCTGGAACCAGGTTATTGACTTTACAGGATGCTCGTGTTCTGCATGGGCAAGGCCGGTTTCCTGCTCATGGTCGTGGCCGGCATGGGCAACACCGGTTTCCATTTCATGGTCGTGGCCGGCATGGTCATCATCCCCTTCGTGTACATGTTCCGATGCATGTTCCTGTTTGTGGTTTAAATTTTCAGTTTTGTGATGGCACGATGCCAATACATAGAGAATTATTCCGGCCAGTATAAACCGGATTGAATTACCAGATATCATTTTAAAAAGATTAAAATAAGTTAATAACTCCTAACTAAAGAAGCGTGAATAAAAAAAGTTGAATAAAGGGAGTTAATTAGGCAACAGGAGGTGCCCGGGAGGCTTTATCGCTAATAAATATGAAAAAATCCTTAGCAGCCAGATACCCGTATTCCTGAAAAAAGTCGGATACCGGAATGTTTAATTCAACAGATGCAGCAGGTAAAGCTGCATTAAGACTATGGGGAGCTTTTAACAGGCTTGTACCGATTCCAAAACAAGCCGGATCGGCATCAGAAGAATGATCCAAGCTGCAAGCGCACGATTCGCTAATGCTTTGCTGATGAAAAACAGCCGTCGTACTTTTGGCTTTTGAACACTCATGTGTATTGGCTTCGTGGTGATGATGGGGAATAATTCCATGAGCCAGAATTAAGCATCCGGACAGTAAAAGGAATATTTTTTGAAACCATTTCACCATTAAACACAAATTTAAGCTACAAAAGGAGTGAAACTAAAAATAGCCAGATGTTATGATTTTATATGCTGCGTAATAGAAGCTGTAATCGTATTAAAATAATCAGCAAAACGCGGATCCTTCATGTGTTGCTCCAGAAGTGGCTTACGTTTATCAGCTTCGGCCGACAATTCCATCAAACGTTTGTTGTTTGCTTCATCGAGCAGGTTTTCGTTTCGTTTTTCCACAAAGGCATTAAATTCAAGCAGCCATGCCTCGTACTCAGTTAAAAACTGCTTTTTCTCATCCGATAAAGCATTATCATCGAGATGTTCAACAAATAAGGCATTTACAGGCGTTGCAACCGCAATGCCAAGTCCTAATCCAAACTTCTTTAAAAAATCTTTTCTGCTAATAGCTGCCATAGGTTTAGTGTGTTTATTTAGAATAAATCAAAATAACAAGTTTTTGAGCAAAATTGCAAACATACTCACCTGAACATACTACTTTTAATGTTGTTTTGAAAAAGGACTAAAAAATTAAACAATGATGGAAAATTTTAATTATCACAATCCGGTAAAAATATTATTTGGAAAAGGAAAAGTAAAGGAATTAAGCGCTCAGTTACCTAAAGATGCCCGCATCTTAATGACTTATGGCGGAGGAAGCATATTTAAGAATGGTATTTATGAACAAGTAAAAGAACAGCTCAGGGGGTTTGAAGTAAGCGAATTTGGAGGAATAGAAGCCAACCCACATTATGAAACGTGTATGAAAGCACTACTCCTGATTAAAGAGAAAAACATTAATTTTTTGTTGGCCGTTGGAGGTGGTTCGGTTCTGGACGGTACCAAACTCATAGCTGCAGGCGTTCATTATAAGGGCGACCCCTGGGAAATTCTTTCGAAAGATGCAAAAGTAGCATCGGCCTTACCCATTGGAGCGGTATTAACTTTGCCGGCAACGGGCTCTGAAATGAACGGCAATTCCGTTATTACAAAAGCTGAGACCCAGGAAAAACTTGCTTTTGGTTCTCCACTGGTAATGCCCCAATTTTCCATTCTCGATCCGGAATTTACTTATTCCCTGCCCCAGCGACAAGTGGTTAATGGCATTGTTGACGCTTTTGTTCATGTGATGGAACAATACTTAACTTATCCGGTAAACGCTCCCATACAGGATCGTTTTGCTGAAAGTATTCTGCTTACCTTAATTGAGCAAGGCAAATTAGCTTTCAAAAATGAGCTTCCCGATTATGAAAACAGGGCTAACTTGATGTGGGCAGCCACCATGGCATTAAACGGCTTGATTGGTTCTGGTGTTAAAAGCTGTTGGGCAACGCATACTATAGGTCATGAATTAACCGCTTTACACGGGTTAGACCACGCCCTGACTTTAGCCATTGTTTTACCCGGCTTGTTACGCCAGTTAAAACATAAGCGGATAGAAAAATTAAATCAATATGCCCAACAGGTTTGGGGATTATCAGAAAGCGATAAAGAACTGGCCGCCGATAAGGCCATTAATGCCACCGAAGATTTCTTTCGCAGCTTAGGTATGAAAACCCTTTTGAGCGAACATCAAATTGGAGATAAAACCATTGAAGAAATCCTTACCCGTTTTAAAAACAGGAACATGACGATTCTTGGAAATCAAAAAGATATTCCGCTGGACGATGTAAAACTCATGTTGCAATCGCGATTATAACTCAGAATGAACTTTAACTAAACCCAATTGTTTTAGGGGCAAACTAAAATTCAAAGCATTATGAAAAAAAATATGGGAGGTGCCGACAAACTGGTCAGACTGGTTGTGGCATTGTTAATGATTCTGGCGTATTTTCAGGGTATAGTTACCGGAACCCTGGGCATTGTTTTACTTGTTGTTGCGGCTATATTTATACTAACCAGCCTGGTTAGTTTTTGTCCGCTATATACACTGTTTGGGATGAGTACCTGTCCTAAAAAGAAAGACGAATAAAAAAATCCCGGACTGTCATCCGGGATCTTTTTTAGTTTTTATTTACTTTTTTAATCATTCGCTTTTTATTGCGTGGTTTCTTCTTTTTTGGACGATCGAGTACACTAAAATCGTTTTGAAAAGTCATATATTCAGGCTCGACTTCCAGTTTTTGATCAACTAACGAAGGTACTTTAATGCCTTTTTTATTCAGCATAATGATGTCTTTTACTCTTTGCAGGCTTAGTGGCACCAATTTACTGTTATCGGTAGCCGACATGCCGTACCAAACCACCTTTTTAAGCAATTCTTTCTTTTTGGGGTAGGCAATTCCCTGTTCTGTCTCCAATTCCAGCAAAATATCGGGGAAGTCTTTTTGTGCTTCCATATACATATCCAATTCGTACATCAGGCAACATTTCAATTTTCCACACTGTCCGGTTAATTTTTGAACATTGTGCGGTAAATCCTGAATTTTAGCTGCATTGGCCGAGACCGAATCGAGGTTTGAGCGCCACGAGGAACAACACAATTCTTTTCCACATGAGCCAATACCTCCAACCATAGCAGCTTCCTGGCGTGCACCTATCTGCCGCATCTCTACCTTAACCGAAAACTCTTTTGCATATATTTTAATCAACTCACGAAAATCGACACGTCCATCGGCAATGTAATAAAAAGTGGCTTTGGTGCCATCGGCCTGAAATTCAACATCACTTATTTTCATCGATAGACCCAGCTTATCAACCAATTGACGGGCTTTAATCATTACCGGTTTCTCGCGTAACTTTGCTTTATTCCAGTTTTCGATATCGGCCGGGGTAGCTTTACGGTAAATGGTTTTATCGGGACCAGCCTTGGGGTTTTTCCGGTTTAATTGCAGTAAAGCCATTTTTCCGGTAAGGGTAACCTGCCCCACATCGTGTCCCTGACTAGCAGAAACGGCTACATAATCGCCACGTTTTAAGGCCAGCTTAAATTTATTATTAAAAAACTCTTTGCGGGTATTTTTAAATCGAACCTCAACAATAGCTTCATTATTTAAATCAACGGGCAGATGATTCAACCAGTCGTGACTATCAAGCTTGCCACAGGAATCATTTCCAAATTCAACCGTTGGATTTATTTTATTTAAAATTTCCTTTGCGGAACAATTTACACAGCTCATAATTATATTCATTTAAGTCAGCTATTTTTAACAACAAACCACATTTAAGGTTTACTATCAGGCCTAGCAAAATTTTACAATTACAAAAGTAAGATAATATTTAAGACCTCAATGTCTTAAATGTTTTGCAAACGTTTATTCGTAACTACAGTCCTGATATTTCGTCAATTAGAAAACTTAAAAATCAACTTCTTCTGCTTATTATTTAACAAAAATCAATAATTTATTTTGGTACTAATAAATAAGAACTTATATTTGTAGCGCATTTGTTTGGAAACCTATGAGTGAGTGGTTCCCGAAGTTAGCAGAACAAAACAATTTAATTAACTATTAAACAATTATTTATGAAAAAAATTACTACTATTGTGGCAATTCTTGCATTAGCTTTTACGGGCTTAGTGCAGAACCTGTCAGCTCAAGAATCAAACTTGACTGCGTTTTTAACTTTTAGCATACCTAATCAGGTGACATCGACCATCGATAACGATGCTTCGACCATCGACGTAGTTATGCCAGAAGGTACAAGTCTTACCGCATTGATTCCAACTTTTACTGTTTCTGAAGGTGCTACTGTTTCTTCAACTTTATTAGGACAGGTAACATCAACAGTAACTGAAATTGATTTCACAAACGACGTAACTTTAACTGTTATTAACGGTGAAGCAACTCGCGATTGGGTTATTAGTGTAAGCATTGAAAGCAGCATTGCTGATAAAGCTTCATTTGATGTGGATGTTTATCCTAACCCTGCATCAGAATACATTTATGTAGATAATGCATACAACACCACCATCGCAGTTTACAATATTATTGGTAATTTGGTAACTGTAGTTAACAGCACTCAGGACAAATACGAATTAGACCTTAGCACTTATGCATCGGGTACTTATTTAGTAAGAGTTCAGAAAGCTGACCAAATTGTAACCAAGAAAATTAGCATTGTAAAATAGTGTTTTTTTCATAATAGGTTAGTAATAGAGTTGCCGGACAAAAATCCGGCAACTTTTTTTTATAAACTACCTAAAAAATCAGCTACTACAAAAGTACTCCCTCCAACAAACAACAAATCATTTTCATTCAATTGGCGCTTTGCAGCAGATACCGCATCAGCAACCGTAGGGTAAGCTTCACCGTGCAAATTAAAATATTTCGCTGTTTCCATTAATTCCACATGATTCAAAGCTCTGGGTATCGATGCTTTGGTAAAATAATAAATGGCATTGCGAGGTAATAAGTTTAAAACAGCAGAGGGATCTTTATCGTTTACCATCCCAAAAACTATATGTAGCTTGTCGTAAGTTTCATTAGCCAATTGGTTTACTATAAAAGCTATTCCATCGTAATTATGGCCCGTATCGCAAATAATTAATGGCTTTTTTTGAATTACCTGCCAACGGCCATTTAAACCTGTATTTTTAACAACTTTTTTTAGGCCGGTTACCACCGTGCTTTTGGGAATATCGAACATAGGTATAAGAATTTGCATGGCTGCCATAACTGTAAGCAGATTATCTTTCTGATAATTCCCCAGTAAATCAAGTTCCAATTCAAGCGTTGTTCCACTTTGCTTGTTCTTAATCGCTAAATGCAACAAATCATTTTCCAAAGCAGCTTTGCTTATGTAGAATCGCTTTGAAGCAAAACACAGGGGAGCATTGCGGGCAATAGCTATTTCTTCAAATACAGGAGCTGTTTCATCTTGTTGGGTTCCTATAATAACAGGAACCTGATCTTTTATGATGCCAGCTTTTTCTCTAGCAATTTGTTCCAGGGTTGTACCCAAAAATTGGGTGTGGTCGAGTCCAATATTTGTAATTATGGATAGAACCGGTTTTATAATATTTGTTGAATCGAGCCTTCCTCCCATTCCAACCTCAATAACAGCCACATCTACCTGCTCCCGTGCAAAATAGTTAAAAGCCATGGCTACAGTTAACTCAAAAAACGATGGTTTTAATTCTTCAATAATACGCTTATGGCTGTTCACAAATTCCACCACAGAATCTTTATCCATCATCATTCCATTAACTTTTATTCGCTCTCTAAAATCGGTTAAATGGGGCGAAGTATAAAGTCCGGTTTTTAACCCGGATTCCTGCAATACAGAAGCAATCATGTGCGAAACGGAGCCTTTACCATTGGTTCCGGCCACATGTATGGTTTTAAACTTTTTATGCGGGTGATTAAAATATGCATCGAGCGCCAGGGTGTTGTCCAAATTGTCTTTATAAGCCGCTTTTCCTTCGCGCTGAAAAACAGGCAACTGACTAAAAAGAAAATCTATTGTTTGTTGATAGTCCATAAATTGATAAATTTTAACAAATGTAGCAATTCGCAGGTAAGCTTTTAATGCTGTTAGAATTAAAAATACGGTGCCTTGAGGTAAATACCCGAATCTTTTTTTTAACTTTAGTTAATTCAATCCATAAAATATTTTGCTATGAAAAAATCAAATACCAAACTTTTTGTACTCGATACCAACGTTTTATTGCACGATTACAGTTGTATTTACCATTTTCAGGACAATGATATTGTTATTCCAATTGTGTCGCTCGAAGAATTGGATCGCTTTAAAAAAGGTAACGATCAGATAAATTTTAATGCGCGTGAGTTCACCCGCGAACTGGATTCACTTATCGGAAAAATATTCCCGGTTGATGGCATTAAACTGGGTAAAGGAAGAGGCATGTTGTTTCTTGAAACAGGAAAACCTTTTTCAAAAGAATTGAAGGATTCCTTTGCTGAACAAACAGCAGATCACCGCATACTTGCCATAGCCGATTACTTAAAAGGAAAATATCCCAATAGAAAAGTTATACTGGTTACCAAAGACATTAATCTTAGAGTAAAAGCTAAATCGCTAGGAATTTTAGCTGAAGATTATACTACCGATAAGGTTCAGGATATGACCGTATTGCATAAAACGGTTGAAACTTTCGAAAACATCGATGGCGAACTTATTAACCGACTTTATCAGGATTTTGACGGCATTGCTGAAACTGATTTTAATCTGGGCCGAAGCTTTAAACCTCACGAATACCTGATTCTTAAAGGAAATAATAAAAGTGCTTTGGTGCATTACGATCCCATTCAAAAAATGATGAATCGTATCGAGAAAAAAAGAATCTATGGCATCGAACCCCGGAATGCCGAACAGGCTTTTTCGCTGGATGCACTAATGCGTCCTGAGATTTCACTGATTTCGTTAACCGGAAAAGCAGGAACCGGAAAAACATTGTTGGCACTGGCAGCAGCCTTACAACAGATTCACCTTTATGATCAGATTTTTCTGGCCCGCCCAATTGTTCCCCTTGCCAATCGCGATCTTGGCTTTTTGCCCGGCGATGTAAATGAAAAAATTGGTCCTTACATGTTACCCTTGTTCGACAACCTGGGAGTTATTAAACACCAGTTTAACTCGAACAGTAAAGAGGTTAGTAAAATTGAAGAGATGCTAAAAGATGAAAAGTTGATGATTACACCATTGGCTTATATCAGAGGGCGTAGCTTATCGAATGTGTTTTTTATTGTGGATGAAGCTCAGAATTTAACTCCTCACGAAATCAAAACCATTATTACACGAGCAGGCGAAGGCACAAAAATTGTTTTTACCGGCGACATTCATCAAATTGATTCGCCATACCTGGATGCCACATCGAATGGCCTAAGTTATTTAACCGATAGAATGTCGGGTCAGGATTTATTTGCCCATGTAAACCTGATAAAAGGAGAACGAAGTACCTTAGCTGAATTAGCCAGCGATTTACTTTAAAAATCACGATTCTTTATAAAAAAAGTAGGCCCGTTTAAATTAACCGGCCTGCTTTTTTATATATCCTAACGGTGTTTTTATTTGCATCCATTTTGTAAATCCAAAAACACCAAAACAGCATTAAACACTGAATAACAATACCATAAACTCCTTATTTATATTAAAATAAATCGCAAGTTATATAACTAAAGGTTCATCTTTTTTATATTTTTATACTTTCAATTATAGTATACAATTAGTCTCCAATAAAAGATTTTCAACCAGGTTAATGATTAACATCCCTACATTAGCCGGTTACTGTTAGCCCCAAGCAATTGGGGCTTTTTCAGTTAAAAAAAAGGCCCAGATAAATCTGAGCCTTATGTTTGCTTATTGTATTGTTATCTTTTTCGATTTTCGACCTTCTGTGGTCTGAATTTCTAAAATATAGTTACCAGCTTTTAGCTCCTCAAGATTTAGAGGAATTTCGCGGGCATACCTTACTTTATCCTGAAATACCAGTGAACCACTTATACTGAAAACTTTAACATCAACAAAATCAGCTTTACTTTCATTAAATTTTAGCTTTATCAATCCAGCACTTGGATTTGGGTAAACTAAAAATTCAGCATCATTTTTTACAAAATCATCAATCGAAGTTAAATCAAAAGTAATGTCGATGGTGTTTGATTTAAAAGGAACCTGATCAATATAAGCAACCAAATGTGCCGAATAGGTTCCAATATCACTAACTGTAACCGGCATATTAACCAATCCGGTAGCAGGAAGTACAACAGTTTTTGCATACTTGTCATCGATAAAAATTTGAGCTGAATCGTAAGCTACTTTAAAATCGCTATGCAAACTCAAATTATAGGTTGAATCATGTACAAATGCCTCAATGTATGGAGCGTTATCAATCTCGGGAATATCAACGGTCCAAATACCTCTACCATGCGTAGCCAACACCACCTGATGACCAACAATTTGCATATCATAAACTGAAACCGGAGGCAATCCGCTGGTTGATATGTTCCAGGTTTCACCATTATCGGTCGATTCGAATAAACCAATATCGGTACCAACCCAAATAATATTGGTATTGTGTGGCATTACAACAAGTGAATGAACCACTACATCGGGAAATCCGTTTGAACTTACATTATTGGTTCCAAATCCTGAAATATCTTCCCAGGTTTCGCCCAAATCTTTAGTTCGTAATACTTTAGGTTTTCCGCTAATGGAAAATAATACATAAGCTGTTGAATCTTCGGTTGGATGCGTTGCAATTCCACTGGTATAGGCATTAATTGGAACCAATGCATAATCATTTAAAGCTTTGAAAGTTAAGCCCTCATCGGTTGAAACCTGCATTTGAAGGCCGAAATCTTTAGCCATACCTCCACCAGCCCAAACAATATTTCCGTTAGCTAAGGAAACTTCAACATTATGATAACTTGAAACAGCTCCATTAATGGCCCAGTTAGTTGAGATCGACTTAATTTTCCAACTTGCACCAAAGTCTAAAGACCTATAAACTCCTTTATTTCCAACAGCAAAAGCCAAATCAGGGTTTTCTTTTGATGCAGATAAACGGGTAATAAAAGGGCCATCATTAGCAGTAATACCATTGGCACCTGTTCCCCAAGATGCACCTCCATTGCTAGTTCGGCGAATTGAGTTGTTATAAACACTACCCAAAAGTAGATTTGGATCTTTAGCATGCCATAAACATTCAAAACCATCGCCACCTATGCGGAAGTAATAATGACTTTCAGCGCTGGCATCTTCATCAGCAGGTGATTGCCAAGTTCCATTATCCTGCATACCGCCAATATATTCATTGGCTACAGGATTTTTGGCTACCCCATAAAACTGAGTGGTTCTATAATTATTGGGTAACATGTTGAATGTTGCACCATTATCTTTTGATATACCTAAACCACCATCATTTGCATCAATAAATATGAAATTTCCATCTCCTGTTGGAATAAGAGCCATATTGTGATGATCGGGGTGAAGTCCTGGAATTAAAGTAGTTCCAAAACCAGCACCTTGGTCATAGCCATTTGGCCCACCAAATTGGGTATAGGAATCGGCTATACTTGTTTTTACTCCATTATACAAATTAAATGTCCCGTACTCAACAACAATTTTTGATGTAGGTAAATTATTGGCATCCCATGTAGTTCCGGGGGTTAGAACCGGCCAAAACATGTATAAATTTTTATACAAATGTCCGCCATTAACGGTAATATTTGTACTTGGATTTGCAGCATCGTAAGCTACAGAATTAACAAATATATATTCCCGGCCCTGAGTTCCGTATGTGTCTCCGGTGGTTTCATACAAATTATAGGCACCATCTTTTTCCTGATCTCTGAATGAAACCATCAATTGACGATTGTTGGTTACATCCCAAACCTGGAAGGGTACATCTACATAATCGGCATAGGTATAACTGGTTGCAGGCACTCCGGAAGTAGAACCATCAGGAACGGTAAAACGATGAGCCTTTTGGGATAAACCTGCTCCAAAACGTATTTCTACACTAACCCAGTCTTCAGCAATCCTATCTGTTCCATCATCAGTGCTCATACCACCACCAAGATAGGCACCACCAAAGTTTATCCAGGTAATAAAACTGGTATTAACCGTATAAGCACCTTTTACTGAGGGTTCTGACTCTTCAACCGTTCCATTAAATTTCAACTTCCAAACATCAACACCACCCACAAAAACTTCATCAGCAACATATGGATGAGCAGCAATTATGTTGTCATAATCTCCCTGCGAAGCCAAAAATGCCTGAGCATCGTTAAATTTTGTCCAGGTTAATCCATTATCTTTTGATAAATATACATTTGATTCGGTACTCGAAACATTAACACTGGCATATACATAATTATTGTCAACAGGAGAAACTGCAATTTCAAACCGTGTTCCATTACCCAAACCAGATAAGGAAGGTGCCCAGTTATCACCACTGTCTGTTGAACGCAGAACGCCTACGCCATGTTCACCTGCAAATAAAACATTGAAATCGGTAGGATCGGCATCTAAATCTTCAACACCGTTACTGCTAGAATAAACCATACTCCAGGTAGCACCTCCGTCGGTAGACTTAAAAATCCCCGTTTCAGTAGCTGCAAGTACGATATTTTCATTGGCAGGATCGATAACCAAGCGATTTATGTATCCAAAGTCTTCATCGTTAGCCGTATTGCTTAATTGGGTCCAACTTAATCCTTTATCAGTCGATTTCCAGATTCCATTTCCAAATAAATCAGTACCTCCAGGAAAACTCTCACCTGTTCCGGCATAGATTACATTTCTGTCAGATTCAGCCATAGCCATGGCGTTAACCGAAAGGTTGGTAAACTGATCGGACAAATTGTTCCAGTTTGCTCCTCCATCAGTAGTTTTCCAGATTCCTCCTGTAGCTGCTCCGGCAAACCATGTATTATGCGTATTATCATCCGGATCAACAATTAACGCTCTTGTTCTTCCTCCCACATTACCCGGTCCGCGTTCAATCCATTCTAATCCAACTTTTGCTGACTTTAATTTTTTCACCCTTTCATTTGCCTGCTTAAGTTGCTCAACTTTGTAATTCATTGAGTAGTTTGACTTTGACTTACCAAGTTGAGTTGTAATGTCTTTAAAATATTTAGTAAATAAATCCGGTTTATCGGTTTTACTGTAATTTCCTTTTTCCCGGCGTTCTTTTTTCTTTTGATACTCCATATTCCATATTTCTCGTGGAGTATATTCTTCGGCTAAATTTTTGTTTTTATCTTTTTGGAAAGTAAACACCAGTGCTAATATTAACACTGCTGCAAATCCAGAAAGAATTGTCCATGTAATTCTTTTCATTGTAAGTAGTTTTAATTTGGTTTTTCGTTTTCTATAGTTTTATTGTAGGATATTTTTTCCTTTTTAATCAGATCATAGTAAAAAACTAACTTTCCGCTATCACCGGCATCAGTTATTATTCCCTTTTGTATTCTTATCCATAACTCACTATCTGACTTCCACGATAGTGATGCTCCTGAAATGGCATCTTCATAAACTATGTTATTTTCCTTCTTGTCGACAACAAAAAAGGACACCAATTCATTTGGGTTTAATAATTGCTCTGGTTTTTCGGACATATATAATACATATGACCCCTTCAGACTTGGAAGGATCTTGATATTCTCGCCAAACTTTTCAATTGCCAGGATTTTGAAATCTGTCACCGATGTGGCTTTACCTGATACCCGCACCGCTTTATTTGCATTCATTCCACAACCCTGTAAAATAAAAATGAAGATAAAAGCGTATTTCAATAATTTTTTATTCATCGCTATTAATTTGGTTAAAAAAAGGTCATTTCTAACGTTAACTAAAATTAGATTCAATAAAAATGACAATTAAAATGAAAAGGCGAAAGATAGAATAAAAAACTTTTGAAAACAGTATGTTTAAAATTATACTAATTGAAAAAATACACTTTAAATACTTCTTCCTAAGCAAATCAGATTATATGCTTTTTATGGAATTTCACTATAATAAACCTTTGCTTTGGTTCGCAAATTGTATTGCGATGACATTACCTCGCCATAAGCTCCAGCGCTGCGAATAGCTATTAAGTCGCCCCGTTTGGTTTCAGGTAACATGAGCGATTTTCCAAATGAGTCGGACGATTCGCAAATGGGACCAACCACATCGTATTTTTGTTCTTCTAAATTTGAAGTCAAATTCTGAATTTTATGTACCGACTGATACAAGGCCGGACGAATTAATTCGGTCATCCCGGCATCGATAATTGCAAAATTAGTTTGTGCCCCTTTTTTAATGTAAAGAACCCGGCTGATTAAACTTCCACATTGTCCCACAATAGCTCGTCCCAACTCAAAATGAACTTTTTGCCTGGGACGGGTTTCCAAAAAGTCGTTAAACACTTTAAAATAAGAAGCAAAATCAGGAATTAATTCCTTGTCGGGTGAACTGTAATTGATACCAAAACCACCCCCCACATTAATATGTTCGACAATAATTTCCCGTGAATAGAACCATTGTTGTATTTCGTTGATGCGCACACACAAACTCTTAAACGACTGCAAATCGGTAATTTGAGAACCAATATGAAAATGCAAACCAATTAAATTTATAGCTTCTGAAGTTTCAAGACACGATAAAACATCTTCCATTTCCCACATATTAATACCAAATTTATTTTCCTCTAATCCGGTAGTAATGTAATGATGCGTAGAGGCGTTTACATTTGGATTGATGCGTAAAGCTACTTTGGCTTTTTTCCCAATTTTTGAGGCAAACTCATTAATAACCTCCAACTCAGGGATGGATTCCACATTAAAACAAAAAATGTCGTTTTCTAGTCCCAGCAAAATCTCATCATCCGATTTTCCAACCCCTGCAAATACAATCTTTTCTGATAAAAAATTGGATTCTATTGCAGCCTGAACCTCATTTCCACTCACACAATCGGCTCCAAAACCATACGATTGAATCAAATTCAAAATGGGTTCGTTAGCATTAGCTTTAATAGCATAATGAACCTGAAAACCATATTTTTCCGATTCATTTTTAACAACTTGTAAGGTTTCCTGCAATAAGCCCATATCGTACCAGTAAAAGGGCGTTTTATAGTTTGTAAACTGCTTTATATTTTTGAGCATGGTATTCATTTTAGTCAATTAATCGTTAAAAAGATTCTGGCTCAATGCTATTAAAGCTGCCTTTTTATATTCGGCCTTTACCAGTACCGAAATATTATGATTACTTCCTCCGTACGAAATCATGCGCAATGGAACATCCTTAAGGGCATTAAAAATACTGGCTGCAATACCTTTATTATCGGCAATTAAATCGCCAACCACACAAATAATTACCTGGTCGGAATCTACATCAACGGTACCGTATTTTTTTAAATCATCAACAATTTCATCCAGGTATTTTGCATCATCAATAGAAACCG
The DNA here is from genome assembly GCA_050179685.1 of Salinivirgaceae bacterium. GTDB lineage: Bacteria > Bacteroidota > Bacteroidia > Bacteroidales > SZUA-534 > GWE2-40-63. Next base: position 41,265 of record JBFXEW010000028.1, read on the forward strand.
AAACACCGACCTCCGAAGTGGTAATCATATCGATTGAAGTTTTGTAAGCTTCAAAAATCTCAAAAACTTTACGCAAAAATCCATGAGCCATCAGCATACGACCACTCTTAATTTTAATGGCTGTAATGCCATCTTTGGCGGCAATGGCGCGAACCCTTTGTTTGGTGCAGTTCGATGTAATTAACGTGCCGGGCGCTGTTGGATCGAGTGTGTTTTTAATTCGAACCGGAATATTTGCAATTTTTGCCGGAGTAACGCAGGTTGGATGCAGAATTTTTGCTCCAAAATAAGCCAACTCGGCAGCTTCGTCGAAGGAAAGCTCTGAAATAGCATGCGTATTTTCAACAATGCGGGGATCGTTGGTATGAACTCCGTCAATATCTGTCCAAATCTGAACCTCGTCAACTTCGAGCGCTGCACCTATTAATGTTGCTGAATAATCGGAACCACCTCGCTGTAAATTATCGATTTTACCGTAAGCATTCCGACATATAAATCCTTGAGTTATTATCAGATAACTATCGCCAAGCTGCTTTATTTCGCGATTCAGGTTTTCTTTAATATAAAAATCGTCAGGCTCACCAAATTTATCGATGCGCATAAAATTTAAAGCAGAAATCAAATGTGATTTTATTTGTTTCTCTTCAAGATAAAATTGCATTAATGCGGTTGAAAGTAACTCCCCCTGCGCAAGTATTTCTTTTTCATCGTATAGATTTATTGGTTCGCGGGTAAATGAACGTAAATGACTAAAATGCGATTTTACCAAATCGATGCCCAGGGCTTTACCCTTTTCTGTAGCCAATAATTCATCAACAACCTGATAGTATTTAGCTTCGAGTAAGGCAATTTTTTCATTTGCCCCATCGAGATTCTTTTTATAAAGATAGTTGGCTATTTCAACCAGCGCATTGGTTGTACCTGTCATGGCCGATAAAACAACTACTTTTTGCTTACCATTGTCAATCAGCGCTGCTACTTCTTTAATTCGTTGTGCCGAGCCAACCGAAGTTCCTCCAAATTTTAATACCTGCACGTTTTTTAAAGTTTAAGTTAAAAAAAAGGTCAGAGTAGTTAACTACCCTGACCCGCTTATCTGTTCATTTAATATTTCTGCATAGTAATCAGGGTATTTTGCACACAATTTTTGAAGCCATCTTTTTAGCATGCTTCGCAGACTTATGGTGTTTATATCCTGAATTTGTTTTCATAATCAGTTACAAAAATAGAGATATTTTCGAATGATTCAAGTTTGAAAGAAAAAAAGATGATTACACTTAATATTATTATTCAAATAACAATAATTATTACACTAAACAAGCACAAACAAACCAGGAGTAACAATCTGGTTTTAGCCTTAAGCCCATTTATGCGTGTTTTTAAATAAAACTCTTCAGGGATAGAGAAAATATTTGTTTAGATTTTGGTATTTGTTAAAGAAATGTTAATTTTGGGCATCGACAGTTTCTGTCGTCATGGTTTTAAGGGTTAATAACATGCGGGAGGTAAAACTCCCGTTTTTTTATGCCTTTTTTTTCAAAACTCTAGAGGTAAGGAACCAGTTTTTCCAGGTGTATTCCACGTGAACCCTTTATCAATACCTGCTTTGCCTTAAGTTGATTTTCTTTAAGGTAAACAATACAGGAATCAACATCGGTAAAAAAAGTAAATGCTTCAATTTCGTTATAATTGCTGAATTTTTCACCAATTAAATATACCTGCGACAACCCCCGCTCCTGGAGAAGACCAATAACGGCACCGTGTTCCCGAACTGATGCTTCGCCCAATTCCAGCATGTCGCCCAAAATAAGTACTTTATCGGGATAGTCGAGTTTTACAAAATTTAAAATGGCAGCGCGCATACTCGATGGATTCGCATTGTAGTAGTCAAGTAATAAGGTATTGTTTGAAGTAACTGAAAGCTGACTTCGATTATTTTTTGGCTGATAACTTTCAATAGCTTCTTTTATCGATAATGGATCAACATTAAAATTGTCGCCAATACAAACGGCTGCCAAAGCATTTTCAAAATTATAATCGCCTACAAGTTTAGTGTTAATGGTACGTACATTTTCGTCTTCAACAGGTTCATCGCTTGAAAGCTCATCAAGCGTAATCCATTTAAAACTTAAAAATGCATCATTATTTAGCACCTGCCCCTGACAATGGGTAAAATCTTTTGTTCCATAATAAATAACATTATGGGGTGGTTTCATATCTTCTAAATGCTCATTGTCGTAGTTAACAAAGGCTATTCCGTCGTTTTCATACAAATAGGCATATAGCTCGCCCTTTGCTTTTTTCACACCTTCAAGAGAACCAAATCCTTCAAGATGAGCTTTGCCCACATTTGTTATTATACCAAAATCGGGGGCAGTAATTTTGCAAAGAAATTGAATTTCGCCCAGGTGATTCGCGCCCATCTCAATTATTCCAAATTCATGTTCTTTATCCATCGAAAGCAAAGTTAAAGGCACTCCGATATGATTATTAAGATTTCCCTGAGTATAGGCAACTTTGTATTTCTTTTCCATCACCGCAGCTATCAATTCCTTGGTCGTAGTTTTACCATTACTTCCGGTGATGGCAATGATGGGAGTTCCCAGCCTTTTTCGGTGAAAAGCAGCCAGCTTTTGCAATTTTTCCAATGCATTATCAACCAAAATATATCGCTCATCTTCAACTACATTGGGATCGTCTACCACAGCATAAGCACAAGTAGTCAGTGCCTGTTTGGCAAATTTATTTCCATCGAAATTATCGCCTTTAAGAGCAAAAAAAAGTGAACCTTTAGTCGCTTTCCGGCTATCGATGCAAATTGTTGGATGTTGAAGAAAGAGTTGATATAAATCGGGTGTGTTCATTGCGTATGGCTTCAATTAAAAAAGGCCCCAAAAACGGGGCCTAAAATATATTAAGTTAAAATTAATTTCCTTTGGAACCTCCAACTCGTATCATTGCGCAGCGGAAACCCAAATCGTCCTGGCTTAAATCTTCATCCAGGAAACGACGTGTACCGGCTCCCAGCCAATAAGTACGATCGCGCCATGAACCACCTTTGTAAACGCGGGTATGATCGCTGATTAATGAAGTCATCAAAGGGTCATTCCGGTCTCTTCCGGTATCATACATACGATTTGAACCACGTACTCTCGATGCATCTTCATTGCTATAATCAAGGCTTGAAGCAAAATCACCATCAAGGTAATTTATATTGTCAGCTTTTTGATAATTACGGCGATCAATTGCTTCTTCTTCAGTTATTTCGCGATAACGCAAACGTCCCAGGCTGTCTTTTTCTGCAATATTGCCTTCTTCGTCACGAACCAGGGTTTTAAAAACATTTCCCCTGAACGGACGGAATTCATCAATATCCTGGCTCGATAAAGGACGGTAAACATCTTCAACCCACTCGTTAACATTACCTGCCATATTGTACAAACCAAAGTCGTTTGGCCAATACGATTTAACAGGAGCAGTAATATCAGCATTATCGTTCAATGCGCCGGCAACTCCCATCATATCACCACGTCCGCGAACATTATTAGCCATGATATCACCCATATTCTGAGGACTTGGATTACGCAATGCATCGCCATTCCAGGGATAAATTCTGCGATTATAAACCCGCTCGTCAACTGATGTTCCAACCAGTGCTAAAGCGGCATATTCCCACTCAGCTTCAGTTGGGAGACGATATTTTGGAAGAAGAATACCATCTTCCATACGGACCTTACGAAAATCTTTATTGGGATCTAAATCTTCCAATTCGGTACCCACGGCACCTTCGTACTGATGTGCCAGGTAAGCTTCGGTATTGAAGTTTTGATCGCCTTGTTGGTTGGGATCGGGTAGTAAGATTCCTTTTTCAATCAATAAGTTCTCATTAACCCGGTCGGTACGCCAAGAGCAAAAATCGTTAGCCTGCAACCAGTTAACACCTACTACAGGATATTCGGCATAAGACGGATGACGGAAATAATATTCAACCAGGGGTTCGTTGTAGGCTAACCTACGACGCCATACTAGAGTATCAGGTAAGGCTTTACGGTAAACCTCAGGATAATCGACAAATACACGGGATATCCAATATAAATATTCCCGATAATCAATGTTACGCACCTCGGTTTCGTCCATATAAAACGAAGAAACAGTTACAGTTCTTGGTACATTATTCCAATCGTAGGTAATATCCTGTTCAACGCGTCCCATGGTAAAGGAGCCACCTTCAACAAAAACAAGACCAGGACCCGTCTCTTGTTCATAAAAATCGCCATAATACTCAAACCCACCATTGTCGGGATTATTATACTCCCACCCTGTGGTTTGTGAAGTTTGGGTTGAACACGAAGACATTAATAAGGCAAATGTGAAACCGGAAATAATGGTTAATGCTTTCACTTTCATACTATTATAATTTTTAAGCAAATCGTAATTTATACAAATATAATTAAAAACTTGAATTATGTTGAATTTACAGTAAAAATCCGGGACATTTCACCGCTTGATACTGTTTTTTTTTATTGTAATCAAATAAGATTGTGAACGATATTTCATGAGAACCTAACGGTACAAATGTCTTTTTTCCGACATTTATATCGTAGCTATACGCAAAACGCATGTCGGAGGTTTTAAAACCTGCCATTAAAATTGCTGCATCCATGTTAAATTTTACATTGTGTCGCAACCACAAACCACCGATGAGCCAGTTGTATTGGAACGAAGAACCCCAATTAATATTTTGTTGCCCCCCCTGAATTTGTACCAATACCGATGGAGAAATTATGCGTTGTTCCTTAATTAAACGTCCTGACATGGAATACAGATAACCTATAAAAAAGGTATGTTTCCGGTTTATCCGCTGTAATTCACGGGCCGAAACTCCCTGATAGGGTTTCATTAAATGGTCGGAACTAATTCCGGAATAGAAGTTTTTATAAAAACCGGAAATGCCCACAGCAAAATCAGGATAAATTTTACTGAAGCCATTGGTTAAAACCTCAGTATTGTCCTGCAATTCAACTTCGCCTAAATATTTTTGCACCAGACCTCCCTGCAAAGCCATGCTCAAATAAGCATCGCGGAAAGGTTTTATATGATACGAATAAATAAAATCGACCGAGGGCTGTACGTATGCACCAGCCATTTCGTTGGTTACCATCACTCCAAAACCGCTGTTAAACTTCTCAACAGGCATATCGAATGCAGCACCAAACGATTGAAACCCGGCTCCCGATTTGGGCCACTGGTTTCGATAAAACAAATTCATCCGCATCGATTCGCGGGTTCCTGCAAATGCCGGATTCAAATAAGTTAAATTGGAGTAATGTTGCGAATAAGGTACATCCTGAGCCTGACTACATATATTAATAAATAGGTACAAAAACAGAAGCAGTATTTTTCGCGTTATATTGGTCATTGGTTTGCCTAATATGGCTTTCTAAATAATAAAATTAAGATAACTTGCGTTCTTTTATCGATTATTAACGGCAATACAGTATTTATATTTTCTAATCACAAGAATATGCGATTATTTAAAACCTTTATATTTCTATCCTTTATTTCATTTTATATAAGTCTTTCTGCCCAGGAAAAAATCCTTTTATCGGGCAGGATTAACTGGGCCGAATATAACGAAACAATACAAAATACAAGCGAGTTAAGCACATCGGAATATCATTATTTTAATCGACATCCACTAAACGAAAACGTTTTATTGGCAACTGTTCGCTTAATTAATGGCAACTTTGAACCGATGAATACTCCGCTTTCCGATGCGATTCAAAGGCAAATTACATCGACAGAAATTCTTATAGATTCGGAAATTGTAACAGAACGAAAAAAATCGGTTCTCAACTACTCTTTTTTACCTTACCGGATTAATCCAACCACGGGGGCAATCGAAAAACTAACAAACTATACGCTTGAACTCACATTCACCAGAGCATCGAACAAAAAGAGCACCAGAACCTACGCATCCAATTCGCTTTTAAGTGAGGGTAATTGGTTTAAGATAAAAGTAGATACCACCGGTATTTTCAAATTAACCTACGAGCAATTGATGCAAATTGGCTTAAGTAAACCTGAACAGGTACGACTCTATGGTTATGGAGGTGCCCAACTTCCCTATATGAATTCCGTAGCCAATTCCGACGATTTGGTTGAACTCCCTTTGTTCATGGAAAAAGGTAGCGATAATTCTTTTGGAACGGGAGATTATATTTTGTTTTATACCGGAGGTTCTATCAGCTGGAGTTACGACGAAACAAAGTCCATGTTTGTTCACCAGTTGCACGATTATTCCAAATACACCTATATGTTTCTTACATCGGACCGGGGCGAAGGTTTGCGCATAAACTCTGAATCGACTCCCGGTTCTGCTACCACTGCCACAAGTACTTCGTTCGACAGTTACCTGTGTTACGAGTCGGAAATATACAACCTAATTGAGTCGGGAAGAACCTGGTATGGTGAAAGATTTCGTCAGGGAAATTCCATGAAGCTTAGCTTTACATTTCCTTCGCTTATTACTGCTGAACCGGTTAAACTACTCACCAACATTGCAGGCAGAAAAGAAAAAAGTGCCCCCGTATGTTATTTTAATTATCGTGTTAATGGAAATCAATTAACCCGCATCGATGTAAGTGATTCTTACTCCGACTACACCTATGCCAAAGAATACTCGCGGCAAATAGAATTTAATGCCAACCAGAATAATATAGATTTCGATTTAAGCTTTGGAGGAGGAAATACAGCTTCCGAAGGCTATCTGGATTACATCTGCCTGAACGCCCGCGAGAAATTGGTTTACCAGAACAAGCAAATGTTATTTCGTGATAAAAAAACAGTGGCCGAAAACCAAATTACAGCATTCCAACTCGATAACAGCGGAGTTTCTGTGTTAATCTGGGATGTAACCAATCCCATTGCTCCAAAAGCTCTTTCGGTAAATCACAATGGAAATCAATCAACAATTAAAGTTGCCAGCGAGGTGTTACGTGAATTTCTGGTATTTAAACCTTCCGACGCATTTACCCCAATTATTGAAGACAACGATCTGGGACCGGTGGCCAATCAAAACCTGCATGGAATTGAACCACACGATATGGTAATTGTAAGTCATTCCTCTTTTTTGGAGCAGGCCGAACAAATTGCCGAAATTCACCGCAATCACGATGGTTTATCTGTTTTTATCACCACACCGGAACTAATTTACAACGAGTACTCGTCGGGAACACCCGATGTTTCGGCCATCCGGAATTTTATGCGGATGCTTTATGAACGAGCCACAACTGATGCTGAGATGCCTAAGTATTTATTGCTCTTTGGCGACGGCTCGTACGACAATCGCACCAAAGGAAATGGCAACAGTAATCTAATTCCTACTTACCAGAGTATTAATTCATTAAGCGAAACCATCAGCTACGTGAGCGATGATTTCTTCGGCTTGTTGGACCCTACCGAAGGAGAATACCTGGGAGCCCTTGATCTTGGTATTGGAAGGTTTCCGGTTCAAACCACCGACGAAGCCCAGTTAATGGTCGACAAGGTAAAACAATACCTGTGGGGCGAATCTTCATCGTCGGATTGGAAATCGACCGTATGTTTTATTGGTGACGACGACGACGGCGGATTGCACATGCTGCAACCCGACCAGCTTAGTAAATTAATTTACAGTTCGAATCCTGAATTCAATGTAAAAAAAATATACCTCGATGCCTATCAGCAAACATCTACCCCTTCGGGCCAACGTTTTCCTGATGTTACCGAAGCCATTAATCAGCAGGTTGAACAAGGCGTTTTAATTATTGATTATGTGGGACATGGAAATCCAAGAATTTTAACCCACGAAGAAGTGCTCACCACATCGGACGTGCGCAGCTGGACCAACTACGATAAGCTTTCGGTATTTGTTACCGCAAGTTGCGAAGTGGGACGATTCGACGATTTTAGCCGCACTTCGCTGGGCGAATGGTTTTTATTGAATCCAAACGGAGGAGGCATTGCTACACTCACTACTACACGGGTTGTTTACTCGGGCGGCAATCACAACCTGAATACCAATTTTATTAATGTGGTCTTTAATCCGGAACTACGTTTAGGCGATATCATACGAATTGCCAAAGTAAACACAAGCGGTACAACCAACAAAAGGAATTTTACATTACTTGGCGACCCCGCACTAAAACTGGCCATTCCGGAAAACCAGGCCAATGTATTTGATATCAACGGAAAACCTGTTCCCCTGTCGCAACAAGAGATAGTACTAAACGAACCCAACGATAAACTTACGGTCCAGTCGTTTACGCTGACAGCCCTCGATACCTTGAACGCCCTGAGCAAAGCTAATATTTCGGGTTATATACAACAAACCAACGAGCAAGTGGTGGCTCAAAATGGAACATTGTTTATTAGTGTATTCGATAAAATGGATACCTTATACACCTTTGGACAGGATAACCAGGTAGTTCAGTTTCAAATGCAGGATAAACTGCTTTACAAAGGAAAGGCAAGCATCACAAATGGTTATTTTAATTTCGATTTTATTGTTCCCAAAGACATAAACTACAAATTTGGAGCAGGCAAAATCAGTTTAAGGGCTCAGCTCGACTCCACCGAAGCTATTGGTTATTTCAGCGATTTTATAATTGGTGGCAATGCTGAAAATGCCGAAACAGATTTCAATGGGCCCGAAATAAAACTTTACATGAACGATACCTTATTTGTAAACGGAGGTACCACCAACGAAAACCCGGTATTATTGGCTGTAATAACCGATGAATCGGGTGTTAACACCACCGGCAATGGCTTTGGTCACAACATTACTGCCGTGCTCGACAACAATCCCGATAAGGTGATTATTCTGAATAATTTCTACCAGGGAGCCATGGATAAATATACTTGTGGCGAAGTTCGCTATCCCTTCAAAAATCTGACACCGGGTTATCACCATATAAAATTTAAAACCTGGGATGTATACAATAACAGTTCGGAGTCATTAATCGAGTTTTATGTGCACGACGGACAATCGGTAGTTATTAACCAATTGCAAAATTCGCCCAACCCCTTTTACGACTACACTTACTTTACTTTTGAGCACAACCAGGCCCAAACTGATTTTAGTGTGCTGATTGAAATTTATGATATGATGGGAACCAAAGTTTCTGAGATTAAGCAAAACCAGTCGCCTGGTGGTTATAAAATTGAACCCATCCGTTGGGACGGAACCAGTATAGCCGGAGCAAAACTCAGTCGTGGAGTTTACATTTACAAAGCAACCTTAAGTACCATTGATGGACAAAAAACAACCCAATCATCAAAATTGATGATTTTTGAATAATAAAATTGAATTAAACCAGTTTGTATTCCTAAATTTGCGTCTCAAAAAAAAAGCGATAGTATGAATAAATTAAGCACGAAGATTTTAGTAGTTTTTTTATCAATCATGAGCATCAACAGTTTTGGACAGGAAAGTGACATCTACGACCAGACCCTGGGCCAGGAACTGAATGCCATTACTACTTCAGTACCCTTTTTAATGATAGCACCCGACAGCCGTTCAGGTGCCATGGGTGATGCCGGAGTAGCTATTTCGCCCGATGGTTATTCACAACACTGGAACTCATCGAAACTTGCCTTTGTTAATCAAAGCATGGGCTTAAGCATCAGTTACACGCCCTGGTTAAAGAAATTGGTCGATGACATTAACCTGGCTTATGTTTCGGGTTATTACCGGCTCGACGAAAACCAGACTATTGGTGCCGGCCTACGTTATTTCTCCATGGGGAACATTAATTTTACCGATGAAAGCGGTGATCCCATGGGCTCGTTTGCCCCGCATGAATTTGCCCTGGACGGTTCCTACAACCGGAAATTATCAGAAAACTTTGCACTGGGTATTGTGGGACGCTTTATTCTCTCAAATTTAACGGGTGGTACGGGAGTTAACAATTCAGAACAAACCGAAGCCGGAAAATCAGTAGCCGTTGATATCAACGGGTTTTATACCCGCCCCATGAAAGTAAGTGGCTACGAGGGAAACTGGGCGGCAGGTTTTAACATTTCAAATATTGGTGCCAAACTGGGTTATACCGAGGACGATAAAAACTTTATTCCCACCAACCTTAAAATTGGCGCAGCCGGAACCATCGATATTGATGCTTACAACAGCATTACCGCTACTTTCGAAGTAAATAAGCTATTGGTTCCTACTCCTCCGGTTTATTGGATAAATGGTGACACCCTGCCTAATGGAAGTATTTCCGATGGTAAATCACCCGAATACATTTATGCCGGTATGGATAACGATGTGTCTGTAGCTCAGGGAATGTTTCAATCGTTTTACGATGCACCGGGAGGTTTTAAGGAAGAAATGCAGGAAATTGCTTATTCATTGGGTTTCGAATACTGGTATGCCAAACAGTTTGCCGTGCGCGCCGGATATTTTTATGAAAACCAATACAAAGGAAACCGTAAATACTTTACAGCCGGTGTGGGTTTAAAGATGAATGTTTTCGGGCTCGATTTTTCGTACCTGATTCCGTCCGGAAGCTTTAACAACAGTCCGTTGTCAAATACCTGGCGTTTCTCGTTGGTTTTCGATTTGGAAGCCATAAGTAACCAATAAACCTTAACCCATGAAAATTCGTGTTGGATTTGGTTACGATGTGCACCGACTGGCCGAAGGATACAATTTTACCTTAGGGGGAATATTGATTCCCCACCATAAAGGTTCCGTTGGACATTCCGATGGTGACACCCTGATTCACGCCATTTGCGATGCCCTGTTGGGAGCTGCCAACCTGCGCGATATTGGCTTTCATTTTCCCGACACCTCGGCCAAATTAAAAGGCATCGACAGTAAACTGATATTAAAAGACACGCTGGCGTTGATAAAAGAAAAAGGCTATGCCATCGGAAATATTGATGCAACCATAGCTTTGCAGCAGCCAAAAATAAAAGACTATATTCCCCAAATGCAGCAGGTTCTTGCCCAAACTTTAGAAATTTCGCCGGACGATATTGCCATAAAAGCAACCACCACCGAAAAGCTGGGTTTCGAAGGACGCGAAGAAGGCGTATCGGCATACGCTGTGGTATTAATAGAAAAATAATTATGGAAACTGTTCATTCACTCGAAGAATTAAATAGCATTATAGCCGAAAATACAGGCGTTTTAGCGTATTTTTCGCACAAGCGCTGCAATGTTTGCCTTACCCTTAAACCCAAATTATCGGAAGTTTTTAAGGAACAATTCCCTAGAATTAAGCAGGTTTATGTCGATATTGAAGAAACTCCAGAAGTAGCTGCACAGCAATCCATTTTTGCTGTGCCGGTCATTGTAGTGTATTTCGACGGCCGCGAAAGCTATCGTAAAGCACGCAATGTGGGCATCGACGAGCTGACCGCTTTGGTTAAACGTCCCTATCAAATGATTTTTGAATCGTAAAAAACGTTAAAACATTGTATAAATTTAAGGCAATCTAATAATAGGTTGCCTTTACCCGCTCATTTAACGAGCCATCAGAAACCTGATAATCCCACTCAATACTTTTGTAATTATCAATCACCGTTCCGGTTCCATAAATGGCTTTATTCCCGATAAGCTGATTATAAATAACCAATCCCCCATCAGGATTCTGATAAAAAAACACCTGTACTTCTTCGGTAAAACCCATCTGATAAAAGTTTGAAATGTAAAACAGGGTATCTATAACAGGAGAACGGGTGATATTCACCTGATAGGTTCTTGGCATCGATTGCCCGGGTACTTCATCGCAGTACCAGTTTCCCAATACCGAGATATGCTCGTTGTTTTTTTGACAAGCGGTGCCCAACAGTCCCAAAACAATTATGCCCAACAGAAAAAAGCGCTTCATTTACGTGTATTTTTAGGTAAAGCTCAAAGTTAGGAAAAAATTAAAAGCACGATGCTTAATCCTGAAAACAAAATGGCAGGTAGCATTGCTAAAGATTACTAAAGAATAGCCTGTTTTTTGAACACAAAAACGATTTATAAATCCCTAAAAATAGCAATAGTTAAAAAGCCGCGCAGCTTTTGGGGAAAACCTGCGCAGGAATTGACCAAAACCTAACGTGAAGTTGAGCAAAACCTGCGCAGCTTTTGAGTGAAACCTGCGCAGCTTTTTGGTAAAACCCGCGCAGCTTTTTAAAAAATGAAAATTTGGGTAAAAAAAGAAGGACACCGGGATGTCCTTCCATTAGTATTATACTTTTTTACAGATTGTCCAACAGTGCATCGTCAACCAGGTTGGGCAAGGTAACCTTTAAGTTGGGTTCGGCCTGCATGGCCCGTTTAATAGCAAAAAGAGCTTCGCTATTCCGTGCCCAGCTGCGCCGCGAAATACCGTTATTAACATCCCAGTACAACATCATACGTAAGCGTCGGTCGGCTTCGGGGCTGCCATCGAGCACCATGCCAAAGCCTCCGTTAATAACCTCGCCCCAGCCTACACCACCACCATTGTGGATGGATACCCAGGTAGCTCCACGGAACGAATCGCCAATAACATTCTGAACAGCCATATCGGCGGTAAAACGCGAACCATCGTAAATATTCGATGTTTCGCGGTAAGGCGAATCGGTACCCGATACATCGTGATGATCGCGGCCTAAAATTACCGGAGCTGAAAGTATTCCGTCTTTAATGGCCCGGTTAAAAGCCGCTGCAATTTGTGTACGTCCCTCGCAATCGGCATAAAGAATGCGAGCCTGAGAACCTACAACCAGTTTATTTTTTCCGGCTTCCTTAATCCAGTGAATGTTGTCGGCCATTTGTTGCTGAATTTCAGCAGGAGCTTCTTTACGAAGGTCTTCCAAAACATCGCAGGCAATTTTATCGGTGAGTTCCAGATCTTTTGGATTATTCGATGCGCAAACCCAGCGAAACGGACCAAAACCGTAATCGAAACACATGGGCCCCATAATATCCTGAACATACGAAGGGTATTTAAAATCACCCTGCTCATTCATCACATCGGCTCCTGCCCTGCCCGATTCCAGCAGAAAAGCATTTCCGTAATCGAAAAAGTAGGTGCCAAATTTCTGTACACATTTATTAATGGCAGCCACTTGTCGGCGCAGCGATTCCTGCACTTTTTCCCTAAATAAACCGGGCTGCTCAGCCATCATTTGGTTCGCTTGCTCAAAGGTAATTCCGGCCGGATAATAGCCCCCGGCCCAGGGATTGTGTAAGGAGGTCTGGTCAGAACCCAATTCCACCGGAATATCTTCGTTGGCAAAGCGCTCCCATACTTCAACAATATTTCCCTGATAGGCAATCGACAAAACCTCTTTTTGGGCTTTGGCTTTACGTACCCGGTTCATCAATTCGTCAAGATTATCGATAACCACATCGACCCATCCCTGCGAAAAACGGGTTTGCGTAGCTTTGGGATTTACTTCGGCGGTTATGGAAACAAGTCCGGCAATATTCGATGCTTTGGGCTGTGCTCCCGACATACCGCCTAACCCGGCAGTAATAAATAGTTTTCCAGCCAACGATTCCTTTTGTTTGGCAATCATGCGTCCGGCATTCAATACGGTAATTGTAGTACCATGAACAATTCCCTGCGGACCAATATACATGTACGAACCGGCAGTCATTTGTCCGTATTGGGTAACACCCAGCGCATTGAAGCGTTCCCAGTCGTCGGGTTTGCTGTAGTTGGGAATCATCATTCCGTTGGTAACCACCACCCTTGGAGCTTCTTTATGACTGGGAAACAAACCCATGGGATGCCCTGAATACATAACCAGGGTTTGCTCATCGTTCATTTCAGCCAGATACTTCATGGTAAGCCGGTATTGTGCCCAGTTTTGAAAAACAGCACCATTTCCGCCATAAGTAATTAACTCATGTGGATGCTGGGCCACTGCATAATCGAGATTATTCGTAATCATTAACATGATGGCAGCAGCCTGCTTCGATTGGTGGGGATAATCATCGATGGGACGGGCTTTAATTTCGTAATCGGGACGAAAACGATACATGTAGATGCGTCCGTAGGTATCGAGCTCTTCGGCAAACTCTTTAGCCAAAACGGCGTGATGCCGCGATGGAAAATAACGTAGCGCATTTTGAATGGCCAGCTTTCGCTCAGCTACTGTTAAAATGGCTTTTCGTTTGGGTGCATGATTGATGGAAGGATCGTATGGTTTTACTGAAGGTAACTCATCGGGAATCCCTTCGAGAATAGCCTTCCGGAAAGTAGTTGTATCCATGAAATTAACTGTTTTGATTCAAGGCAAAAGTAATTTTTTACCCGCTAAAATGGCAAGCTCTTTCCATGATTTAATAACATATAATGCTTATTTATTGCCTGAAAATTTAGTGTTGACTTGCTTTTTCATTTTTCAATGAAGCAAAATAACGTTTCATCTCCTTTTTTACTTTGGGAGATAACAACAGTGCTCCAGTCATGGTTGGAATGGCCATTAGTGCATAAAATCCATCAATAAGATTAATAATACTGCTTAATGATACCATAGCGCCCACCACAGCCGATACAATATAAAACCAGTAATAAATATTTTTATGCCGGGCTCCAAACAAAAAAGAAAAGGCTTTAGCCCCATAGTACGGAAACGAAAGCATGGTTGACAGGGCAAAAATTACCACGCACACCAGAAGAATAAAATTACCGACATAAGGAATGGAGTTTTTAAAGGCAGCAGCTGTTAAGGTGATGCCATTCAAATCGGAGTGTTGCCATTCGTCGGTAACTATTATGGCCAGGGCTGTCATGGTGCAAACCACCAGGGTGTCGATAATGGGCCCCAGCATGGCAACCAATCCTTCGCGCACGGGTTCGTTGGTTTTGGCAGCTCCATGAGCCATTGGAGCGGTACCAATTCCGGCTTCGTTCGAAAAAGCAGCCCTTTTAATTCCTGTAATAATGAGTGTTCCCAAGGCACCGCCAAGCACGGCATCGCCTGTAAAAGCATCTTTAAAAATCAGTACCATGCTTTCGGGAACATGCCTGGCATGAATCAGTAAAATAATTATTACCGAAACTACGTATAAACCTACCATAGCAGGAACCAGTTTTGAAGTGACTTTTCCGATGCGTTCCACACCGCCAAAAACCACCAAACCAATAAAAATGCTTATCAGAACCCCAATAACAAACAACATAAACAGCGAGGGTTCGGTGGTTTGTTCAATGCTGCCGGCAACAATTTGTGCCAATTGATTGGCCTGAAAAATGGGCGATACGCCAATCATGGCAGCTATGCTAAAAAATATAGCCAGGGGTTTCCACTTAAGTCCCAACCCTTCGACAATAAAATACATGGGCCCGCCCTGGATTTCTCCGTTCGAATCTTTTCCGCGGTACATTACTGCCAGGGTACAGGTAAAAAATTTGGTGGTAACTCCCAAAAGTGCACTTATCCACATCCAGAAAATAGCGCCGGGACCGCCGGTAGCAATGGCAACCGCAACACCGCTTATATTTCCCATTCCTACGGTTGCTGCCAAGGCTGTTGACAGCGCCTGGTAATGAGTTAACTGTCCGGCTTCATCGGCCTTGTCGTAACTTCCCCGTAATATTTTAACTGCATGCCCCAGGTAACGAAAAGGCATAAACTCAGCGTAAATCATAAAATACAGGCCACCCCCAACCAATAGTATTAGCAGGGGTAATCCCCAGGCATACTCACTGAATTTTTGCAGAACCAGTTCCATAATAAACTTTAATGCGTTTGTTTGTTTTATAAGAAAGCGATTAAGATATGGGTTTTAAGTTAAACAGGCAATGAACACTACAAAATTAGTTGTATATGATGATGACTGCCGGCTCTGTTCGGGTTTACTAAACCAGGTAAAAAAGCGGGATACCAAACAGCTGTTTACCTACATGGGACGGACTGACTTTGCTAAAACAAAGGAAACCGACCAATTACCCAATACCCTGATTTATATTAGCAAACAAGAGGTGTACACCAAAAGTACCGCTGTATTGCTCATTTGTCGCGACCTGGGTTTTCCCTACCGTTTATTGTATGTTTTTAGCTTAGTCCCTAAAGCTTTACGCGATTTAATTTACGATTGGGTTGCCCGCAACCGAAAGCGTTTTAACCGAACTGATAGCTGCCAAATCACCGGGTATTAAACCCCAAAGCATTCCGATAATAATCGGATTTGGAAACCTATTTCGCAACAGACCAGCCCGACATTCAGGCAGGGCTACGGGGAACCGGAGCATAGCGGAGCTCGGCGAAGCCAATTATGCCCTCCGACTTCGTCGGGATTCGTTCAACTTATAATTTTCACTTCGCTATCACTTGTGAAAATTTAATTTCACGAATAAAAAGGTGAACCTTGCGATTCACCTTCTATGTTTTTTTTGATGGCATTAATACATATACCGGTGGCAATCGGAACAAAGCGATTCTTTCCAGGCTCCGTCGATTTCAACGGGGTGTTTAAACTCCAGCGATGCATCAAATTGAGCTACTTCCCTGTCATCAACAGTTCCCTGGCTCATAATGGAATGGCACAAATTGCAATCTTTTGAAATTACAGCTCCGCTTTCAGCACTGTGCTGATCGTTGTGACAGCGGAAACAACCGTTAAATTCCATGTGGCCAATATGCGAAGGGTAAGCATCCCATTTGGCTTTCATTTCGGGAAAAATATTTTCAGCAAAAGCGTTTTGAATGCCTAAGACGGCATCTTTAATTTGCTGTTCCTTTTCGGTAAAAATATCGGGATAGTTTTCCATATAAAAATTCCAGACCGTTGTTTCAATGGTCTTTAAAGCCGAATCGGTATGGGTAAATTCACCAGCCAGCAACTCCATGGTTAATCGTTTAATTTCGGGTAAGTCGGCACTTATGGTACCCGCAGCCATCTCGTGATTAATAAATTTGGTGGGAGTCTGGTAGTTGTGCGAAGGCCGGTTGTGACAATCCATACAATCCATGGTACGCATGGTAAGAGAATCGGCTGCCCCTTCCTCAAGTGGTTCGTACTGATCCTGATAAATAACCGTATCGCCCGTTGCCTTATTTATGTAGCGAACCCAGGGAATTACTTCCCGTTTTTCGTCGGTGCTTATGTATTCAATTTTTACATCGGGATTAATATGCCAGTGAATTCCTTCGGTCTGCCCCTGCGCACTGTGCGATGGCCCAATTTTCATGCGCATCTGCATTTCCCATTCGGTATTGGCTTCGTCGGTAAGGTAATATTTTTCGCTGCGCAACGAATTCTCGTAGAATTTTTGAGGCCAGTGGCATTGCTCACAGGTTTCGCGAGCCGGACGCAAATTGGCAATAGGCGTTGGAATGGGCCGGGGAAAATTCTTTGCCAAAACCGCATAAACCTGATACAAGCCCGATATTTTCGATTTAACAAACCAATCGGCACCTGAACCAATATGACACTGTGCACAGGTAACTTTAGCATGAGGCGAATTCTGATAGGCTACGTACTCGGGTTTCATTACCTCGTGACAAATAGTGCCGCAAAACTCAACCGATTCAGAATAATGGTACAATTCATAACTGCCCACAGCGGTAAACATGAGAAAAATAACCGTACCAATTAAAAAAATAACCGAAGCATTCCGGTGTTGCTTTTTATTCAAATCGAGAATAAAACGACTCTCAACTAAGGTTTTGTGGGTGCGTTTGGCTTTCTTAACCTGCAGCCACATGCCAAAGGGAATCAACAAAAGTCCAAAAACCAATAAAGAGGGTAATATCATAAATATAATAATACCCATATACGAACCCATATCAGAAACAATGGATGTTAAAATCATCATAAACAGGATGAGCAAAAAACTGACACCTGCAATAGTGGCGCCTACATACGACACCATGTTATAAAAAGAAGCCGGAAGTTTCATATCGTTTTTCAATTAATGTTAGAAAAACAAACATATAAACATTTGATTTGGAAAAGAATAGCTTTGCGTAGCACTTTGCAGGCCGGAAGGATAATTATGGCAATAAAAGCGTTGATATATATCAATGTCCCAATTGCGTTATAAAGAGAGTCCTGATTTGAAACAAAAAAAAGAGCGGCTCCTAATACCGCTCTTTTTTTACATTTATAATAAGTTTCCCTTATTTACTGGGGTTTGGGTGAGCAATTTTTGCTGAATAAGCAGCATAGTCAAAAGGTTTGTGGAATGGGTTCTCCGGATTGTGGCAGGTAACACATAATGCCTTATCGGGAACAATTAATCCATTGGCCAATGACTTTTCATGACTCTTCATGATTGCCGGTGATTTGTATTTGCTACCCGGTCCGTGACAAGATTCGCAAGAAACACCTTCGTCTTCTTTCAATGACATGTTAAGATCAGGATTGATGGCATGGAAAGTAGAGTGACATTTTAAACATGATTTCTCTTTAGTAGGATCAGCAATACCATTGGCTTTTGCATAAGCCATTGATTTTTCGTTGCTCAAACTTTTCATCGCGTTGGCATGGGGACCATTTGCCCATTTGTCGTACTGCTTGCCTTTTGGGGTAGCATTGTGACATGGCTTACATTTAGCGGCTCCAATATACTCAAAGTCTTGTGCCTTTGCTGAAGTGCCTAAAACAAACATAAAGCACATAATGGCGATTAAACTTTTACTCAACATAACTAATTTCCTTTCTTTAATTAATAACTAATAATTCGATACGTACATACAACATTTTAATTGCTTAAAAATGTTAGTTCAAATATAAGCTTAAAAATGTTTCCTCCTGATTTTTCCCGTTGACTCACCCATGGTTCTACTCAGTAATATTACAACACTTGAGTTGACGTATATCAATCCCCTCCCGTTTTTACATCAAAGTTATGGAATGTTTGAATCACTATTTTCAAGTGGTAAGAACTACCCTGTAATTAAGCTTCGCCCTTTGGATTAAAGGTATTTAGCCTTATTTTGAAATCAGCAAATAAGGTACCGGACCGATAAGACCAAGCTTACTATATCTGTCTGATTTAGTAACTTTTAAAGCAAAAGTACCTGCTGATTTATTTTCAAACCAGTGATAACTAAATCAATAAAAATGAGTATTATTTTTACAAAGACAAGCCCAAAACTATTCAAAACAATCTTCGTGTTTTGTTTCCTTTTTTTGGGAATCTCAGCCTTCGGACAATCGAACGAAGACTGTATGATGTGTCACGAAGATCAGGAACTAACCAAAGAGAAAAACGGAAAAACCGTTTCCCTTTTTGTCAATTTAAATCCTTTAGAAAAATCACCTCACAAGGGACTCGATTGCATTTTCTGTCATGAAGATGCTGCCGTTGAAGATTTTCCCCATCCGGAAAACCTGCAGCCTGTAAGCTGTGCCAACTGCCACGACGAAGCTAACATGGAGTTTTTAGAAGGCGTTCACGGAAAAGCATTTACCAACAATGCCAAATACGCTCCCAGTTGTACCGAATGCCACGGAACCCACGACATTCTTCATAACTCAAATCCCAAGTCGCGAACTTACAAAATGAATATTCCGGTTTTGTGCGGAACCTGTCATAAAGAAGGAGCTCCGGTGGCCCGTAATTACAATATTGGCCAGCACAACATTCTGGAAAACTACAGCCAGAGTATCCATGGCAAGGGTTTATTCAGCAGCGGACTTATTGTTACCGCTACTTGTAACGATTGCCACGGAAATCACCTGATTTTGCCGCACACCAATCGTAAATCGAGTATTTCGGCAAATAATGTGGCCAGCACCTGTATGAAGTGCCACGCCCGTATTGAGGACGTTCACGTTAAAGTGATTAACGAAGAACTGTGGGAGAAAAAACCCGGGGCCATTCCTGCCTGTACCGATTGCCATCCGCCGCACATTGTAAATCAGCAAAATATTGTGGACAATATTTCGGATCGCTCCTGTTTAAAATGTCACGAAAAAGACGATGTACACAAAGTAGTCGATGGTAAAAAAGTTTCGCTCCAAATTGAGATGACTGATTTTGCCGGCTCGATGCATAATAATATAAAGTGTGTAAAATGTCACTCCGATGTATCGGTTAACCGGATGCGCCCCTGCGAGACGGTAAAAAAAGTAGACTGTTCGTCGTGTCATGCCGAGGTTTCAGAAACCTATTTTGAAAGCGGGCACGGCCAGGCTTATTTTGAGAAAAACGAAAATGCCCCTTACTGTACCGATTGCCACGGCTCGCATCAGGTAAAATCGAAAACCGATGAAAGTTCGCCCGTTTATCGTATGGCTGTTCCCAATCTGTGCGGCGAATGCCATAAAAGCGACGGGAAAGCCTCGGGACACGGCATGGCCAATAATGCCCTGGCCGATTACTCAACCAGTGTACACGGCAAAGGAATGACCGAAAAAGGGTTAATTACCAGTGCCATTTGTACCGATTGTCACACAACCCACTTTAACCTAAAAGAAGAAGATCCCCGCTCTTCAGTTCATCCTAAAAATGTGGCTCAAACCTGTGCCAATTGTCATAAGGGAATCTACAACGATTATATTGCCAGCGACCACGCAACGCACATGGACGATGACACCAAAAAATACCCAACCTGTGTGGTATGTCACTCGGCTCACGTGGTTTCGAACACCGGTGAAGATGAATTCATGACAGAAATTACGCATCAATGCGGTATTTGCCACGATAAGCTTTCAGAATCGTATATGGAAACCTACCACGGAAAGGCCTATACACTGGGCTATATGGAAGCCGCCCGTTGTTCCGATTGCCATGGTGCACATAAAATTCTGAATGTAAAGAATCCTGAATCGACCATACACAAAAACAACATACTAAATACCTGTAAACAATGTCACCCCGATGCCAATGAACGTTTTACCGGATTTTTAACCCACGCCACGCACAACAACCGCGACGAGTATCCGGTATTGTATTATGCATTTTGGGGAATGACATTCTTATTGGTTGGGGTTTTCCTATTCTTTGGTATCCATACCCTGCTTTGGCTGCCCCGATCGTTAAAAGAACGCAAACGTCGCAAGCACACCCGTCCTAAAGGCGAAGCTGTTTACATCCGCCGATTTAAGACACGCCACCGGGTTACCCATATTTTTGTTATTATCAGTTTTATGATACTGGCACTTACCGGTATGATGCTGAAATTTGCCAACATGCCCTGGGCGAAAACCCTGGCCGATTTATTGGGCGGCGTAAAAGCTGCCGGAAACTGGCATCGTTTTGCTGCTGTATTGACTTTCGGCTACTTTGCCTTCCACTTAAGTGCCTTGTTTTATACCAAATTCAAGAAACGTATTAAGGTGAAGAACTTTATCTTCAGTCCATCGTCGTTAATGTTTAACCGGCAGGATTTGCGTGACTTTGGTGCTACCATCAAATGGTTTATCGGTAAAGGACCCAAACCCCAATACGGGCGCTGGACCTACTGGGAAAAATTTGATTACATGGCAGTTTTCTGGGGAGTTGCAGTAATTGGTTTATCGGGGCTTATGCTTTGGTTCCCCGAATTCTTTACCCAACTGTTACCCGGATGGGCCATTAATGTGGCACATATTATTCACTCCGACGAAGCCCTGCTGGCGGTAGGATTTATCTTTACCATCCACTTCTTTAATACACACTTCAGGCCCGAAGCCTTCCCGATGGATACCGTAATATTTACCGGACACATTCCTGAGGAAGAATACAAGGAAGACCGCCCGAAAGAATACGAAGAGCTGGTTAAATCGGGTAAAATTGACGAGGTAAGGGTTAAGCTGAACTTTTCGGATACCCGTATGCGGGTGATTAAGATTTTTGGCTTCTTCTTCTTATCGCTGGGAATCATTTTAGTACTGCTAATAATCTACTCCTTGCTCTTTGGTTCGCTCTAAAGATGTAAGTACGCTATACAAAAAAACGCTTGCCCCACGGCAGGCGTTTTTTTTTGGTTGATGGTTTACAACATACCTTCCCTTTTTGTTTGGTTGCAATTAAAATGGAACGCGGATAAGGCGGATTTTCAAGCGCTGATTCACGCTGCAAACAATGGGCAATGAGCAATGAACAATGAACAATGAACAATGAGCAATGAGCAATGAGCAATGAGTAATACAGTATGCAGCCCACAGTGCAAAGTCGGCAGCCCATAGGCAGCAACTAACCCCAGAGGGGTTAAAGGTCGGTAGAAACACAGCATCACACGGGTTAAGCGGTGCAAGCAGCAATTTGCCATGGAACACTGAATTATCATGCACCGCTAAAGGTGACAGGTCGTTAATTTATTAACCCTGTCAGGGATTCAAACCCTGACAGGGTTTTGCATTCATTCAAACAAAACTACCTTGCGGGACATGATGAGTTAAATTTCCAATGAGGCAACGGTGCTTGCCCCGCCTTTCGAATGTGCTACGTTCAATCCCCGGGCTAACACCCGGGGCTACCAATATCCAGTATGCAGCCCACAGTGCGCAGTTCGCAGCCAAAGATCAATTAACAATGATCAATGAGTAGGCAGGAACCAGCTGGCATTCCACAGCATCAATAAAAACAAGCCCCAGGAGCGTAAGCTTGGTAGAAAATAGGAAACATATCGAAAATGCGG
The DNA here is from genome assembly GCA_050179685.1 of Salinivirgaceae bacterium. Lineage (GTDB taxonomy): Bacteria > Bacteroidota > Bacteroidia > Bacteroidales > SZUA-534 > GWE2-40-63. Next base: position 63,813 of record JBFXEW010000028.1, read on the forward strand.
TGCAAGCAGCAATTTGCCATGTGATGCCGAATTATCATGCACCGCAAAAGGCGACGGGCAATATGCAGCCAATGAACAATGAGCAATGAACAATGAACAATGGGCAATGAGTAATACAGCCTGCAGGCGGCAGTTCACAGTCTGGTATTCTTGTAATTCTGTGATTCAGTGATTCAACATCCAGTATGCAGCCCACAGTGCAAAGTCGGCAGCCCATAGGCAGCAACTAACCCCAGAGGGGTTAAAGGTCGGTAGAAACACAGCATCACACCGGTTAAGCGGTGCAAGCAGCAATTTGCCATGGAACACTGAATTATCATGCACCGCAAAAGGCGACGGGCAATATGCAGCCAATGAACAATGGTCAATTAACAATGAGCAATGAGAAATACAGTAGGCAGCCCACAGTGCGCAGTTGGAGGCCCACAGGCAGCAACTAACCCCAGAGGGGTTAAAGGTCGGTAGAAACACAGCATCACACCGGTTAAGCGGTGCAAGCAGCAATTTGCCATGGAATGTTGAATTATAATGCACCGCAAAAGGCGACGGGCAATATGCAGCCAATGAACAATGAACAATGGGCAATTAACAATGATCAATGAGTAGGCAGCCCACAGTGCGCAGTTGGAGGCCCACAGGCAGCAACTAACCCCAGAGGGGTTAAAGGTCGGTAGAAACACAGCATCACACCGGTTAAGCGGTGCAAGCAGCAATTTGCCATGGAATGTTGAATTATAATGCACCGCAAAAGGCGACGGGCAATATGCAGCCAATGAACAATGAACAATGGGCAATTAACAATGATCAATGAGTAGGCAGCC
>JBFXEW010000028.1:64643-64919 GCA_050179685.1 Salinivirgaceae bacterium
TAAGCGGTGCAAGCAGCAATTTGCCATGGAATGTTGAATTATAATGCACCGCAAAAGGCGACGGGCAATATGCAGCCAATGAACAATGAACAATGGGCAATTAACAATGATCAATGAGTAGGCAGCCACCAGCTGGCATTCCACAGCATCAATAAACCACTATGGATTGGAAATCCATAGTTTTAAATAAGCGGTAAAAAATGAAATTTTTTGTCATTATTCTATTATCCAGTTTTCATGGCTGGTGTTTGGCCTATCCCGATGATGCTCAAGATA
>JBFXEW010000029.1:0-63364 GCA_050179685.1 Salinivirgaceae bacterium
TTTGCTCTGGTAATAAAGCTTTTATTAGTGTGGTAAAGTGGTCTGTTGCTATACTCATGCTTATTTAATTTTATAAGCTGCAAAGTTTATATTTTTATTTACTCCACCAACTTTTTAAAGTGACCCCTTGGTCTTGAGTCGGGTAAAAGCTATCGGAAAAAAAAAGAAAAAAAACGGAGAAAGCTTCTGAAGTTTAGGATAAATCAAGGCTTTCTCCGGTAAAATATGTACAGTATCGTAATTAGTTACATTGCTGTTGTATTTCATCTATCTCAGAAATACGTTGTAAAAGTAAAGCCCAATTTTGTAGAAAATTTGTGGAATTGATAAAACAACAATTATTTTATTCAAAAATCAGGTTCGAAAAACGCTCAACCCAAGCATCATTGCTGTTTAGCGCCGGAACTAAAAAAAGTTTTTCTCCACCATTTTTTTTGAAAATTTCTCCATATTCTATTTCAATTTCGTGAATGGTCTCCAAACAATCGGCTACAAATGAGGGACAAATTACCATTACTTTTTTCTTATCCTGCTTAACTAAGTCCTCCAGCACATCGTCGGTAAAAGGTTCGAGCCAGTTTTTCGATAAGCGGCTCTGAAAGGCAATGGTGTAATCGTTGCCCGAAAGGTTTAAACCTTTTGCAATGGCTTCAGCTGTGCGGTAACAACTGCTTTGGTAGCAATAGTAATTTTCATCGTTTATTTCGGCTACACAGTTTAAATCGGCACAGGTTTTTCCGCCATGCGAGCGATACACCTGTTTTAGCGGCAAGCCATGGAAACTGATAATTACATGATCGTAGGTTTCGGGTTGGTATTGGCGGGCATTTTCAATCATCGATTGCAGGTACATGGGATGATCCCAAAAAGTATCGACCACTTTTACTGCAGGAATATTTACCCAATGCTCCAGAATTGAAAAGACTTTCTGCACCGACGAACCGGTTGTTGACGAAGCGTTATGCGGATACATGGGGCAAACAATCAGCTCGGTGTAGTGCTTTTTTTTCATCTGTTCCAGTACCATAGGAATGGAAGGATTTCCGTAACGCATGGCCAGAAAAACATCGGCTTTTTGTTCCAGAACTCCAGCCAGTTTTTGCTTGAATTGCTCGCTATAAACCATTAGCGGGGAACCTTCGATGGTCCAGATTTCTTTGTACTTTTTTGCCGAAGCAAAAGCGCGAAAAGGAACGATGATTCCGTAAACCAATAAAAACCTAAAAAAAGCCGGCAGTTCAATTACCCGTCCATCGAATAAAAACTGATGCAGGTACCTGCGCACCGCACTAACTTTATAACTATCGGGCGAGCCGATATTCAACAATAATACCGCTGTTTTCTTTGACCTCATAGCTTATTTATTTACGAATGGCAAAAAATCCTACCGAAACAATAATGATTAGAGTAGAAATGCCAAAATATAAAAACGAATACTTGTATTTTTTAACGGTATTGGCCGTTCGTTTAACAAACATACTCCCGATAACGCTCAGCCCAACCACAAAAATCATGTTCGAAAAATGCTGGATGGCCCAAAAGCGGAGCGTTGAAAATTTCATTGCCTCCTGAGCCGAAATGAGTTCTTCGGGCTTTTGCAGAAAAAAGTAAAGAATTATTCCCAGTATCAAATCGCCGTAAAGGAAAAACAAAAACACCCTTCGCAGCCGGTTGGCAAAGGTACCGTAGGTCTTTTTCTGCATCCAGCCTAACAGCGAATGCAGGGTAATATAAAGCGCAATAAGCAAAAACAATACGCTGAAAACAATGTGAAAATCGATGAAAAAATCGTAAAAATGTTGCATGACGAAGTTTTTATAAATCGAGCCAATTTATTCCTTTTTTAAGGAAATTCATAGTCTTTTCTTCGTCACTTCCCGGTTCGGGTGAATAATTATAGTTCCACTGCGCATCGGGAGGCATGCTAACCAGTATCGATTCCACATTTCCGTTCGATTGCAGTCCAAATTGCGTTCCCCTGTCATACATCAGATTAAATTCCACATAACGCGAGCGACGCAGCTTTTGCCACTGCTCTTGCTTTTGCGAAAAGGGCAGGGTACTTTTTTTATTTAAGATGTCGGCGTAAATTTCAGGATACAACTTTCCCAGTGCGACAGAAAAATCGAGCAGCTTTTGCCAGGATTGTTCATTAACCAGCAGGTGGTCGTAAAAAATACCTCCGGCTCCCCGTGTTTCGTTACGGTGCTGAAGAAAAAAGTAATCGTCGGCCTGCTGCTTAAAGATGGGATAATATGATGCATCGAAGGCATCACAAATCTTTTTAACAGCCCGGTGAAAATTGCGGGCCTCTTCCACATCAATATAATGCGGGGTTAAATCGATGCCGCCGCCAAACCAGGCTTTTCCGTTACTCAATTCAAAATAACGGATATTCATATGAATGATAGGTGCAAGTGGATTATTGGGATGAAAGATGGAAGAAACGCCGGTAGCCGAATAGTTTCCCTCTTTGAGTCCGGTGGTAGCTTCCATCGATGGCGTTATGGGGCCTGAAACTTTTGAAAAATTAATGGCTCCTTTTTCAATTTTGGAGCCATTGCTAATAACGCGGGTGATACCCGTTCCTATTTCTTTTTGCCAGGCGTCGTTCGAAAAAACGGCTGCACCGTCGGTAGTTTCAAGCAAAACACACGCCTGCTTTTGTACCTGAGCAAATGCATCGGCAATACGTTGAAATCGATCCATTGAATTGTAAACTTGTTTGGCTTTATTGACAATTCAAAAGTGCTTTTGTTTAGTGGCTTCGCGCTTATTTGTTGCTTACCAAAACTATTTTAATGCCTCCATAATTTCATGGGCCAGTTCGGTACCTTGTTTTACCCTGTCGGACATGCCAATTCCATTGCGCAGGTTACCCCCTACGATTAAACCGGGGAATTGCTCCTGAATTTTATCGATGGCTTCGAAACGGGCTTTGCTTTCGATGCCGTATTGCGGAATGGCGTGTTTATGGCGAATAATTTCGAACAAATCGGGATTGAATTCGGGAACACCCATCAGTTCTTTAAATTCTTTGGCCACCATGGTTCGTAGCTCTTCGTCGGAACGTTCCGGTAAATCCTGTCGGCGGGCGCCTCCCACAAAAACAGTAATCAGTGCACCTCCTTCGGGAGCGCGGTTTTCAAATAAGGACGACATATACATTACGCCCATTATTTCGCGTTTTTCCTTAAAAGGAATCAGGCCGCCAAAGCCATCGATGGGAACGCCCTTCCATTGATTAAAACCTACAGCTATTTCGACCACCTGAGGATGAAAGACCTGACTCACCTGGTTTAAAAGCTGCTTATCGACAAAACCCAAAACCCCGGGTAGTTCAAATGCCGGGATGGTAGAAATTACTTTTTTAGCGTTTAAAATTACGGCTTCACCCTGATTGTTGGAAAAGCTTACTTCAAATCCACTTTCTACCGGTTTAACCTGAATTCCGGAAACTCCCAATAAAAATTTATCGGAACCTATCTTCGAATAAAGTGCCCGGGTTAAAGCACCCAGCCCACCTTTTACGGTAAATATTTTGCCGGTAGCTTTTTTCTCCCTTTCGGTTTTCGGAAGTTTGGCTTTTTTAATGGCTCCTTTTATAAAGCTTCCGTAGTTTTGCTCCAGATTATACAATTTGGGGAGTGCGTATTTCGGAATCAGGTAAGCGGGATCGCCGGCATAAACCCCAAGAATAAAAGGGTCGATGGCATAATCCAGAAAACTGTCGCCCATACGGCGTTTTACCAAATCGGCCAGGGTTTCTTCCGGATTGGTTCCTTTTTTGCGAAAAGGCTCACCCAGAATGCGGAATTTGTCTTTCCAGGTAAACAAGGGCGTGGTAATTCCACCCCACAAGCCTCCGGGTAGTGCCTGCCATTTTCCTTTATAAAGAATAAAGCGTTTCGAAACCTTTTCGTTTCCGTATTCAACTTCACAATCGGGATGTAAGGCTTCGAGAAGTTCAGCAATTTCGGGCGAACCCACCACTCCGGTATTGGGCCCCTGTTCATACACAAAACCATTTTTCGACGCGGTGGCAATTACTCCTCCGACTTCGGCTTTGCTATCGAGCACAGCCATTTTTACTCCTGCTTTATTTAAGTGGTATGCTGTGGTAAGTCCGGTTAACCCGGCTCCCAAAACAATTACATCGACTTGTGATTCCATTATTAGATGGTTTTTGAATACATGTTTAAATTTTCGGATAAGTTTGGGTCAAAAGCCATGGCAATGTTACGAACTACCATCATTCCGTCTTCTGAAACCTGAATGGACTGATTATTTAGCGAAACCAATTTATCGTCGATAAACTCAGTCAGCTTTTGCTCGTTAAAATTACACATTTTTTTTACCTCATCAACCGAAAAACCTGTAGCTTGTGCCAGTGCGTCAAAATTCAGTATGCCGTTACACATAATCTCGTTGATGGTCTGGCGAATTACTTTTTCGCTGTTATTCAGGGCGTATCCCCGTTCCACAGCAAAACCAGTTTCGTTAATTAACTTTATGTATTGTGCTGTTGTTTTTGCATTCTGGGCATAAGCGCCATGCAACTGCGAAATACTTGAAGCACCAAAGGCATAAACCTGACCTGTTGTTTCCTGGGTACAATAGCCCTGAAAATTCCGGTGCAGTTTGTTCTGCTTTTTAGCAACAGCCATGCTGTCGGTAGGCAGCGCATAATGGTCCATTCCAATGGAAACATAACCACCGGCCAGCATTTCGTGGTAGCCGTTTAATAGCATAGCCAGTTTTTCGTCGGGACCGGGTAAGCCGTATTCTTCGAGCATTTTTTGTGCTGATTTTACCCAGGGCACATGCGCATACGAAAAAGTTACCAACCTGTCGGGACGAATGGCAATGGCCCGCTTTACTGTTTCGCGAAAGCTTTCAGGAGTTTGAAGCGGTAAACCGTAAATTAAGTCCATGTTTACCCCATCGAAACCCAGTTCACGGATGTCAGCAATAATTTCTTCAATAGGATATTTTGGAAGGGCCCGGTTTACAGCTAAGAGCACATCTTCACGAAAATCCTGAACACCAATACTGATGCGGTTAAAACCCAGCGAACGGAGTTTTTGCAAATAGTTTTTCGAAAGGTAAGCCGGACTGCATTCCATGGCAATTTCAGCATTTGGCGCCACAGTAAACATTTCGTTTACTTTGGCCATTACCTGCTCAATAAAACGAATGGCCACCGAGTTGGGTGTTCCACCGCCCCAATGTACCTGAGTCACTTTCCGGTTTTTATCCAAAAGAGCGCCCACTTGATCCATTTCTTTCAACAAGGCTTTAAAATACAGTTCCACCACACTCATCTTAAGCATTTCGTCGGTGTTGCACCCACAAAAATGACAAATTTGCGGGCAGAAAGGCACATGAAAATACAGCGAAATACTTTCCGGTTTTTCGGTATTTGAATTGATAAGTGCCTGTTTGTATTCTTCGGCCCCAAAATCTGTGGTAAAAAAGTTAGCCGGCGGATAGCTCGTGTAGCGAGGTCCGGGGCGGTTGTATTTTACTAATAAATCTTTTAACATGTTATCCTCTTTTCCAATTTGCGGTTTTTACCCAATCGGTTAAGAATTGAGCATTTTCGTAAGGAATTCCGGGCATAAAACCGTGACCCAGGTTAAATATCCATTTGTGGTTTTTTGAACCAAAATCGATGTAAGTTTCCAGGGTTTCCCGAATGGTTGCCTGATCGGCATACAACAGGCGTGGATCGAGATTGCCCTGCAGACCAATTTCGGGATGCACCAAACGCCGGGCTTCGGTAATTTCAATTTGCCAGTCGATGCCCACAAAATCGGCATGTTCAGGGGTAACATAACGCAAACCGGTACTTAAACCTTTGGGGAAAAAGATAAAAGGAATGTTTTTTGCTTTTGCCACGGCTGCCATTTTTTTCACGGCTGGCATAAACAATTCATTGTATAATTCCACAGGAATTAATCCGGCATGGGTTTCGAACAACTGAAAAGCATCAATTTTATGTGCTGCCTGTTTTAGCAGGTATTCTACCGAAAGTTCTGTTACTGCATCAATCAGTTTTTTAGTTTCGGCTTTATGCTTGTAAAAGTAGTTGATGGCATCGGGAAACGAATGATTAGTTCCCAAACCCTGAATCATGTAACACAATACAGTTAAAGGTCCGCCACAAAAACCAATCAGGGGGGTATTTTCCGGACGCTTGGCTATAATGGCATCGATGGCCTCGTAAATGTAATTGAGTTTACCGGCATCGGGATTTAATTTAATGGAATCGGGAGCAAGATCTTTTAAGGGCCGGTCGAAAACCGGTCCAGTCTCGGTAAAATCGAGCCCCATGCCCATGGCATAAGGAATAACCAAAATATCGGAGAATAAGATGGCAGCATCTACACCTAAATCATGAACCGGTAACAGGGTTACGTCGGCAGCCAGTTGCGGATCGCGCATCAGTTCCCAAAAGGTATGCTTGTCTTTTAAGGCATTGTACGAAGGCAATACCCGTCCTGCCTGGCGCATAAACCAAACGGGCGGACGGCTGTGTGCTTTTCCTTTTAAAGTATCTAAAAATATCGAATTCATGTTCCTGGTTTTAAAGTTGTTTTAAGGCTTTTAAATTTGCCTCAATGGTATAGTTTATTTCCTCGTCGCTTTGTGCGTACGAAACAAAAGCACATTCATATTGTGATGGAGCCAGATATATTCCGCTTTCCAAAGCCAGACGAAAGTAATTGGCATAGCGGTTGGCATCTGATTTCATGGCAGTTTCAAACGAATCGACTTTATGCTCACTGGTAAAGAAAAGAGTCATCATAGAACCCACGCGATTGATTACACCGGGAATGTTAGCTTCCTTTAGATTTTTTTCCAAACCATCGGCCAGCTTTTTGGCTTTGCGCTCCAGTTCGAGATAAATATTGGGGTTTGAATTTAATTCGCTCAGCATGGCAAAACCGGCATGCATGGCCAGGGGATTTCCTGAAAGAGTTCCGGCCTGATAAACCGAGCCTTTAGGTGCCAGGTTTTCCATAATCTCTTTGCGTCCGCCGTAAGCACCAACGGGTAATCCACCACCAATAATTTTACCCAGCGTTGTTAAATCGGGCATCACATTGAAATATTCCTGCGCACCCCCTTTGGCCAGGCGGAAACCGGTAATTACTTCGTCGAAAATAAGTAAAGCACCGTATTGGGTACATAAGTCGCGTAAGCCTTGCAAGAAGCCTTTATCGGGAATTACCACGCCCATATTTCCGGCAACCGGCTCCACAATTAAAGCAGCAATTTGGTCGGGATATTGTTTAAACAGCGTTTCAACCGATTCCAGGTTGTTGTATTTAGCCAATAAGGTGTCTTTGGCTGTTCCTTTGGTAACTCCGGGGCTGTCGGGCAATCCGAGCGTAATGGCTCCGGAACCGGCTTTAATTAAAAAGCTGTCGGCATGACCGTGATAGTTTCCTTCGAATTTAATTATCATTTCGCGTTTGGTGTACCCCCGAGCCAGACGCAAAGCGCTCATGGTAGCTTCAGTTCCTGAGTTTACCATACGAACGATGTCGATGGAGGGAACCATTTGGGTTATTAATTCAGCTACCTGAGTTTCAATTAAAGTGGGTGCACCATAGCTGGTTCCGCGTTCTGCCGCTTCTTTAATGGCCTCAACCACTTTTGGAAAAGCATGTCCCAGAATTAACGGTCCCCAGGACGAAACGTAATCAATGTATTCATTGCCATCGATATCGTAAATTTTAGAACCTTTACCATGGCTGATATAAACGGGATTCATTTTCACACTTTTGAAAGCACGTACCGGTGAGTTTACACCACCGGGAATAAAAGAATTGGCTGATTCGAAAGCGGTAATTGATTTATTGAATTGCATAGAAAATATTTTTATAGTTTATGGATGATGTCCTGCGTGTGATAGGAAATAATTAAATCGGCTCCGGCCCGTTTAATTGAAGTAAGAATTTCGCGAACAATGCGTTCTTCGTCAATCCAGCCATTGGCAGCAGCGGCTTTTACCATCGAAAATTCACCACTCACATTGTAGGCAGCCAGTGGCATGTTGTAATTATCTTTTACCCGGCGAATTACATCGAGGTAACTCAGGGCAGGTTTTACCATTACAATATCTGCTCCTTCTGCAATATCAAGTTCCACTTCGCGTAACGCTTCGTCAGAATTTGAAGGATTCATTTGATAAGTGGCCCTATTACCAAACTGCGGTGTACTTTCGGCAGCATCGCGGAAGGGACCGTAAAAAGCCGAAGCATATTTGGCCGAATACGCCATAATGGGCGTGTTGTAAAATCCGGCAGCATCAAGCGCGGCACGCATGTGTCCTACACGTCCGTCCATCATATCGCTGGGAGCTACCATATCGGTTCCCACACGGGCAAACGAAATGGCCTGTTTCGATAAAGTATCCAGTGTTAAATCGTTATGCACATCGCCATCAACAATGGTTCCGCAATGTCCATGGGTGGTGTATTCGCAATTACAGATATCAGCAATAATATACATATCGGGCAAGGCTTTTTTAATGGCAATAACCGCGCGTTGTACAATAGCATCGTCGTGCGTTGCCACCATTCCGGTTTCGTCTTTCGATTCGGGAATACCAAACAATAAAATGGACTTTACTCCCTTGCCGTAAAGTTCCTTACAGTTTTCGACCAATAAATCGACCGATTGCTGGTAGTTACCCGGCATCGATTTGATGGGATTTTTAACTTTGGTGCCCGGGCAAACAAATAAAGGCATTATTAAATCGGCGGGACGCAAAATGGTTTCTTCAACCATGGCGCGTATGGTTTCGTTTCTACGAAGCCTTCTTAAACGGGTAATTGGGTAAGTCATAGCTCTATAATTTATTCGTTGTGTTAACTATTGTTTTCATAAAATTGTTCCAGTTCTTCGACCATTAGTTCCAGATTGGGTAGCGAAGGTACAAATTTTGGTTCGATACCTGCCTGTTCCATGGCTTTTCGGGTTACTTTGCCAATGGCGGCACTTTGTATGGCCGGTAAAGTTATTTTTTGCTGAAAAATACTTACAAAAGCATTCACTGCCGACGGACTTAAAAAGAAAATCATAGCGTAGGCTGCCTCAACAATACTTTTTGTGATGGATTCATCTATCCGGGAAGTGGTTTCGGTATTATAAACCACCAGATAATTGATTTGATGCTGGTTACCAAGGACTTTTTCCAAATTATTCGAGGCCAGATTTCCTGTGGGTACAAGCACTTTTACATTTGAACACCCCAAAACCTCTTGAAGTTGTCCGGCAAACTCAAGCGAATCGACTGATTCGGAAACAAAATGTGGTTCAATCCCCTGTTTAATCAGTGCCTCGCCGGTTGCTTTACCTATAACAGCAAACTTATAGGCCGATGCCTGAAACGGCACTTGCAATTCGTTTAACCAATAAAAGAAATTAGCTACTCCGTTGGTGCTGGTAAAAATAATCCACTGAAAAGTAGACAGTTTACTTAACGCTTGACTGATTTCTGCAAGTCTATCATTAGCGGGCACAATATGTATGAGCGGAAACGAAAGCACACGAGCTCCTTTTGGCTCCAGCAGCTTTTTCAGAACCTGTGTTTTGTCTTCGGCACAGGTAGCAATAAATGTTTTTCCGTGCAAACCCGACATGTTACTCCTGGTTTGCGTTTCGGATGCGCTCCAATAACTGGCCGGAACCTCTTTCAATAAAATAATCGGCCAATTGGTTGGCAATCGACTCACTTTCTGATACTTTTCCGCTAAGGGTTTCTTCCATGTAATTGGTACCATCTATGTAGGCCATAAAGCCGGTCATGGTAAAGGAATCGCCTTTAACTTTTGAATAGCAGCCAATAGGAATCTGGCAACCGCCTTCGAGTTTCTTTAGAAAGATGCGTTCCGCAGTAATAGTTGTAAAAGTTGGCTTGTGATTGATGGCTTGTACTACAGCATCGACCCGGGCATCGTTCTGGCGGGTTTCCATGGCAATAGCTCCCTGCGATACTGCCGGAATAATAACATCGGGGTCAATAACCTGCGATATGTATTTATCGAGTCCCAGACGCTGCAAACCTACAGCTGCCATAAACATTACATCGCAATGACCTTCTTCCATTTTACGCAGCCGCGTATTCACATTTCCACGGATATCGACAATATGTAATTCGGGATTTATCTTTAACAATTGGGCTTTCCGGCGCAAGCTCGATGTGGCAATGGTGTGTTCTTTCGAAAGTGTTTCCATGGTAATGCCTTTCACACTTACCAAAGCATCGCGTACTTCGCCACGCTCCAAAACACCACCCAGCTTTAATCCTTCGGGTAAGGTAGTGGGTAAATCTTTCAAACTGTGAACAGCCATATCAATCTCATCGCGGTAAAGCGCCTCTTCCAATTCTTTGGTAAAAAGTCCTTTGTCGCCAATTTTCGATAAGGCAACATCCAAAATTTTGTCGCCTTTGGAATGGATTATCACCAATTCGACAGGAATTTCGGGAGCTTGTTGCTGAAGGGTTGCTTTAACTTTTTCGGCCTGGTATAATGCCAATTGACTACCACGGGTACCAATACGTATTGGTTGTATGTTCATTGTATAAGTTTTAAATAATAAATTCGGAAACAAAAACCAAACAAGGCGCTTAATTCAAATCGAACAATTGATTTAGCATTTTTATGTATTCCATTTTGCGACCGTTGTTGGTTACCTCTTTTAAATTCTTAATCAGGAGGCGTGTGTATTTTTCGGTGATATGAGTTCCGTAATTATCGAGCAAATCGTTTTCGGTGGCTTTGTTGATGCGCTTAAACCCTTCGAGTTCGCTTTGATTAACGGTATTGAAGTTGGTTTTTATGTTTGCAATAACCACCCCTAAATTGCGCGAAGTAAGCCAGTCGTTAAATTCATCGAGGTACTCGGCAATAATGGAATCAATTTTTCCGATTAATTTCCGGCGTTTTTCCTGATTGGCTTTTACAACTTCCTGCAAATCGTCGACATCGTACACAATCGCATTTTCGACCGATGACACGCCGGATTCTACATTGCGTGGTACCGAAAGATCGATAAACAATTGTTTTTTGTTTTGGCGCCTTTTACTTACGGCTTCAACCATTTGCTGGGTTATCAGCGGCAATTGCGATCCGGTAGAAACAATAATAATGTCGCTGTACTCCAGTTGGGCTTCGAGCGAAACAAAAGGAATGGCCTGAATTTTATACTTATTGGCCAAATGTTGCGCTTTTTCGGGGGTACGATTGGTGATTACAATATTGGAACAGCCTTTTTTCAACAGGCTTTTTAAAGTTAATGTTCCTGTTTCGCCGGCACCCACCAAAAAAATACTGGTTTGCTCCAAATGCGGAAATATGCTCAGGCACTTTTCAACTCCGGCATACGAAACCGAAAAAGCTCCCTGGTTTATTTTAGTCTGGGTACGGATGCGTTTGTTGGCTTCGAACGATTTGGTGAACAAGCGGGTTAACTCAGTTCCGGCCAGGCTGTTATCGACACTTATCCGTAAAGCTTCTTTCACCTGACGCACAATCTGATCTTCGCCCAGAATCATTGAATTGGCGCCCGAAACCACGTAAAACAGGTGTTTAAAAGCGTCGTCGTTGGCTTTAAAGTAAAAATAGTCGCGAATATTCTCTTCAACAGCACAAAACGATTTTAAACTACGGAGCATATAACTAAATGCTGCTGTTTCGCAGCAATCTTCCATCTGGAAATAAAATTCGGACCGGTTACAAGTCGAAAGTACCACAATCCCTGCAAATCCTTCCTTATCCGAAAGCATCCGGTAAAAATCGATGATTCTTTGTTCGCTAAATGAAAATTTCTCCCGAATCTCAATGGGAGACGATTCATAATTGATTCCAAGAACTCCAATCATAAGCTAAATACAGTTTTATGCAGCCAAAGTAGGGGTCAATTTTGTAGAAAATCTGTTATTTGAAGCGATTCTAAGTTGTAGCTATATGTTTAAGGATATGTTTGAAAAGTCGACAATAAACCAATGCAACTGATTGTGATAGTTGTACCTTACGTTAAAGCCATAAAAATCACCTATTTTACGAATGATTTCAAGCCCCAGCCCACTGCTGTTTTTATTGGTACTCCCTTTTACAAAACGCTTAAACAAATCGTCGGGATTTATTTTCAGCGGTTCGCCCGAATTGCCCACAAGCAATTCTTTTTCTTTTACCAAAATATGTATCTGCCCGGCTTCGGTTCCATGGGTAACCGCATTTTTCAACAGATTCGAAACCAAAACATCGAGCAATACGGGGTTCATTTCTACTTTTAAATCGGCCAATTCCACGTTTAACTGGAATTCGCCTCCCTCAAAAAGTATCTGGTAATTGCTGATGAATTTTTCAAGCACATCTTTTATATTCATTTGCTGCGAAGCACCAAACTGGTTGTTTTCAATCTTTGAAATCAACAACAGCGACTGACTTAGTTTTGAAAGCCGCTCCGTAGTATTTAAGATTACTCCGATGGATTGCAATTGGTTTTCGCTGAGGTTTTCAGTTTGTAACAAAAGCTCGGCTTTACTTTTTATGATGGCCAGTGGTGTCTGAATTTCGTGCGATGTGTTGGCTGTAAGTTCTTTTAAGCTCACAAAATCGTCCTGAATACGCTCAACCATGCGCATGTGCACTTTATTTAGGGTATTGAATTCTTCTATTTCAGAATTATCGAGTTCCAGTTTCTCATGACTTTTAACGTCGTAGCGTTCCAGTTTTTTAAGATTCCGAAAAAAATCGGACCACACCCGCTCAAAAACAAAGCGGTTCATTATAAAAATCATGCTTATAAAAATAATCACCATAATAATGGTAGAAATGGTGATGCGCTCAATAAGCTTATCGGACGACATAAGCGACTTATAGATGGAAACCGACAGGTTTTGTGTGGGCAAAGGATAAATAAAACGGAGCGAACGGTGGGGCACAAACTTTTTCTGAATGGAATTGTACAAAACCGTATCGGCAAAAACCGGATTGTGAGTTACCGCTTTACTCACGGTTTTAATTTCGACCTCATCGGTAAACCAAACCGGATGATTTTGAGCTTGTTGCTCATTAATAACTTTAATTACCCGGTGCATCTGGTAAACCAGTTCGGTATCCACGTGATTGCTGATCATTTTTTTCGAAAGGGTGAAAATAAAGATATTTCCAAACATGAAAATCAGAATACTTATGGTGATAAACAGCAAGGAAGTTTTTGAAAGCAGTTTCATCTGTTTACAATTTGTTTTTCATTTGTCAGATGCCAGCCCCGATGAATCGGGGGAACATCTATAAAATTATCATGCGTGTCTGGGTTAAACTTATTAACCATGGATGTTCATTCTACCTGAAATTTGTAGCCCACGCCATAAACGGTTTTTATGTAATCGGTGCAACCTGCTGCGGTAAGTTTTTTGCGCAGGTTTTTAATATGCAGATACACAAAATCGAGGGAGTTTAATATATCGACATATTCGCCAACCAGGCTCTCGGCCAGCGATGTTTTTGAAATTACCTGGTTTTTATTCGACATGAAATAATAGAGAATATCGTATTCGCTTTTGGTAAGTTCAATAGCTTTTCCATTTATTTTAACTTCGCGGCTTTGCGGGTCGAGCGCTATTTCGTTCATCACAAAAACACTGTTTCCATCGAAACGTAAACGGCGCACCAAGGAGTAAATGCGGGCGTTAAGCTCTGAAAGATGAAAGGGTTTTACCAGGTAGTCGTCGGCTCCCAGATTTAATCCTTGTATGCGGTCTTCAATCGCATCGCGGGCTGAAATAATAATGATTCCGGTTTTACTGTGATTGGCTTTCGAACTTTTTATCAAATCCAAACCGTTTCCATCGGGCAACCCAATATCAATAATTAAGCAATCGTACTCGTACAACACACACAGTTCGGTAGCTTTTTCAAGATTGTGAGCCACATCGCAATTAAACTTCTGCGTATTTTTTAAATAATCGAGAATGGATTGCGCCAAATCTGTTTCGTCTTCAACCAATAAAACTCTCATAAGGAATACTTTTTTAGCCGATTAAAGATACAGATAAAACCCTTACGATAAAAGCAGGGCAATAGAAACTCCAATAAAGGTTCCGATGATGTAACCTAAAATTCCTACCAAAACTCCGGGGGTGACCAGTTTTTTCTGTCCCATGGAAGCGGCCATTGGTGCTGCAACCGAAGGCCCCATAACATTAGCTGCCGACGAAATGACCACTTCGTACACATCGAGTTTAAACAATTTGGCCACAGCGAGCATAAATACCAGATGAAAAATAAGAATTACGGCATAAAAAGCCAGCACTGCCGGGCCAATGTGGACAATGTCGCTAATGTTAGTGGCTGCTCCAATAACGGCCAGAAACACAAACATCATCCATAAACCAATGGAATAGGCGGTGTTTTCGAGAAATTTAAGTCGTTTAGGAAATAAGTTGGCAGCAGCCACGGCAAATACAGTAATAAGTAAAATTTCAAGATTCAGCGAAGTGTGAAAAACCTTTTGTAACCAGGGAGCTACAAAGTTACCCAGTCCGGCAATTAAGGCGGCAACAAATAAACTAAGAGCAATCCGCTCAATGGTTATTCCGTGTCCGGTAGCGGCTTGTTCCAACTCCGCATCGGGTGCTGCATTTTTTGTCTTAACAAAAAATCGTGATAAAAATGCCAACGAAGGAATTAAAAACAGCAAAAGGGTGTACATATTCGACACAAAATTATCGACCGCAATGGTTGCTGAAAACAAGGGATTGGTGCTGAAATTCAGAATCTCGCCTGCAGCAATAAAGTTTACACTTCCGCCAATTAAGGTAGCCACAATTACTCCGGCCGTGTTTCCCGAATCGGGTCCCAGATGAATAAAGGAAAAAGCCAGAAAACTGCCCAAAACCACCCCAATGGCTCCTAATATATAGGCTATTAAAAGTTTGCCGCTTTCTTTAATAATTTTATTTAAATTCGAACTAAACAGCAATAAAGGAATAGCCAGTGGAATAAAATAATCGAAAACCAGGTTGTAAACCGGAACATCAACTTCGTTATTCGATGCCACCGGAACCAGGCCCACCATCGATAATATGGACATGGAAATCATGGTTACCAAAATACCCGAAAGTTTTCCGAACCATTTTTTGTGTTCTGAATAAATTCCAAAAGCAGCAGCGGCTACTACAATAAGGAATAACAATAAATTATCGGATGGAGCTATTAAGGAATGCATAGTTTGTGTTTTTCAATTGAGTGCCGAAAATAGATGCTTTTCTGTTTAAATTCAAATTTCAGGGGGCTTATTATGCTAAGCGTTTTATTCGAGTTCGCTCAATGAACCCAGATTATTTAGCTTATAACGCGAAAAAGCAGTCACTTTGGTTTTATTAAGTTGCTTTACAAATTGCTGATTCAGCAAAAACAACCTACTGTTAAAAGGCGACATAAAAAGGGCATTGTCCTGATTAAAAGATTCAATGGCCACTTCTTTAAAATTCAAACGGCAGGTTGAGAATTCAAAGCCGGTTCCCTGTTTGTTTTCGTAAAGAAGCGCCAGTCCCTGGGTTCGGCAAATAATGGGACGCGAGGCATAAATGGTACAAGCATCATTAACTAAAAAGCGACAAGCTTTGGGATTCAAACGGAATTTTTTTCCGGGTAAAGACTGCATGGTTTCGCCAAGTTCCCGGCTTATGGCAGCCAACTCGAGCGGAAACAAACGCAAACTTTCGCAACACATGGAACAACCTTTTTTGCAGGCCATTTGATTTTTGTGTTGCTTTTCCAGGCGCTCACTGGCAGCATCAATCTCTTTACGCAGTTCAAAATAAGCTTCAATCAGTTTTGTATCCATACAATTAGTAATTGAAGGCAAAAATAAAAAAAACCGCCGAAGCGGTTTCATATATCTATTTGTTTACAAAATGCCTGAATTCGCGCATAAACTGGGTACGTTCCCACGAAGCCGGATTACTTGTTGCCTTGTAGTTAAGTTTTCCCTGAAAATCGGCAATGGAATTGTATTTTTTTTCTTTCATCCAGTTTAAAATAAAATGATTCAGCTCGTCAATTACATTTAAGCCCCGCTTGTAAATAACTGAAGCCAATTGAACTGCCGAAGCACCAGCCAACAGGAGTTTAACCGCACTTTCGCCATCGTGAACACCGGTTGATGCGGCAAAATCTACCTTAACTTTTCCTGAGCTCAGAGCAATCCAGCGCAAAGGCAAAGAAACATCAGTCGGGCTGCTTAATACAAACGAGCCGGAAATACTTTCCTGAGTGATATCGACATCGGGAGCATAATACCGGTTAAAAAGTACCATGCCTTTAATTCCGGTAGCAGCAAATTTTTCAATCATCTGGCCCAGGGCGGTATAGTAATGACTTATTTTTACGGTTACGGGAATTTTTACCATCTTAACTACTTTGGCCACCAATTCCACATACATTTCTTCAATCTCACCAGCGGGAGCCTCAGTGGTACTGGGTAAACTAAACAAGTTTAATTCAATGGCATCGGCCCCGGCTTTTTCAATTTCCTGCGCCAGATAAACCCATTTTTGGTTCGACACGCAATTGATGCTTGCAATTATTGGAATAGCAACGGCAGCTTTGCTTTCTTTAATCAGATTCAGGTATTTGCGGGTTAAATCCTCGTGCGGTTCCTCATCGAGATAATCAAAAGTTTCAGGAAAAACATAGGGACGGCCGGTCATCGCGTTTTTCACCTGCTCCATTTCCATTAAAATCTCTTCCTCAAAAATTGATTTCAATACTATGGCACCAACACCGGCTTTCTCAAGCTCTACAATATTTTTAACGGTGTCGGTTAAACCGGAACTGGCAGCTATTAATGGACTCGACAAATTCAGTCCTGCGTATTTTGTGGATAATTTGGTCATGATGTTTAATTTTAGTTGTTCTTATTGTTAACAATACTGTTCTGGCTTTGTTTCAAAAAATAAGCAGCAAAAAAATGTTCAATGGCAGCGAATGCTTCCTGAAGCGAAACATATTCAACATGCGTGAATTTTGCTTGTCCTTTTATCATGGCCGATAATTGTTTGCCCTGCGAATTATTAAATAAGCACAAAACCGGCTTATCTAAAAACAAGGCTGTGGCCAACTCATAACCCACTCCTAACGAGGTTTGTGTTACCTCGGCAACCACCACATCGCTTTCGCGTAACCATTGCACATCGCGATCGTGAATCTGTTTATCGCTTAAATGAGCTTCCATTGCCAATAAAGCATTATCGGCAATATGCTCGGTTAAAACCTTGCCGAAATTAGCTAAATGAGCTATCAGTTTTTGATAATCGCTGGCATAATCGCGTCCTCCGCGAATGGAAGCTGCAAAATAAATATTGGTATTTTTTTTGTCCATAGTAAACTATTTTTGTAAAACTTAGGCGAATAAAGCTACGAATAATTATATAATAAAATTTTATTGTAAATTTACGGTGACAAAAAAAACAGTAAGGCATGATTAGTAAATACCTGAAAGAACTTATTGAGAATAATAACCGGATTATTATTCCCGATTTTGGCGCCTTTATGATACAAGATACCCCCGAAGGCAAACAAATATCGTTCAACGATTTTTTAAAGTTTAACGACGGATTGTTGATAAACCAAATTATTAAGGCTGAAAAAATCAGTAAAACAGAAGCCGGTGAAAAGATTACGGCGTTTATTCAGGAAGTGGAGAAAAGTTTTACCGATAAAAAGCCTTATGAAATTAAAGAGGTAGGTTTTTTAACCAAAGATAATCTGGGTAACATAAAGTTTGAAACCAAAGTTCAAACCAGTGCATCTGCTGAGGCAACAACATCGCCCACCGATGAAAAGCCTACCATTGTTTTGGATGAGCCTGCAAAAGAAACGCCAGCCACCGAAACACCAAAAAAAGAGGCACCTCCAGCGGCAAAAATTGAACCGGCAAAACCTGCTGAGCCCGTAAAGCCCGCAGCTAAAACAGAAACCAAATCAACACCGCCAGTTACAGAAAGGCCCAAAGCCGCTGCAACGGCAATTAATAAACCCATTTCAAATACTAAACAAGAAATCCCTATGACAAGCTCATCAAACAATTCACGCAACCTGATTATTATACTGGCATTAGTAGTAATAATAGTAGGTGGTGGCGTATGGTCGTTTTTTGCCTTCGATTTAAAAGACAAATTCTTTGGAAAAAAAGAAGTGATTGAGACCCCAGTGGTAGAAGTTCCGGCCCCGGTTGATACCTTGGCCCTTGCTGACACCATTGAAGAACCTGTAGTGGTTGAAGAACCTGTAGAAGAGGTAGTAGAAGCTTATGTTAAAAAGTACTACGTAGTTGCCGGAAGTTTTAAAGTAGCCTCGAACGCTGAGCGTTACCAGCAAAAACTTCTCGACGAAGGTTACGCTTCAGAGATTACAATGCGCAACAATGGATTCCACATTGTAAGTTACAAAACCTTATTTACCTGGCATGACGCTTTGCGTGAATGGAAAACCATGCGCGAAAGCAATGCGGAAACCTGGATATTTATTAAATAAGTAAAAGAAATTATATTACTTAAGAATACAGGCCGCCAGCGCGGCCTTTATTTTTTGCCAGTAAGCGAAACTCGTATTCAAAATTTGGAGTAAACACACCGCTTTCCAATTGTTTTTTAATGACATCGAAATTCCAGAAACGGCCATCGGCAAGTTCCTTCTTATTAATTGTTATTGCTTTGGTGTAGCGGGTTGCAAAAGTAAAAACCAACTCCGATTCCACTTCCGATTTCCATACATAAGAAAACAAAAAACGGGGCTTAAAATCGTCCAAACCCAATTCTTCAAACGCCTCGCGCATTAGTCCCTGTTCCACAGTCTCACCCAATTGCAGGTGTCCGCCAACCGATGTGTCCCATTTATCGGGTTGAATGGTTTTGTTTGCCGGACGTTTTTGCAAAAACAAATTGCCCCGCGAATCGAACACATGCAAATGTACCACCGGATGCAGCAGGTCGGGATTGGAATGACAGGCTGAACGACTGGCTTTGCCAACTACTTTTCCGCTTTCATCGACCAGGGGAAACCATTCCTCATTTGCCATTTGCCGTTGTTTCAACTTTAGCTTTAAAAATTCATACAAAAAATAAGCACCTATTATTATATAAAACAAACCCCCGCTTATAAAGAACCAGGCTTGGTCTGATAGAAACCAGGCGGCATAAAACACCAAAACCGTATGAAATACAAAAAGATAAAACAGTATTTTAATGCTCCGGTTCATCTGTTGGTATTGCTCATCGTTTAATGACAGATTTCCCGTATAGCGTTTCGACATTTGCAACAACAAATTTTTGGGCGTAAAAACCGAAATGCCCAGCAAAATACAGATTATCAATCCAATTATTCCCGGTTTCAGTTTAAAGAATACTTCATTCTCAAGTGCCAGCGAAACACCTCCCATAGCCAGCAGCAAAAGGGTATCGAACAAAACAAACTTATCGACACGCCGCTCTTTAATTAAAAAGTAAAGTATTTCTGCTGTGCCCACCACCAAAGCGGCAATTAAACCGGCTTTGGTTCCCAAAAGTTCATCAACAACAATAAAAATAAACAAGGGAATTAATCCCGGGAGCATCTTTAACAGTAGTTGGCGGGTATTCATTTACTTCAATTCAAATTTGAAATCGAATTATCGTTGTCAGCGTTTAGGAATTACTATCATTTTTCCGACCGGAAGAGCCTGAAGCGGTTCCATTTTATTGGCAGAAACAATCAACGATATTTTTACATTGTATTTATTGCTTAAGGTACTGAAACTCTCGCCCGAAGCTACTTTGTGAATAGCTGTAACCGGAATTTTAAGATTTTTACCGGCAATAAGTTTTTCGGCAACCGAACCATTGATGGCTATAAGCTCTTTTTGCGTTACATTATAGCGAATAGCAATCCGGTACAGGTTTTCGCCATATTTTATTTCATGCTCATAAAAAACAGGCTTACCCGTATTTGCCACAGTTGTTTGCTTGCTTACCTGAGCTTTTTGTTGTTCCAGCTTTTCGCTGTTTTGTTGTTCCAGCGATTTTTCCTCAGGCTTTTTATCGGCTTTTTTACTGCTTTCTTTTTTCTGATTGGCAACTTCAGTGGGCTTCACCACTTCGGTTTTCGGTTTTCTGTCTGTCTTGTTTTTGAGTTCCGGAAAAAACAGGAAGGCGGCAAGCACCAACAAAAGCGAAACCACAATTGCAGCAATTCCCAGCAGGTTCTTTCTATTTAGCGGCTCTGGTGTTGGTTCTGTTTCAACCACCTGTTCCGAAAATTCAAGTACCTGAATGGTATAATTATCTTTGGCTCCTGCTTCGTGCACTTTTTCAGCCAGCTTTAGGCTTTTGTGTTCCGGTGCCGTATTTCTATCGTTTAAAACTTCGAGCAGGCTTTCTTTTCCAAGCACATCGGTAAGGCCATCGGTACACAGTAAAAACAAATCATTGGCTTCAATAGTCAAAGGTTGTTTGCAAACGCCAAATTTAATGTCCTTTTGATGTCCCAATAAAATAGTCACATCCGCATCGTTTGGATATTCCGGAGTTTCCACATGATCGCGCGTAAGCAATTGCAATTTTCCGTCGCGTAAAAAGTATATACGACTGTCGCCGGCATAAGCGTACCAGGCTTTGTTATTTTTTACAATTAGAATAGCCAGTGTACTTCCAATATCCTTGCATTTTTCATCCTTTTGGGTTTGCTGATAAAGGGTGTAATTGGCGTAAACTACCGCATTGGTTATGGCCTTATCGAAATCGCTATAGGTGCGGTTAAAAAAATATTTACGGATGCTTTCGGCAACCATTTTCGAAGCCAGTGCTCCACGCCCTTCAACACCGTTGTGACCGTCGCAAACGGCAAATACGTGACCTTCGGCTATATCAAATTCTACGAAAGCATCGGTGTTAAATTCCTTATCGATGCCAGTTTCTGTTTTTACTCCAAAACTTAAATACAAAGTATTGTTCATTCTATCTATATTTTATCGACCAAAAAAGTAAACCAAAACTACCACAACCAATAGGGAAGGTAGCATGTTAACCACTTTTATTTTTGTAATTTCAAGTATGTTTAATCCCATACCTATTAATAACAGACCGCCCACAGCCGACAATTCGTTTATCATGAGTTCATTCATTTGCTCATTGAGCACCCGGGCAAAAACCGTTAATCCACCCTGATAAATTAACAGAGGAATCACCGAAAACATTACTCCGGCACCCAATCCGGCGGCCAAAGCAATAGACGATATTCCATCCATCAACGATTTTGCCAGCAATAAATTGGGTGGATTTCCCAAACCTTCTTCAAATGCCCCCAAAATAGTCATCGACCCCATGCAATATAACAAAAAGGCGCTAATCATTCCTTCGGAGAACTTATGATTATCGGATTTAACTTTGGTTTTTGTCCAGTCAGAAAAACATTGAATCCTCAATTCAATATTCCACCAGGTACCCCAAATAGCTCCCAATACCACACTAAAAACAAGAATCAGGTAGTTTTCGGTTTTCAGAGCCATGGCAATACCCACAAATAAGGTAAATAAACCAATGCCTTGAAAGATAATGGTAATGTATTTTTTCGGGATGCGTGCGTGGAAAATCAATCCAATCACACTTCCTAAAATTATAGCTCCTACATTAATTAGTGTTCCCCACATATTAATTGTTTTTTGTCACAATCGATTTTACCCGAATACCCTTCAGTTTACCAAGTTTTCCGCTTAAAGCACCCAGTTCATCGGTGGTTCCTTCCAAAACCAGCGAAATAATGCTTTTGTTTTTATCGCGCATGCTGATTCCCTGCCGGCCAATAATCAACTGACTGTAATCCGAAATAATGGCATTCATCTTTGCCACGTCGTCTTTTGTATCAACAAGTATTAAAATTGAACCTATACGCTGTTCCATCCTGAATTTTTTTAAAACCAAAATAGTTTTGGGCTTAAAACAATAAATTGGTTTCCGGAACTATTTTCTGTTATTCGTACGTCCCAACAACCAATCAGCCTACAAATCTAATAAATCCCCCGGTTTTTAACAGGTTTTTCTGCAACACTTTTAGCAGGGTGTAAAAATCAGAAAGCAACACTTTCCCAACTGATTAAAGTCATGTAAAATCGGGGCATTCAAGCTTGCTCAACACCTGTTTAAATGAAAAAGATTGCTAAATTTGAATACCTTTTCAATAATACGAAAGCAATGGGTGAAAAAACTGAAATAATAATTTGTTTGGGAAGTTCCTGTTTTGCGCGGGGCAATAAAAAAACCGTGCAGGCTATTGAATCGTACTTAAACGAGCACAATTTAAAAGACCGCGTTTACTTTCATGGAGGCCATTGCTTTGGAAATTGCGACAGAGGTCCGATACTTAAAGTGAACGACCGGTTTTACGAAAGAGTGGATTCGTTTAATGTAATTGATATATTGGCCAAAGAACTCGACGATTAATTGGAATAGCGTAAAAAATAAGATAGAATTTGAAAAATCATAAGGAAAGCGCATGGAATTAATAAGCACGATAAAAGAAAAGTGTAAACTCTGCTACGCATGCATCAGGGTTTGCCCGTCGAAAGCCATTAAAATTGAGGACAATTATGCCAAAGTAATGGCCGACCGATGCATTGGCTGTGGCAATTGCGTTACGGTTTGTGCTCCCAAAGCTTTGTACTACCACGATTCCATACAAAGCGTAAAAGATTTACTGGCTTCCGACCAAAAAGTAGTTGCCATAGCTGCTCCCAGCATCTCAGGTGAATTCCCAGACATCAGCAGCCGACGAAATTTTGTGGGTATGATTAAGGCCCTGGGCTTCGATAAAGTTTGCGAAGTGGCTTTTGGCGCCGACCTGGTGGCTTTAAAATACCGCGATTTGTTTTCCGACTTTAAAGGAAAATACTACATAACCACCAATTGCCCTTCGGTAATTTACAATGTTGAGAAGTTTCACCCTAACAGCATTGCCAACCTGGCACCTATTGTGTCGCCCATGATAGCCATGAGCAAAGTGGTGCACAAAAAATACGGACCCGATATGAAAGTGGTTTACATTGGACCGTGCACCGCAGCAAAAATGGAAGCACAACGGGTTAACGACGACGGAAAAGTAGATGAAGTGCTTACTTTTGTTGAATTACGCAAGCTATTTAAAGAATATGGCATCACCGAAAATACGGTGGAATACAGCGATTTTGATCCTCCGCATGGTGGTAAAGGCTCACTTTTTCCCATAAGTCGGGGTATGTTTCAATCGGTGGGTATTAATGAGGATTTGTTAACCGGACGGCTCATCAGTACCGAAGGCAGGTACAACTTTATCGAAGCCATCAAGGAATTTGAAAACCTGCAAACCCTGAAAAAGCATCTCGACCTGTTTTATTGCGATGGCGGTTGCATCATGGGGCCTGGTACATCGCCCGGAGGACAAAAATTTGCCCGACGCACCCTGGTTATTGAATACACCAAAAAGCGGCTCGAAATGGGCAACAAGGAAGAGTGGAAAAAAGAAGTAGATACTTATTTAAAGCTTGACTTGAGCCGTACCTACCAGATCAACGATCAACGTATGGAAGATCCCGACGAAGAACGCATAGAAAAAGTACTAAAAGCGCTCGGAAAAACACAACAATCCGATTATATCGACTGTGGAGCCTGTGGTTACCAAACCTGCCGTGAATTTGCCATTGCTGTGGGTCAGGGACTGGCAAAGCCCGACATGTGTATTACCTACAACATTAAAAACAAACAGGATTACATTAAAACGCTAAAAGTTACCAACGAAAAACTGGAAAAAACACGACAGGCGCTTGAAAACTCTGAAAAAGAAGCCCTGCTTGAAAAAGAAGCGGTTAAAGAAATGTCGAATACAACCAATATTATGATGCATAAAATCCCCTCAGGTGTTGTAATTATCGACAAGGATTTAAAAATAATACAATCGAACAAGCGTTTTATAAACCTGTTGGGCGAAGATGCTGAAACTATCAATGAGGTAATACCCATGCTTAGAGGGGCCGACCTGAAATCGCTTTTGCCACCCAATGTTACCAACTTGTTTCAGTACGCCATTAACAGCGACGACGGCATCGAAAACCGCGATATTGTTATTGAAGATCAACTGCTAAACATCTCCATATTTCCCATAAAGCGGGGCGAGGTTGCCGGTGCAGTAATCCGCGATATGTTTTTACCCGAGGTGCGACGTGAAGAAGTGATGAGCCGCATTACCGATGTGATTGATAAAAACCTGAAAATGGTTCAGAATATTGGCTTCTTATTGGGCGAGGGAGCTTCGGAAACCGAACAGATGCTTAAGTCGATAATCAACTCGTACCGTTCCGACAAAAAGAGTTAATGGCTCATTAAAACCTGTATGATTTTATGAATCAACCCTTTTATATTGAAGTAAACTGCCAGCAAAAAAATCACGAAGATGAACGCATCTGCGGCGATGTTTTTTTATCGGAACGGGTAAAAGAAGAAAACCGCATTGTGGCCGTTCTTTCCGACGGTATGGGACATGGTGTTAAAGCAAACATTCTGGCCACTTTAACGGCAACCATGGCACTGAATTTTACGCGTGAACACAAGGATTTTCATACCATTGCCGAAATTATTATGAAAACCCTTCCGGTTTGCAGCGTACGCAAAATAAGCTATTCTACCTTTACCATTATCGATATTGAAATCGATGGCAAGGTGAGTATTTTGGAATACGACAACCCGCCGGCATCCATTTTCAGAAATAACAAGCCTTACGAACCCGAATGGCAATGCATTATTCTCGAAAGCGAAGAAAACCGGGGAAAAGAGCTGCGCAGTTGCACCTTTTATCCTGAAAAAGGCGATCGAATTGTATTTTGCTCCGACGGAGTGGCGCAGTCGGGACTGGGTTCCCGCAAATTACCGTTTGGCTGGGGAATCGACCGCATGAACCAATTCATATCGGAAACGCTCGAAAAAAAACCGTTTATTTCGGCCAGGCAATTGGCTAAAAAGGTAATCAATGTAGCGGTAAGCAACGACAACTACCATCCCAAAGACGATACCTCATGCGCTTCGTTTTATTTTAGAGAACCCCGCAAACTACTTATTGTTACCGGGCCTCCTTACGAAAAAAAGAAAGATATTGAATTGGCTATGGCAGTTCACAAATACCAGGGAAAGAAAATTATATGTGGAGCTACTACTGCTGAAGTGATTGCCCGTGAACTGGGTCTGGAGATTCGCGACAGCTTTGAGTTTCTCGATAACGATTTGCCACCCATATCATACATTAATGGCATAAACCTGGTAACTGAAGGCATTTTAACGCTGGGCAAAGTTACCGAAATGCTGCGTGAACACGATAGCAATTCGGTACTGGGTCATGGGCCGGCCGATCAGATTGTGGATTTAATTCTGCAAAGCGACGAGATTCATATAATAATAGGTACGCGAATTAATATTGCCCACCAGGACCCCACACTCCCGGTGGAACTTGAAATCAGGCGGACCGTGGTAAAACGAATTGTACGTATTCTCGAAGAAAAATTTCTTAAAGAAGTTTCCATGGAGTACATTTAATTAACACCAATATTGCTAACACTAACAATTCTGGGGACTTCTATGCAAATTAACGCTTAAAAAATCACCTGCCTGTAAACACAATCACCGGCAACAGCGATCTCAAACGAACTATAAGAATTGCTAAATTTTTTTATACTTTTGGTACCTCATTAAAACTGAATATTGTTGAAAAAGTTCTTAATACTCGTTATACTGTCTGGTGTAATAGGCTGGCTAAGCAGTTGTACCAGCGAAGATGCCATTTGTCCGGGCGAAAAAACAAGCCAGTTCCGTATCGGATTCACCCAAACCATTGATACCACAACCATTCATTACCTGGTTTACCAGACTTTGCCCAGCGATTCTGGCCTGGTAAACGACACCATTTACAGTCGCAGCATAAAACCGGGCTATGTTTACCTTCCGGTCGATATTACAGCCGATTCAACCTGGTTTATGATTGGATTTGTTTCCGAAGTCGATTCAAATTATTACATCGTTACCGACACCATTACCTATACTTACACCAAAGAACCCATACTAACCGATTTGGAATGCGGCTTTACCATGGAATTTTTAATAGATACTTTTTATTATACCACAAATCATATCGATTCAGCCCTATTAATTAGTAAACAGATTAACAACGAAAAAATAAACCATGTTGAGATTCTATATTAGTCTGGTTTTGGTAGGGATACTGCTTTCTGCTTCGGGGCAATATAAAAAGCAATACGAGCTACCCGTAAAAGAACAAAACAAATTGATTGAACGGCAGTTTTTTATCAGGCTGGGAGTCGATTTATCGCGCTTTGCCCTCGATTTTATGAATGATATTGGCCATACCGGATTCGAAATGAGCCTCGATGCCGAACTAAAATACCGTTATTTTCCAACCGTAGAGGTGGGAACCAATAAAATTGAATACAGCCTGAGCGATATTGAATATCAGTCGCAGGGCAACTACCTGCGCCTGGGATTAAACTACAACATGCTAAACTACAAGCAACGTTTCGATCGCAACCTGTTTTTTATTGGCGCACGGATTGGCATGTCGAAATTTTCGCAGGAAATTCCCAATGTAATTATAAGCAATCCCTGGGGCGAGTATCAATCGTCGTTTCCTTCAGAAAACCACACCGCACAATGGTTCGAAGGTGTAATTGGCTTACGTGGCGAAGTGCTGCCAAACCTTTACATGGGCTATACCCTAAGGGTAAAACAACTATTAAATCATACCGATTTCAATAACCTGACGCCTTACTGGATTCCGGGCTATGGCAAAGGATTCAAAACCACCGCCCTGGGCATGAGCTACTCTATTTTCTACGCCATCCCCATAAAAAAGATAAAACCTGAGTTGGGAAAGTAGACTTTAGATGTCAGACTCAAGACTCAAGACTCAAGACTCAAGACCAAAGACACTGGACTTAAATAATTCTGGTTGCTGGTTGCTGGATTCTGGATTTTTTGATAAGCTTTAATTGCTAATTGTTTTATTGCTCAATTGTTCATTGCTAATTGCTATTTGGCTACTGGCTGCCACTGGAGACTGGTTACTGGATTACAGGATCACAGAATCACTGGATAATAGATTATTAGACCTTAGAATTTAGACTATTAGACTCTAGACTGGGAACTGAGGGCTGGTTTCTGGAGACTGGTTTCTTGTTTCTGGATAGAAATTAGACCGCAAAGACGCAGGGGCGCAATTGTTGAACCTAGGGCCTGTTTGCTGGTTTCTTGGTACTGGATTACTGAATCACAGAGCCACAGAATCACAGAATCACAAACAAATGATAAAAGACAGCTGACTGCTTACTAATTTGGGGCTATTCGTTATTCACTATTAATCATTCACTATTCATTGCACATTATTCATTGTCTGCTTAAGGTTGGAATTCTCGTATTTTCATTTTACTTTTAATCATTATTTTTATCGAACAACACTTAACAACCCGTACAACCACGTTTAGCACATAAAATCTTATAACAAAAGTAATTTAGACACACCCTAACGATTAAATAGTCATGAAAAAAATTTTGTACCTGATCATTTTTGCAATAGCAATGGTAAGTTGCGAAAAAGAGAAAATTATAGAGGTTGAAAAAGAGTATAAATGGAAATCCCATGCAGATTTTCGGTATAACGAGATTGTTCAAATGAATAGTTATGCAAGCAACGATCGTTTATTCTTTATTGGATTCAATTCCTTTTCATCAATGGTGCCTGATTCAATAAGTCATCCTGATTTATCCTTTGGAGGTCGCACTGCGCAGTATTATATTTGGAATGAACTTCCGGGTGACAGAAAACTTCCAATTTGTGATGATTATTTCTTTGTTTATAATAAGGCAACGGATTGGATTGGGTTTTATCCAACCTTAAATCCGGTACTTTCTCGATCTATGATTGCTTTTGATATAAAATCGGTGGATAGTTCGTTCGTCAGTTTCGAATTTCAGCACTTTATGTCTGGAACTTGTGTTGCCATAAATAACAAGAAACAAGCACTAATACCTTACCAATCGCACGATGATTTAGGGCTTCGGTTAAAACTTATGTTGATTGATATTAAAGTGGATAAAGATTATTATGGCTGTAGTTTAATATTGCGTTGAAAGTATCGTTTTGTATTTTTCATTTATTTGCCGGTATCTAGAATAAGCCGCTACATCAATTATCGTTTGTTTAGCAAGCTCTGATATTGGTAATTGTTTGTGGCGTAACATTTCTTTCATCCTAAACCAATTTAAGTATTGTTGCAAGTATTTAGTTGACACACCCCAAAATTGATGATTTATCCATTTCTTGAGCCTATTATGAATAGAGTTGACATGTTGCACATGGTAAATACCATTCTTTACATATTGTTTGAGATCAGCTCTTATTGCATGGTGTTCTATTGAATTGTCAATAGCAAATCCTTTAAAACTCACATGCGAATCACTACAGAGTATAGTCCTGCTTGATATTCTTGAACCAATAGCAGTTTCAATATCAGCCTTTTTTAGTCGGCCAATGGTTGCTACACTCAAGTCTTGTTGGCCAGCTCTATCTGCTGTTGCTATTATAGCAACCTGTTCATTTGATATCCCTTTCTTTTTGGCATTGCCGCCACGCTTTTTTCCCTTCCTATCCAGTGTTCTTTTGCCTTTTTCTGAGAATAACAGGAAAGTTTCGTCACTTTCAGTAATCCCAGTAAACTTATCTTTGTCAAGATCATCTAGCGATGATAGTATTTTATGACGCCAATCAAATGCAGTTTTTTTGTTTATTTGTAGCTCTTTCTTAATCTTATCAAGGCTTTTCTCTTCCATCATCAGAACAAGATAAGCATCAATTTTATCCTTTTTATGAAGACCTGCCATCCACGTACCCGAATATTCAGTGAAACTTTTCCTGCAACTACTACACTTGTAACGTTGAGATCCTTTGTCTTTACCGAATTTCACATATTTCGTATAACCACAATGAGGGCATTCTCCCTGCTTATTATCTAATAATTCACGCCTGGATAGTTTAGTTGCAGAAATTGATATTGATTCTGTACTCATAGATACTTCAGCTAACAAGCTATTTCGTTCCTGTGTTGGAAGATTTAATAGGTATTGCTTTACTTTGTCTTTAGTAATTTCCATATCGCTAAGATATACAAATAATAGCTAATTTAAACTACAGCCATTATTATGTATACCTCGATACGCTTAAAACAACAAAGATTCGTATTTTAGACGAATATCAGTCTAACTTAATTCAATTGCAAAGTGTAGGTGATAATTTTTTCTTAACTACCGATTCAAAAGTGTATAGAATTGATAATCTTGGGAATATTGACAATGTTTTGGAAACAAGATTAAATAGAATCATAGAATCATCCGGAACGCTTTATGGATTTGGGAGAGACAATGTTTATATATCATCCGATAATGGACTAACCTGGAATACTGGGTATTTAGTTCAATATGAATATTCTTTGTTGAACTATACAAAAATAGATGATAAAATCATTGCGTATCGTTACGGGCAACTTTGGGAAATAGTTATTAATAAAACAGAAGTTGAAGCAAAGGAACTGGATAATGATGGGTTAGATGGGATAAGCATAACCTCAGTGAGCAAGTTCGATGGAAAGGTATATTTGTCAACATTATCAGGAGTCTATTATAAAATGACGGAAGATTTTTTTGAATATAAAATTGAAGAATAAAATTCCAATAGGTACAAAACACAACAATTCAAAGTTCTTTTAAAAGTCATAATTTCATTTTACTTTTATTCGCACTATTTATAAACCAAAAAACAACTACAAATACAACCAACGAATCATTCAAAAAAAAGCCTTATGAATAAGCCGATTTCCTTTCTACTGGTAGTGCTTACTGCCATCGTGTTTTCGTGTAAACAAAAAACCAAAACCGAAACCATTACCTACACCGAAGCACAGGCAAAGGTAGTAAGTCTGGTTACCAACGGCGAGATTCAACAGACCGATGCCATCAG
Source organism: Salinivirgaceae bacterium (assembly GCA_050179685.1). Taxonomy (GTDB): domain Bacteria; phylum Bacteroidota; class Bacteroidia; order Bacteroidales; family SZUA-534; genus GWE2-40-63. The sequence goes on from JBFXEW010000029.1 coordinate 30,102, forward strand.
CATTCAGTTTGTCGATGCCCAAATCGAAAAATCGCAGGTAAACACCGAAGCCGACAAGGCCCTGTTTAAGTTTTCGCCTTCGATAAAAGGAAAAGCCGTGTGGAAAGCTACCAACCGCCTCGATTACGTACCCGATGAACCGCTTCCCTTTAGAAAAACTTTCGAAGGCGAGTTTTATCTCGACAAGCTAAACCCGGCTTATGCCGATAAAAAGATTGAACCCATAAAGTTTCGTTTTAGTATTGTTGGAACCGAGGTCGCGCAGTTTACCGGCGATTTGGTTTTAAAGAACCGAAACAATCCCAAACTATTACGATACTCCGGAAAAATAAGCTTTAACCAGTCGGTGGAACCCGCTACACTTACCAAAGCCCTGGAGTTAAAGTTGGGCAGTAAAAAGATAGACGTGGAGCTGACCCCCGAATCGGGGAACCGGGTGTTTCATTTTGTATCGGCCGATATGGAGCGCGAGGGAAGTACCAAAACCGGACAGTTAAGCATCGATAAAAACAAACTGGGCCTTCCCGACGATTTTATAAAAACCTTCGACATTACCCCGCTCGAATTAATGAAAGTGGTAAACATCGAAAAAGAAGAGAACGATAAAAACCCAAAAATCCGCATTCACTTTTCCGATGAGTTCGATCCCGAACAAAGCCTGAATGGTTTAATTAAAACCCATCCGCTTACCGAATTAAAGATTTCGAAAGTAGGCAGTTCACTTATTATCGACGGCGGTTTTACCTTTGGTACAACTTATGAGCTTACCGTTTCAAAAGGCCTCCGCAGCCGTTGGGGAACCGAAACCGATAAAGACTTTTCCCGATCGATTACTTTTAACGACATTCAACCTCAGTTGGAGTTTGCCTCCGACGGCGTTTTCCTTCCCGACGGGAATCAGTTTAAACTGCAATTCTATACCGCCAACCTGCAGCGGGTGCACATCGAGGTTAAAAAGGTTTACGACAACAGCCTTTCTGAATTTATCCGCACCGAGCAGCTAAACAGCACTGCCGACCGCAAAGCCGGATTCGATGCCCAGTACATCAACCGCATTGGGGTGATTGTGCATAACGAAACCTTTGAGATTGGCGAACAAAAAAACAAGTGGCTGCTTAGCGAAGTCGATTTGTCGGAGCTGATAAAAAAGAACGACAAAGGACTTTACCTGGTGCGCTTGAATTTTAATCCGCGCGATATGCTGGTTAAAGCCCCTCAATCGGGACTGCGTTATATCGAAGAAAACGGACAGATTTTTAAGCCAGTCTTTTTCTCTAACATTGGCTTAACCTGTAAGAAAAACGAAAGTGATTACCATATTTATGCCACCGACATCGCCACAGCCAAACCCATGGCCGGAGTAAAAGTAAAAATGGTAAGTTCGTACGACGATGGCGAAACGTCGGCTTTTACCGATAACAAAGGATTTGCCTTACTCAGCGGACGCAATTACTGGAGTTATTATGTGGTTGCCGAAAAAGGAAGCGATCGCAGTGTGATTAAGTTCAGCGATATGGAATGGAATATTTCGGGTTTCGAGATTGGCGGAACCGACGAGTACCAGCCCCATACCAAGGCCTATATTTATACCGAACGGGGTGTTTACCGTCCCGGCGACGAAATTAATGTTTCGGTAATTGCCCGTTTTGTTGGAAAAGATTTTCCGCAAAACCATCCCATTACGCTCGAAATGTACAATCCACAGGAGAAAAAAGTGTACGAGCAAACCAACCGCAACAACAAAGACGGTTTCTATAATTTTACCATCCAGACCAAAGAATCTGATGCCACCGGAAACTATCGGGTGCAGTTTAATATCGGAAACAAAAGTTTCAGTCATGTAATAAAAGTTGAAACGGTGGTTCCTTATCGGCTTAAAATCCGTATTGAGCCCGAACAGCCTAAAATACTCTGGAATCAGAACACATTCAACATCGATTTAATAAGTACTTATTTGTTTGGAAATCCGGCTGCCGGATTAACAGCCGAAATGGAAGCCGAAGTGGTAAGCATCCGGAAAACCTTTAAAGCTTATGAGAATTTTGTGTTTTACAATCCAACCATCGATTTTCAATCCATAACCCAAAAGCTTTTCGAGGGTTCGCTCAATGCCGAAGGAAAACAAAAAATTACCTGGAACCTGCCCGATGTTTCGAATGCTCCTTCCGCACTCAGGGTACGCGTAACTAGTAAAGTACTCGAAAAAGGAGGGCGACCGAACGAAAATGTTTCCTTTATCGATTTTGAACCTTACGCCAACTATGTGGGCTTGCAGCCTCCCAAATACCATTACGTACAAGCCGGTTCCGATATTCAGATTCCTGCCATCCTGGTTTCACCCGATGGAAAAACTGTTGCCGGAAAGTCGCTTACTTACCGTATTTACCGGAATTCGGAGCATTGGTGGTGGCATTACGACGGCGACCGAAACCTGCGCTTTAAAAGCGATAAAAATACCACACTGATTAAAGAAGGAAAGGTGAGTACCGGCTCAACCCATACCCTGGTAAAATTTGTACCCATCGATCAGGGCGATTACCTGATAGAAGTAACCGATGACCATGGAACCGGTCACTCTTCGGGTGTTTTTGTAAGCGCTTACCGCTACGGAAGTTCGGGTGGCGAAGATAAAAATGCAGGAACCCTTCCGCTGAGTTCCGATAAAAACAAATACTTTACCGGCGAACAGGCGGTGGTTCAGTTTCCGGCGCCCGGCGAAGGACTGGCCCTGGTAACTATTGAAAAAGAAAACGAGATACTTTACCAGCAATGGCATTATCCCGACGGAGGGGAACAAATGGAAGTGAAATTGCCCATTACCGACCGGATGGTTCCCAATGCTTATATTTCGGTATCCTTAATTCAGCCCCATGCGCAAACAGCCAACGACAGACCCATCCGCATGTTTGGTATCTTACCCATAATGGTTGAACGTGAAGATTCGCGTCATGCAATTGAGATTAAAACAGCGGCTCAGTTTCGTCCCAAAGAGCCTTTTGAGATTACGTTGCAAACCAGCGATTTTAAACCTACGCAGTTTACCATTGCAGTAGTCGACGAGGGTTTGTTGGATATTACCAATTTTAAAACGCCCAATCCCTGGGTTTACTTCTTTGCCAAAGTACGTTTGAAAATCCGCACCTTCGATTTGTTCTCGCACGTAATTTCGGCCAACAAGGGCGATGTATTTAAAACCTTTGCCATTGGGGGCGATATGGATTACCGCGAATCGCAACTAAATCCCGGAAAGCAGAAAAAGCGCTTTAAACCGGTGAGTCTGTTCCAGGGCCCGGTTGAAACCGATGCCAACGGAAAAGCGGTGGTTAAGTTCGATATGCCCAATTATGTGGGCTCGGTTCGTATTATGGTTATCGGGGCACGAAAAAACAGTTATGCCCGAGCCGAGAAAGCCGTTCCGGTTAAGTCGGAATTGATGGTATTACCCACTTTGCCACGGGTAATTGGTCCGGGCGAATCGTTTACCATTCCCGTTTCGGTTTTTGCCATGGAAGCAGGTATTGGTGCCGTAAAAGTTACCGTCGATACCGAAGGTCCGCTTCAGGTGGAGGGTAGTGACAGTCAGCAATTACAGTTTGCCGATGCCAGCGATAAAGATTGTTTCTTTACCGTGAAAGCAAAAAATGAGATGGGACAGGGAAAAATCACCATAAAAGCGGTTTCGTCCAAATACCTTAGCGATTATGTGGTCGATTTGTTTGTTCGCCCTTCGGCGCCGCGTGAATACTCATCTACGGAAGGTTCGGTGGAACCGGGTAAAGCAGTTCTTATTGAGGTGCCTGCCAAAGGAATTACCGGAACCAACAGGGCAAGCATTACCATTTCTCGGTATCCGGGCATCGACTTTAGTCACCGCTTAAAATACCTGATTCATTATCCTTACGGATGCATTGAGCAAACCACATCGGCGGTCTTTCCGCAGTTGTTTATCAAGCAGTTTATGGATTATCCCGAAGCTTATGCTGCTGAAATTGACGAAAACATTAATGCCGGATTGCAAAACCTGCGGCGATTCCAGATTTATTCGGGAGCTTTGAGTTACTGGCCTTACGGAGAAGAAGCTTCAGAGTGGGGAACCTTATATGCCGGGCATTTTATGGTTGAAGCCAAAAAGCTGGGTTACCACGTTACCGGCGATTTATACGAAAACTGGTTGAACTATACCACCCGAATGGCTCGTCAGGGCGATGGAAGCCTGGCATCGAGGGTTTACCGGGTTTATATTCTGGCTTTAGCAGGAAGTCCGGTTAACAGCGAAATGAATCTGTTAAAGGAGAATAAAATGCGCGAAATGGATAATACACAGCTTTGGTTACTGGCGGCAGCTTATCATTTGGCGGGAATGGCCGATAAGGTGGATGGTATTATCAGCAAAGCAAGTTTCGAGACAAAGAATTATCAGGAATTTTCAGGCTCGTATGGTAGCGGTTTGCGCGATAAGGGAATGATTCTCGATGCGTTGGTGGAGATGAATCGGCTGGAGGAAGCCGAAACCTTAACCCGCGAAGTATCGAAATACATTTCTTCGTCGCAGTGGTACAGCACCCAAACCATTGGATATACCCTGTTGGGCGTTGGAAAATACGTAACTGCTTTGCAAAAGGGAAGTGAAAAATCGAGCTTGGTCGGAAGCATTACTTTGGCCGATGGAACGGTGGTTTCGTTTAACACCGACAAAACCTTTACCCATCGCATTACGCAGGGTTTTGGAGAATCCATTCGCGTACTTCTCGACGATGTGGCGGGTGCCAAAAAAGTTTTTACTACCCTGGCCTGGGATGGAGTTCCCCTGGAAAGCAATATTAGCGATGCCCAGGAAAACCTTTCGTTAAAAGTAAAGTGGTTGAATGAATCGGGCGAAACCATGGATGTTAACGAAATAAAACAGGGTACAACGTTCTGGGGATATTTTTATGTAGAGAATAGCAGTGATATGGATCGCGTGGATGAAATTGCTTTGGTTCAGATGCTACCTTCGGGCTGGGAAATTGAGAATACCCGTTTATCGGGTGAATCGATGCCTGATTGGAGCGAAGCAATGAATTTAAATCATGCCGATTATACCGATATTCGCGACGACCGAATGATGTGGTTCTTCGATTTGTATAAAAACCGCTATAACGATAACGAGCGTAATAAGCTGGAGTTTTTGGTTAAATTAAATGCAGTTACCGTGGGTGAGTTCGACTTACCACCCACCCTGGTCGAAGCCATGTACAATGGTTCGTTTAAAGCCACCAAAACAGGAGCCCGGGTAAAGGTGGTGAAGTAATAGCCGATTTGAGTTAATCGCAAAGTCATCCAAAGTACAATTAAATTGATTTGTATATTTAAAGGATGACTTTGTGATTTTTATTGGATAATTGAAAGGGAATTGAAGGGAATGAAGAATTTATTATCAACATCATCAATACAAAAACTGAAGGTGAAAATTAACTTACTTTATCGCCCTGTTTTAAAGAAGCTTAAATTCATACATCTTATTGGTATTGCGTTATTATCCTTTTTGCTTTACCTGATACTACCTTTTAATCAACCTTTTTTTTCGACCGACTACAGCGTTGTGGTTGCTGATGAAGAAGGCCGATTTTTGCGGGTGTTCCTGAATAAACAGGAACAATGGTGTTTTTCGCCTCAAATTGAAATGCAGGTACCCGAAAAACTAAAGCAAGCAGTTACCCTTTTTGAAGATGAATACTTTTACCGCCATCCGGGTGTAAATCCGGTTTCTGTTATCCGGGCGCTTAAGCAGAATATTAACGAAGGAAAAATAGTAAGTGGAGCCAGCACCTTAACCATGCAGGTGGCGCGCATCCGGCAGGGAAATAAACGTACCTATTGGAATAAACTTAAGGAATTGGCCGAAGCGTTTAAGCTCGAAGTGCATTTTACCAAAGACGAGTTGTTGAAACTTTACCTCGATCACGCTCCTTATGGGGCAAATATTCAGGGATATCAGGCAGCCAGCTACCGTTACTTTGGGAAAAATCCTTCGGAACTAAGCTGGGCCGAAGCTGCTACCTTAGCCGTATTGCCCAATGCACCGGGTATTATTTTCCCGTCGAAAAAGAACCACCTGCTTAAAGAAAAGCGTGACCGTTTGTTGCTAAAGCTTCATCAGTCGGGTGCAATGGATAAAACAAGCTATGAACTGGCAGTACTGGAGCCGGTTCCCAATGTAATCTACACTTTTGGAATGGCGGCTCCGCACTTTGCACAGTTTGTTAAAAGCAAACATACTGATGAAACCTACATTCGCACCACACTGAATTACGATTTACAGCGTCGCGTGGAATCGTTAACAACAAGGCAGGCAAACCGATTACGCAATCAGGGAATTAAAAATGTAGCGGTATTGGTAGCCGAAACCCAAAGTGGAAAAATTAAAGCTTATGTGGGTTCGCAAGATTTCTTCAATTTTGAAACCTTAGGGCAGGTTAATGGAGTGCTTGCACCGCGTTCGTCAGGGTCGGTGCTTAAACCATTTTTATATGCACAGGCAATTGATGAAGGATTGATAATGCCACAAACCCTTTTAAAAGATGTGCCAACCTATTTCAATGCCTTTTCGCCCCACAATGCGGATGAAAAGTTTTACGGTATGGTTACTGCTCAGGAAGCACTGGTTCGTTCGCTTAATGTACCTGCAGTTCGTTTACTCAATGCCTTTGGTGTTTTCCAGTTCTATACTTTTTTAAAGCAGGCAGGTGTCACCACACTTTTTCGCGAAGCCGACGATTATGGTTTACCGCTGATTATTGGCGGAGCCGAAGTAAACCTGTACGATATGACCCGGCTTTATCGCGGATTGGCCAACTACGGAACTTTTTCTCCTTTAATTTATCAGGAAAAAGACACCCTGAGGCAGCGACAGGAAACAATAACTTTGATAAGCCCTGCAGCCAGTTACCTTACTTTACAGATGCTCACCGGATTAAAGCGTCCCGGATTGGAATACCACTGGCAGAAATTCCAGCATCAGCGACCCCTGGCATGGAAAACAGGAACCAGCTACGGACATAAAGATGCCTGGGCTATTGGGACCTCGCCGGAATGGACCATTGCGGTTTGGGTAGGTAATTTCGACGGTGAAGGAAACGCCCAACTGGCCGGAACCGCCAGCGCCGGGCCTTTACTTTTCGATATTTTTAACGCTTTGCCACATAACCCCGATGCTTATGGATTTAAGAATCCTTTAGATGAAATTAAAACACTGGTATTATGTCGCGAAACCGGTTTTTTAGCCGGAGCGCATTGCATCCATACCGATACGGTTGAAGCGCCCATTTATATGGAACCCCTGCGTTTGTGTCCTTACCATCATACCATACAAGTAGATGCTGCTGAAGAATTTGCCGTTTGTTCGCATTGCTGGAAGCCCGGTCATCATGCTAAAAAAGTGCTTTCTTTTCCGCCCGATGTGGTTTATCAGCTGCGCTTGCGCGGACAGGTAAGCGAAAAAATACCGCCGCATCATCCGGCTTGTCCCAAACAACACAGCGAGAATCCCATGCAGTTTATTTACCCCAAAGATTCTTCGTTTTTGTGGTTACCCCGCGATTTTGACGGTTCGTATCAGAAACTGGTTTGTCGATTGGCTCATACCCATCCAGAGAAGCAGGTTTTCTGGTATTTAAACGATGTGTATCTGGGAACCAGCCGACAAATGCATAATAAAGCCATTGAGTTTTCAACGGGTTGGCAAAACCTTCAGGTAACCGACGAGGAAGGCAATTCGCAGAAAGCCACTTTTTTTGTTGAAAGTAATAAAGAGTGAGCAATCCCTCGGAAAATTGTATGAGAAGTTAATTGCAAAAGACGTATTGATATCTTATATTTGTACGTAGTAAATTTTGGAATTATGAATACAAAACTAACATTGAAACTGGACGGTAATGTTATCGATAGAGCCAAGAAATATGCACGTAGTCATCGGATTAGTCTTTCGAGAATGATTGAAACCTATCTTGATAGTGTAACAAAACCATCCTTAAAAACTGAAAAGCCTTTAATAACTCCTTTAGTTGAGAGTTTGAGCGGTGTGATGGATTTACCGGCTGATTTTGATTATAAAAAGGAATACCGTGATTACCTGGAAGAAAAATACAAATGAAACGGCTTAGGCCTGTGATTAGTATTTGAATACCATACTTGCAATGATTGTTTTGTTTACTAAACCAAAGCTAAATCGTATTATTAAATTCGATGAAAAAGATATTCGTTGATACAAATATTGTGATTGATTTATTATCGAAACGAGAACCGTTTTTTGAAGAAGCAGCAATGTTGTTTTCTATGGCCGATAGAAAGCTAATTGAATTATCAGTTTCATCGTTAACAATTGCTAATACAAGTTATGCTCTACTTAGACAATTGAACGCAAATACTACAAAATCAATACTTCGGAAATTGAGATTAATAGTTAAAGTTTTGCCCCTTGATGATAAAATTATAGGATTGGCATTGAATGATGAGACTTTCTCAGATTTTGAAGATGGATTACAAAACTTTACCGCAATAGAAAACGAACAGGATTTGATAATAACCCGGAATTTAAAAGATTTTAAGCATTCAAAATTGCCGGTTATGACAGCAAAACAATTTCTTGAATCGATATAATAAAGCAATTGGCAACCCATTCGATTATTTAACACATGAACCCATATCCTATGAAATATGCACTATTTATTGCTTCTCTTTTTGTTTTTTTTCTTTCAGGTGTAGCTGAGACCAATTCATCCAATCCCATAAAAGTTGGAGCTCAGCAAACTGACTTGTATTTTCCTTTATTGGAACAAAAAAATATTGCGGTAGTTGCTAATCAAACGTCGCTGATTGGAGCGGTGCATCTGGTAGATTCCCTTTTGAATTCAGGAATTAATGTTAGCATAGTGTTTTCGCCCGAACATGGTTTTCGCGGAACAGCCGATGCCGGCGAATTGATTAATAATACGCAGGATGCAAAAACCGGTTTACCCATTGTTTCGCTTTACGGAAATCATAAAAAGCCCACGGCAAGTGATTTGTCGGGCATTGACCTGGTGGTTTTTGATATTCAGGATGTGGGTGTACGTTTCTACACTTATATCTCTACCTTGCATTATGTGATGGAGGCTTGTGCTGAAAACCAGATTCCCTTATTGGTTTTGGATCGTCCCAATCCCAATGGTTTTTATGTCGACGGGCCGGTTTTGGACACGGCATTGCGTTCATTTGTTGGGATGCATCCGGTTCCTTTGGTTCATGGAATGACCATTGGTGAATATGCGCTTATGATTAATGGGGAAGGCTGGCTGGCTAATGGAATGCATTGTGGCTTACAGGTTATTTCCTGTAAAAATTATCAACATAAATATCGGTACGAATTGCCGGTAAAACCCTCGCCCAATTTGCCCAACAAGCAGGCCGTATTGTTGTATCCCTCTTTGGCATTATTCGAAGGCACGGTAGTAAGTGTGGGACGGGGAACCGATTTTCCATTTCAGGTGTATGGGCATCCCAAATTAACCGGTAACTTTGAGTTTATCCCGCAAAGCAAAGCCGGAGCTAAAAAACCCAAGCTCGAAAACGAACTGTGCCGGGGCAAGGATTTAAGACAAACTGATTGCGAAAATAACTTAAACGGATCGGTATTTACCTTTGCTTACTTAATTGAAGCTTATGGTGAACTGCAAAACCAGACAGCTTTTTTCAACTCCTTTTTTGCCAAACTGGCCGGAACGCATGAGCTGCAAAAGCAAATTGAAAACGGTTGGTCCGAAGCCGAAATCCGCCAAAGCTGGGAACCCGCTTTAAGCCAGTTCCAAACCATCCGTTCGCGCTATTTGCTTTATGAGGATTATTAGTGACATATTCCAACCTATGAAAATCTGAATTATTCTGTGGTGAATCATGAATCTTAAAAAAGCAGCATTGCAAAATAGCTTTCTCAAATTTTAAAAAATATTATCAGATTTTATCTGCATTACCTATGCTTCAAAACGAAACCTCCACAGAGGCCAAAAAATGATTGTACATTTTATCGATGGGCACATGAGGATTATAATCGTAAATATTTTGGTATTGCAGAATTAGTCCCAGGTGTTCCGTAAAATTATAGGTTAGACTTGAACTGCTTGCCAGTCGGGGAGTGCTGAACATATCGTTAAAACGGCTTTGATGGTAAAAGCTGATATCAACATCCATGTTTATGTTGGTTCGCCATTTAAAACTTAAGTATGTACCCAATTTATAGGTTTCGCTAATAATATTCTCAGTATTAGCGGGAATTAAATGGTCAGGAACTCCGTCATAGTTCCAGTTTTCATATTCGTAAAAGGGTCCGCTTCCGACGTAAAAGCCCATTTTGTCTGAAGTATAAACACGGAATCTCAGGTTTATTCCACCGGCATATTTAAATTCCAATCCACGGGCTTCAGACCAGTGCAACTGACTGTAAGGCTCAATCACCCAACGGTTTTCAAAAAGGCGACGGTATTCCATATATAAATAGCCACCACTTAAAAGCACTTCTTCACCGTATTTCGATAATTCAATCTTGTTGGCTAAAGTCAACGCATGTTTTTTAAGCCGAAACGAAATATCGGTGGTGTTTTCGAATTCAATCAAATCTTTTTTTTGATTTTGAAAATTGAAATCGGGAATAATACTTCCCTGAATACGTTTTGATGTATCAATGATAACCTGAAAACTTTCGGTGTGCAAAATCTGGCTATAAGCACTAAACGGTATGGCAAAAGCAAGGAGCAGAAAAAGTATGCTATTTTTCATTGTTTCACTGTTTACCTCTTATTTGACTTTCGTATTTTTTCTACAGGTAAATATAATAAAGATTTGCTTTTCCAAAGCTATTGTCAGACAAGTTATAGAAAGTAACGTATGCGTGTTGGTGTAAATTAAAAAGCCATGTATCCGGTTTTTTATTCTTTTTGTTGATTAAGGGTACTTCCCATATATTTTAACACAATTTTCTTTAAAAATTTTTCTTTTATAGGTTTGGTAATATAATCGTCGAAAAGATCAGCGTATTTTTCTATCTCACTTTCCAGTGTATATCCCGATTGGGCTATAATAGCCAAATCAGGTCGATTTTTTTTAATTATTTTGGCTGCATTATCACCTGTCATTTCCGGCATTTTAATATCCATTAAAACCAAAGAAATGTTTTGGTCGGTTGTGCATAAGGAAACAGCTTCTTTTCCATTTTTTGCATGAATAAGCTTGAAACCGAGATGGCATAAATATTCTTCGATAAGCTGATAGTTATATTCTTCGTCTTCGGCAACCAAAATACTTCTCAATTCCTTGTCCTGATTAGCTACAGGTAAATCACTAATAGGTAGATTTACCGGTTTGTAAGGTATTGTAAAATAAAAAGTAGAACCCTTATTTATTTCAGAGTTTACCCAGATTTTACCTCCCAGTAATTCGACAAAACCTTTTGATATGGACAAACCTAAACCGGTACCTCCATAGTTTAATTGAATTGATTTATTTGCCTGACGAAAGTATTCAAATATCTTTTGGTGTAATTCAGGAACAATACCTATTCCGCTATCTTTTACATAAAATTCCAATTCTGATGAATCATCCGTAGTATTTACTTTATAGCCCAATTCAATGTATCCATTATTTGTAAACTTAAAGGCGTTTGTGAGCAAATTGTTTAATATTTGAACCAATTTTGATTTATCGGTATATACTTCGGCTTGATTGTCGTTTAATTCTTTTTTTGAGTATAATGCTATTTTTTTATTTACAGACTGTGTTTTAAATACTGAAATCAATTCCAGTATAATCGAATTTATGTTAACCTTGCTTAGATTTATTTTTTCCTGATTTGTTTCTATTGATGATATGGTGATAATATCGCTGACTATTGAAAGCAATTGAAAGCTACTGTTTTGAATGGTGGAAATGTAGTATTCTCTTTTTTCTTTGGTAATGTCGGGGTTTCCAAGCAGATCTGAGAACCCACAGATTGCATTCATTGGTGTACGAATTTCATGCGACATATTTTGTAAAAAGGCAGTTTTTAATCGGTTGCTTTCTTCTGCTTCCTCTTTAGCTTTTATAAGAATTTCCTGTGTATTATTCAATTCTGTAATATCTCTGCCAATTACGGCAAGTCCTTTTCTTTCGCCATTTGAATGGAATACGGGGACTTTATAAACATCGTACACTTTTTTTTCTCCATAAACCGTAGGAATTATCTCAACACCTTTAGTAATAGTTTTACGATTCCAGGCTTCTTCGTCGCTTTGCATACACCTTACAAATGATTCTTTGTATAATTCGGCTGTAAATTCGGATAGTTGTAAATCATTTTTCCCAAAATAATCGATACCGGTTAAACAAAAAAGTTCTAAATCGGCCTTGTTTGCTAATAACCAGTTACCTTTTCCGTCTTTATAACAGATTATATCGGGTATTGAATTAATAAAAGTAAGTAATCTTTGTTCATTCTCTACTGCCTTAATTTTTGAATTAATTAACTCTGTTTCAGTTCTTTTTCGTGTAGTTATATCTCTTGCAATAGCACAATTATAATGGACTCCTCTAAACTCAACGTTATTGGTTGTAACCTCAACGGGTATTTGTTTTCCACTTTTTGTAAAGTGTGTGGTTTCTATTGTATAAGATCCTTTTGTTATCCTATTCCAGTGTTTTTTCCATTTGTTTGAGGTAAAATTTGGATCAATATCAACAACTGATAGCGAAAGTAATTCGTTAATTGTGTATTCTAAATTGCGACAAGCAGCCTGATTGGCATAAATTATATGTGATGTTTGGTCGATCCAAAAAATACTATCGGTTACATTATCGATGGAGTATTGTGTCCGATACATTATTTCTTCTGATTTTATTTTATCAGTTATATCAGTAACTGTGCCAATGGAACGTACCGGAACTCCTTTTTCATTAAACTCTGAAAAGCATCGTTCATTTACATATTTAACCGTTTTATTAGGTAGTAATAATCGATGATTTATATCATAAGGTTCTTTTGTCCTAAGGTGTCTTTGGTATGCTTCATGTACAAATTCTCTGTCGTCGGGATGGATGCAGTTTAAAAACTGTTGGTAATTTAATTTGTCTTTTTTTAATCTGCATTCAAATATTCGATAGATTTCATCAGACCAGGTAATTGTATTGGTAATTAAATCTAATTCCCAACTGCCTATGTGAGCCAATGATTGCGCCTCGTTAAGTTTATTTTCATTTTTTCTTGATTCTTCAATAGCGTTTTGTAAGGCCTCATTAAGCTGGTAAAGTTCCTCATTCGTTTGTCTAAGTTCCTCATTAATAGAATCATATTCCTGATTTTGGGTTTTTAAAACAAGTTGTTTTTTTAGTAAATCTTTTGTTTGCTTATCGACCAATTGCTTTAAATGTTTTTTTTGATTTTTTAATTGGGATTCCTGTTCTGTTTTCTCAATTATAACTACAACCAGCTGTACGGCTTTTTTTAGCAATACATTTTCAGAAGTTAGCGTTTCAGTGTTTTTAAAATATACATATCCGTAGCATTTATTTTTTGTGGCTAACTTTAAAACAGTAACTTCTTTTTTGCTGATTGGTATGTTGCTCCATTCTATTAATAGAGGTCTGAAAATATTATTTAACTCATTTATAAATGTTTTGATAATTAAGCTTTCTCTTTTAATCTGGGAAAGTTTAATTGCCAATAAAAAAAGTTTATATGCATAGACTGACATGGTTAGAGAATTATATGGTTCTATATATTGAACAAATTATTCTAAAGCAAGTCTTTAAAAATTAATGCAACTTCTCAAGATTTAATAGCGTTTAAAAGTATTTGCTAAAAATAAACTATTGATTATGTGACTAAATAAAAATTTTGAACCCGTTGTTATAATGCAAACTAATATAGAATAGATTGAATTAATAATTTTTATAGTAAGTATAAATCCCTGTAATTGTGAATATTGAATCCGCTAAATTGTTATTTTTTTAATGATTAAAAGTTACAAAAAAATATTCATTTATTTTGAGGTCGGATTAGGTTATTCGCCGTGAGTATAACTGCCATCTGTTTAGGTGAAAAACACGTCTATTTTCTACGTGTTAATTCTTCGCTGTGAACAAGGTAAATTTTTTGTAAATTAATGAAGGCAAAAATTTACGTATATCTACAAATCATACAATGATTCGGTACTGAATCATTTTGTATGACCAGCAAAATACATGAGGGTGGTTTTACACTCCCGTTTTACGGGAAGCAAATCATAAAACCTGCCTGCAAATTCTTAATTGCAGGCAGATTCATTTTTTTACATCAAAATTTTATTCGGTCTTGTTAATTTCTTCGTTCAAGGCTTCAACTTCTTTTTTATTTTCTTCAACTACCTCTTTCATTTTTTTTACTTTTTCTTCGGCTTGTTGAATATTTTCATTTTTCACCTTTTCCTCATCGGCCGTAATTTCGCCTTTTTCCTTTTGTTGTTTTACCTTTTCTTTGGCCTGTTTTATTTTTTCTTCATTTGCTGCTATTTGTTCTTCCTGATCTTTAATCTTTTCTTCGGCAGCAGCTTTTTTTTCCTGAGCCATAGTTTTTGCTTCAGCAGCACGTTGTTGTCCAAATTCTTTAACTTTTAGTTCTCCTTTGTCTTTGCCGTGGCCTTTTCCTTTTGAATCAAGGCTGTCGGTTTTTTCTCCATCATTATTTTGCGCTTTGCCTTTCTGTTTATCCGCTTTATCTTCTTTTTTTTGTTGACCTTTACCTTTCTTGTCCTGAGCGTCTTCCTTTATTGTTTCCAAATCCGCTTCCTGACCTACGGCTTCCTGGTTTTCAACCTGCTCAACTTTTTGCTTTTGTTTTCCTTTGCCCTGGCCTTTTCCCTGAGAATAGGAGAGTGCACTAATTAAAAAGACAGACAGGCTTAATACGAATAATTTCTTCATAACTTAAAATTTTAAATGTTGTTTAATAAAGAATCCAATTCGCTTTGTGTTTGTTCCAGTTCCTCTTCCGACGATTTTAGGGTTTCATCGAGTTTTTGAGTCGATTCTTCAATAACTTCAATTTGTTGTTGAACCTCTTTAGCTGTGGTTTCGCTTTGCTTTTTTTCTCCCGAACAGGATAACATAATCCCCAGTATCGGGACCAGGAAAAAGATTTTTTTCATTTGATTGAATTTAGATTTAGTTCGTTTTTTATAGTGGTATCTGAATTCCACTTGTTACGCTATCAAGTGTTTAATTTGTATTTGCTAAATAACGGTTTTGCGTTTAGAAAGCTCAAGTTACTATTTTTATTTCTTATGTGCCAATTAATTTATAGTGAAATATAGGTATAGATTCCATTGAACACCATATTGAATCTGCTTATAAACTATTCTCTTTTACCATTTGTTATGGTAATAAAAGTTATAAAATGAATAAAACCATGTCTGATGCGATAAATTGATTCACTTACAGAACCTGATGATATTATTTATCAAAAAGCAGCATGTTTATAAATATTTTGACCGATGAAATTAAAACAAAACTATAACTACCTTATTGTGGGGGCAGGCATCGCCGGTTTATCAGCTATAAAAAAGATTCGCGAAAGCGATGTTAGAGGAAGCATTCTATTAATTAGTAACGAAGACCGCTTACCTTATAAGCGAACTAAGATTAATAAAAGCATGGCTGCAGGTTTTACCAAAGATGAATTCATGTTAAACCCGGCCGATTGGTACAAAGCTCAAAATATTGATTTGGCATATCAGGAAGTTCTTAAAATTAATACCGACGAGAACGAAGTAGTTTTGGCCGATGGTCAGATTATCAAGTTTCAAAAGTTACTTTTGGCGTCGGGGGCTACGCCTGTTTACCCGGCTATTGAGGGAGTCTCTGCCAGCGATTTACTGGATGTACATTTTGCCAGGAATGTGGAACATATTCGTAATACGCTTGCTGATAAAAACGAAGTATTGATTATTGGAGGCAGTGTTGAAGGATTGGAAACCGCCAATCAGTTAATTAAAATGGGGAAGAAGGTGGTAGTAATCGACCGATTGAAGGATCCGCTGGGAAAACTTTTTCCCGATTACCTTACAAAAAAAATATATGCAGACATGCATCAGGCCGGAGTTGTTTATTTACCCGGGTTTGTATTAAACAAGCTGGTTAAAACCGACGACAAGCGTTACAAAATGGATACGCCTGAATACAAAACCACTTTTGATGCACTTTTGGTTTGTGCCGGAGTACGTCCCAATATCAGATTGACAGAACATACCGGAATTGCAACTGACAGGGGAATTCTGGTAAATGAATTTATGCAAACTTCAGTTTCCAATATTTTTGCTGCCGGCGATGTGGCTCAGCATCCCGATGGTTCGGTAACGGGTTTGTGGCATCCGGCCGAGTATCAGGGCTATTGTGCCGGCGAAAATATGCTTGCTGTGGGAAGCGCTTATAATCCGGTACCGCTGCGATTGAAAACCACTTTATTCGGCAATTTTTATTTCTCGGCCAATTATCATTTGTCGCATTCGTACCGGCTTAATGTATCAGCCGAAGAGCTTAACGGAGTGTTTCGTGAGTTTTATGCGCTCGATTCCAGAGTTTTGGGTATGGTAATGATGAACGATAAGGAACGGGCAAAAACCTATCAACAGGCGGTTGCCGAACAATGGACCCTGGAAAAGGTAAAAGAGCAGTTGCCGCTTTAGCAATTAGTTTTCATTTTTAATTTGGTACGGAAGGGTAAAATAAAATGTAGAACCTTTTCCCGGTTCTGAGCTAACCCGTATGGTTCCACCAAGTAAATCGACCAATCCTTTCGATATGGAAAGTCCCAGTCCGGTACCTCCGTATTTATAACTTATTGAAAGGTCGGCCTGGCGGAAACGTTCAAATATTTTTTCAATATTTTCAGAATCAATGCCAATGCCGGTATCTTCAATAAAAAATTCGAGAACCGGTTTTTTATCCGCGTCTTTTAACTGATAGCCAAAAGAAATATGGCCCTCGTGGGTAAACTTAAGAGCGTTCGATAAAAAGTTGGTAAGAATCTGGGTTACTTTGGTTTTGTCGGTATAAATTTCCGATTGCTCCTTGCTTAACTGGGTATGTAAGCCAAGAGCAACGTTTTTAGCGTCGGCGTGCGGTTTAAAAATGGCATGTAAATCGGTAAGCACCTCATTTATATTCACTTTTTCAATGGCAAGTGTTTCCTGTTTGGTTTCGAGCGAAGCAATCGAAAGTACGTCATTTATTATCGACACCAACTGTGCGCTGCTGTTTTCAATAATAGATCCAAAACTTGTACGTTCTTCGTCGGTAATATCGCCCCGGCTGAGCAATTGGGTAAAACCAGCTATGGCATTTAGCGGCGTGCGAATTTCATGATTCATATTTTGCAAAAACGCTGTTTTAAGTCGGTCGTTTTCTTCGGCTTTGGCAATGGCTTTTTGCAGTTCTATATTTATCTGTTTGTACTCTTCGTTTTGGGTTTCAATTTCTTCGTTTTTTTCTTTCAGTAAATACTCCTGATGCTTTCGTTCGGTAATATCGATAATGGTATTGATAAAATACAGGGGATTGCCGAATTCATCGTTTTGCAGGGTAGTTCTCACTTCGGTAAGCACAGTTTTTCCGTTTTTGTGAAGGTAACGTTTTTCAAATTCCCGGGTGCTGTATTCGCCGTTAAGCAGCGAATCGATAACCTGGCGACTAAGTTCCACATCAACCGGATGGGTAATTTCCTGCCAGTTGGCAAACTTAAATTCGGCAGCGGTATAACCCAGCATTTCTTTAAAGGCCCTGTTGGTTTTTATTCTATCGTCGATAAAAGTGATGGTATTTCCTACGGCCGAATTCTCAAACAAATTCCGAAAACGTTCTTCGCTCTGGCGCAGGGTTTTTTCGGCTTGCCGGCGTTTGGCGGCTTCGCGTAACACATTACGCACTTTGGCCAGCGAATAAAAGTAAAAAAGTATGGCAACCAGGAGTAGCGAAAAAACAATGATAAGCCGGTTACGCAAGCGATTCAATTCCTTATAGATGTCTTTTTCATGATACGAAATCAGAATGGTCCAATACGTATTTTCGAGTGAGGTCCGATAAAAAGTGATGTATTTTTCGTGAAACGATTTTTTGTTTTTTGAATTGCTTTCTTCGTGAACACCTTTTACAGTACCACTTTTGCTCGTTTTAATTTCTTTAAGTAAATCGAGTGTGAGTTTGTTTTCATTGCTGATATGGAAAAGGTTTTGCCCTGTGTGTCCTTCAATGGGGCAATAAATCTCGATTCCGTTTTCGCTCAGGAGCCAAACATTTCCGGTTCCGCGTATTTCAATATTGGCCAGATATTGCTTGCCCAGGGCATCGATAGGAATAAGCATGGCCAGGCTACCCACATAGGTATCTTTATTAAAAATGGGAATATGCATGGCAATGGCATAATAGCCCTGTACGGCTTTAAAAACATCACTGATTACCGGTTCGTGGGTTTCAAGAATCTGGCTTACATGTTTTTGGTAGGCAATGTTGTTTCCAATTACCGATGAATCGATGGGGTAGGTGTGTATGATATTTCCTACGGAATCAACCCGAGTCAGGCCGGCCATAATGGAACGATGGTTTTCGTAAAAACGATGCATCATTTCTTTTCCGGTGTCGTCAAAATCTATGATGGATTCCATCTGGGTTAAAAAAGTCAGGTTAGCTTCCGACTCATCAAAAAAACCGGTAATGGCCTGCGATGCGGTACGGGCAAGCACCAATTGTTCGTTGTTGAATTCCTTAATGGTTCGGTCCTTAATATCTTCGTAAACAAGAAAAAAAGCAGCAAAAAACACCAGCAATACAATGGGAATAAGCAGGTACTGATCGAATAGTGAGAATTTTGTTTTTTTTATTTGCTGCATAAATACACTCCTAACTTTGGCAGTAATCGCTTTTTAAAGGTAAAGTAATATTTTTAAATTGGAACCTCCGGTTTTGAATTTTATTATATAGCATTCAATTATTGACCTTTTGTATTTAATGTGCAATAGTTTAATTTTGACTGTTGCTTTGTTCAAACTGGCTGGTGTTTAATTAGATAACTGACTTTTAAAATAAGTATTTAAATCGTTCACAATAAGTTCGCTGATTATTTTAAAATTATACGATGTGGCTTCTACCATGCTGGTTGCATAATCTTGTTGCAATAGGGCCAAATTACTGTAACGTTTTCGTATTTGTTCGGTTTTCTTTTCTGAACCAAAGGTGTTACTGTGAATAAGCTGCCCGTTCTTTTTTAACTGGTACGATATTTTGAGGCTGGCATTTGCCGGGCCTGCATAATCGCCATAAGAAAAACCATAGGCATACAGAGCAAAGTAAAAGAATCCTTTGCTGACATAAGGTCCTTCGGCTTTGATTTCATCGATGGAGAGTTCCAGCGAATATTCCGATTCTTTTAAGGTGTCTGGCTTAAAATATCCCGAGCGCTTAATTTCGTTGTTCAGCGATGTTTTAAGAAAAACTGCCGGATCTTCTTCCATGATTGAACGACCCTGAATGCAATTGTTGGTAGAATTCCATATATAAACAACTACCAGCGGGATAAACCAGCCTTTTTTTCTTGTAACCAGAGTCGAATCGTTTAAAAGTGCCGGGTCGAAAAGTACGGTATCGGTAAATACCGAAATTTCACTTTTTGTTGGAGCAATTTCAGAATCCATTATATACGCCAATGAATTGCGTTTTGAATTCATATTGGTTTGAATATTTTTTGTTGATGTACAACTGAATACAGTGCTAAGCAGAAGAATAAAAACAATAAAACGGGCAGTTGCTTTCATAGCCTTAATGGTATTTAATGAATTTAATTCGGTTGTTAACAATTAATTTATTTTGTTCGTTCGGACTTTTGTCGATTGCCTGTTGATACGCTTCGAGAACCAGTTTGTAATTGCGTTTGTCAGGGAGCAATTCGTAGCGGCAGTCGGCTATAAGCAATAGTTTAAGCGCTTCATAATCTGTAGTATTTACGGTTTGTAAACTTGTTAAGGCGCTTTGGTATTGTTTTTTGGAAAAGAAATATAAGGCTTTAATTAGTGGATAAATTTCGGATTCCGGATTGATATTTTCCATGTATTTTTCAATCCATAGCACTTTGTTTTTTTTCAATACATATGAAAATTTAGCCAGCCATTGCGCATCATTGAGATTGGTTGAAAACTGTTTGAATTTTTTATCCATGTGCGGTACCACCACGTAGCGCCTTAATACAACATCTTTATGTTTTTCGAGACGTTCGTTAAAATCATTCTGGGCAATTATCCAAAACAATTCGTTGGAACCCATCTGAGCCCTGATTTGTAGCGACAATGCCAGTAAAAACAATACACATATTTTTGATTTCATTGAATCTGCATTTTTACCTATAAACAACAGGTTAATTTGGTCTTAGCTTTGGTTTCTTTTTGATGATTTATTCCGTTCTAAAATACACCTTTTTGTTAATTTATTTTATACCTGTATAAAATAAAAAAGAATCGCCGTAGCGATTCTTTTTAGCTTTGTCTAACACTTTGTTTGAGTTAGCCTATTTTACATCAAATAAATGCTGTATTACTCAAACCGGTCGAGGTTCATCACCTTATCCCAGGCTTTAATAAAATCTTTTACAAACTTTTCTTTGGCATCTTCGCTGCCATATACTTCGGCAAGCGCCCTGAGCTCAGAGTTTGAACCAAAGATAAGATCGACACGAGTTCCGATCCATTTTGTTTTTCCACTGGACCGTTCGGCTCCTTCAAATAGTTCTTTGGTGTCGTCCGTAGCTTTCCAATGGGTGCTCATATCGAGCAGTTTTAAAAAGAAATCGTTGGTTAGCACTCCGGGACGACTCGTGAATACGCCATGTTTCGATTGGTCGAAGTTGGTATCCAATACCCGCATGCCTCCAACCAATACCGTCATTTCAGGTGCTGTAAGCGTTAATAGCTGGGCTTTATCTACCAATAATTCTTCGGTTGATACGGCATATTTTTTCTTCAAATAGTTTCTAAAGCCATCGGCAACTGGTTCCAGTACAGCAAAAGACTCCACATCGGTTTGTTCCTGTGTGGCATCCATGCGTCCCGGTTTAAAAGGAACCGTTAAAGCAAAACCGGCATCTTTTGCAGCTTTTTCAACTCCGGCGCATCCTGCCAGGACAATCATATCGGCCAATGATATTTTTTTTCCTTTGCTTTGTGCATTGTTAAATTCTTTCTGAATTCCCTCGAGGGTTTTCAAGACCTTACTCAGCTGGGCAGGATTATTAACTGCCCAGTCTTTTTGCGGGGCCAGACGAATTCGTGCACCATTGGCACCGCCCCGTTTGTCAGAACCGCGGAAGGTTGAAGCCGATGCCCAGGCAGTAGAAACCAGTTGTGAAATTGTTAATCCGGAATTCAGTACTTTGCTTTTTAAGGCAGCTTCATCTTTATCATCAACCAAAGGATGATTCACAGCAGGAATGGGATCCTGCCAAAGGAGATCTTCAGCGGGAACTTCAGGCCCCAGATAAAGAGGTTTTGGTCCCATGTCGCGATGGGTCAATTTAAACCAGGCTCGGGCAAAAGCATCGGCAAACTCCAGGGGATGTTCGTAAAAGCGTCTCGATATTTTTTCGTAAACCGGATCAAAACGTAGGGAAAGGTCGGTTGTCAACATAGTTGGTGCATGCTTTTTCTTCTGATCGTGCGCATCGGGTATTACTTCTCCGGCATTTTTTGCTACCCACTGGTAAGCACCAGCCGGACTTTTTGTTAATTCCCAATCATACTTGAACAGGTTATCGAAGAAATAGTAACTCCATTTGGCGGGGGTTTGGGTCCAGGTTACTTCTATGCCGCTGGAGATGGTGTCGCCCCCTTTTCCTGAGCCGTAAGTACTTTTCCATCCCAGGCCTTGTTCTTCAATATCGGCAGCTTCAGGTTCGGGACCAACATGCTTAACATCACCGGCTCCGTGGGTTTTTCCAAAGGTGTGACCACCTGCAATGAGCGCTACGGTTTCTTCGTCGTTCATGGCCATGCGGGCAAAGGTGTCGCGTATATCTTTTGCTGCCGCTACCGGATCGGGATTTCCGTCGGGGCCTTCGGGGTTTACATAAATTAAACCCATTTGTATGGCTGCCAGCGGATTTTCTACTTCGGTTTTATCCAATTTCCGTTCGTCGTTTTCGAGCCACTTGCTTTCGGAACCCCAGTTTACATCTTCTTCGGGTTCCCAAACATCGGCTCTTCCTCCGGCAAAACCAAAGGTTTTAAATCCCATCGATTCCAGGGCTACGTTACCGGCCAGAATCATTAAATCGGCCCACGAAATGCTGCGTCCGTATTTTTGTTTGATGGGCCAAAGCAGGCGCCGTGCTTTATCGAGATTGACGTTATCGGGCCAACTATTGAGTGGGGCAAAACGTTGCTGGCCACTTCCTGCACCACCACGCCCGTCGCCAATACGATAGGTTCCGGCACTGTGCCAGGCCATACGGATAAATAATGGTCCGTAATGACCAAAATCGGCTGGCCACCAATCCTGCGAGTCGGTCATTAGTTTGTGCAGATCGCTTTTTAATGCTTTTAAATCAAGTTTTTTGAATGCCTCGGCATAATTAAAATCGTCGCCCATGGGGTTC
This sequence comes from Salinivirgaceae bacterium, assembly GCA_050179685.1. Classification (GTDB taxonomy): domain Bacteria; phylum Bacteroidota; class Bacteroidia; order Bacteroidales; family SZUA-534; genus GWE2-40-63. Next base: position 52,753 of record JBFXEW010000029.1, read on the forward strand.
GATTTTGAAGTGTGTTGCCTTAGCATATTCAGTTTTAACTGATTGGGCCACCAATCGCGGTTTTTTGTACCGCCGGCACCAATAAGGTGTTTACCGGTTGCTCCGGTTACCGGGCATTTGCTGTGCTTGTGTGTGTTGTTTTCCATTTCTAATGCGTATTTGTTTATAAATGAACATTTAATCGTTGTTAAAAGTTTACTAATTTACAAAACAATCCGGTGATTATTGATAGGAAAAGACTATTGGTTTATAGATTTTGCTTATTACTAACGAATAAATCTACAATTGCATAGTTCATGCAATTCTGTTGAAATTAACTTGAATTATTTTGATAGGATGGGAAATTTCAAGTCTATTTGACTTCTATTTTTGAAATAATTGATGTTGAATTCTTTTGTTTTTTAATTGAGAATATACTATTTGTTTATTCAACTAATAGTTTTTCTATTTTTAATAATATCTCATTATCAGAGATTTTAATAATGTAAATTCCGGAATCCAAATTAGAAATATCAATTCTTGGATTATTCATCTCAACCCGTTTCGATTTTTGAAGATTTCCTTGGATATCGTAAATATTAATGAAACAACTAGTACATTTAACATTCTCAAGATATATATCCACATATTCGTTTGAAGGGTTTGGATAAAGTGCAATATTATAATTAGGAATTTTTGTAATATGAGTTTCTGAATTTTTATTAAGTGAAGCTAGAAAAAAGTGATTGGTATTGTTATATTTCAGAGGCATTGTGGTATTAAAAAATGTTGATGGTGGGTAAAAATTTCCAGTTACATATATTTTATCATTACTAATATTTATATCCTCAATTTTTGCAGTTTCCACATTTTGAATAATCTCTGTTTTTAAATTATAGACATCAATAAAATTTCCATCTAAACTGTATTTAGCCAAGAACCCAGCTCGAATATTTGATGCTACTGTAATAACTGTATCTTCATAATTTGTGCTCTCAAAGTAAAAATATCTTCCATCATACATACCACCAACAAATACATAATTTTCATCAACAGAAACGGTTCTTCCTGCTTCATGTGTGGAATTTCCAGAATTGCTACCCAATTTATTAGCCCATTCAATACTTCCTGTTGTACTTACTTTGCTTAAGTATATATCAACACCCAAAGTGGTTAAATTAAAGCTATTAAACGATATGCTGTCTGTAAAATTGCCTACAATAAATATCTCATTTAAGTTATTAACTGCGATTCTATTTCCATAATCATCACGATAACCACCAAATTTTTTTGCCCAAAGGACTATGCCTTTTGAATCTAATTTTGCTAAAATAGTATTCCGATGATGAAAAAAGTGTTGTCCATAAGCTGGATTTGACACTGTATTTAAATAGAACTCTCCAAACTTTAAGTTTGTATTTTCTTCATATAAAGCATAATCTCCAATAACAATAATATCACCATTACTATCTGTCTCAATATCATTAAAAACTACATGACCCCCAAAATTTGTTGTTATATTAGTTGTTTTAAACCATTCAAAATTATCATGGGCATTAAGTTTCATTATAAAACTATTTGTTCCATTAGGGGATAGATTATAAATAATGGAGTCTTGTATTATTATTGAGTCAATATTACTATATTGACCTGTAAGAAGTAAGTTGTCATGATTATCAACATTGATAGAAGTAATTCTATTAATAAAATTTATAGTTATATCTCGTAGCATTTCACCGTTTTCATCATATTTTAATAGGTGTATTTCTAAATCCCATTTGATACAAGTGGTATATACTTCACCTTTACTATTTAAAATAACAGGTGTTACTTCTTCTCCATCAACTTCTTTTAACCACTTCAAGTCCCCTGTTTTGTCATATTTTGCTATAAATGAAAAATTCCCGTGCAGTATTGTTGTGTCTTGTATTTTAACATTATTTCCTGCTACGTAACCGCTTATGTACACAAAATCATTATTTGAAACCACCGAATACCCAATATCATTATTTGAGTAGATATAATCCCCAGCTCCTGAAGTAATCCATTCAAGTGTTTGAGCATTAATGTTAATAATGTTTAAAAAAAACAATACTATCGCTGTTATTGCTCTCATATCTTTTAATTGCAAAGTTCTACTAATATTTAATAGTGTAATTATTCTTATTTTTCTTTTGAAGCCAATAACAAATCTAGTTTTTTTTTCTAATCGAAATAAACATTTATGACATTCCTGTTTTCTTTTTTTTAAATCTATTCAATTTTTTGCTTAAGTATTTTCATGAGTAAATTCAAATGGTCTTCGATATTTATATGATTATTTCTCATTTGCAAACTTGTTTGTGTAATTAAGTGTTTGATGTAATGTATTTTAAAATATCTTTTGCGGTGGTATTAGTTTTCTTTAGTAGTTGTACTAGTTAATTCAAGCGTACGTTCCATATTTAATTGTTCTAAAAAGGTTTCATCGTGCGATATTACCAGCAGGGTTCCTTTGTATTCATTAATGGCCGCAGTAAGTATTTCAATATTCTGAATGTCGAGGTTGTTGGTAGGTTCATCCAAAGCAATAATGTGGGGCGATTGCCTGCTAATGGTGAGGCAACATAGCATTAAACGCATTCTTTCGCCACCACTCAAAACTGCACAGGGTTTGTTCCATTCATCTTTTGTGAATAAAAAACGATTAAGCCTAATTTTTATTTCGTGTTCCAATAAGGATGAATCGTTGAATTTTTGTGCCTGCGTATAAACATTTAATTTGTTGTCGATAAGTGAATAATCCTGATCGATATACACTGTTTTTATCTCAGCCCGATAAACAGTTCCTGTAGATGGTTCCAGATTCCCAAGAATCAGTTTTATTAATGTGGTTTTACCCGAACCATTTGCCCCTTTTAAAGCCAGGCGTTCGCCACTGGTGAGCTGAAAGTTTAAATGTCCTTTCCAGATGTTCTGAATGCCGTAATTGTAATTTAGGTTGTTTGCTTTAAACAGGATTTTTCCTGTATGTAAATCGGAATTTGTGAAACCAAATTTCATTTTGTCTACCTCGGGTAATGAGGCGCGTAAGGCCTGCAAGTCTGATGTAATGCCATTTATTTTTTCGGCATGTACCCCTTTTATTTTTGCGGTGCTTTTTTCGGCATTGTTTTGCAATAGATTCATCGCAATTTTCGGAACACCTGATTTTTCTTGTTTTTTCTTTCCCCTGATATCTGACCTTTGCTGACGTTCCAGGGTTTCGCGTTCTTTCTCCCGGGCTTTTCGTAAGGCTTTTTCTTTATTTTGAATATCGTGATTTAGCGTCAGCTTTTCCATTCTTTTTTGTTCTGCATAGAAATCGTAATTTCCTCCGTAAACTGTAACCTTTGTTTTACTTAGTTCACACACTTTAGTTAGCAGGTTTAAGAGCTTGCGATCGTGACTAACAATTATCATTGTTTTTTGACTTGTCCGGATGAAATTGTAGAGCGTTTGCCTGCCCAGGCCATCGAGATGATTGCTGGGCTCGTCCATTAAAATAAACTCGGGTTGATGAATGGAAAGTCCTGCCAGAAACACCCGGGTTTTTTGGCCGCCACTTAATGTTTCGATTCGTTGTGTTAGATTCATCTGTGGGAGTTGCCAGTCGTTTAAGGCTTGCAGGCATCTTTCTTCAATGGTCCAATCGTCGTTAAGCTGGTTGAAGTTTTCGATACCGGCATTGCCTTTTAAAATGTTGTTCAGCGCAATAATTTTTGGTTCTACCTGTAGAGCTTGTGCAATGGTTAGGTGATTGTACTGGCCAAAAACCTGTGGCAGGTAATAGGGTTTGGCATTGAGCTGTATATTGCCCGATGTTGCCTGTAATTTACCAGCAATTAGCTGTAATAAAGTCGATTTTCCTATTCCGTTGTTTCCAATTAGAGCAATTTTATCCTGGGCGTTTACCTTTAGACTGATATGTGAAAACAACAAATCTTTGTTGCGATGGGTGTACGAAATGTTTTGGAGAAAAAGCATAATTTCTTTCTTTAGGTGATGAAACAATGAAGCAAAGTCCTATGGATTTGCGGACTGCTAAATGGTTTTGTATGAAAGAAATTATATTTTCATTGGAGCATTAATTGATTTCGATTGGCAAATATAAGTTTTTTTCTTTATTCTTGAATAAATAGCGGCGGGAGTTTCACTTTGTTAAAGGCTTTAGATTTAAGACATAAAGACACGAGACACCAGACTAAAGACACAAGACTCCAGACAAGGTTGGTTGTTGATTACGTTCCGTGAGAACTTTACCGTTTTTGATTTCAGACTATTGATTAAGGAGCTAAAACGGAAGGTGGAATAATTTTAATAAAACTATTACACGGAGTCACACAGTGGAAACACGGAGTTACACTGAGTCAAATGAATTGTATTCAGTATGATAGACGTTAGACATTTTAGAGTAGTCTTTTATAAAACCAACTTATTATTCAAGTTCCTTGTAGTTGTAGCTTCTTACAATATTGGAATAGGGATTGCTGAAATATGCTTTCTCGAAAATAAAATCAATATCAATTCTTCCAAAGTCGTCTTTATTTATTAAACACTTGAATAGGTCTTTTGCCAGAGCAAACGAAACCGTATCAATTGCTGATTCCGGTAGATTCGTTGGGTTAAAAAGCAATACGTGAACGCTATTTATGGTGTCATCAATTAGCGATGAATCCTTATAGTTTATGTCGATGCTTTCGGCAGCCATGTTGTTTTTATACTTTGCTAAAATGCTATCGCTATCGGGACAGAGTTTTACTTCTAACTTATTATCGCTCCCTTTGTTGCTGCACATTTGGAAACTAAAGGCCAGGATGATTAACAGGATTATTTGTTTCATGAGGATAGTTTTTTTTCAAAATTGAAATTCAAGTTACGTTTTTTTATTTTAATCAAACCCTATGGACGAACAAATTTTTAAATTATTCGTGAGACTTAAATTTCATGAGTTTGCGAAATGAAATTTTCTAGTCGAATCCCGACTTATGTCGGGACTGAAAGCGGGAGCGAGGGTAAATACCTCGTCTCTTGAGGCGATAATAAGAAAATTTTTTGTAGATACCTCGTCTGCTTGCAGCGGGGAGCTTCATTTACTTACAGTCGTTTTTCTTCATAAGTCCGGGAATCAATCAGCACTAGACTAATATTATTGTTGATTCCACTGTTTTTTATGTATTCAACGGTACTTTTAAGCCTTTTGGTTATTTCCTGGTTTTGCCAATTGTTTTTATCGATAAAGAATTTAATGGTATAATCGGGCCCGGAATTTAAGAAAACAATATCGATTCGTTGATTGGCAGGGAAATACGCCTTTAATCGCCGAATGCTGCTTTCCACTTTTTTTACATCTTCAAAAGGCATCAAGGCATTGTAGAAAATGGTATGAAAATCATTGATCGGATAATTTGCTAAATAAAGCAGGGGCTCATAAACCTGCAGTTCTTCAAAGCTTGTTTTGTTTAACTCATAGCTGTTTAATAATTCCCTGTCGGTAAACCCAATTTTCAGGCTTTTATCCAGGTTTAGATTGTGATTCAGATAGCGTTCAAAGTGGTTAAAATCGGAATGCAACAGGGTGTCAGAAAGGATAGTGGTGTCGGGTAGAACGAATTTAAGCCGGTAAAAATCTCCTTCGGTATTTAAAAACAAATCGGCCCCTTCGCTACCTTCCAGAAATTCCGATTGTTTAATTACCGCAGCAAGTTGTTGTGCTTTTTCTGCTTCAATAGTTTTGCTGTGATGTAGTTTTATATTTTTATCAATTACTACCGTTCTTTCAAATCCTTTGGTAGGAATTGCAAAAACCATTGTTACCAATATAGCACCCATAATCAGCATGCCCAGCAAACCGTATCCGGCAGCCTGCCAGTTTGAGGCTTTTGTTCCCTCTGCGGCTATGAATTCTTCAATTTGTTGTCCCTGTAATTTTTCAACCAATAAGGCAATTACCAGAGTATAGATGCCTGGAATAAGACTTTGCGGTATCTGGTCCATTACCGATTCGGGAATCGAAAACAATCCGGCAAACAGCAAAGCGGTTGTTATGATTCCCAAAAATACCGAATTACGGGCAGCGGTTTCGTTTCCGAAAACTTTAAAGTTTTTTGCCATTAAAAGTCCGGCAGCAATGGGCCCGCCAAAAAATGTTGCCACTGAAATGGCTTTGTTGGTGAATACCTTTGGTGAAGTGTTTTCCATTGGTTTTGATGTATTTGTTAATTTGGCAAATACCTGCTAATAATTTAATGCTATTGATAGGAACGACCACTTAAACTTCAATATGAAATATATTTGGTATCATATTGAGTCGGTTTTTTAATAAGGCCAATGGCGAGCGTTTTTTTTATTAGTTTCAGAATTTATAAAGAGTTGTGTTCGTTGAATGCTGAAAATATCACAGTTTATTTTCCCGTTTCTCCGCCATTGACCTTACTTTTTATCAGGCTTTGTTGTATTGTTAATCAAGCATAACGGCAATGCCAATTTCGATACCCAAGCCGTTTGAAATGTTTCGATAGTTTACATTATTATTTTCATTAGGTTTTGCTGATGCATAAGCATAACCCAATCCAAAATCGAGTGCAACGTTATCTTTAATAAAATAGTTTAAACCCCCTCCAATTTCAAATAGAAACATTCCGGCCGACATAGTTTCGGTAGAACCAAAATCAGGTTCATATTTCATGTTAAGGGTACCAAATCCAAGTCCCCCGTGTACATAAGGTTTAATGATGTCCGATCCGAAATAGTACCTTAAAAAGGGAACAAAAGCCAGCGATGTTGAATTATATTTATCATGGAATTCATCTTCTTCATGATTGTAGGAGATGGGTAATTCAACCCCAAAGGCAAGACCATCGGAAACAAAATAGCCGATTTGCGGAGTTATTTCCAGGTTTGTTGATTTACCAGCATCACCATTGTTATCATCGGTTTTCCATTTTGAATTCATAAAGCTTAGGCTCATGTTAGTTCCACCCCCGATTAAGATATTTCCCATATCTGTTTGTGCCTTTAATGTTTGCGAAAAACAGAATAAAACCAATCCAATCGAAATAATTTTTAAATTTTTCATTTCAGCTATTTTATTATGTATCCTACTCTTAAGATTTTCGGAATCCTCTACCTGTGCTTTTTTGTTGGACAGGTTTTATATTTTTTAATTATGTGTAAAAAGTAAACCAGAGTTAAAGTATTGTTCAAAAGCCATTAATATAAATTTTAATTATTACAGCTCTCACAATAGGTTCTTCTTAAATATTCATTGTCGAGTAATTGAAAAGTTACTCCGCCTTGTCCAAAAGGTTCAAAAAGTCCACAAAACCGTGTGGGATTTATATTATAAGCATTCAATAGAATAGTCCTATAATCTGGTTTTTTTGTTATCGATTCATTGATTATGGTTAGATTAAGATAGTAAAAGAGCAAATCTTCGTTAACATTTATATTTTTCACTTTTTTTTCTAAAAGTTTTGTTGCCCAGTCGTATTTGGTGTAGGAAGCAAAATACTGGGCCAAGCTTAAATAGTCGAGTTCGGCTAAAGGAATGTACTTGTAATTAGCATAGATATATTTTAATGATTTGTCTTTATTTAAGTAATCTCCCGAAGCCATATAGTATTCACTCATAATAATTTCGTAATTCATAAGCATTCGTTTTACGAGTTTGAGAGGTATTCCATACTTTTTTAGTTCGTTAATTTCTTTTTTAAAGGATGCGGGATCGATGGTGTGTTCTCCTAATAACCAAACTTTAAATTTTAGTGCACAAATATTATATTTTATATGACCGTTGTTGGGAATTAAGTCGTTTAGGTCCATTAATTCCTTGTAGGTATTATACACATCGTTTTCATTCATCAGGTACTTGAAGATGGAGTTTTTATTTAGCAATAAACTGAATTCTGATTTTTCAGGAATTTCCAGTTTATCGATGTAATTGACCGGGATTTGGTGGTTGCTGACTTTTTCGAATATTGAATTTTGGATATCAACTGCCTGTTCAAGATTTTTTTGAGCAATTGATTTCGAAAACGAATCAATTAATTCGGCAGCGGATACATTTTCGTACTTGTCTTTTTTTTGTAACTCAAGAATTATAATGGCTTTCCGGTGTTTTTGTAGGTAGGGCTCCAATTGTGTTTGAAGTTTTTTATCCTTAATGTTTTCTTTTATTGCATCCTTACTTAATTGAGTTAAGTAGGAATACCGGGTATTGGACATGTCATTTAAAAAATCGACCCAATTCTCCGAAACTAAAATTTCAGTTACTATCGACGGTGTTTGAAACGATTGTAAAGCTGTAGCAATATTTTGAGCCCTTTCCTGCTGTAATTTATAATTTCTTGCTTCGTCGCCTTCAATGGATGAATAAGCCCGAATAGTAATTTTTTTTATATTAAAATCGGTGAGCCTTAATGAATCGTACAAAGGTTTGATATCTGCGTTTGAGTATTCCGATTTGTTTTTCTCAAAAGGAATTTCAAATTTCAACATCTTGTTCTGAAGTATATATCTTTCCTGTTCTGTAAGTTTCTGATTAAAATCGGTTTTGTACGTGAGTGTGTCGAAATAAAACCCCATATCCAGCAAGTCCCAGCGATAGGTTTCCAAATCGAAAAAACTGTTGTAATAGCAAAGGTTGTTGTTTTTGATGAGAATAATATTGAATTCTACTTTTTCACCAAGGTATTTTTCAGGTACTTTACCCATTAAAATTGCAATGCTGCCATGCTCTGACACGAACATGTTTTGTTCCAGTTCTTTTTTATAAAGAGGTTTCAGTAAATCTCCTTTTATGGGAGTTTGGTTATTAACGGGGTCTGTTGTGCAATCGTACCGGTCTTTACTAACAATATCAATAGCAATTCCATCACTGCTTTTTTTTATGAGCTTGTCGAACCATTCTTTATGGGTGACAACAAAAAAAAGATTATCGGCATCGTCTCTCTGAATACCAAATTGAATTTCATTGGGTTTGTTATTCAGCAGATCGATGCAATCTTTACATTTTTTGTAATAATCTTCTTTTTCGGGAATCTTTATTTCGTGTAGGTTTTGACTGTAAGTTTTTATTGACAGGATTGCCGCAAGCAGTATTGAAAAAGTTAATGCTAATTTCATGGGTTTGATGGCTTTTTATATTTAAAGGATTATAATAGGGGCTAATACGGAAAACCAAGAATAGCTGAGAGTAAATAAATCTCTCTCCAAATCACGAGCAGTATGTTTGGTCAGATGCCTTTGAATGATAATCAAGTCTTTTTCATTGGCATTAATCTCAAATGAATCTTTATCCATGGTTAAATACCTATTTGGCGCTTAGTTGGACTTATTTTCGTTGGTTTGTTTCGATAAAAATAAAAAAATATTTAATAGAACAGCGCCTATCCGTTAATAAAAATACATGCTAATAAGTATATCCGACTAATTTAACGGTTCAAAAATTGGATAGAGCAGCACCTTAGCCGTATTGTTTATAACAGGTGGCGCAAGTTTAGGAAAGCATAGGCTATTTACTGCAATTTTTTTGGCAAGACAGAAATTAAGCAATTTCTATAAAAAGTGCTTTCAAACAGTAAGCGATTTTTAATCCGGGTGTCGGATACTGGAAATTAGATTAAAGACCCAAGACCCAAGACAAGTTGATTGTTGATTTTAGATCTAAGATTACGTTCCGTGAAGACTTTGTTGTTTCAGATTTTTGGTTGAGAATCTAAGACAGAAGGTGGAATATCTAAAATAAAAATTGTAACACGGAGTCTCACAAAGGAAGCACAGAGTTGCACAGAGTAAAATCAAATTTATTCAATATATTGGACTTAAGACTCTAGACTCAAGACCGAAGACAAAGTTGGCTATTCGTTTGTTCCTGTATTTTTTGTAAGCTTTAATAATGCTCAATAATAAAACTTGTAAATGATTTTAGTGTTAGTTCTAATCCATTTACCGGTATCTTTTGCCCAATCGATTAGTTGTTGCCCGTGCTCAGTCATTAATCCATTTGCAATCATTTTTTGTGCCCGTTCTTTGTTTTTTTTACCCCACTTACTTTTTTTATTTCTTGGGGTAAACTTAAGATAACAGCTTTCTTTATCGCGACTTTTGGCTTTACTGTCGACCCAACCATAACAAAGTGCGTTTTCAATAGCATCGTGCCAATGTACACTTGGAACTTTGCTTTTTTTATGATAAACAATTAAGTAGATTGCCTTTTCTGTCTGACAGTTATTTGCTAACCATTGCCGCCATTCAACTAATGATGAAACATACAGAGTTGGGATTCCTTCAAAAATTTCCATTTTTTTGTTGATTTATTTAGCTGCCCTCAAATTTTAATTAACACTCCGACTTACTGATTGAAATTTTGTAAACAAAACTGACCCACAAAGTGAGCAGGGTTGCCGTTAACTTGTTTCTTATACTGTCTGAAACGGGATGCTTTGTGGATTCACTGACTTGTTTTTGCTGCGTTTATCCATTTTATGTAACCACCCGGTAAACTACATCTTGTTTAGATTTGTGTCAGGGTTTAACTTTGGCTATTGAAGAGAAGTCTGTGTTTTCCAGTTTTGGGGTAAAAGTTCACCAAGTTTATTTGCTTTATGATCCG
>JBFXEW010000030.1:0-58985 GCA_050179685.1 Salinivirgaceae bacterium
AACTTTCTCTTTTTTAAAGGCCGTACTAAAGATCCTGTGTGTGTTCTGTTTCTTTTTCATAATTTACAATTTATGAAAGTTTTCAACAAAACTTGTTGTCAACCTATTTCATGAAAAGACAGATAATTGTTCATTGACAATTGCTATTTACTGGCTGAGGACTGCAAACTGTGATCTGAGGACTGGTTTCTGGTTTCTGGATAGAAATTAGACCGCAAAGACGCAGGGGCGCAATTGTTGAACCTAGGGCCTGTTTGCTGGTTTCTTTTTACTGGATTACTGAATCACAGAATCACAAACAAAAGACAAAAGACTGCGAACCGCTTACTAATTAAGGTTATAAATTTTTCACTTTTCATTTTTCACTATTAATTATTCACTTTTCACTATAAGTCTAATATCTATTCGTCCAAAAACGGAAAAAACCGGACAAAAGTCATGTTTTTTGCTTGTTGGGTGATTGGGTAAATTGTTTTATCTTCGTTTTTATTTATTCAACTACCTATGAAACCATACCGCTATTTAATTTTAGTGTTTCTTTTTATTGTCTCTGCTATAGGCTTAAAAGGAAACGATGAACAGCGTAATGTCTTTAAAGAAATATACCAGAAGGCCATGAGCGAGAGCAATACCGAAAAGGCCCTGAAATATGCTTATGACGCTTACGAACTGGCCAAACAAATGAAAAACGACACCCTGATAGCCTCGGGACTAGTGGTTATCAGCAACAATTACAAATCGATGGGAAACTATGGACAGGCACTTACTTACGCCCTGTTGGCCGAGCCCTATTACCAAAAAATAAACGAGTCGATGGGCTCAGCCATGATTGCCACCCATATTGCCGGCATCTATTTTAAAATGGAAAACTTTGAAACGGCCATTCCCTATTACCATAAAGCTTTACAGATTAAAACCGAATACATAGCTCTTACCCTGGCTATCTATGTAAACCTGGGCGAGATTTACCGCCAGATGCAGCACTACGATAGCGCCTTGTATTACATGCAAAGGTATCAAACCGAAGGTAGCGCGCATAATTTTACCTACTACGACGGACAAAATTTTTCGAATATGGGTCTGGTTTATGCCGCTCAAAACAAACCCGAACAGGCCGATTCCACACTAAACAAAGCCATTGAACTGCTTAAAACCAATGAAGATTATCTGGCACTTACCCAAACCTACCTGGAACTGGCCAAGATTTATACCCAGCAAAAAAATTATTCAAAGGCTTTACCTCTGGTACAACTGGCCTACCAAACAGCCGACAGTAATAAGTACAGCAATGAACAAAAAGAGGCCGCCCTGTTGCTGTCCCAAATTAACGAACAAAACAAGCAATATGCTGATGCCTATTACTACCTGAAAACTTCGAACACTTTACGTGAACAGATAGCCAGCGACTCGGTGGTTTCAAAACTGGCCGAAATGCGGGCCGATTTTGAGATACAGAAAAAAGAAGAAGAAGTGCTTTACCTGAAAAAAATAAGCCATATTAGAAACCTGCTGGCCTTGATTCTTATTATCGGCTTATTGGCTGTACTCATCCTGGTTCGCTTTCTTTATATCGAAAACAAAAAACGGAAACAGGCCAATCGTTCGCTCGAAGAATATAACGAAGAGCTGAACCAAAAAAACCATATTATTCACCAGGCGCTTCAGGATAAGGAAGTGCTGATACGAGAGATTCATCACCGGGTAAAAAACAACCTGCAAATTATATCGAGCATCATTAACCTGCAGCGTATGCGCATCGACAATCCGGTAACAGAAAATATCTTTAACGAGATGCAACGCCGTATTATGGCTATTTCGTCGATTCACCATAAACTGTATCAGGGCGATTCGGTTTCGCTTATTAACATGAAGGAATACCTGACCGAGATTGTGGATTCCATTCATCAGGCTTTCGACGATCAGGGAATGGAAGTAAATTACCAGATTTCGATACAAAACATAAAACTCGATATTGATGCGGCCGTTTCGCTGGGTCTTATTGTAAACGAACTGGTTACCAACGCCTACAAATATGCATTTAAACCGGGAAGTAAAAACCATCTGGCTATCGGGCTAACTGCTATTGGCTTGCATCAGTACCAGTTAAGGGTTAGCGACTCGGGTCCCGGACTTCCCAATGACTTTGAACTTGAAAAAAGTGAGTCGCTGGGAATGCGCATGGTTTCGTTGCTTACCCGGCAATTAAAAGGAACTATCGACATACAGAGCCAAAATGGGGCTATTGTGCTTATTGAGTTTAAAGAACCCCTGAAAAACCTTTCGCGATAAAAAGCAAATTTTTATTATTGTTCGAAACAAATAATTAACTTGCACACGTTGTTTCAAATTCATTGGGTATGCTTAAACTTTTAATTGTTGAAGACGAACTGCTCATAGCTGAAGATTTACGTATGCAACTTACCAAACTGGGATACCACGTTATTGGTATGGCAGTTAGTTATATGGAAGCCATTGAATTAATTATGGAAGATTTGCCCGATTTGGTTCTGCTCGACATTAACATTAAAGGCGACAAAGACGGTATTGAACTGGGGCATTTTTTGCATTACGAAGTCGAAATTCCGTTTATTTACCTTACCAGCCATTCCGACAGCACTACCCTGGCCCGTGCCAAAGAAACCCAACCCGACGCCTACCTTTTGAAACCCTACAAAAAAGAAGGCTTGTACACCGCCATTGAAATAGCCCTTTCGAATGCATCCAAACGCAATCAAAGCGCTAATAACGGAGGCCTGAATGAAAAAGAACCTGAGGGTGAAGAGTTGATTCTAAAAGATTGCCTTTTTGTAAAGAAGGATCATACTTTTATTAAGGTACGACTCGATGAAATAAAATACCTTAACTCCGAAGGTAACTATATGACCATTTTTGTAGATCGCGATAACAAATATCTCATCCGCAGCACCATAAAGAGCATGTTGGAATATATTCCCAACGATGTATTTTTCCAAACGCATAAATCGTACCTGGTAAATCTTAATTTTCTAGAGCAAATAGGTCCCATGTCGGTTACCGTATCGGGTGTGGAAGTTCCCCTGGCTAAAAACAAAAAAGACCAATTGCTTTCGCGGATGCGAACGCTTAAATAAGACAGTATATTATTATATTTAGGTTTTATCCGGCTATAAACCGGTTTGCAAACACTTAGTTTACACCGGTAAAAGAACCGTAAAAACAGAACTCTCACCAGCAACGCTGGTAGCCGAAATAATTCCCTTATGAATTTCGACATATTCGCGGCAAACCAAAAGTCCCAAACCCGATCCTTTTTCGTTTAGCGTTCCGGCTTTTGAATCAACGGCAATACTGGTAAACAGGTTTTCCAATGTTTCCTGGTTCATTCCTACGCCTGTATCGGTAACTGTAATCTGTATTTGTTTGTGGAGTTTTATGGCCGAAATGTTTACTGAACCCTTGCGATGGGTGAATTTTATGGCATTCGAAAGCAGGTTACGAATTACGGCCTGCATCATGTTTTTATCGGCTACAATCATCAAATCATCATCCACATTGCTGGTTAGGGAGATAAGTTTTAAAGCAGCATTTCCTTCCAGGTATTCTTTTACTTCATTTATCAATGCCGAAAGATTGGTCTCCTGCGGATTAAAAAGCACCTGTCCGGTTTGAATGCGCCCCCAATCCAACAAATCTTCGAGCAGGGTATTTATTTTTTGAGCCGAATTGTTTACCATCGATAAATAATAGCGGGCTTCTTTTTCATCAATGCGGGGCAGGCTTTCTTCGAGCAGCGAAGTAAATCCCATTATACTGGTGAGCGGTGAACGTAAATCGTGGGCCATAACCGAAAATAATTTGTCTTTGGTCTGATTTACTTTATTCAAATAGTTTTTCCGCTCATTTAATACCCTGTTTCGCGATTTTAAATCGATGATTAAACGTTGTTGCAACCGGTGGTAGCTTTCCAGTACACGAATAATTAAATTGATTCCCAAAAGAAAAGCCATTAAAATTACCGTAAGCATGGGAATCGATTGTTTTAGAAAAACTGAACCGGTGTTTAATGTCAACCACCAGATAAGTCCATAAATTGAGATGCCTATCATATTGGCATGAATCTTACCTAATGTAAAGCCGGAATAAAGTATAATTAAACCAAGCAGCATGGCATTGCTGTAAAAAATCTGATCGATAGCCGGGTTATGTACTTCCGTTATAAGGTCGAGAAAAACATTTAGTAAGACCGAGTAAAGTATCAAACCATTGCCCCATTTTATCGATAATTTACGCAGAGTAACTGTAACAAGGGTAAATGCTACTATAAAAAGACAAAACAGGCTGATTGCCAGGCCAAGCGTTTGGTTCTGATTCAAAAAAACATCAACCAGGTTTCCTGCGAAAGAGCTGCCTGCTCCCACAAAAAACAACATTTTTCGTATTTTCGGTAACGAATTTGTCATAGAAATCCTCCCTTCACCCAATCTTCCCCAGTAAGTAAATGCTACCTAACTGTAAGGGTGACAAAAATAGCTGAAAATAAATTACTAGCCATTGAGCCAATCGGCAATATAACATTAAGTTCATCATATAAAATACTATAAAATATACACCCTACTCCAATAAATCAAATAGAAAAAAAAGCTTCATTTTAGAAAGAATCTACTTTATTGGGATTAAATTGCCTTATTAAATGATTAAACTGCTTCGCTAAAGAGGCAATAATAGCATCGTATGTTTCGCCGGTAAGTTCGTTTACATATATTTTTTTAATTTCGGTAACCAGTACCAACACATGGGAATAAGTGCTGTTAATATATTCAGCCAGATAACCATCGCCAACAAACACCTCGTTTTCAGCCACCCGAAGGCTATGTTCAGGCAGGGCAATTTTTCGTAACATATTAAGCCATTGCTCAACCAGTGGGCGAAAAGCGGCTGGTTTTATCAATACCGTTCCCAGATTAAAATCGGGAGCCGGATTAGGCATACGCCTGAAATTAAACGAATGCATATCGAATACTACCAGGTTCGAAAAGCGCTTACTCAGTTGTTGCAAAAGTATATCGACCAAAAAGTAGAAAGCACGGTGTTTTTCGAGACTCCTGCTTTTTTCATAAGCTGACAAGGGCTTGCTCCATACCGTTTTTCCCCAGGCTGTTTCGTAAATCGCTTCACGGGGTGAACGGTTTAAATCGTAAGCATAACGCGAATCGCAAGCGGCCAGCACAATGGGCTGATCGGCAATAAAACTGAGTGTATGGGGATCTTCCTCATACCAGCGTTCGTAATCGTTAAGAGCACATTTTGCCTGCAATTCCGGCGCAAAACGATGTCCCTGATGAATAGCAAAACAAATTTTAGGAACATAGGCTTCAATTTTCACATAAAACGAATCGTCGTCGATAAGAGCTTCAAAAGGTAAATAAGCGTTAATATTGCTGATTGCTTCACTTAGGGTAAGCTTTTTCATGAGAAAAAAAATGCAAAAAAATTCGAACTAAAGATAAGTTTTATTTGTTATTAATTCGATTGTTTTGATTCATACTATGGGGATTGATTAAGACGGTACAAAAAGCAAAGGCCATTTCTGTAACAGAAATGGCCTTTGTCAGTAAAATTCCAAAAATTATTTGCTCTTTTCTTTAGTTGCTTCGGCAGTTTTTGTTGAACCATCGCATTTTTTAGCACATTCTTTTTTAGCTTCGGCGCTTTTGCACTCGCTCTTTTTGGCAGCACAATCTTTTTTAGCTTCCCCTGACTTGGCAGCGGCGGTTTTACCATCGGCTGATTTGGCTTCGCAATTGGCACAGGTACAATCGGCCGGACAAGGTTTTTTGTCGTCCTCAACCACTACAATATTAACACCATTATCTACCAATACTTCGGTTGCTGCTGCTTTAAAACCTAAACCGGCAACAAAAAACAAGCTTAATACAAAAATCATTTTTTTCATAACAATTCATTTTAGTTATTAGATAAAGCAAATGTAACAAAGCCTGGCCCGGCTCTGCGTTATTTACTTGTTATAAAAGTGTTAATGAGTTGTTAAGTTGTAATTATAAGTCTTCCGGCGATATAAAAGGAATCGAAAGCGTAAAGCTGGATCCCAAATCCAAAACCGAATGAACTTCGATATCACCACCCATGCTTGTAGCCAGTTTTTTCGATAAGGTAAGCCCCAGCCCTGCACCCCGATAGAGTTTATTTGTATTGGCATCGCATTTTTGAAAACGATCGAAGATTAGCGAAAGATCGGTGGGTGCAATACCAATACCGGTATCTTTTACCAGGAAACACAGCTTGTCATGGTTCCGGTAAATATTAAATTCAATGCTTCCCTCGTGCGTAAATTTTATAGCATTACTTAAAAGATTATGCACAATCTGCATTAAGCGGTACTTATCGGCCACCAGTTTATGGTTTTCGTTAGCCAACTGGTTATCGAGCTGAAACGCTACACCAGAATCGGGTTTAAGTTCTTCAATCCAATGAAACACATCCTGTACAAATGCATTAAGTTCAAAAACTTCGAAACGGAAAGCCAACTGGTCGGACTCCAACATCGATAAATCGACAATATCGTTAATGAGTTGCAATAAAGAATCGGCGTTGGAATTAATAAAACGGAGGTAGTTTTTCAATTCATCAGAAACTGAATCATCCTGCATTACAATTTGAGCAAAACCAACAATGGAATTCATTGGTGTTCTGATTTCGTGACTAAGGTTTGCTAAAAATGCCGATTTTAAGCGATCCGATTCTTCGGCTTTTTCTTTTGCATACCGGAGAGCTTTGGTTCGCTGAGCCACTTTGGCTTCGAGATTTTCCTTATGCATGGCCAGCTCAACATTTTGTCTGGCAATTAATTCATTTTTCTCAATCAGTTTTTGCTGTTGTTCAATTAGTTTTTCCTGAATGGACTGCAACTCTTCGAGATTTTGCCTGAGTTCTTCTTCAGCAGTCAGTAAAGCTTCGTTTTTTACAATCAGGTCTTCCTTTAAGCGGATGAGATCGGTAATATCGCGCGAAATACCAAATACGCCCACTACTTTTCCATCGTCGGTAAGTAAGGGCATCTTTGAAGTCGAAACCCAGCGGGTTTCCTGGTTAAGTGTTTCTTTTTCAAGCAAGCCAATCAGCGCCTGACCTGTTTTAATTATCTCCTGCTCGTCGTCAAAAGCCTGTCGGGCATGCTCCTCCTCCTGAACATCGAAATCGGTAAGACCAATAAAAGATTCGTTGGTTTTGTCGATAAAGCGTTCCTGCATGTAGCGGCTTACTTTTATAAAGCGGCTTTCTTTGTCTTTAAAGTAAATTGAGTTGGGAATGTTATTCAATAAAGCATTCAATAAAAAACTTTCATCGAGCAAATGTTTTTTTTCTGATGATGCCTGCTCCGCAGCATTTTGCCATAGCTTATTTGCACGATTCTCCAGATTATTCTCGTGAGATTTTTTTTGAGAATTATTATCTAACGATTGATCGTTCATAGCGTTGGTTTACTGATTTTCAAATTAATAATTATGGCAATGAAAACCATAATATAGGTAATGTTCTAATTATCAAACAAGCAAAATTTATTTTTGTTTATTGTTTAATTAGGCTATGGTTACTTTATTTTGGCAAAAAAAACAGTGCTTGTTAATGTTTTGTTAATGAGCGGGCAATGGTGCAAAATTTAGCTTATTTTGCACTTACAAACTTAAAGGGATGAAGCATAAAACGCAAAAACTGATTATTCTGGTTATTTTCTTTTTAATCAGCCTGATTATCATACAGTTTATCTGGATAATACGGGCAGCAGGTTATCAGGAAAAACAATTTGAATACACCGTAGTGGCCGCATTAAATAAATCGGTTACCGAACTCGATAAACAAAATTCGGTTTGCCTTCAGGTTACCAATTGTTTCGATGTTAAGGGATTTACCTGCTGCGAGAAAGAACACCTGAGTCTCGATAAATGGACTTTTATCGATTCGCTAATCAAGGCCGAACTGGCTTACAGCAAGATTTGCCTTCCCTACGAATTTCAGTTAACCCTAACGCCACATCCGCATCCGGTTTTTACCGATGTTGAATCGCGTCACAAATGCTTTACGGTAAAGTCGAATATGGTAACTACCAATAACGAACCCATTTGGCTGCACATTACTTTTCCGGGCCGAAATAAATTTATTCTGGCACAAATTGGCTGGCTCTTTATTGTAAGCATTGTTTTAATTGTACTAACCATTGGCGCCTTTTTGCTTATTTACAAATACTATCTGCAAGAACAGTCGTTATCGAACGATACCCGTAATTTTATAAATAACCTAACCCATGAGTTTAAAACGCCGCTTGCTTCCATTCGCTTAGCCAACAACCGTATTTCAAAAACTCCGGGTTGTGCTGAAAATGTTGCTCCTTATACCCGAATCATAAAACAGGAAAACGACAAACTCGATTTGCACATTAATTACCTGCTCGATATTTCGAGGATGCAAAAAGGAAAAATGCCCATGAATTTTGAAGTACTCGATTTGCACCAACAAATCAGGCAGGTTTCCGATTCGTTTCAATTAATGATTGATGAGCGCAAAGGCAGCATCAAACTCGAATTGCTGGCACAAAACTATTCGGTAAAAGCCGATTGTTTCCATATTTCGAATGCCATAAACAACCTGCTCGACAACGCCTGTAAATATTCGCCGCAGGCACCTGAAATTGAAATAAAAACTTTTAACAAAAATCACAAGCTGGTAGTGGCCATCTCCGACAAAGGACTGGGCATTGATAAAGCCGATCAAAAAACCATTTTTCAGGAATTCTCACGGGTAAATACCGGCGACATTCACAATGTGAAAGGTTTTGGACTGGGCTTATCGTACGTTGGACAAGTAGTTCAGATGCACCAGGGTTACCTGGAACTGCAAAGTAAAAAAGGCGAAGGCAGCACCTTTTTCATTGAATTGCCTATATTTGATTCAGCAAACGATTAAAATGGCTAACTAAAATGGCTTTGCTGATGAAAAAAGAAACCAAATTGCGCATTTTGCTGGTCGAAGACAACCTGAATCTGGGTTTCCTTACTACTGAGTTTCTGGAATCGGAAGGATTTGAAGTAAAACTTTGTCGCGATGGGGAGTCGGGAGTAAAAGCTTTTGCCGACGGGCAATTCGACTTTTGTATTTTAGATATTATGCTTCCGAAAATGGACGGATACCAGGTAGCCAACCTTATTCGTCAGCAAAACCCGAAAGTTCCCATCATCTTTTTAACCGCAAAAAACCTTAAAGGCGATAAATTTAAAGGCTTTAATCTGGGAGCCGACGATTATATTACCAAGCCTTTTGACGAAGAAGAACTACTTTGGCGCATTAATGCCATTTTAAACCGGACTCAAAAAACCGTGGCTACCATTCCTAATCATATTATGATAGGCCAATTTTGCTTTGAACCGCACAACCAGCTTTTGGTGCTCGACAAGCAGGAACAAAGGCTCACCGAACGCGAAACCAAAGTTTTGGAATTGCTGAGCCAGAATCTGGGAAATATTATCCGGCGCGAGGAATTGCTACAACAAATCTGGGGTGAAAACGATTACTTTGCCGGCCGCAGCCTCGATGTATTTATTGCCAAACTTCGGAAATACCTGAAAGCCGATACGCGGGTTAACATCGAAAATGTTCCCCGGGTTGGATTTCTTTTATCAGTAAATCAATAAACTACAGTTACGCCGCGTTTTTTTAATTCCAAAACCTGGGGTAAAGGAATTGGGTTTCCCAACAGGTTGACAAATTCCAAAGCCTGCAAATAAAATAAAGGCGAGGCATCATTAATTTTATTTCCCGATAAATCGAGCATACGCAAATCCTGTAACTGTGCCAGCGCATCAACATAACGCAACTGGTTATTGGCCAGATACAATTCCTGAACATTAGCGCACGTTGCTATTTTTGCAATATCGAACAGTTGATTGTACGATAAATCGATTACCCTGGCATAGGTGCAAAACTCTATTCCATCCAAATCTTCAATTTCATATTCAGCCATTTCAATCTCTTCCAAATCCTCCAGAAGATGTACCGGAAAATCGAAATGCACCGGTCCGTATATTTTGCGTTTAAGCGCCGTGAGAAAACTACCATCGGGGGTTCCCTGCCCTTCGCTGAAAAAATAACGATCATCAATATTTTCTTCGTCGAACCAATGGCTTTGCGGTTCTTCCTCTTCGTCGGCAAAAAAATAATCGTCGTTGGTTGGCCGGTAATTCCAACCATATTCCTCCTCAAATTCTTCGGGATCGAGCAAAGCGTTTTCCGAATGCTCATTCAATAAATCAATCTGCACCAGAACCGCTCCCAGGTAGCGATACACTTCCAAACTTTCGTAGTCCTTACAACGGTTTATCTGGTTATGGTAATCGTTTAATTTGTCGGGATGAAACAAAACTATCAGGCGCGAAAACAAGCGGGCATCCGAAGCTTCGTTAAATGGATAAAACCGGCTTACCACCTCTCCCGTTTGTTTCAAAGCCTTAAGTTGCCTGTTTTTATGAAAACCAATTAATCGTGAAGAAATATAGGTTAGATTCTCAGTCGAAAAATCGGCCAACAACTGATTTTTTAAAAGGGTTAATTCCATGGTTTACTTCGCAATTTTAAAATGCGAAAATAAAAAAGGTTTTTAAGAACACAATGGCTTAGGCTATACGGTCTTCTTTTCTTTTGAGACCAAAAGAAACAAATGTGTTGTAAAACCAACGAATTATTTTCTTTGCTAAAATCTTACCAGCACAGAAAAAACCTAGCTCCTTAATTTTATGCTATCCTTTTTTCTTTTGTGACCAAAAGAAACAAAAGTGTTGGAAAACCAATGAATTTCGATAAGTACTTCCCTGCTCTTTGCAAATTACCCAACTCAAGGATGTGCCTGGGTGTTATAGTTTTTCAACATATTCTTTGAATTGTCTCATCCATTTTTCTCCCTGTTTCCTAAACATTCCTGGAAAAAGAATAGCCATAAGTCTTGGCGTTACCCAGCTAATTCGAGTATATTCGAACTCATATTCATATCGGGTTTTATTATCACCAATTGGTATGAATTTGCACTTCATTGTATTGTCCATATGTTTATGCTGATAAAAAGCCTCAAACGAATCAGGAAGATTATTTTTTGTGATAGTCTCCGTCAATTCCATGTCACGTTTTCCGTATTTGTAAAACATTTTGGAAACAGCACCCTCCATTCCGATTTGTCCACTAACTAACTCTTTTTTCTGAAATCCGTCCTGATACTCCTTTAAGTTGTCAGGGTCAGAAAATGCTTCTACCACTTTGGATTGTGGCTTACTGATGTCAATTGAACCTTTATATTTCATGTATTTCCGTATTCTGTTTTTAAGTTACCGCCATCGTTGGCGTTAAACGCAGTTGCGTTGTTAGTTTCTTGTATTTATGTTAAAAATTAAGACTAAAAGTAAACTGAAATTGTGACTTTTCCAAGACCCGCAAGCAAGACGTTTGAGTGTGTGTTAGCAATAGTGCCTTATAGCTGCGAAAGCGCTACAAATAACCAACATTACTAATTTTTTAATCACATAGAAAACAATCCTTTAATCGATACTGTCCTAATTTCTTTTGCGACCAAAAGAAACAAAAGTCTTGCAAAACCAACGAATTTCGATAAGTACTTCCCTGCTCTTTGCTAATTCCCCAACTCAAGGTTGTGCCTGTTCGGTCTCGTTCTGAAACGGTACTGCCGCTTTACCCTTATCGACAATTCCACACCTGGTTTTGCCTGCCCACCGCACCGTGCTAATAAAAATCCATTTGCGGTTATTGATTTAGATTTAATCTGAGACTACAAGTAAATCCAAATAATTATAAATACAGTTCGAAGTAAAATTTAGTATAGATTGAAGGTGATTGGATTTGGTTTTTAGTCAAAACAGTCCGGGTATTTTTTTGAAAGGTAAAAAGGAAATTATCGGTTAAGAAAATTTATTAAACAGTGGGTTAAATTTTTGCTTTTAAGAGTTTGCAGAAAAGTTTAAGAAATGGGGCCGGCTGGCAGGCAAGTATATGCTAACCGCACCCCACTTTCCTTTATACACGCGAAATTGATATACTATAAGGTACCCCAGCGTGTGATAAGCAGCATTATAACTAAAATAACAGTCTCACTGGTTTAAAGCGTTACTTAATATTACTAAAACGTAGGCCAAAATAAATTACACGGGGAGTTCCGGGTCCGTACATGTATCCGGGATCGCGGAATTCACCGGAATCGAAATCGCTTTGGTACGAATTGAACAGATTCTTAACTCCGGTGCTCAATTGCAGGATGGTTCCGTTTAGTTTGATATCGTAGGCCACCTTAAGTCCTAAATCGAAAAAGGGATCCGATTTTTTCATGATTCCATCGACACCGGTCGGTAGTTCGGTACCAAAATAAGGAACCAGCATGCTTCCGGTATAATTTCCAGAAACCATCAGGCAAAGGTTTTTAACCACATCGTAATCAATAGTAACAAAACCATAGGTATTTGGGGTGCGTACAAAACGCTTTTCATCGAGTTCCTGGGGTTTATCGTACTCACTTATTTGTGCCGTAAAACCTACTTTAGCCATAAACACAGGCGAAGGAGCCAGATTCCATTCCAGGTTTACCCCTGCCACAAAAGCACCATCGTTTGCGTTTACCCGGGTATAAACTACGGTTCCATCGGCATCGGGAGTTCCATAATCATTTACAAAAGGATTATTCAGGCGGGTATAAAAACCTTCGATCAACCCCTGGTTCTGAAAAGTGCCCCAGGTATGATTCATATCGAGCGATGCCATAATACTGCGGCTTTCTTCCTGCTTTAATCCGGGATCGTTTACATGTACCACCTTTCGTGCACTTGATACTTCAATATGCAAATCTTCGTCAAAAATTTGGGGCGCTCTAAATCCATGCGAATAGCTTAATCGGGACATAAGATTCGTTGAAATCTCATATTTTAAACTAATCCTCGGACTTAAAACCGTTCCTTCGACCGGTAAGGTTGCATTGGTCTTATCGTCGATTACATAATGATCGACACGTAAACCCAGCGAACTTTTAAACGAACCAAATTCCCACTCGCTTTGCACAAAAGCCGCTACGTTCTGCGACGATTGATCGGCTACCAGCGTGTTTGGTGTATGGATGTTATTTTCCCAATCGAAGTAACCCAGTTTTTTATCGTTCAAATAACCGCCATTGTTTTCAAGTCCCATAACCAAATTACCCGGAGCAAAACCCAACTTTTCACGTTCCAAGGAAAACTGAGCTCCCAGCGCATACGAAAGATCGCTGGTTGCTCCATACGCCGAAGGATCCATGCCGGCTCCGTAATATGAATCGCGCGCTACATTTTGTACCGAAGCAAAGACACTTAATTTGTCGGCATGATTAAACAACTGATCGTAGCTTAAGGCTCCGGTATTAATATTGTGAGTTACCGCTTCGGCAATATTGGCTTCGTGTAAGGAATAAGCAAAACGATCGCCTCCCCTGCGTTTCTCGTTAATATTAAAGTAATCGAAAGTTATTTTACCGCGTTTTCCGGTGCGGTGATACGCCCGTGTACCCACTGTGGTATTGTTTATTTGAGCAATTTCAGAAAAACCGTCGTTATTGGCATCAAAAGGATCCATTTGCCGGTAGAAACCAAAAACCGAAACACCGGCTTTAGCCTCGGCATCGACCACCGAAGCATTAAAATTAATGTTCCGATCGGGGACAATTCCACCCGAAGTTTCGTGTCCAACACCAATTAAACTTAAGCCGGTATTTACCTCAAAAGCGCTGTTAATGGGATCTTTGGTAATTAAATTAATGGTTCCGGCAATGGCGTTACTCCCATATAAGGCAGAACCTCCGCCACGAACCACCTCAACCCGCTCAATCATATTGGCCGGAAATAATTCCAGACCATAAACCCCGGCCAAACCGCTAAAAATAGCCCGGCTATTAATCAGCACCTGACTGTAGGGGCCTTCCATACCATTCATACGAACCTGGGTAAACCCACAATTCTGGCAGTTGTTCTCGAGCCGCAAACCCGGAGTAAAGTTAAGGCCTTCGCCCAGATTTACCGAGTTGGTATTCAGGAATAATTTGGGTGTCAGCGAATTTACCAGGGTCATGGCATCTTTTCGGTTTTGCTCGTTTCGGTTGGCAGTAACTACCACTTGTTCCAGCCCAATTAAATCTTCGACCAGTTCAAACTTAATTTCGGCCGTTTTCCCTTCAACAAGTTCTACTTCTTTTTCTTCCGATTTGTAGCCCAGTACCTGTGCTCTGACCGTGTAACTGCCAAGTGGTAAATTCAACATACTAAAATGCCCGGTTTCGTCGGCCGAAGTTCCAATGGTAGTACCTTTTAATACGATGGATGCAAAAGGCAGATGCTGCCCGTTTGCAGTTACGTGCCCAATAATATGGGCATCAGTCTTTTTTTGCGCATTAACGGCAAACACCAAAAAATTTAAAATACCAAATAAAATATAATACTTAAATGTTCTCATTAATTGAAAATATAAAAATGTAGTCCTGAATAGCAAGCGACACACTTCTTTCACATTAAGCATGGCATTGCTTTAAAACACTGTGGAAACTAAAAAAAATCTAAAGGAAAGATGTAACTAACACTTTGGAGGACCGCGGTGCTCGTTAAATTTATAAAGCTCACGGATTACCGGGGCACCGGCAGTATTGTAAAATTTATAGTCGGTAGCACGACTACTTATTTCGGTAAATTCAACCGGATTTGCATCAGGCGCCAAATGGCCGTCGAAAAAACTAAACAAAAGTATTTCGTTTGACTTATGCGTATGGTTTTCTGAGCCTTCGGCAGCCTTACTCTTTTTATTATAGGGATGCGCATGTTTTACCAAAACACCTGAGGGAAGCTGGTGGTAATGCCAGGTCCTGTTCAGTTGTTGCTGATAAGTAAGCAAAAGCAGGATTCCTGCCCAAATAATACTATGTTGAATAAATTTTTGCATCCTTATAATTTACACCACAAAGAAATAGTAATAATCTGGTTTGTACAATACCAATTAATTGGGATTTGTCAGCTTTTACCATTAAATAAACCCGACTTATTTCTTTTCCGTTAAACAAAAGTTTAAAAAGGTACTTCGAGCTTACTTATTGACAATCAAATAAATAGTTTTTATGAAATAGCTATCAAAAATTTATCGGAGGATTATTTGTAATTATTAGCTTATTATTTGTTTTAATTTAAAATATATTACCCTATATTTGTTTCGATTTATTATGAAAACTGAAGCCTACATATTATTATACCATTTACCCTCCCTGCAACCCGGGCGGGCAATTTTTTATGAAAACTGGCATTCTGCAACAACAACTATAACAACTACTATTATTACCACCCCTTAGGGGGGAGTAATTAATAGTTTAAGAATCCGCATGGAAGTGCATCATTAAATCACAAAAATTTAATCCTTAGTTTTATGATAGTTTTAAAGTTCGGCGGAACTTCAGTAGCCGATGCCAAACGCATACGAATTGTATCAGAAATTATTGGCAGTTACCACGAAACATCCCAACTTATAATAGTTGTTTCAGCCTTATCGGGAATTACCAATCTGCTTGAAGAAAGTGGAAAACTGGCTTTGGCGGGACACAAGAATTTTACGGAAACCATTCAGCAGATTGAAGATCGGCATTTTGAAATCATCAATCAATTAATCGATCCAAAAAACCGCAGCGAGATTGCCGCACATATAAAAATGCTTTGTAACGAAGCGGAAGAAGTCTGCCAGGGCATTGCTATTTTGGGCGAGTGGAGCAATCGGAGCAAAGCCAAATTATTAAGTCTGGGTGAACAAATGTCATCGGGAGTAATCAGTTCAGCGCTGAATCACCTCGGGCATCGCAACCAGCTTTTAGACAGCCGGAAAATAATAATTACCGACAATACCTATCTGGCCGGAAAAATTAATCACAAACTATCGGCAGCCAATGCCGCTGCTGCTTTTAACGATATTTGCCGGATTGCTATTGTTCCCGGTTTTATTGCCAGCAACACCCAGGGCGAAGTTACCACGCTGGGACGTGGGGGATCTGATTTCACAGCGGCCCTGTTAGCCGGTTATCTTGATGCCGAACGCATCGAAATATGGACCGATGTAAACGGAATGCTTACCGCAGCACCACAAATGGTGTCGTCGGCTTATACCATTCCGGCCTTGAGTTACGAAGAAGCCATGGAATTGTCGCACTTTGGAGCCAAAGTAATTTATCCGCCAACTATTCAACCGGCATTGGAAAAACACATTCCCATAAGAATAAAAAACACCTTTGAGCCCGAAAATCCGGGAACGCTAATCAGTCATAGTCCGAATGTAAATGGAAGTAATGTTCGCGGATTTTCATCCATTCCCGATATTTCGTTAATTACCGTGTCGGGAAGTGGAATGGTTGGCGTTCAGGGAATTGCCATGCGTGTATTCAAAGCCTTACATCAGGCCGCAGTAAATGTCATGTTTATTACCCAGTCGTCGTCGGAACATACCATCTGTATTGGAGTAGCCTCTGCCGATGCTGCTCAGGCCTGCCACTTTATCGACGAAGAATTTGAAAACGAGATTGTCCGAAAAAAAGTTAATCCGGCCATTTACGAAGACAAACTCACCATAGTTGCCATGGTGGGTGATAAAATGAAAGAAAGCGTAGGCCTTGCCGGAAGAGCTTTTAAATTACTTGGCGACAACGGAATAAACATTCGTGCCATTGCCCAGGGTGGAACCGAACGGAACATATCGATTGTAGTTGCTGAAAAAGATACCAAAAAAGCACTCAATGTTTTACACGACGGGTTCTTTTTATCGAAATACCGAAAAGTACACCTGTTTAATTTAGGTATTGGCACCGTTGGCGGAACCATGCTGGAACAACTAAGCGAACAGGCTTGCTTTTTGAAAGAAGAATATGGCATTGATATTAAACTGGCCGGAGTAGCCAACAGTAAAAAAATGCTTTTCAATTCCCAGGGCATCCCGCTTGATGACTGGAAGCAGGAACTACTGAGCAAAGGCGAAACCATGCATGCTGAGGACTTTTTACTTCGTATGAAAGCAATGAATTTACGGAACAGCATTTTTATCGATAATACCGCATCATCGCTTATTGCGGCAATTTATCCTAAGGTTGCCGAACTCAATATTCCGGTGGTGGCCTCGAACAAAATAATGGCTGCATCACCCATAAAGCAATTGTTGGAGTTTAAACAAAGCATGAAAAAACGTGGATTAAAATTTCTTCACGAAACCAATGTTGCCGCCGGTTTACCCGTACTAAAAACCATTGAAGATTTGCTTGCATCGGGCGATAAAATTTTAAAAATCCAGGCCGTTCTTTCAGGCAGTCTGAATTATATTTTCAATTCCATCAGCCCTTCTGTTTCCTTTTCGCAGGCAGTAATTCAGGCCCGCGACAAACGCTTAACTGAACCCGATCCCAGCTTCGATTTGAGTGGACTCGATGTGCGACGCAAAATCCTGATATTGGCCCGCTCAAGCGGATATCCATTGGAGCTGGAAGCCGTTTCGAAAAAAGAAATTATTCCCGATAAGGAGCTGATTGCTCCTGATTTTAAAACCTTGTTAAAACAACTGGAAGCACACAATAATCCCATTGAAAAAATCAGAAAGCAAGCGGAAAGCGAACAAAAAAAGCTGCGTTATGTAGCTACCTTCGATCAGGGAAAAGCCACCACCGGGCTTGAGATGGTTGATGCAAGCCATCCGGCCTACTACCTCGATGGAATGGACAATATTATTTTGCTTTACACCCGGCGGTACAACAAACAGCCGCTGGTGGTAAAAGGTGCCGGTGCGGGTCCTGAAGTTACCGCCTCGGGGGTTTTTGCCGATGTTATGCGATTGGCAAACCGTTAAAGTATTTTCGGAAAAAAGTTTACTTTTAAGGATGGAAAAGAAAAAAATAAAAGCTTTTGCTCCGGCATCGGTGGCTAATGTAGGTTGCGGATTCGATGTGCTGGGATTTGCCATGGACCAGGTGGGTGATACTTTAGAAATAGAACTCGCCTCACAAGCCGGAATTCATATACAAGCCATACAGGGGCAGGGAAATCTATCGACCGATCCTGAAAAAAATGTTTGCGGTGTAGTTGCCACAGCCATGCTCGAAAAACTGGATTATCAGGGTGGCTTAAGCATGCAGCTAACCAAAGGTATTCTTCCCGGGAGCGGATTGGGTTCGAGCGCAGCCAGCTCAGCCGTTACCGCATTTGCCATAAACGAGTTATTTAACCGGCCATTTACCGAATTGCAGTTGGTTGAGTTTGCCATGCTGGGCGAAAAACTGGCTTCGGGAACTGCTCATGCCGATAATGTTGCCCCTGCCCTTATGGGCGGATTCGTAGCGGTGCGAAGTTATGAACCACTCGATATAATTAAAATCCCTTTTCCCGATGAATTGTATTGTACGGTTGTCCATCCCAAAATAGAGCTGCGAACCGAATTATCGCGGAATATTTTAAAACAACAGGTTCCCTTAAAAACTGCCATCAGGCAATGGGGAAACGTTGCCGGTTTAATTGCCGGATTATACAGTAACAATTACGAATTAATTGGTCGCTCGCTTACCGACTATATTGTGGAGCCTGTGCGTTCGTTACTCATTCCCGGATTTGCCTCCTTAACAGAAGCCGCCTTTTTAGCTGGTGCTTTGGGTTCCGGAATATCAGGTTCCGGACCATCGGTTTTCTCCCTTTGTAAGGGAAAAGATAATGCCAGGCAGGTTGCCAACGCCTTCCACGAAAAAGCCATACTTCTGGGTTTACCTTTCGATGTTCATGTCTCAAAAATTTCAAAAACAGGCTGCCGAATTATTGAATAAACAATCCAAATGCAAAACGATTAAAAAAACAAAACATGAAATTCTACAGCATAAAGGATAAAAGCCATCAGGTAAGCTTTGCAGAAGCCATGATTAATGGATTGGCTCCGGATAACAGCCTGTACTTTCCCAATGAAATTCCGGCGTTCAGTAAGCACTTTTTTACCGACATGCAGCAAATGACGCTGCCCGAACTGGCTTTTCACGTACTCAAACCTTATGTCGCCGAAAATTTAAGTCCTGCCGCTCTGGTTGAAATTACCGAACAGGTTTTCGATTTTGATATACCATTGGTTCCGGTTCAGGACTCGGTTTATGCATTGGAATTATTTCACGGCCCCACATTGGCTTTTAAAGATGTGGGAGCCCGTTTTTTAGCCCGTTGCATGCAACATCTGAACAAAAACCTTACGGCCCGTGTGTTGGTTGCGACCAGCGGCGATACCGGAAGTGCGGTTGCCAATGGTTTTTTAGGAATTGAAGGAACACAGGTTGTGGTTCTTTACCCCAAAGGAAAAGTGAGTCCTTTACAACAAAAACAATTTGCCACACTGGGACAAAATATCAAACCAATAGCTATAAATGGTACTTTTGACGATTGCCAACGCCTGGTTAAAACGGCCTTTTCCGACTCCGGCATCAATAAAAAAATGAATTTAACATCGGCCAATTCAATTAATGTTGCCCGGTGGCTCCCTCAATCGGTATATTATTATTGGGCGGTAGCGCAGGTAGCCGAAAAAGCAAAGAAAATTGTAGTTTCGGTTCCCAGCGGTAACCTGGGAAATCTTTCTTCAGGAATTTTGGCAAAAAAAACCGGATTACCGGTCGATACTTTTATAGCTGCCAGCAATCAAAACGATACCCTTCCCCGCTATTTAAAAACTGGAAAGTACGATCCCATGCATACTGTACAAACCATAGCCAATGCCATGGATGTGGGCGATCCCAATAATTTTCCACGATTGCTTGAATTGTTTCATTCCGATTACAAACAAATTAAACAAGAGGTTCAGAGTTTTAGCTATCCGGATAAGGCCATAAAATCGTGGATAAAAAACTGTTACCAAAACAATCAGTACCTGCTCGATCCTCACGGGGCAACCGGTTTTGCTTCCTTAATCGAAAGCAAATTGAATCCGGATAAGGTAGGAATATTTTTAGAAACTGCACATCCCGCCAAATTCAGGGAAACGGTTGAAGCTGTGATTGATAAAAAAATTACACTTCCCGATAGGCTGGCCGCCTTCGATAAAAGAAGCATCGAAACCGATGAACTCGATGCGTCGTACGATGCTTTCAAAGCATATTTGCTGCAATTATCTTAAGAAACAGTAAAGCCCAAAAAATCGATTTTGAATGTACAGCATTGGTTAAAATGAAAATTTAGCATCAATTTCCCCGGTGCTTAATAAATATTATTAAATTAGCACAAGTCATATGAAACCGAGACTATGGGAAAATTAATTTCTGTAATCAACAATAAAGGAGGAACCGGTAAAACTACTACCGTATTAAATTTAGGTGCCGCGTTGAAAAAAATGAAATACAAGGTACTGCTTATCGACCTTGATAGTCAATGCAACCTGACCAATTCCTTACACCTGATCGACATAAAAAACCATGTAGGCGAATTGTTGCTGGGAAAATGCGCCATGGAAGATTGTCTGCACCAGGCGGAAGGAATGGATGTTATTCCCTCGTCGCCAAATTTGCTCGATTTTGAGTACATGATTAACAATGAACCCGGCCGCGAATTTCTGCTGCGCGAGGTATTAAACAAAACAAACAGCTACGACTTTGTCTTGATGGATTGCCCGCCAAGTATGGGAACCCTGTCGATAAATTCGTTGGTTGCCGCTAACCAGTTTGTTGTTCCCATGCAGGCTGAAAATTTTGCATTTATTGGCCTCGATCGCATTCTGCAAACAGCCGAAAAAGTTCAAAAACGCATGAATACTGAACTTGCTTTAGCCGGGATACTTTTTATTAAGTACCAGCCACGAACCAAATTCGGACAAGCCGTATTAACCAATATTGCTGAAAACAACCTGCTGAAAGATAAATTATTTAATGCCTACATCCGGCAGGATATTATGCTAATGGAAGCCACGGCCTTTGGCCAATCCATTTTTGAATATGCTCCCAAAAGTCGTGGAGCTTTCGATTATTTAACCTTTGCAAAAGAACTGGTCGCAAATTATGAAAAAAACTAAAAAAAATATCAAGCAATTTCAGCAGGCATTACTTACCAACACCGGGTTCATTAAGCAAACTGAAGAATCGGAACCAATACCGGCTGTGCAGCATGAAGCAATTATTGAAGATGAGATTCTACAAAAATTTGCCCTTTTGGCTGAATTTGAAGGAACCCATACGAAAGAACTTATTAATAAAGCCTTAAACCATTTCCTGCGACTTAAAAGTTTGCAGCTTGAAGAGGCGATGAAAAA
This sequence comes from Salinivirgaceae bacterium, assembly GCA_050179685.1. Classification (GTDB taxonomy): domain Bacteria; phylum Bacteroidota; class Bacteroidia; order Bacteroidales; family SZUA-534; genus GWE2-40-63. The sequence goes on from JBFXEW010000030.1 coordinate 21,337, forward strand.
GCAAAAAGAGTAAAACTTCATGCTTATTGCATACTAAACAACCAGACTTAGCAGTTTAATAAAAACTAAAGAAAATACCGTTTATGCTATTCGAGATTCTAAAATATACCATTCCTGCTTTAATTGTCTTTCTTACAGCTTATTTAATTCTAAACAAGCTCATTACAAACGAATACAAAAAACAAAAGGTTGAGATAGTACTGAACAATCAGAAAATAATAACTCCCATCAGGATACAGGCTTATGAACGGATGGCTCTATTTTTAGAACGAATATCGCCCCAGTCTTTGGTATTACGCTCGCAAAAACCCAACATGACCAATCTCGATTTGCAAAATACTTTATTGCGTAATATCCGTTCCGAATTTGAACACAACATGGCACACCAACTTTATGTAAGCGACAAAGCCTGGGAGATGGTAAAATCGGCTAAAGAAAGTCTGGTAAAACTTATCAACCAAAACGCCATTCGGGTTAAACCCGATGCCCCGGCTATTCAACTCAGTAAACTAATACTGGAGAAGATGATGGATGGCGATAATGACCCGGCTCAAAAAGCCCTTGCTTTTCTCAAATCCGAAATACGTACTTTATTCTAGGCGCTTCAAAGAATTGAATTGGTTACTATTCAATGCATTCAGAATTCAAATAGTATATCACTTAATTTCCTTTAAAAAAAAGAGCGAACCACTCATTTAAATGGTGGAAATTTTGACACTTTAAATGCTCTCGCAATCGTTTGAAGGATTTTCCGTGTACCTTAACGGAATTTTTACGATACTTTCTATTACTTAGTAATCTTCAAATATATACACCATAATATTGGGACAAAAATACCCTTTTTTTGAAATTCGGATACCCGCTTATGGAATATTTATCCCTGATATTAGGAATTCGGATATTTCACACACCCGTAGGAATGCACTAAATTTGGATTACAACATTAAACAATGGAAAGCACCGAAAAAAAAATACAGCATCTGAAATATTACATTCTTTTAGGAATTGTTGCTTTCATAGTTTTTTTAGTAATCATAATTGAAACCGTTTTTTGAACCTATTCATTAATATGTATAAACAAATGATACCAATTAGTTTTAAGAGCCGGATACGTAAGATAACCGGAGTATCTTTACTTCTATTGTTGATGACCCAGGCCTGGGCTCAAAAGCAGATAACAGGTACCGTAACTTCAGCTACCGATGGTTTGCCACTGCCTGGAGTAAATATTATGTTACAAGGAACTACGCTGGGAACCATTACCGATTTTGACGGTAATTATTCTTTAAGCGTTCCTGAAGGTGGTGAAGTATTGGTTTTTTCCATGATGGGAATGTTAACCGAAGAAGTTCCAATCAATGGCCAGACTACCATTAATGTCTCGCTGCTTGAGGATTTAATTGGCCTCGACGAAGTAATTGTAGTTGGTTATGGCACCATGAAAAAGTCAGATTTGACCGGTTCGGTGGGTTCAATTAGCACCGAAAATCTGGTAAAACGAGGAACACCCTCTCTGTTGGAATCGATGCAAGGAGCAGTTGCCGGGGTAAGCATCACCCAAAGTGGTGGCCGCAATCAAGCCTCCGGATACGATTTTCAAATTCGTGGAAAATCATCCATTAACTCCGATGTAACTCCCCTTTATGTAGTAGATGGAGTAATTGTAGGCGATATTGATTTTTTGAATCCACAGGATATCGAACGCGTTGATATTCTAAAAGATGCCTCCTCAACAGCCATTTATGGTTCACGGGCAACTGCCGGTGTAGTAATGATTACAACCAAAAGTGGAAAATCCTTTGCCGGAAAATCGGAATCAAAACCTTCAGTTACTTACGATGGATATTACGGTCTGACTAGAATTGCCCGTATGCCCGATTTTATGGACGCCCAACAATTTTACGATTATCGCGTACTTAATTTCCTAAGCACCAACGATCTTTCTTCGCAACCGGTTTATCGCATGGCTCCTGAAAGTTTTCAGCAGGGAATGCTATACGACGGTACCAGTAAATATGTATTAAAAGAAATGTTAAATAATGGTGAATCGTACGATTGGCCTGGCATGATAACCCAGGACGGACACGAACAAAACCATTTTCTTACCGTGAGTGGAGCTACTGAGTCGGTCAGCTATTATTTTGGCACAGGGTACAATACAAATATTGGAACTTATAAAGGCGATGCTCAGGATCGGTTTAACCTTAAGGGTAGTGTCGATTCAAAAATTAACGATTATTTTTCGGCTGGTATGAACTTTAACCTGTCGCATACCAAAACCGATTATGCCAGCGATAATGCCATTGAGGAAGCCTTTCGCATGAACCCCTTTATGCGCCCTTACGATGAAAATGGCGAATACAATGTACGACCCGGAAACTTCACGGCTATGGGTACTGCAATGCACCAGTTTTCTGATCAGGAAAACCCCCTGCTTTATAACGAGGATGAAATCAAGGAGGGAAAAAACTATCGGGTTTTGGGTAATGTGTATCTGGAAGTCAAACCCATTGAAAACCTGTCGTTAAAAACAACTTTCTCTCCCAACTTCAGTCAAACACGAACCGGTGAATATAGGGGCGATGCCGTAGGAAATGTCCCTACCGGATTTTATACATCGACCCAGGGTTTCGATTGGACCTGGGACAATATTATCAATTACAATAAATCAATTGGTGAGCATACTTTTGGAGCCATGGGATTATTTAGTATGAATGCCTATAACTACGAAAGGTACTATATGGAAGTAACTGATCCCACTGAGGGAACAACCTGGTACAATCTGGGTTCCGGCACAATGCAGGAATATGCTTCGGAATATGCAGAAAACAGTATGGTTTCGTATGCTCTACGCTTGAATTATACATTCCGGGGAAAATACATGATAACTGCCACAGCCCGGGCTGATGGTTCCTCCCGTTTTGACAAAGACTATCAGTGGGGTACTTTTCCATCAGCTGCCTTGGCCTGGCGTATTTCGGAAGAAGATTTTATGCGTACCAGTTGGTTGTCGAACCTGAAATTGCGTTTAAGCTACGGTATTACCGGAAACAACTCAGGTATTGGTAACTATGCTACCCATACTACAGGAGCCGGACCAAATTATTATGCTTTTGGCAATCAATTGGCTTACGGTTATTTCCCAAGCGGAGTGGTTAATTCAGCCTTAACCTGGGAAACCTCGGCAGAAACCAATTTTGGTTTCGATTTTGGTATATATGCCGGAAAAATATCGGGTACAGTCGATATTTACAACAAAGACTCGAAAAACCTGCTGTATGAAAAATCACTACCCTTGACATCAGGAGGAGGAACAGTAATCGATAACGTTGGTAAGGTTCGCAACCGGGGTATTGAATTATCATTAAATACGGTGAATATAAGCACCAAAGATTTAACCTGGGAAACATCGTTTACCTTTTCAGCCAATAAAAATGAAGTGTTTGAAATTAATGGATCAAACGATTTTTTAATTGATATCGATTATCCCATAACACGTTCCCTGTTTCTGAATGAACCGGTTAATAATATCTATGCCTACGAATGGGACGGCATTGTCAGCGACAAACTAATGACTGTTCCTGATAACGCAGCATCAACAGCAGGAGGATTTGCTCCGGGTACCCAGGTTACCGAAGCCGATTATTATTATGCCATTTACGGATGGACCGAAGGGATGCCCATAATTGCAGACCAGAATCAGGATGGTGTTATTGATGCTGACAATGATAAGAAAGTACAGGGTAGTCAGGATCCCCAATGGACAGGAAGCATCAGTTCAAACCTGACCTATAAAAACTGGGACTTTTCATTTTCTATTTATACCAAGCAAAACTACCTGGTATATTCCAATTTCCTGTATGAATATTATAACTACGCTTACCGGGGATGGAACAAGCTTAATATGGACTACTACATACCGGCAGGAACCCTGATTGATGCTGACGATATAACAGCTGATGGTTTGTATGTAAATCCGGTATATCAGGAACAAACCCATTATGGTGAATTCCCCTTCTTTAATGGCACAACCCAAAACTATGGGGCTGGTTCTATCTGGTATGAAAAAGAAGAGTCTAATCTTGCAGCCATTGTTGATGCATCGTACTGGAAAGTAAGAAACATTACAATAGGTTATACTTTCAACAAGAGTTTTTTAAACAAATATGGGATCCAGAACCTTAGGGCTTATCTGAATTTTAACAATCTATTCGTATTTAGCAAATACAAGGGATTTGATCCGGAATGGGCTGGTTCAGAAAGTCGTTACGATGGACCCAGTACCAGAAGCTTCCAATTTGGGGTTAATTTAAAATTCTAATTGTCTAAAGAATTAAAAGATATGAAAAAATCATTTATTATAGTATTGTTTGGCAGCTTAATCGGCTTACTTGGATTCACCAGCTGTGAAGACTTTTTAGAAGCTGATAATAACTCAGCTATTACTGCCAATGAAATGTTCTCCACACAGGAAGGATATGAAAACCTGGTTAACCAGGCCTATTTCAGCTTACGATCAATTTATGACGATCCGGCCATTTATTGTGCAGGAACCGATTTGTATGTAGGAATACGTGCCGCAGGTGATCAAACCCTCGAAGGATACACGCTTACTTCGGATAATGGAACGGTAAAAGAACTCTACATCGACCTTTATGCGGTAATTAATGCAGCAAATGCGGTATTGTATTATGCCGACAAATCGGAGGCTTATGCTGAAAAAGCATTGCGCCAGGAAGAAGCCCGATTCATTCGTGCCTATGCTTATTATATTCTTTCGCAGCAGTTTGGTCGTGTTCCCATCATCCTGGATTACATCAGGACAGCTGAATCTTACTATCCAAGGAATACGCTTGAGGAAACCTATCAGTTTATTATTGATGAGTTGGTTGAATTGTCGAACAGTTCGTTATTAAACGAAGTTGATAAAACAGGCCGCGCAAGCAAACAGGCTGCAAAAGCCTTATTGGCTAAAGCTTACCTGGCTGCCGGCTGGGATTTGGAAACCTCGTTGAGCGATGCCAGAACGGGAACTTTTTCAATTAACAGCACCAGTTATTTTGATTTAGCAGCCGCTACTGCCAAACAGGTTGCCGATGCGGTTCCACTTACTCTTCCTTTTGAAGATAAATGGTCGCCCAACAACGAACAAAACGATGAAGTTATCTTTGCAATTCAATGGGACAGGGCCACATCACTCGATCAGAATGAAGGAGGATATTCCCACCAAAACGATTTTGGAACCTATCTGGGTCTTGCTTCGAACCTGGGAATGAAGTTTGTAAATTCCGATTTGAACCCAACCACCAAAACCTATTATCTCTACAATGCTGATGATGCGCGTTATAACGGTACTTTTATGACCACTGTTTATAATTACATAAAAGTTGAAAACGACGATAATTGGGGCAAACAAGGCTATTGGGCTTACTATAACGCAACGGAAACCCAGCAAGCTACTATGGGAATAGCTTTTCATTTCCCGGCCTGGTATGTAACTGATCAGGAGATTGCCGATTACCAAACTGCCAATGCCGCACAATTTGTAAGTGAAGGCATGCAGAATATTTCTCAAATCATTCGTACATCGGCCCCCATTCGCTGGATAAAATACAAAAAGGATGGAACCCTTGATACCGACGAAACCGATTTGGATTACAATCAGGCACTGGCGCGCGTTGGAGCAATTCCTCCCATCAAAAAGTTTGATGATCCGCGTACCTCAGTAAGTGCAACTACAAGTAACGGGAGTTATCGAGATTTTGTAGCATTGAACATCAGTGATATTTATTTGGTGGCTGCCGAGGCGTATTTAATGGCCGGTAACGAAGGAGAAGCACTAAATTACCTGAATCAGGTAAGAGCAAGAGCCGGAGCCAGCCAATTGGTTTCATTTGCCTCGTATCAGCGATACGATCCCAATGAAGAAGCCTATGTTTCGGCAGATCAAAACATCGATGTAATTCTGGACGAACGTGCCCGAGAATTACTGGGCGAATACCACCGCTGGATGGACTTACGCCGCACCCGCCAATTGGTAAAATACAACGAGAAATGGAATGTGAACTTCATTTATACAAATATCGTGGGTGGCGATGGAAACATCAAGTGGTTACGACCTATTCCGGCTGACGAAATTGGTTTGAATACAGGAATTTCTTCAAGTGATCAAAATCCGGGTTATACCGCCGATACTGCAGAATAGTAATAACATTAAAAAAAATAATGCAATGAAAAAAGCTAAAAATATACTGGGTTTTTTAATGGTAGCGCTGATAATAACATTTACATCGTGCGAGGAAGAAATTGAAAGAAACAGTACCCATACCGATGCTTCTGCATTAGTAGGTGGAACCTATACAGGTACCCTATCGTTTGAGAGCGACACCTATAATAACGTTACCATTACACTGACTAAGATGAACAGTGAAACCATACAGGCCGTTGATTTAAATATTCAGGGCGCAAGCTTTACATACAATGGTGCCGCAGGAATAAATTTGGCAGCAACAGTAAATGTTGCCAAAGCTAATGATAGCTATTCGTTTTCCAGTGGATTCTCTTCAACATTACGACTTAGTGGTCGTCTGAAAAACAACGATATAGTTATGCAACTTCCTATTCAGGTCAGAAGTAGCAATCAGGAAGTTAGATTCCATACCAATGGAAATGACTGGGTTTTTGTTGGAACAAAAAATTAAATCCGGGTGCAGACAGTAAATCTTCTGTCTGCCCATCTATATAAACTAAAAAACAACTATTTCTATTTATTAATTTAAATCTTACAATTATGAAAAAAAGTTTACTTTTAATGGCAGCGTTTTCTTTGGCTGCTGTAGTATTTGTTAACGCGCAGGAAGAAGCTGTAACCTGGTCTGCTGATGAGTATGGTACTAATTTAAGTTTAGAAGCTGATGCAGTAGCACTTACAGCCATGCAGCAAATTACAGTAGGTGCTCTAACATTTACTGCTCAAGAACAAGATGGCTCAGCTTGGTTATATAAACCAAGTACCAGCGAGACTTTTGATTTTAATGGAGTAACCTACCACCCAACGTATGTACAGGGACAAAACAATCCCAGAAATGGTGTTCCCAGGAGAGATGGTAATTTATGTGCCGTAGCTATTTTCAATTCTACATCGAATGGTTCACTTGATATTGTATTCAAATTTGGCTATAATAAAAATTTCTGGGTGGCAGCAATTCCAGAGGCAGATTTGGAAGATGTTGATTTAAATGATTCCACTCAGGTAGCTGCATATGCATATGAGTATGATACTGATCAAACTTACTGGGGTGGTTTCTTTGATCCTTCAACTACTCCTCCATCCTATTATTATACACCGACTATGCCTACTACTGATCCAGGAGGTGTATACTATACAGGTATTTCACTTAATGTTCAGTCGGCTACTAACTATTACGTATTTTTCTCTGGTTCAAAATTGATGTTGAGTGGATTAACCTTTACTCCCACTGTATCAGTTAAGGATAATGTGTTAAATGCAGCTAAAGTTGTTTCTGAAGATTATTACAACATTGTTGGACAAAAATTAGCTAAACCCCAATTAGGTGGTTTAAATATTATTGTTAAAACCATGTCGGACGGCTCGGTTAAAACTGAAAAAGTGTTCATTAGTAAATAGTTGATAATAAAATTACAAGAAAGAGAGGCTGTCGTTTGATGGTCTCTCTTTTTATCCAAACCTGCTTTCTGAAATAATTTCTCTCTCAGGAAGCCTGGTAACAAACCTGACTCATAATATGCCGGTAAAATCAATTAAAAAGATCATCATGATATTCACTGAAAAAATAACAATTAAAAGTATCACCTTTATCGGGTTACTGTGTTTGATACTTTTTGCAGGCAGCTACGCTACCCAGGCACAGCAACTGGCATTTCCGGGAGCTGAAGGTTTTGGTAAATATGCCACCGGAGGACGTGGTGGTCAGGTAATAAAAGTAAGCAACCTTAACGATAACGGCGAAGGCTCGTTGCGTTGGGCAATCGACCAAAATTATCCACGAATCATTGTTTTCGAAGTTTCAGGAACCATTTATTTAAAAAGTCGCCTAAAAATAAAAAACGGTAACGTAACCATTGCCGGACAAACTGCTCCGGGACATGGAATTACACTGGCTCATTACAATTTTTATGTCGAGGCCGAGAATGTAATCATCAGGCACATTCGAAGCCGCCTATCAGCCGAAGCCGGACAACAGGATGACGCCTTTAATGTAATCGGCTCTACCCATGTTATTGTCGATCATTGCTCCTTTTCATGGAGTGTCGACGAAGTAGCTTCACTTTATCACAATAAGAAATTTACCCTGCAAAATTGCATCATTGCCGAATCGTTTCATAATTCCATTCATGAAAAAGGTGCTCATGGCTATGGAGGAATTTGGGGAGGCGACTCTGCCAGTTTCCATCATAACCTGATAATGCACAATACCAGCCGTAACCCTCGCTTTCATGGAGCCCGCTGGTACACCGACTGGGAAGAACATGTCGATTTTCGGAATAATGTAATTTACAACTGGGCATCGAACACCATTTACGGTGGCGAACCCAGCGAAATTGACGGTAGTCCTGTCTTTATTAATATTGTAAACAATTATTATAAATACGGTCCGGCAACTTCAAGTTCCACCAGAGATCGGATAGTAGATCCCGATCCGGATGGCACTTACGGTTTTGGCAAGTACTACATTAACGGAAACTACACCTATGGTTCACCCGAAGTAACTGCCGATAACTGGCTTGGGGTGGATAATGTTTCAGAAACAGTAAAAGAAGAAATAAAAAGCGAAACGCCTTTTCCTTTCGATATTACCACGATTCATACAGCCGAAGAAGCCTACGAATACGTATTGCAAAATGTTGGTGCATGCATTCCTTACCGCGACACCGTTGACCGGCGCTTACTATGGGAAGTTGCCAACGACACGGCCTTGTATGGAGGTAGTTATGGCGACAATAAAGGAATTGTTGATAATCTGGAAGATGTGGGGGGTTATCCGGAATTATTTACCGATTGGGCGCCAGCAGATACTGATGCAGATGGCCTGCCCGATTATTGGGAGACTGAAAATGGTCTCGATCCCAATAATGCATCGGATAATCAAACAATTTTAGAAGGAAATACTTATCCGGCAATTGAAGAATACATCAATAGTATTTTAGCTTCAAATAACACGTTTATGTATCAGCCCACCTACCTGGAAGCTGAATTGACACAGATAAAAGAAATCAGCTTATGGTGGAAGGATAATTCAAGCGATGAAACCGCTTTTTTTGTTTGGCGTTCCGAAGGTGACGCATTCGAGTGTATCGATACCTTACCGGCCAACACCACTTTTTGTACCGACACCAACGTGGTATTCGATAAAACCTATCTTTATAAATTACAAGCTATAAACGAAGCTGACAGCTCCGCATTTTCAAATATTGCCACAGCTTCAACCCTGGGAGCCGATGGCCGGCCCAAACCTGCTGATGAACCATCGCCGGAATTTGGAGCCAACAACGTAAGCACAAGCCTAAACCTAAGCTGGAAACCAGGTATAGGGGCAAAAAGCCACGATGTTTATTTGGGAACATCGTATCCTCCACCATTCCTTGCCCATGTTGATAACGCCAATTATACCGCTGCAGGTCTGAATCACAATACCCGTTATTATTGGCGGGTCGACGAAATTAATGAAAATGGAACTACCGAAGGTACCGTATGGAATTTCATGACCCGTAATGAATTTCCACAAGAACTTATTGCTCATTTTTCGTTTAACCAACCCATTTCAGTAAACGATGTTTCAGGCAATGGAATTTCAGGAACCGGATACAATATTAAAGTTGCTGATTTTGTAGATGGCCATTATGGCAAAGGAATTCTGTTCGACGGAGGCACTAAGTATTGCATGTATCCGCACAACGAAAAGATAAATTTCGACAACAACGCTTTTACCATTTCTTTTTGGATAAAGCAGGATTTAAGCACGGTAGATCGTTCGCGCTCGCAACGATATATTGTAAAAGGATCGAACGTAAAAAATGATACAGAAGGACGATCCGGAAAACGCTACGAAGTGTATTACACTCCCGATAAAAACCTGTTCCGTTTTTGTGTTGACGATAATGTAACAAAAAGCGAAATTACGGTTGACGAAACACTTTTTATCACCAACGATTGGGTTCATGTGGTAGCCGTGCGCGATACCACAGAAAAAAAGCTCTTTCTGTACGCCAATACCGAATTGGTTGGCCAGGTTGCCGATGCAACAGGCAATATAGCACAGAGTGAACCCATGTATTTTAGTTACTGTGTCGATGAAGATGGTTATGTGCAAGGAATTATGGACGAAGTGCAACTCTACGGATACGCCTTAAATCCCACGCAAATTGAATCGCTTTATACCAATGGTTTTGTATCGGTAAAAAACCGCTTAGCCGAAGGATTTCAATTATTTCCCAATCCCTCATCGGGTAAAATAACCATTAAAACACCTGATAATATAACCATTGAAACTATTAAACTTACTGATGTTACAGGAAGAACGCTGCTTCATAAATCCAACACCCCGGGTTCATCTTCACAAATTGATTTAAACCTGGAAGCGCTGACAAAACTGGGGCAGCAAATGCTTATTGTTTCAGTGCAGATTGAGGGACAGGTGTATTTTCAAAAACTTATTCTTAACTAAGGTATTATGAAATTATTTCGAATTACATTTTTATTTATAGGATTGGGTCTGTTGTTTTCCTGTTCAAAAGAAAAAATTGCAGACGATGCTGAAAAAGGGGTTTTTGTAGTATCGTATCCCAATGGTTACGCACCTAAAACAGAAATGATTTACTTAAGTCTGTCCGATTTAAAACAGCATTATGGCTTGACCAATTTTTCAAATATTCAATTGGTAAGCATGAACAACCACAAACAGCTTCCTTTTAAATTATATGATTTAGATGGTGATAATTCAGCGGAACTGTTGGGTTTTCTGCTCGACATTAATCCTAAAGAACCTTTACGCCCGTTTGTATTGTACCACGCCGATAAAAGTGAAGAACACGCCATTGAAAGCTTAGATGGTTTTAACAATAATACAACCATTACTTACCTGCAAAGTGGGCGAAACCTAAATACAGACACCATTGCCTGGAGCGAAACCCTGGCCAAAACATTTATGGATTTATATCCCGAAGCCTGCAACCTGGAGATTTTTTCGCCCAATAAATGGACCTATACCAACGGTTTCTTTACCAATGCGCTTTGCGAGCTTAGTTTAAAAACCGGCGAAAATTCGTATAAGGAATATGCAAAAAAATGGATGGACTGTTTTGTGGCGGCTGATGGAACCATAGCTGCCTACGATCAGGAAAAATACCGCCTCGATGATATTCTACCAGGACGAACACTACTTTATCTTTATCAGGAAAATGCAGAAGAAAAATACAAAATAGCGGCCGACAACTTTATTCATCATCTCAAAAATCAACCAACAAATACCGATGGTGGCTACTGGCATAAAGAAATTTACCCACACCAAATGTGGCTCGACGGTATTTATATGGGCGATGTGTTTGCTGCCCAGTATGCAAAAACTTTTAATAAACCGGAGCTCTTCGACGAGGCCGTAAAACAGATAAAACTCATTTACAAACACACCCTCGATTCGGTTAGCGGATTAATGTATCATGGCTACGACGAAACAAGAAACGATGTGTGGGCAAATCCCGAAACCGGTACTTCACCTGAATTCTGGGGACGCGGCATGGGTTGGTACATGATGGCTTTGGTCGATGTACTTGAATACCTGCCAGCCGATCATCCCGAAAGGGCAACAGTTATCAATATTTTAAACCAGACCAGCGAAGCCTTGGCTAAAGTTCAGGATCCAACCTCCCATTTATGGTATCAGGTATTGGATAAAGGTTCACGCGACGACAACTGGATTGAAACTTCCTGTTCGGTTATGTTTGCCTATGCTTATGCCAAAGGCGCTAAAAACGGATACCTGCCGTCAGAATATTTACAAAAAGCAACCAATGCATTCAACAGCTTAATAAATGACTATGTATATTTTGATTCCGAAGGACATTTTTATTTAACCGAAACAGTTTATGTGGGAACACTGAACTTTAAAACCTCAGATGGTTCGTACAATTATTACATAAATGTCGATCGCCGCATTAACGATTTTAAAGGGGTTGCAGCATTCTTATACCTTACTATGGCATTGGATAAATAGCAGGGCGATATCTGAATAAATAAAAAAATTAAATTAAAAGAAATGATGAAAAAGATAGGCTATTTTTTAGGAATTATGATTTTAATAGGCCTGATTGGAGCATGTAACAACAAAAACAATAGCAATAGTAATATTAGCAGTTCCTGGGATTATCAGGATGAAATTCTGAAGCAAATAAAAGAACCTGTTTTTCCTGACAATCAGGTAACTATTACCCATTTTGGAGCTGTTGGCGATAGTGTAACCGATTGTACCCAGGCTATTAAAGCGGCAATTGAAAATTGTGCCGCTATGGGAGGTGGCAAAGTAGTCGTTCCAAAAGGTGTATTTTTAACCGGAGCCATTCATTTTAAAAGCAATATAAACCTGCATCTCGAAGAAGGTGCCACCTTGTTGTTTTCAAAAGACTATTCAAAATACTTACCGGTTGTTCAAACCCGGTTCGAAGGCAACGACTGCATGAATTATTCTCCATTTATCTATGGTTATGAATTGGAAAACGTTGCCCTTACAGGCGCAGGAACGCTTGACGGTAATGCTGACAATGAAACCTGGTGGCCCTGGAAAGCCCAGGAAAAATACGGATGGATACCGGGAACACCAAATCAATTAGCCGACCGCGACAGTTTGCTTAAAATGTCGGATGCCAATATTCCTCTTGAACAACGCATTTTTGGCGAAGGTCATTACCTGCGTCCCAATTTCATCCAATTCCATACATCGAAAAACATTTTAATTGAAGGTGTTACCATTTTGCGCTCGCCCATGTGGGAAATACACCCCATTTTATCGGAAAACATTATTTTACGTGGTGTAAAAATTATAAGTCATGGCCCAAACAACGATGGTTTCGACCCTGAGTCCTGCAAAAACATATTGGTCGAAGATTGCTATTTTGATACCGGTGACGATTGTATTGCCATAAAATCGGGTCGCGAAGAAGATGGCCGCCGGCACAATGTTCCCAGCGAAAACATAATCGTTAGAAACTGCCAGATGAAAGATGGACACGGTGGTGTGGTAATTGGCAGTGAAATATCGGGCGGATGCCGCAATGTTTTTGTTGAAAATTGCAAAATGGACAGTCCCAATCTCGACCGGGCATTACGAATTAAAACCAACTCGTTGCGTGGCGGTGTAATTGAAAACATTTACATGCGAAATTGCGAAATTGGCGAAGTAAAACAAGCCGTACTGCTGGTTAATTTTTATTACGAGCAGGGCGATGTGGGAACCCACACTCCCACGGTACGCAATATTTACCTCGACAACATTACTTCAGAAAAGAGTAAATATGCGGTTTATTTGCACGGATACGAACGGTCGCCCATCCAAAACATACAGATTAATAATTCACAGTTTAACGGGGTTAAAAAAGATGTTTTTGTAGAACATGCCGATAGTATCATTTTCAATAATGTCGCTATAAACAACAAAATTTTCGACTTTAAAAACTAAAACCATTCATCAAAACATTGGTAATGAAATCTACTGTCGTTCAAATAAAAACACCAGCATTTTTCCTGCTTTTTTTGTTTTTCCTAATGGGATGCCAGCAAAATGAAAAGCCAACACTTTACCTAATTGGCGATTCAACCATGGCAAACAAAGAAAAACTTTACCTTCCTGAACGAGGATGGGGACAGGCTTTGCCAACTTATTTTACCGATGAATTGCTTATTGAAAACCATGCAAAAAACGGACGAAGCACCCGTTCTTTTATTTACCAGGGGCGATGGGATTCTGTTTACAAGCAATTGCAGCCCGGCGATTTTGTGCTCATACAGTTCGGGCACAACGACGGCAGCATACAAAAAACTGAGCGTTATGCAACTCCTGTTGAATACCAATACAACTTAAATAAATTTATTGATGAAACACGGGCAAAAAAAGCCATTCCTGTACTTTGTACGCCCATAGTGCGTCGCAAATTCGATGAAGAAGGAAAATACATGGAATCGCATGGCGAATACCCCGATTTGGTTCGGCAGGTTGCCAAACAGGCAAACGTTCCCTTGTTGGAAATGCATCTCAAAAGTCGCGATTTACTCGAAAAACTGGGAGCTGAGGATTCAAAATCCTTATACCTGCATATTCTGCCGCAAACAAACGACTCATTGCCTGATGGTTTGACCGACAACACCCATTTTTCGGATTCCGGAGCTCACAGCATGGCAAAAATTGCTGTGGATGAGATTAAAGAAAAAGTACCCCTGTTAGCAAAATACCTGAAATAATGCGTACTTCAGCTTTCTATATTATGCTGCTTTGTTTTATTGGTTTTACATCCTGTAAACAAGAAAAATCGCAACAGGTAATTTCGTATACCAACCCAATTATTCATGCCGATTATTCTGACCCCGATGCCATTCGGGTAGGTAATAAATACTACATGACCGCTTCGAGTTTCAATTGCATTCCAGGCTTGCCGCTGCTCGAATCAGATAATTTGGTCGACTGGAAACTAGTTGGCTATGCTGTTAAAAGCCTGGAACCCGATTCAGTTTTCTCAAAACCCAATCACGGAGGTGGTATTTGGGCACCATCGTTACGCTATCACAATCAAAAATTTTACATTTATTACGGCGATCCCGATTTTGGAACTTACATGCTAACAGCCGATAATTTTACCGGCCCGTGGACTAAACCACAGTTAGTAAAAGCCGGTAAAGGCTGGATTGATCCCTGCCCCTTTTGGGACGATAACGGAAACGCCTGGCTAATTCACGCCTGGGCCGGAAGTCGTGCCGGAATAAAAAGCACACTAACTTTGCATCGTATGAGCCGCGATGGCACACAATTACTCAATAATGGAATTTTGATTTACGACGGTCACGGTATTAATCCAACCATTGAAGGACCCAAATTATACAAACACAACAACTTTTATTACATTTTTGCACCAGCCGGCGGCGTTACCCACGGATGGCAATTAGTATTGCGCTCGGAGCAAATTACCGGACCCTACGAAGCTCGTAAAGTAATGCACAGGGGAAACACCCAAATAAATGGGCCCCATCAGGGAGCCTGGGTGCAAGCTCCCGACAACAGCTCATGGTTTATTCATTTTCAGGATAAAGAAGCTTTTGGCCGCATAGTTCATTTGCAGCCTTTAAACTGGCAAAATAACTGGCCGGTAATTGGTTCCGATACCGATAATGATGGAATTGGAGAACCGGTATTGGAAGGAAAATTACAGACATCATCAAAAAGTAACCGAGCTGTTTTAGATACAGGTTCCGATGAATTTAATGAGGCTACACTCAATTTAAACTGGCAATGGCAGGCAAATCCCGATGCCTTATGGGGAGCTCCCAGCGGACACCTTGGATTTTTACGCTTGAATGCCCTGGCTTTTCCCGAATTAAAAAACCTATGGGAAGCTCCTAACTTACTACTTCAAAAATTTCCTTCATCAAATTTCACCGCTACTACAAAAGTTGAACTTTTTTTGAAAGAAGAGGGTGATAAAACAGGTTTGATTATTATGGGTATGGATTACGCCTACCTGGGTGTAGAGAAAAGAAAAGACGGAAATTATCTGGTTTACCGACAATGTTTAAATGCAGAAAAAGGTAAAGATGAAACTACCTTGTTCTCTGAAAAATGGACTGAACCGCTTGTTTATTTACAATCGATAACCGATAGTCTGGGAAACTGTAATTTTTCATTTAGTGCAAACAACCAGGACTTCAAAACTCTACCCGATTCCTTCAACGCAAAACCGGGCAAATGGATTGGGGCAAAAGTCGGACTATTTTCCATCGGAAAAAATCCAACCAACGATGCCGGCTATATCAATGCGGATTGGTTCCGCTTTACCAACGAATCAAATAATTAAAAACATAAGGCTATGACACGAATTGCTATTCTATTAGTTGCCCTGAGTTCACTGCTTGTTACCATGCAATGCAAAATGAACCAGAAAAAAGCATCGGAACTAACAGTTAAGGTTAGTAACCCTGCTCCCATTCAAATTACAGACGGAGCCGTTAAAATTCCCTGGACTGCTATCAGTGAAAAATTACCACAGGCTAACCAGCAAAATGTGGCCGTTTACCTCGACGGGAAGGAAATTGCATCGCAGTGGATTACAAGCGGCAAAAATGCCCCCTATTTATTAACCATGGTAAATCTAGGTCCGGAAGCTTCATCCGTTTTGCTTGTAAAAGAGCGCAGTAAGGACGAGGTAATTCCTGAGTTTCCCAAACGCACCTATGCTGAGTTATCAGTAAAAGAAGGCGGACAATGGGAATACGTTACCAAGAAGAACGGAACCCAGCAATACGAATACATGGGCGGCGAATTCAAAAACATTGAATCGTTAAAAGTGCCCGAACAACACACCGATCACTCGTTTTACATCCGTTACGAAGGTCCCGGATGGGAATCGGATAAGGTGGGTTATCGCTTATACCTCGATTGGCGTAATGCCGTGGATATTTTTGGCAAATTAACTTCCGAAATGGTTCTGCATAAAGCGGGTCTCGATGGTTTTGACTCATACCATGAACCAGCCGAGTGGGGACAAGATATTTTTAAAGTAGCCGAAACCCTGGGCATTGGTTCCATTGGCTATTGGAACGGCGAAAAAGCAGTTCGGGTAGAAAAAACCGACAGTGTAGAATGTAAAGTAGCTTTGAATGGCAATCTTAAATCGGAAATTGAAACCGATTATTATGGTTGGCAAACCGGCGATACCAAATGGAATCTTAAAGCTAAAACATCTATTTTAGCAGGCTCCCGTTTAAGCAAACAGTATTTGAAAACTACTGACGAAACTCCCCTGATTTGTACCGGAATTATCAAACATAAAGGAATTGATGCGTTTAACAATCAAAGCGAATCTGACTCAGAATGGCTTTATCTGGCAACTTATGGCTACCAATCGTTAGCCAACGATAGTTTGGGTTTGGCTGTAATAGTAAACAAAAAATACCTGAAAGAAATTACGCAGGACCAATTAAACCACATTCTGGTTCTTGAGCCTGAAGATAATACCCTGAAATATTATTTTCTGGCTGCCTGGGAAAAAGAGCCCGACGGAATTAAAAACCGTGCCGAATTTGTGGCTTACCTCGAGCATCTGATGGTAGCCTTCAATCAACCATTACAGGTAACTTTTAATTAAAAAAAGGTGGTAAAAAAACGTTCAGTAAAACTCATTGTCACCATAGCTTTGGTACTTGGTGTTTCAACCCTTAGTGGACAAGTACCAAAACCAAACTTTGCCCTGGCTGGTTTTGCTACTCAAACAACCGGAACAATTGGCGGAAAAGGGGGCTCCATAATAACCGTTACCACCGGAACCGAATTACAAAATGCCATAAATGCCCATCAAAAAAGTAATCAGTCACTGATAATATTGGTCGAGGGCATTATAAATCTGGAAAACTCACCCGGTCTGGAAAAAGTTGATGTGAAAGATGTTTCAGACCTTTCTATTATTGGTTCGGTAAATGGAGCCGAATTCGATGGAATTGGGCTAAAACTAAGACGAGCCAGCAATATAATTATCCGAAATATCAGCGTACATCATGTCACCAGTGGCGAAAAAGACTGCATTAGCATAGAAGGACCAGCCGATCATATATGGATTGACCATTGTGAATTGTATAACGAGTTTGGTGATGTTGATGGCGATGGAGACGAAGACAGTACCGACAAGGATTTTTACGACGGGCTGCTCGATGTTAAAGCCGATGCGGAATACATAACCTATTCGTGGAATTACCTGCACAGCAGTTGGAAAACTTCATTGGTAGGAAGCTCAGAAAGCGACACCTACGATCGCAAATTAACTATCCATCATAATTATTACGACGATTGTTATTCACGGCTACCCCTGTTTCGTGGAAAAACTGGGCATATTTTTAATTGCTATTATTCCAATATTGAATCAACCGCCATTAATTCGCGTTTGAATTCCTGCATTCGAATCGAAAAAAACTACTTCGAAAATGTGCATAACCCATGGGTTTCGGCTTATAGCGATGTGCTGGGTGGTGTGGAATTGATTGATAATTATTTGATAAACAGTCCATTCAGCTATTCTTCGTCCGACACGTTTGAACCCTATTCCTGCGAAGCAGAAATACCCTACAATTACGGAGAAGTATTAAACACGGTTATGGAGGTTAAGGAAATGGTAATGCAATATGCCGGTGTTGGGAAACTGGACGACCCCTTTGAGTTTTCAGTTGTTGGTGGTGAAACTGATCTGGTACAACAAAAACAACATCATTATAACTTAGCTTTTTTCCCAAATCCATCAAACGGAAACGGTACTTTAAGCTTCCATCTGGAAGAAGCATCGCCGGTAACCATTAGTTTACACGATTTTCAAGGCAAACAAATAAAACAATTTAAAGCTGGATTCTATAATACCGGTTATAATGAAATTACCCTTGAAAATCAAAACATAAATCCGGGAATTTATATGCTGCAAGTAAGCACCCGCAAAACCAGCAAGCAAATTAAAATGGTAATTATGTAGTAAGAAAACCCAACAAATGAAACAATTAGTTTGCATACTGTTTTTATTTATTGTTTTAGGGGCAAAAAGTAAGGAATTACCTGATACCCTGATTGTGGCCCAGGATAATTCCGGACAGTTCACTACCATAACTCAGGCTTTGGAATCGCTACCCATGTATTGTTACGAACGCGTAGTTATTTACATAAAAAGTGGAATCTACCACGAAAAAATAAAGATTGACCGCGATTATGTTAGCCTGGTGGGCGAAAACCGTGAAACAACCCGTATTGAATTTTCGCAGTTACGTGAAAACTGGAATCGTAATCCCGATGTTATTGGCCCTGCCGTTGTAAATATTTTTGCCGACGATGTAGCTATTAAAAATCTGACCATTGAAAATACCCAACCCGAAATCGGTCCGCATGCATTTGCCATTTATGGTACCGGAACACGTACCATTTTATTGAATTGCAATGTTCTGAGTAAAGGTGGTGACACCGTTTCGCTATGGAACTATAAAACCGGAATGTATTACCACCACAATTGCTACTTTCAGGGAGCCGTCGATTTTGTTTGTCCACGGGGCTGGTGTTACATTTCAAATTCCACTTTTTATGAATTAAAGAATACAGCAGCTATTTGGCATGCGGCACCAACGAACCCAAATCAAAAAATGGTATTGCAAAATTGCAGTTTCGAATCGGCTGACAGTTTTTATCTGGCCCGGCACCATTACGATGCCCAATTTTATTTTTTGAATTGTAAATTTCCGGCTTTCATGCGCAATAAAGGCATTGAACATGTTACCTATCCTGAACATCCTGAAAAAAACCGACCTTATTTGTATGGCAATCGCTATTATTTTTATAATTGCTCACGAACCGGAGGCGATTTTCCGTGGTTTGCCGATAACTTAAACCAGTGGCCTGCTGGAGTTACACCCGAAAACCTTACTGCCGAATGGACTTTCGACGGACAATGGAATCCTACAGATACCCTTCCTTTAAAAGTAGTAAAAAAAGAATTCAATGAAAATAGCTTGTTTCTTTGGTTCGATCAGGATGTGATGCCTGTGGGAGAAGTCAGCATTCAAACATCATCGGGCGAAACCCTGAACTATTTTAATGGAAGCGGAAGAAACCGACTTGAATTTAGAAGCGAAAAACCTATTAACAAAAAAAGCATAAACCTGCCTTTTAGCCTGGTAAGCGGAAACATACAAAGCATCAAGGCAAGCGTAACACCAAAATATTTGACTCACGAATTTTAATAAAGAACAATGAAACACCCATGTTTTGCAAAACACAACTATTCTCATGAGCAAAGCGAATAAACACATTCTAATAAAACTGGCTACATGGGTGTTCCATCATACCTTTAAAAATTAATTTTATTATGATAAAAACCAATCTTCTTATTTTTGTCTTTCTCATAGCAGCATTTCATCTCTCTGCTCAGGATAGTGCTACGGTTTACTGGGAATTATCGGTAAATACTGCGCAAAGCTACATTACTTCAGGTGGTGTGTATGCAGTGGAGCAAACATCGACCGACAGTTATGTTATTCGCGATTATGGAGGCGTAGAAACCAGCCAACGGGTTTATACCAGCGGAAGTGGTCTGGGTTATTGGCCCGATGAAACTTCAGAAAACATGAATCGCTATTGCGAATTTATAGTTAAGCCCCGCAACGGACTTACTTTTCAACTAAGCGAACTACAATTGAAACTGGGAAACAGTGGCGGATCGAATAATGTAAGAGCCAGTATTTATTATTCTACCGATGGATTTGAAACCGCAACCCGCCTTGACTCGAACCTGATTTTGCCCAGCTCGGCGCTAAAGCAATACTCGTATCAACTTTCTGATTCTTCAATTAACGTAACCATGGAAAGCCAGATAAGCCTTCGTGTTTATCCGTGGTTACAGGGTGGAATTGCCAGCGGAAAGTATTTTAATATTAAAGATATTCGCATGCTTGGTGTTACAACCGGCGAAATAATTCCGGAATTACCGGGTATTGAATCGCTTGCAATTTCAAAAATATCGACACAATCGGCCTGGTTTAAAGGCTTACTCACCGACGATGGCGGCGTTACCATTGATTCCTTAGGGCTGGTTATTTCAACCGAAGCCAATGGCGACACCAGCGACAGGGTGATTCTGGTATCGCCTGAAACCGGATATTTTGAAACAGCCATAGAAGCTTTAACTCCCGGTCAAACTTATTATGTTAAAGCTTTTGCAGTTAATGCCGCAGGAATTGCTTACGGCGATGAACTGACATTTACCACACTCGAGAAACTCGAAGTTCCCGGAGTAAGTACGCAAAATGTTAGCGATTTGCGCCCCACAGGAGCCATAGCACATGGTACCGTGTTTTTTGATGGTGGTCTGGATGTTTCGCTAACCGGATTTTGTTACAGCCAACAGGTATCGCCCACTCTCAACGATGAAGTGGTCGAAGCCGGCTCTGGTCTGGGTGGTTTTAGTGCTTATCTTGCCGGATTGAATGCTGAAACAACCTATTACGTGCGTGCTTTTGCCCAAAACGAACAGGGCGTGGGTTACGGCGACCAGATTTCGTTTACTACCCCGCAACCTCTGCCCGATATTAACATTACCGTTGACCAGGCAGGAAATGGCGATTACACCACTTTACAGGAAGCATTTAATGCTATTCCTTATAATTACCATGGAAACATTCATGTTTTGGTTAAAAAAGGTATCTATCAGGAAAAAGTTTTGCTTGAAAAAGGAAAAATAAATGTGCATTTGAAAGGAGAATTTCTTGACAGCACCATTGTTCGATGGGACGATTATTCCGGAAAAGTAGTAGATGGAGCTACGCTTGGGACATCAACGTCGTACACTATTGCCATTGATGCCGACGATTTTATTGCGCAAAACATAAGCTTCCAAAACACTTCGCAAGCCGCACAGGCTGTTGCATTGCGTGTAAAAGGCGACCGGATGATTTTTCAACGATGCAAAATGCTGGGTTACCAGGACACCTATTACACCTGGGGAACCGGACGGGTGTACCACGAAGATTGCTACATTGAAGGTACGGTAGATTTCATTTTTGGAAGTTCTATCGCCGTATTTAAAAACTGCACCATTAAAAGCTTGCGCAATTCGCCCATAACAGCGGCAGCAACTCCAGAAAACTATAAATTCGGGTATGTTTTTATGAATTGCGACTTAATTGCTGATAACATTAGCGGTGCTTCGCTCGGAAGGCCATGGAAAGCTTTTGCCAAAACCGTTTTTATTGAAACCAACGAGGGTGAACACATTATTCCGGCCGGATGGATTGAATGGAGTGGAACCAACAACCACCATACCGCATACTATGCTGAGTACAATTGTATCGGCGAAGGTTTTCAACCCGATAGCCGAGCATCGTGGACCCACCAATTAACCGACGAAGAAGCTCAGGAATATACCATCGAAAACATTTTTAGCAAAAACTCAGCTTCGCCAGCTTATTATTACGATTGGATGCCGGTTTTCGAGCCGGTTACGGCTATTCACTCAACACCTGATAAATCCGGTGAACAAGTATTAAAAAGCTATCCAAATCCTTTCAACGAATCGGCAACCATAAACTATGAATTGGAGCAGGAATCGCTTGTAAACCTAACCCTTTACAGCCTCGATGGCCGCCTGGTGAAACAAGTGCTTAGCGGGCCAAAAACAAAAGGTCCTCATCAGGAAATTATAACTACCCATGAGCTGCCTTCTGGAGTTTATGTGTGTCGTTTATTGATAAATAATGTTACTAATCATCAGGTACTTATAATGAAACAATAAGTTTGAACAATAATGAAAACTAAAACACCTGGGTTATGAAAAAAAACAGTTTATCACGTAGAGATTTTATAACTGCTGTAGGGACCATGGCTGGTGCTGCACTTATTCCGCAACAGGCTGTTGCCAAGCTTGCTTCCATTCCCAAAGGAACCAAACGCAGACTGGCTCTGGTTGGAACCGGAGTTCGAGGGGTTTCGTTCTGGGGAAAATACATTGTTGAAAACTATAGCGATGTTACCGAGTTTGTGGCACTTTGCGACATCAATCCGGGCCGCTTAAAATACGCCCTTCAATACATTGGAGCCAAATGCAATACCTACACTTCGTTCGACGAAATGCTTGAAAAAGAAGCCATCGATTTGCTGATGGTAACAACAGTTGATTCAACCCACGATGAGTTCATTGTAAAAGCGCTGGAAAAAGGCATCGATGTGGCCACCGAAAAGCCCATGACCACCGACGAGTTTAAATGTCATAACATTATTAAAGCCGATGAAAAATCGGAAGCCAATGTTTTTATGGGATTCAATTACCGTTACGGATTGTTGTTTACCGAACTAAAACGTCAGCTTCAGCAACAAAAAGTGGGCGAAGTTACATCCATCGATTTTAATTGGTACCTGAATGTGTTCCATGGCGCATCGTATTTTAGGCGCTGGCATGGCGAAAAAGACAAAAGCGGCTCGCTGCTTCTGCACAAATCAGCGCATCATTTCGATTTATTAAATTGGTTTATAAATTCAGAACCCGTTGAAGTGCACGCCTTTGGTTCGCTTGAACATTATGGAAAGAACAATACATTTCGTGGTAAAAACTGTCGAAATTGTGAGCACACCAGCGCGTGTAAATTTTATTGGGACATTACCAAAAATGAGCATTACATGAAATTGTATGCCGAAAACGAAAAATACGACGGTTACATTCGCGACAATTGCCTGTGGCGCGAAAATATTGATATCTACGATAAAATGGCTGTGCAGGTAAAATACGCCAACAACGTTCAGGTAAGTTACTCCTTAACTACCTACTCTCCTTTCGAGGGATTTCGCATTGCTTTTAACGGAAAACAGGGGCGGATGGAAACCTGGGAAGGCATTCCCTGGCGCGAAAGCAAAAAAGAAGATCAGGCCAGCTTACATGCCAAGGAAATGGATCAGAGTCACACCTTAAAAGAAAATAAATTCCACGAGATTACCATTCAGCGGAACTTTGACGATTTTGAACAAATTCAGTTCCCCTATGTGCGCAGCGGACATTGGGGCGGTGATAAAATTATGTTCGATTTACTATTCCGCGGAAAACGCCCTCATGCAGAAATTGACCACGAAGCCGATTCGCGCGATGGCGCTATGGCTGTTTTAATTGGAATTGCTGCGCGTAAAAGCATCGATGAAAAACGCGTGGTACGCATATCGGAGCTGACGCATTTGGTACCAAAACATACTACCAGAAAACAGTAAAAAGAAATATCGAAATTTAATGCTTTGCGCTCTTTTTGTAATCCGAAGCACTCATACCAAACTTTTCGCGGAAACATTTTCGGAAGTAGGATACGTCGTTAAAACCAACATCGTAAGCTACTTCCGAAATGTTTAGTTTATTCTGCACAATTAGTTGAGCAGCTCTTTTTAAACGAATATCTTTTACAAATTCCTTGGGTGTCATGTCGGTAAGTGCACCAATTTTTCGGTACAATTGCGTACGACTGACATCGAGATTTTGAGACAGAAATTCGACATCGAGTAACTCTTTGGAGATATTTTTCTCGATTAAAGCAATCAGGCGTTTCAGAAATTTCTCGTCGGGCGAGGCCAGAATTATGTCTTTGGGTTTAAGTACCATTTCTTTGCTGTACCGCTCGCGCAAGGCTTTACGAATGCTCAATAAGTTATCGACTTTTGCTTTTAGCAAACCCACATCGAAAGGTTTGGTCAGGTAATCGTCGGCGCCGGCATCAATTCCCTGCAACTGGTTCTCGCTGGAACTCAATGCCGACAACATTATAACCGGAATGTGTGACGTGCGTTCATCGCGTTTTAGTTTTTTACACAACTCGTTCCCATTCATAACGGGCATCATTACATCGGCAATAATTACATCGGGAATACGGTCTAACGAAATTTCCCAGGCTTCTTTTCCGTTTTTAGCTTCAAGTACCTGATATTCCGGTTCAAAATGCGCTACAATAAATTCCCTTAAATCCGGATTATCGTCGACAACCAAAGCCATTAGGCGATCTTTTTTTCCGGAATATTTATCGTTTTTGTTTAAATCAGATTCCAATACGTTCTCAGTCGATTCATCGTCGGGTATAATATCATGATTATCAAAAGGTAAATAAACTGAAAAACGACTGCCACTGCCCAACTTACTGCGAACTTTTAAATGTCCGTTATGCATTTTAACCAGCTCTTTGGTCAAGGCCAGACCTATGCCAGAACCTTGTGCCTGATTACTGTCGTTAGTATCAATTTGTCGGAAGCGATCGAATATTTTTGATAGATTTTCGGGTGCTATTCCTATACCGCTGTCAATAATTTTAATTTTTACAAACTTTTTTGAACCCGAATTTTCAATATCCAAAGGAGGAATTAAAAGGTTGGGCTCTTCCATATCATCTTTAAATATCAGCGAGATTGAAGCTGAAATACTACCCTTATTTGGGGTATATTTTATGGCATTCGAGATTAAATTATTAAGAATTTTTTCCACCTTATCGGCATCGAACCACATAAAAATTGAAGGCTGAAAAGCATTAAACTCAAAATTCAGTTCTTTCTCTTCGGCATTCATCCGGAACGATTCAAATATTTCTTCGGTAAAAGTTCGGATATTACCTTTGCGCAAATCCATTTTAAGGTTTCCGGTCTCCAGCTTTCGATAATCGAGAAGCTGATTAATTAAGCGCTTCAGGTTATTGCTGTTTCGTTGAATAATTTTCAGATTTCGGACAACCACTTCGTCGTCGAAATTCAGGTTCAGTAGTTTTTCAATGGGCCCTGCGATAAGCGATAGCGGTGTTCTGATTTCGTGCGAAATATTCATAAAAAACTGGTGCTTAAGCCGATCAACCTCTTGAATTTTACGGGCGGTTTGGCGCTCAAAAATCAATTGTTGTTTAAGCACTTCCCTGTTTCGTATCATGCTAAATATCAGGTAGAATAAATATACCAAAAACAAGATAGCCAACAAGCGGAACCACCAGGTTTTCCAAAACGGAGGTAAAACAGTAATGGCCAATTCGGTTCCTACCTGGTTAAATAAATTATCGTTGTTTGAACCCTGAACCCTGAAAATGTAATCACCATGCTGGATATTGGTATAAGTCGCCATTCGGGAATTTCCAATATCGTTCCACTCTTTATCGAAACCTTCGAGCATGTATTTGTATTTATTTTTATTGCTGTTGGCATAATTCAAAGCAGCAAAATCGAAGGTAAACATGTTTTGGTGATGGGCTAAAGTAAGGGATTTTGTTTCAGAAATATGATTGTTCAATATGCCTGAAGGCGAAATCTCAACTTTTTTATTAAAAAGTTTAAAGCCCGTTAATACAACCGGAGGAATGTAGGAATTCTGATTTATTTTATCGAGGTAAACAAAATCGACACCATTTTTTCCACCAAAAGCCAATACATTTTTTGAAGTTTTATAAAAAGCTCCGTAATTAAATTTATTATTCAACAAACCATCGGAACTAAAGTAGTTTTTAAACTCCCCTGTTTCCATATTAAAGCGCGAAATTCCATTATTCGAGCTTAACCACAGGTATTGATTGTTAACATTAATTATTCCATTCAATACATTGCTGCACAAACCATTGTCGCTTGTGAACTTAGCCAGTTCATTCCCCGACTTGTCGAGTTTAATTAAGCCCTGGCCCAGGGTAGCCAGCCAAAAGTTCCCATTATTATCTTCGCAAAGGGCGCGACTTTGATAATCGTGAACGCGAAAGGTACCATCGGAATAAATCTGAGTCATGCGTTCCACATCGGGCGAAAAAACCCACAGGTTGTTTTGCCTGTCTTCATAAATCATCGAAACCCAGTTCAAATTATATCGGGGGCCGTAGTGATAAAAAATCTTTTTCTCCGGATCGAATAAATCGAGACCTTTCGATGTTCCTACCCAAATTCGTTTTTGAGAGTCTTTAAACACAGCCCAAACCTCATTATCACATATTGATGTGGTATCGTTTGGATTGTGTTTGTACTGAATAATTTTTTTTGTCCCCGGTTGGTAAGCATTTAAACCTCCCAAATAGGTTCCAATTAAGATATCTCCGTTGTTTCCCGGACTAATGGCTTTAACGCAATTGCTCGATAATCCGTTATCGACGGTTAAATAGGAAATTTTATCGTTTCGGGTATCAAAAATATTTACACCACCACTCTCGGTACCAATCCACAGACGCTCCTGTGCATCTTCCCAAAACACATAAACTTCGGCATTATTAAGTGTTTGCTGTTCGCCCTCGGTTTCAACCAAATATCCAAAAGCCTGTTTATCGAAGTTTAAAAAGCTTAATCCATTGCGGGTACCCACCCATAAGTCCCCCTTTTTGTCGGTAAACAAATCGAGAACTGAATTGTGAATTAAACTAAAATTGTTGTAGCGTTCACTTTGGTAAAGGGTAATCCTGTTGGTAAGCCGGTTCATCTTATACAAACCACCCCGGGTACCAAACCAGATATTTCCATAGCCATCCTGAATTATAGTACGAACGGTTATTGAACGGTTGTTATCGGAATCGAGCTCAATTTGCTTAAAAGTTCCGGTGCTTTTATTCAGTTTAAGTAATCCGCCCAGGTAAGTACCAATCCATAAGGTCCCGCTCAAATCTTCATAAATTTCCCAAACTTCGTTTTCGCGCTCTTTGTATTGCTGACCCACCAAATAAGCATTTACCAATTTAAAACCGGAATTAAAAACAACGATTCCTTTGTTGGTTCCAACCCATAAATTACTGTCGGCATCAAGGTACAATTTACGCACCCAATTTCCGGGAATTGTTGATGAATTAGTTGTGGTAAAAGTCTGCTCAATTTCTTTACTCTCCGGATTAAAATAATTCAATCCGCCCTCGGTTCCGAGCCATAATTTCCGATTGCTGTCTTCAAGAATGTCCCATACCGAATTGTGCGAAAAACCTTTGTCTTTATACTGTTCCAGGGTATTTTGAGTCCTGTTGTATTTAAAAAGTCCCTGAAAATCGGTTCCAATCCAGATGTTGCCATTAGAATCTTCATAAATAACCCGAATCAAAGCATTCGAAAGCAATTGACTGGTATGGCTGCTATGCTCGAGCGAAGAATACTGGTAGCCGTCGAAACGCAATACGCCGTAGTCGGTTCCCAGCCAAATCCAACCTTTACTGTCCTGAAAAACACAATGAATTTTTTCGTCGGCAAGCCCATTCGAAACGGAATAATTCTCGAACAAGGAGCTTTTAATCAACTTGCTGTCGGATTCGGCTTTTACCGAAAGACCAATAAATAACACCAGTAGAATTACAATGGTTTTCCCCATACTTTTACAAATTGAGCATAAAATTCAAACGACCTGAATTTAGGACTATTTGAATTAATTAAAAAGTAATTTTAAATGACGCTCCAATAAATTGTGTTTTACATTCTTCTCAATTACTTCACGGTAAGTGTCGAGGGCAATCATATAGCGCGAACCCATTTCAACAGCAATTTTATAGCCCACATGAATTACCTGACGGAAACTGGGATTATAATCGCTACACGATTGGTTGTGCGTTAAAGCGTCGGAAAACTGCTGGCTGGTCCATGCATTTACTTCATTAACTGAAGGTAATTTATCCTTTTCGATATTCAACACCGTAGCATATGGGCTGGTAAGTTCATCGTAACGCTCCATCGATTTGGCATAAATTTCTTTAGCAATTACCAATCCTTCGCCTCCACCCTGAGCCAGACCAATTACTTCTTCGAGCCAGGTTGTTCCGGCAGTTTTTACATGAATTCCTGCATCGAATTTTTCAATGGCTTTTTTCATGGCCGGATAAATAGCAAATTTGTCGCTACCACTGTGCACACTTAGCTTTAAGCTTGCAGGCAAACCCAGTTCTTTTATGGCAAATTGAGTAACCGCTACATCCTGCTCAAATTCTGTGGCAAACTGCGACACATTTCCCTGGTAATCGACCCCTTTAGCAAACAAACCGGTAAATTTTGGAGCGATGGTTTGTACCTCAACACCCAAACGTTTCAGTTCTGCCAAAATAAAAAACAACTCCAGGGGAGTCTGGGCTATTTCACATTCATCCATCGATACTTCAGGAATAAAATTAGAAGCACCTTTTTTCGAAGCAATATGCTCGTAGATGGTTTTTACTTCGTTCAATGCATTCAGGTAATTATCGGCTACATTGGCTAAAAAAGTTTCGGTAACATCAAACGATTGTTCGATTCCGGGGATGGAAAATTTGCCCAGGTATTTTGAATGATTCTTCACAAAAGCTGCACGTTCGGCAGCATCGGCACGCTGACCGATAAAATGAGCCACATCGATGGTGAAAAAGTTGCTTGCATTGATAAACTTATCCACAGTAGCCATACCAATATGATCGGCATCAATATAATATGTTCCGCTATAGGCATTTGCTTTTACTGCTGCTTCGGCTTCGGCAGCTACATCGTCGGGTGTTGTATGAACAATGCTGTGTTCGCGATTGCTCTTATTCCAAACGGGAACCACGTTGAATCCCATTTTATTAATTTCCTGAATGGCGGCTAATTGCGCCCGACCTTCTTTTCCAAAGCGGTCGCCGGTTCCAAATGAATATTTTTCGATTAGCATGTTTTTATGTTTAAAAGTTAGACTTTAGAATTTAGATGTTAGAATTTAGATGTTAGAATTTAGATGTTAGAATTTAGATGTTAGAATTTAGACTTAAGATGTTAGACATTAGACTTGAGATATAAGACTTAAGACTTTTTAAAGTTTGTTTTTGATTGATGTAAATTTTCATCTAGAATTACCATTAGCTTGCTTTTAATTGCTTAACAATAGCAAGGGCCTCGCGCACTTTGTTTTCAATAAAAGTAAAATCGCCCTTTTCAATCACCTCTTTGGGTGTTAATTGCGAACCTAAACCTACACAGGTAACGCCTGCTTTAAACCAGGATTCCAGGTTTTCACGGTCGGGGCTTACACCTCCGCTGGGCATAATGCTGGTCCAGGGACAGGGAGCTGTTATGGCTTTTACAAACGATGGCCCGCCGACTTCTTTTCCGGGGAAAATCTTTACAATCTCGCAACCCAGTTCTTCGGCCAGGTTTATTTCCGTTAAGGTTCCACAACCAGGCATCCAGGCAATTTTGCGTCGGTTGCATACTTTAGCCATATCGGGATTCAAACTGGGCGACACAATAAAGTTAGCTCCTAACTGAATGTAAAGCGAAGCAGTGCCGGCATCAACAACCGAGCCCACACCCATAATCATTTCGGGACATTCCTTTGCACACCATTTGTTAACTTCGGCAAAAACCTCGTGAGCGAAATCGCCCCGATTGGTGAATTCAAAAACCCTTGCTCCACCAGCATAACAGGCTTTAATCACATTTTTTACCACATCGGCATCGCGGTGGTAAAACAAAGGCACAATACCAGTTTCGGTAAAGGTGTTTAATACTTGCAATCTTTTAAAACGTGCCATTTCATTTTTTTTATTGATGATTGATTATTGCCTATTGCCAATCAAAAAAATAAGTAGACAATAGGCAATCAAAAATTATTACCTATCTACTCTTGCACTTCCGCCACCAACCAGTTTTTCAACTTCTGACAGCGTGGCCATGGTTGTATCACCGGGAGTTGTCATGGCTAAAGCTCCGTGAGCAGCACCATACTCCACTGCTTTTGCCGCATCATTAAACTCAAGAAAACCATAAATCAGGCCTGAGGCAAAGCTGTCGCCACCTCCTACGCGATCCAATATTTCCAAATCTTCGCGATGTGTAGCCTCATAAATGCTACCACCGGCATAACAAATGGCTCCCCATGAATTGATGGTAGCCGATTTTACCGTACGCAATGTTGTGGCAATTACATTAAAATTTGGATACGCTTTTAGGGCTGATTTTATCATGCCTTTGTAACCTTCTAAATCGAGCGCTTTAAGATTCTTGTCGTTTCCTTCCACTTTCAATCCCAAACAAGCGGTAAAATCTTCTTCGTTACCAATCATTACATCTACATAATTGGCAATTGCGCGATTCACTTCCTGAGCTTTAGCCTCACCACCAATAGCTTTCCAAAGTGATGGGCGGTAATTCAAATCGTAAGAAACAATGGTGCCATATTTCTTAGCTACTTTTACTGCTTCAATCACTACTTCGGCAGTGGTTTCAGACAAAGCCGCAAAAATACCTCCGGTATGGAACCAGCGAACTCCCAAAGTTCCAAAAATATATTCCCAATCGATGTCGCCGGGTTTAAGTTTGGATGCCGCTGTATTTCCCCTATCGGAAACCCCTTTGGCTCCACGAAGACCAAAACCCCGTTCGGTAAAATTCAAACCATTACGGACCGTTCGTCCGCAACCGTCGTACGAAACCCATTTCACAAACTGCGTGTCGAGGCCTCCCTGAAGCATAAAATCCTCAATCAATGCGCCAACTTCATTATCGGCCAGAGCGGTTATAATGGCGGTTTTCTTGTTAAAACAACGACGAAGACCCCGCGAAACATTATATTCGCCTCCGCCTTCCCAGGCTTTAAACTGGCGTGCTGTACGTATGCGTCCCTCGCCCGGATCCAAACGCAACATTACTTCGCCCAACGAAATACAATCGTAGGTACAATCCTCGGTTGGTTTAATAGTTAAAATTGCCATATTCCTAGTTGATTATTGTTACATAAATAAAACTATTGACTAACATATTTCAGATTTTTAATTCGATAACACCGAACTGACAATAGGTGCCTTTAAAAATCGAAATACTTTTTTGCATTATAATAACTGATGTTTTCAACCATCTGCCCCAATAATTTGCGATCGTTGGGAAGCAGTCCGTTTTCTACATCGTTACCCAGCACATTGCATAGTATACGGCGGAAATACTCGTGGCGCGGGAACGACAAAAAGCTTCGCGAATCGGTTAGCATTCCCACAAAACGACTGAGCAGACCCAAATTCGACAAGGCATTAATTTGTTTTTCCATGCCGTCTTTTTGATCGAGAAACCACCAACCCGAACCAAATTGAATTTTTCCGGGAACTGAACCATCCTGAAAATTCCCAATCATGGTTCCTACCACTTCGTTATCGGCCGGATTCAGATTGTAAATTATGGTTTTTGCCAGTTGATCGGTCGCATCCAATCGATTTAGAAATTTCGACATGTTTTGCGCCTGGTTCCAGTCGCCAATGGAATCGAATCCGGTATCGGGACCTAATTTATTCAGCAGTCGTTGGTTGTTATTGCGTAAAGCTCCAATATGAAATTGCTGGGTCCAGCCTTTTTCATGATCCATCAGGGCCAATTCATACAACATGGCCGATTTGAATTTCAATGTTTCCTCGCCATTTATACTTCTGCCTCCGCGAATTTTTGAAAACAAGGCATCGATTTCAGTTTGCAGGTAATTGGCGGCATAAAACTCTTCTAATCCGTGATCAGACAGTTTACATCCCATTTTTGCAAAAAAATCGTGACGTAAACGCAAAGCTTCCAACAACTTTGAAAAGCTATTGATTTCAATACCGGAAACCAGCTCCAATTTATCCAGGTATTTATTGTATGCGTCTACATCGTCAACAGCCATGGCTTTGTCGGGACGCCAGGTAGGCAACATCTTTACACTGTCAGAACCTGCGTGTTGTGTATGAAATTCGAGCAAATCGGTTGGGTCGTCGGTAGTACAAACCAATTCCACATGCATCTTTTTTAACAAGCCATGAACCCTGTAATCATTGGTTTGGAGCATGGCTGAAGCTTTATCGTAAATAGCTTTTGCTGTTTGCGGATTCAATAAATCGGTAATTCCAAAATAACCTTTCAGTTCCAAATGGGTCCAATGGTACAAAGGATTTCGCAAGGTATGCGGTACGGTTTCGGCCCATTTTTCGAACTTCTCATAATCGGAAGCTTCGCCGGTACAAAAACGCTCATCGACCCCATTGGTGCGCATGGCCCGCCATTTATAATGGTCGCCATATAACCAGGGTTGAGTCAGGTTTTCGAACTGTTTGTTTTCGGCAATTTGCTGCGGAATTAAATGGCTGTGGTAATCGATAATGGGCATGACTTTGGCATGCTCATGATACAGGTATTCTGCAGTTTCAGTCTGTAGAATAAAATTATCATCTAAAAAATTTTTCATAGTTTTTCAATTACTCATTCTTACTTGCCAATTACTCATTGATATCATTTTCGCCTTTTACATAGCCAAAGTTGGCTAAAATGCCCCCATCAACATAAAGCACATGGCCGTTTACAAAATCGGCAGCTTTTGATGCCAAAAAAAGTGCGGCATTGCCCACATCTTCGGGCTCGCCCCAGCGTCCGGCCGGTGTACGGGTCATTACCAAATCGTTAAACGGATGATTTCCTTCGCGGATGGGTGCGGTTTGCTCGGTGGCAATGTAACCGGGCCCAATGCCATTTATCTGAATGTTATATTTTGCCCACTCGCAGGTCATGTTGGCGGTTAACAGTTTTAATCCGCCTTTGGCCGAAGCATAAGCCGAAACCGATTTCCGGCCGTACTCGCTCATCATGGAACACAGGTTGATGATTTTTCCGGAACGCTTTTTAATCATTCCGGGAACAACCCGTTTTGAAACAATAAAAGGTGCAACCAAATCGATATCAATTACCTGTTTAAAATCGGCAACCGGCATATCCAAAATAGGGATGCGCTTAATAATTCCCGCGTTGTTTACCAGAATATCAACCGGTCCAAGCTGTTGCTCCAGTTCGCTGATGCCTTTATCGACTTTCGTTTCGTTGGTTACATCGAACTTAAAGGTTCGAATGGTAAGGCCCTGTTGCTGAAATTCCTGTTTGGCTTTTTGCAGCTTTTCGTCGGAACGGCCATTGACACAAACCGTAGCTCCGGCTTTTCCCAATACCATCCCGATAGCCATCCCAATTCCGTGGGTTCCACCGGTAATCAGGGCAACTTTTCCTGTCAGGTCGAATAAGTTATTTATCATTAGGTTAGAATTTAGAGATTAGATGTTAGATGTTAGATATTAGAATTTAGAATTTAGATTAAAGACATTAGACAAAAGATATCAGGTTTTAAAACTATACTTGATTATTTAAGCAGTATCTTCCATCCAATGTCTTTTAGTTCTATCTTAAATCGTAAGGTTTTAAATGATCCATATCGGTATAATCCAAATTCTCACCTCCCATTCCCCAAATAAAAGAATAGCTGGCTGTTCCGGCTGCTGAATGAATTCCCCATTCGGGAGAAAAAACAGCTTCTTCGTTCTTAATAAACAAGTGACGGGTTTCCTGGGGTTCGCCCATCAGGTGTAGAATAACCTGGTCGTCGGGAACTTCAAAATAAAAATAAGCTTCCATCCGGCGATCGTGTGAGTGCGGTGGCATAGTATTCCAAACGCTTCCTTTGTGTAATTCGGTAAGTCCCATCACCAATTGGCAACTATCAACAATTCCGGGAACAATTAACTGGTAAATGGTCCGTTCGTTACTGGTATCGAGTGAGCCCAGATTCAGCACATTGGCTTTATCTTTATTCACCAAAACAGTTGGGTATTCTTTATGAGCCGGAGTTGAACTCAGGTAGAATTTTGCCGGATTATTTTTATCCTTACTGGCAAATGTTACCGTTTTACTTCCGCGACCAATATACATGGCTTCTTTTTTCTTTACCGGATAAGCTTTTCCATCGACAGTAACCACTCCTTCGCCTCCAATATTAATAGCTCCCACTTCGCGACGCTGACAAAAATAATCGGCTTTTATAGCATCAATGGGATCCAAGCTTAAGGTTTTATCGACCGGAAAAGCACCGCCCAAAATGTAGCGTTCATATTGCGAATAACTTAAGTTGATTTCATCTTTAACAAAAAGATTCTGTACCAAAAACTCTTTACGTAACCTTGCGGTGTCGTAGTGTTTCACATCATCAGGATGGCACGCCCTGCGACGATCGTAATTTATTGTTGTCATAACTTTAAATTTTTAATTCGTTAAACATTTCAATTAAAATCCAAAAAATTGCGGCAACCACAAACTCAATTGAGGAATGTAAGTTACCAGCAATAAAACTACTATCATGGCCAAAAACATGGGCAACAAGGGTTTTATAACCCTATCGATTTTAACGTTTGCTACGCTGCAACCGATAAAAAGCACCGAACCCACCGGTGGTGTACATAAACCAACACTCAGGTTAAGAACCATGAAAATTCCAAAATGTACCGGATCGATTCCCAAACCGGTTACAATGGGTAAAAATATGGGAGTAAAAATTAAAACTGCCGGAGTCATGTCCATAAATACTCCAACAAATAGAAGTATCAGGTTAATAATTAACAAAATAACCAATGGGTTATCGCTGACACCTAAAAGTCCCTCACTAACCGTTTGCGGGATGTTTTCGTAAGCCATTATCCAGCTTAAACCCATACAGGCCGCAACCAACAGCAATACAATAGCAGTAGTTTTAACCGATCGTAATATAATCTGTGGCATGTCCTTTAAGCTTATCTCCCGGTAAATTAACGACAGAACAAAAGCATACAAAACAGCAATGGCCGAAGCTTCGGTTGCTGTAAAGAATCCGGCAACAATTCCACCAATTACAATAACCAAAAGCAGCAAACTGGGAATGGCATCCCAAAGAATCTTTAGGGCTCTTAATGCACCTTTGGGACTTCTTCGGGCTCTGTAAGTTATGTATCCGGCAAATGCACCAAATAGCAGCAGCCAGATAAAGTTTAAAAGCAAGTCGGAATAATTTCCGGCTTTATTCATACCAAAAGCAAGCGCAATAAGCAGCGAAGTTAAGACCGTAAACTTTACCAGGGAAATTACCACTCCTTTAAAACCTTTGTTTTTGTAAACCATAATTCCCATGGCAGTGAGCATAATAGCTATGCCGGTTAAAATTCCGGGAATGTATCCCGCAAGGAAAAGCGCAGTTATTGAAACACCGCCACTGGCCAATGAATACACAATTAATATGTTACTTGGCGGAATGGATAAACCGGTAGTTGCCGACGAAATGTTTACGGCTGCACTGAAGTTTTCATTATAACCTTCGCGTTTCATTTCGGGTCCCATAATGGAACCAATGGCTGAAGCCGATGCCGCAGCTGAGCCTGAAATAGCACCAAACAACATATTGGCAAACACGTTTACAAAAGCCAGTCCGGCAGGCCATTTGCCCACAACCACACGCGCCAGATTAATAAGTCGCATGGCAATGCCACCACTATTCATAATGTTCCCGGCAAGTATAAAAAACGGTATGGCCAATAAGGCAAAGCTATCGAGACCGGTGGCCATACGGTGGGCAAAAGTGGTTAAAGCCGGCAGTGTTTCAATACTAACCAGCATGGTTAAAATTCCCGATATACCAATACTATAGGCAATGGGAACACCAACAACCAATAAGATCAAAAAACTCGAAACCAAAATAAGAATTCCTGTATAATCCATTATATCTCCTCCTGATTATCTGAAAACATGAAAACCACTGAATAATAAAGCATAAGTAAGCCGCTAACTGGCATCACACTATAAACATAACCCAAAGGTAAATGCAAAGCCGCTGAACTAACATTTAACTGAAAGCGGGTAAGCATCAGCCAACTGCCACCAATTACCATTACAAAAATGGCAAACAAAGCAATTACCAGATTAATGGTAAACGTGAGTTTCTTTTGCGTAAGCGGTTTCGACTTTTGAATTAACAAATCAATAGCCAGGTGTTCTTTTTGCCCGGTAACATAAGCAGCTCCCAACATACCTACCCAAATAAGCAGGTATCCGGCAAGCTCGTCGGTAAACGAACTGGGCGACGACAAAACATAACGTCCAAACACCTGCCATAATACGTCAACAACTAAAATAGTCATGAGTCCGATAAGGATATATTCCAGTATTCTATCTACTTTTTTCTTCATAGCAACTCTTTTATTCTGTTTTTCGAATGCGGTTGATTAAATCGTATAATTCAGGATTTGTTTTGTACGATTCGAGCAGTTCCTGTACTTTTTCAGCAAATGGTTCCTTATCGGGATAAGTTACATTTACACCTGCTTCTTTCACAATCTTAAGCGATTCTGTAACCGATTCTTCCCAAAACTTACGCTGGGCTACAACCGATTCGTTGGCTGCTTCCTGAAGCCATTTTTTCTCCTGAGCCGATAAACTATTCCATACAACCGAACTTATAACTACAACATCGGGAACCATGGTGTGTTCATTGATGCTATATTCCTTGCAAACCTCGTAGTGGCGCGATGTATAGAAACTAGGCGGATTGTTTTCAGCTCCGTCAACCACACCGCTTTGCAATGCTGTGTATAATTCTCCCCACGAAATGGGTGTGGGCGAACCTCCCATGGCTTTCACAAAACTCATGGCCGTTTGACTTTGCATTACCCTGATTTTCATTCCTTTT
Source organism: Salinivirgaceae bacterium (assembly GCA_050179685.1). Lineage (GTDB taxonomy): Bacteria > Bacteroidota > Bacteroidia > Bacteroidales > SZUA-534 > GWE2-40-63. The sequence continues at coordinate 58,522 of JBFXEW010000030.1, forward strand.
AAATCGTCGGGTGCCTGAATGGTTTTATTAAGGGTATAAAAACTCCGCGCTCCGGCATCATAAAAACACAATCCCCGAATTTTAAACGGCTCAGTCGATAACAATAATTCTTGTCCGATGGGTCCGTCCAGTACGTTAAAGGCGTGTTCTTTCGACCTGAAAATATAGGGCATTCCCAGTACCTGAAAATTATCGGTAAAGCTTTCGAGCACAGCAGCTGAAACTTTGGTTATGGCCAGACTGCCAATCTGCAAAAGCTCCACACATTGTTGTTCCGAACCCAATTGTCCACTGGGATAAATGGTCATGGTTAATTTGCCATCCGACTTTTCCTTAAGCTTCTCAGCCATAAAAACCATCCCTTTATGAACGGGATGCAAGGGATCAAGTCCATGAGCCAGTTTTAAAGTTTTTTGCTTTTCAACATTTTGGCACGAAGCCAAAAGAACGAAAAAAAACAAAAT
>JBFXEW010000031.1:0-56558 GCA_050179685.1 Salinivirgaceae bacterium
TTCTAAAATGAACAAGGTCACTTGGATCGCAAGGAAATTTATGTTGAAAATGTGCTTCGCCGCAAAAGTATTGCATGTATGGGTTCATAATCCATGCCTGGGCTAAAGTCTCATCACCCAGGTTTTCCAGGCGTTTAAGCATCAAACAACCGACCATTAAACGTATGGGCATGCCTGGCTGGCCAGTATTTGAGTAATATCCTGAAAAGGTTTCTTCAAAATATTTCCAGTCAATTTTGTGGGCCAGCAGAACCATTTCATGATTCATGTTAATGAACTCTTTCAAGAGTGGCTGAAATAAATTCATCTGGCTTTGATTGGGCGATTTTCCTATCATAATCTGCAAGCTTTTTTATGTAATTTACAATAAACCTTGCAAATTCTGACATGGCAAATCAATAAGTTTTCAACTTTACGCTGTTAATATTCAGTATGTTGAATTTATATTAAGGAGCGACTAATTAATCAACCCGGTCAGGGATTCAAACTCAGACCGGGTTTTTGCTCTCCTGCAAACAGAACTACCTTGCGGGGCATGATGGAATAGTTTTCCAATAGGGCTTTTGTACTTGCCCCGCTATCGCTGTCGGGGTCTGTAATCCCCGGGCTTCACCCGGGGCTACCGATATTCCGCCCCGCTGGGGCTGAGGCCAGCCGGCAGTTGTTAGCTTCAGATTAGCAACAAGCCCTGGCCGAACAGCACCCGGAAAACGCTACGAGGGTTCCAAACCCTCGTAGCGTTGTTCGTTTGCTCAGCAGCCCCCAATCAATGACCAACCCCGAGGGGCTGGGGCTATGTACCTGCGCATTTCGTAAAGCCCTAGCGGGGCGAAACCTTTATAGAACAATAGCAACGAATGAAAAAAGCGGTGCAAGCAACTGGTTCGCCATGGAATATTGCCGTATCATGCACCGCAATGGGCGGCAGCCAATTCAATAAACAATGAGTAATCCATGTCGTTTAGTTTAGCATATTTCACGCTCCACCATAGCGGAAGGAATTATTCTGTTTCATCGGAGCAAGTATCCCGCCGCGGCGGGGATTTAAGGGGTGAAATTATATAACTTAGTGAGATTAAATCAAAAAATCGTTAATTACGAACGGCGTAGTCCTCATGGAACCTAATCTGCCATATTATTAATTCTGTTATTGATTTTCGATCAACGATATGCGATTTTTGATTTCAGATTTTTTTTTAATTCAGCAATCTAAAATCGTTAATCACCAACGACGCAGTCCTCACGGAACCTAATCTGCCATATTATTAATTATAGATCAACGATGTTCTTTAGAAATAATAAAACAAAACAAACACCCCTAAAAGTAAAAAGTGTTATATTAATCAAATCAAAAGAATACAAACTATGCTACTAAAAGATAAAACCGTATTAATTACCGGCGGAGCCAATGGTATTGGTCTGGGCATTGTTGAGGCAATGAGCGCTGCCGCTTGCCAAATAATAGTTGCCGATACCGACGACAGCAAGGGGAAACAACTGGCTGCTGAAATTGAGAAGCTGCATTTTGTAAAAACCGATATGAGCAGTGAAGCGGATGTTATGGATTTGTTTCAATTTATAGCTAAGCAATTCGGAAGTTTAGACATTCTTGTAAACAATGTGGGTGTTTCGGTTTTTAAACCCCTGCTCGAGATTAGTGTGGCCGAATGGGACCGGATTCTGAACACCAACCTGCGTTCGGCCTTTATTTGCAGCCGCGAGTTTGCCCGTTTGCGCAAGCCCCAAACTTACGGACGGATAATTAATATTGTATCGACCCGCCATTTAATGTCGGAGCCGGGCTCTGAAGCCTATGCGGCATCAAAAGGAGGATTGGTTTCACTTACCCATGCCTTGGCGGCCAGCCTTCAGGATAAAAACTTTAGTGTGAATTGCATTAGTCCGGGCTGGATTCATACAGGCCAGCCCGAAGAATTATGCGAAACGGATAAAGCCCAGCATTTTAGTAAGCGCGTAGGTAATCCGGCCGATATTGCCCGTCTTTGCCTGTATTTATGTGAACCGGAGAACGATTTTATTAGCGGTCAAAACTTTACCATCGACGGGGGGATGATCAAAAAGATGATATACGAATAAAGTCTGCTATTCGAGCCTTTCGTGGTGGTACATCTTGCCCTGAAAATCCTGAATCTTTACTTTATAAAGACACACATTATCGATAGCCGGATTGGAATAGGTAAAATCGCGCTCCACATACTGTTTCATAAAAATATTCATGGCCTCAGTTTTGGCTTCACGGCCCTCGATAAACTCCACATCACCATAAACCAAAACACTGCGGTAGGCCATGCCATAACTGCACGCTACTTGCTCGTGAGCCAGAAACATTTCGTGGTCGGTGCTAAAATTGATGCAAACCGAAGGATTGTTCTTTAAGATATCTATCTTTTTGCCTTTATAATCGGAGTGGAGGTAAACCGTACCCTCGTGGTAACCAAAATTAAAAGGGAGTACGTAGGGTTTTCCCCCGGAATCGACCATGGCCACATGGCATACCTGACATTTTTTTATAATAATTTCAATCTCGCTCAGCGATTTTAAAAAAGTAGTCTTCCTCATACAGCACTCGTATTAAACAATTTAACATTACAATTATTTATCCATCGGTTTGCTTTACCTGTTCTTATAAAGCCTTTCTATAGGCCTATAGAATTTACAAATGCATAAACTTATGCGCATCGCATTCCAATGCCTTTCTTTGTGCCGATAAAAGTAAAATTAATAACCATAAAAAAATAAACATTATGTCGATTTTAGTTGGAAAAAAAGCACCAAAATTTAATGCCACTGCCGTAATAAATGGCGGAACCATTGTAAACGACTTTTCATTGGACCAATACCTGGGTAAAAAAGATGTTATCTTTTTCTTTTACCCGGCCGACTTCACCTTTGTTTGTCCTACCGAGCTAATTGCTTTTCAGGCCAAACTGGATGAGTTTCAAAAACGCGATGTGGCTGTGGTTGCCTGCTCAACCGATCAGGAATTCTCGCACTGGAAATGGTTGCAAACTCCAAAAAACGAGGGTGGAATTCAGGGTGTAAACTATCCGCTGGTAGCCGACCCGGCAAATACCATTGCCGAGAACTTTGGCGTATTGGCCGGCAGCTACGAATATACCGACGAAGGGGAAATAACTTTTGTAGGTACACCTCAGGCTTACCGCGGATTGTTTTTAATTGATAAAGATGGTGTGGTACAACACCAGGTGGTAAATAACATGCCGTTGGGACGTAGCGTTGAAGAAGCCCTGCGTATTGTGGATGCCTTACAGTTTTTCCGCGAGAATGGCGAAGTTTGTCCGGCCGACTGGCATAAAGGCGAAAAAGCCATGAGTGCCACCCAGGAAGGGGTTGCTGCATACCTGTCGCAAAACTAAGGCTTTTTAATTTTTAAGATATAAGGCTGTTCTCCGGAGCAGCCTTTTTTTGTACTTATCCGGCATGTTGAATCTTAACTCAGGGCTTTTTTAGTGAAAGATGGGGAGCCTTGGGTATATTTTACAGTAAAAATTGCCTGTTTTTAAGCAAATTTGCCCAATTTTAGGCAAATTTCCCTGAATTTAGGCAATTTTGCCTGATTTTAGAGCAAAAGGTCTGAATTTAGAGAAAAAGGTACGATTTAGGTACCTTTTGGTCTGATTTTAGGCAATTTTGCCTCTTTTTGGTACCTTTTGGTATGAATTTCATACAAAAAGCTATGAATTTTGCCCAATTTTGTCTGAATTTAAGCAAATTTGCCTCTTTTTCATACAAAAAGGTATCTTTTTTGTACTAAAAGGTCTCTTTTTTGCCCAAATTGGGCTGATTTTAAACAAAAAGCTATGATTTTCATACAAAAAGCTCACTTTTTCATACCAAAAGCTATGATTTTTGCCCAAATTGGGCTGAATTTAGACTAAAAGGTATGAATTTTATATAAAAAGCTCACTTTTTTAACCCCAAAGGCTGGTTTACTTTCCTGCTTGAACCCATTATTAGCGGTTTAGCTCCCATAAGGCAACCATCCGGGGTTGATCGCAAGCAACGGGGCACGAGTAACAGGGAACCGGTTCCTTCGGCAGGCAAATGACTTCCAAAGGGTAATAATTCCCTAATCTTTCAGCTCCAGTTTTTGAATTACATTAAAGTTGCGGTATTCCTGAATACGGGCATCGAACAGTTCCTGTATGGAATAGGTAATCTGGACGCTCTGCTCCATTAAGTTCTGGTAATTGTTGGTTAGTTCCATACCAGATTCAATAAAGGTAAACCAATAAAACTTTGATATTTTGCCCTGGGCATCTTTAATAGAGAATTCCACAAAGCGGGTAGCATCGATAGCTACTATTTGTCCTTCAAAAAGGTTTTCTGCCAGCAGGGCAGCTTCTTCATCGTTGGCCCTGTGAGCCAACTTAACCACAGCATCGGGACAAACGCTGGCCATTCTAAGGCCAATAATGCGGCCCAGGTCGGCCCCATGTTCATCTATTTTATTGAAATCGATGCGGTAGTCTTTTTTCAAACGCTTTTTATAGGGAGCGGCAGCTTCAATCATGCAAAGACCCAGTTCGAGGTTAAAGCGTTCGGTGTCGAGGGTATCGGAAATGGTGTTCAGGCATTCGCACGATTTAATAGCTATTTCGTTCATATAATCCTGTGAAAAAACCGGCTTAGCCAGGGCCAGGATAAGGAAAAGTAAGAGTTTGTGGTTCATGGTAGTTGTTTCGGTATAAATTTTAGTAAGTTTTTGGCAAGATAAAAGTTTTTAAGGTGATTTTGCAAGGGGTGGCGGGTGAAATTTCTTTAAACCTGCCTGCTGCCGACAAAGGTCGGTTCCCTCCCGGTTGCTCCCTGGAACTCAGGGCGGTTTCGATGGCTATAGGAATGCAAATTGCTCATAGGACTATTTATTGTAGCCAGTTTTTGTTAGAAGAATTTTCTAAATGCTTTAATTATTTGATAGTATCCAAATGAAATATAGATTCGACCAATAAAGTCCCATAAACTCGCAATTGAATTAACATTATTTGTTACAATCATTTCAAAGTCATGGGTTGGATTCAAAAATTTAATATAATATGGAAAGAATTCTTTGAATAATGACCAATATTCATTCCAATCATTCCAACCAAAAACAAAAGGGCCAGGAGACAAACCCAAACCATAAAAGTAAAATATAAACCCACCGCCAATTAGAGTTAATAAGCTTGCTCTGAACCAATCTAGACCAAAGTCATTTGAGTATTTACTAAGATATAAGCTTAATCTGTCTTGTATTGGGAAACCTTTATGCTTCTTAAAAAAAACCAATATAAAATCAAACAAAGGATTTATTAACCATACAAGAAATTTTAATGTTTTTGTTTTAAAGCTGGGAGAATCGAAAAAATCATCATCTGCACCTCTTAGTTTCGCGGACCAGTTAAATGGACGTATAGATTCGAACTTATGTTTTAATTCTAAGGAGTTAAAAAGTAAAATAGAAAATTTATCCTCGATGTTTTTGGCCTTCTGTTTTAAACTTCTAATTGTCTTTCTCCCATCATGATAGCCATTTACATTGCCATAGTGATATAATTCTGTTGGCCATGTGATATTGTCCCATGAAAAGTCTTCACTTTCAATATGATTCCTAAATTCAATATGTGTATTAGATAAGTTTAGATGACTCAAATATATTCTTTTAAATACCCCTTCATAAATAAAGAAGCCACTAGCAATAAAGCAATTATCAACCTGTACTAGACCATATTTAGAAGTATTATGTGGTTTAAGATGTATAGTATTAATAAACGAATCATGAACTTCTAGCTTAGATGATTCAAACTTAATGTTGCAAACAAAATTATCTATATCTTGCATTGACATAAATACAGAGCAATCCTCCCCAATATCTAAGGAAACTCCTCGAATTGTTGATAAAACATCGCCTCCTACAAAAATGGAGCTGTGTTTAACTTTATTGCCAATATCCAAACTTTCTATATTATTTATGCCTTGAATACTAAGCGAAAACATTTCTACATTTGCAATAAGTTCTTTAGAAATAATACAATCTGAAATTTCTCCTTCTTTGATATAACCACCATTACCATTATAAGAAAATGCCAGTCTACTTATTTCTGAATCCCTGATTTTTAAGTTATCGGTTCGGATTGTTTCAAACTCAATTTTATTGCTTTTTTTTAATTTATTAATGTTTATAACCCCAACAGAACCTGAAATATACATCTCTTTGCATTCACAATTATTTAATATTATTGGGATAATAGTTCCTCCGATAATTGTCAGTTTATCTAAAATACAATTGGAAAAAGATATTAGCTCTACTTGTTTTGATTCAATTCTAACTTCACTTTTAAAAACGGTATCTTTCGCTTCTTTAAAATCATAATAGGCTAATTCTTTTTCACTAATAATTCTCCTTTTCATAACTGTGAATAATTTATTAATCGGCGTTTCAAATTGGCGCTAACGGACAGCGATATTTACTGTACAGAATTTCGAAGCCACTTCCGTATCTAGATACAGATAGGCAGAAATGATCCACCGCTTTTGAATTATCCTGTATTGCGTATGATCGCATGCTACAAACTGGCCATTTTTCAATTTATTATTCAATCTGTTTATTTTTGTTGCACTATTGCTCTGTTCGGCGTTGGAGCGGGAAAGGTTGAAAGGTTCTTTGACAAAATTTGGTAGTAGCGTTGGTTTTGCGTGTTTAGCCAATGTGCCTTGCAGTGAAGGGACGGTGTGTGGTTGGATTTTACATATCGAATACATTTTCTTCGCTTTCTTTTGGTAATAATTCAGAAAAATATTCACGATTCAATTTGTTTTCAAAAAAATCTTTTGCTTTAATATTGTCAATTGTAATATTGTCAATTGGAAAATCAATATTATTAGAAATCATTTGTTTATATGAAACAACTTCTCCTGTAAAACATGCAACAGAAAGTAATTTTGTGTTATTATCTTGTTTTAATGCTTGTCCAATTAATCCGTTTATATGTACATCTGAAAAACTATAACCAATACAAATGATAAGTTTTGCATTTAATGAGTAATGTCTGAATTCTGAAAATAAATACAAATATGGGTCTGAAAACTGCATTTTGTTTTGTGTGCCAAAAATCAAATCAGGTTCAGTCGGTTCTCTATTTACAAACTCAACTCTGTTTGTTTTTTTATCTCTTTTCCAATCAATTGAACCATGGAGCTTATATAAATAAATATCCGGTTCATCATCTTTCACGACTTCGCTAAACCTTTTATGGTTCCATTGCCTGGTATCTTTATCAAAACCACGTTCGCAGGAAAACTCAAACCCTTCATTATTTGTATTTTCTTCAATACATTTGTCGTAATTGAGAGTAAAAATTCTTAATGGATAGGTTAGTTCATTTTTAAGCTGTTTAAAATATTTGAAGTATGATGCCTCACGATAGTCATCTTTAGTAACCCATACTTTTAGTTTCTCCTTTATTTCTCTTTGAAATTCTTCGATGAGGCTGAAATTGTCTTTTACAACTTCATTAAAACGAACATTCCATGAACCAATGAAAGGATAAAGAAGGTGATTTTCTTTTTGAACTAAATCTTCCAGTACAAATAATAAAGTTTCAACATTAAAGATTGCTGCTTTACCTGATAAACCAGCAGAATAATTAACACCACTTTTAATCAAATAATATAAATCTTTGAACTTATTCCATTTTTTAGTAGTCAGTTGACTTTCAATTTCATTTACCATTGTTGATGATACAGGAATTTTTGCATCAGCACTAGCTCCTGCACCAAGTAAAAAAATAATATCATGTTCTTTAAAGTTATACATAATCATTTTATTATAAGAACCATGGTTTTTTTGTGTCTTCTGTTGATAAATCTAAATTTAACTCTTTAAAATGCTTGCTAAAGTCTGCTATTAATTTGGGGTAATAAACAGATACAGGTAAAGCCTTTGCATTAAAACCTCTATAATTAGCACCTGAAAGGTTTAATATGTCTTGCAAGTATTTTCTGTGATTGTTGAAAATTGCTTGCTGATTGCTATAGTAAAAGGTTATCAGTAAAGGGTTTCCATATCTTTTTACGGCTCTTTTGTTATGATAATTTAAGCCTTCTGTCCATAGTAAATAATCTTTTTCGCTCAGCTTAATTAATGAACTTTCATAAGGAATTAGTGTATTCTCATCTTTATTAAATCCCGTAAATTTTGGGTCATCATTTATTTTAATAATTGATAATTCGATACTTGCATTAATACTTCTTATTGTTGATTCAATTCTTTCTATTTCATCTTTTGTTATTTTTTGAGGGATGTGGAAAACTATTTTTTTGTATTCTTCATTTTCCTCTATTATTTTTGAAATGTTAAGGGCAATACCATCTAAAAATTTAGTTTTATCTGTTTCGTTCGCCAATTGTTTAATTTCTATAAATTTACCGGATGAGTCAACCAAGACAGAGTATGAAAAAAATCTTTCAAATTGCTTTTTAATTTTATCATATTTGTGGGATTGACCTATGCCTACTATTAAACAATTTTCATGACTTGGCTCAACAATCCAAGGAACTCCACTTAGTTTAGAGAATATTTGTAATGCAATGCTGCCAACAGACCATTTAAGTTTATTTGAATTACTAATTGTTTCAACATGAACTGATTGGGATGGAATATTTTCTTTCAAACAAGTGTTTTTCAGCTCATAATAAAACCGTTCCTCATTTGCTGGAAACACGGAAATAATAATTGGATTAGCCGAATTATGATTTTTTACGGCTGCAATTATCTTTTGTATTTCATCAGTTGAATAATCATCTATATTAATTCCTACTGTATTATCCTTTGTTTGTTTTTTTAGGTTAAACTTTTGTATGCCATTAAAGGTTTGATAAGACATACCGTTTAAAGCTTTTAACAAGTCAGCAGATTGATTCTTATATTCAGTTTTGAATACATAAAAATACATTGGTTCAGCTCGAACGGGCTCAAAAGGGCCATTATTCATTACCCCATTAAATTGTGATATGTCAGTTTTATTGCTTTTGAAAATGTATTTTTTAACATTTAAAGTATCCGCACCAATATTTTCAAGCTTATCATTTATCGAAATATCCTCTCTTATTAACTTTAACTGAGAATAGTATTTTGTAAGAAAGTCACTTATTATTTGATATTTATCGATGTTGTAGTTTACATTACTTCTGTAATCTGAATTTAAACTTAAAGAGTGTTTCTGCACCTCCCTGTTAAATGGGTATTCCTTAGCTTTTATGAATGAATAATCAATTAAAAAACCAAATTTATTGCTTGTTTTAAGAAAATAAGGTTCAACCCATATTGTTCTAGCTCCAATCAATTGGTCATTGCTATCGGTAATTTCATTTATGATAATTTTTTTTCTCGTTTTGTTAAAACGGTTGCTTTTTTGATGAATTTTAAGGTTAAGGTTATTAATATTATTCATCAGTAATTTTGCTAATAGCTGTTTTGTTAGCTCAATATTTGTTTTGATTGAGTTGCACTCAACTAATTCCGAATTCTCGAATGATTCAAAACCTACCCAAAAAGATGTATATGCACCAGAGATATCAGGCAACATGTATTTGAAAATGTTATTATCCCAACTTTTTTCTTTGTGTTCAACTTTTCTTCGATAAACCTTGAAAGAAAAATCTGAATTTGATAATGATAAAAAATTTAATGATATATTATATTTCATATTTCACTTAATTTATTAGTTCTTTCTCAGTTTTAATGTCAATGCAACATCTTCTCCGAGTTGTGTCATCCTATCCTATCTGGCTTTTTCAATCGCCTGGGTAATATATTTAGTCCATATGTCTTGTTCTGATAAATACTTTTTAAAATCATATCATAATTAAAATTCCTGTCAAAATACTAAATTCCTTTCAGACAATGCGAGCTGGAAGACCAAAAAAGCATGTGCGGGCTGCGAAGGGAGGGTTGCAGGGAAGGGCAGTCACATTCTTGCTTTTGTGGGCTGGCTTTTCCTTTTTCTTTCTTGTCTTTATGCAGCAAAATTTCATGTTTCATCGTATCATTGGTTGTTTCCTCGGCTTGCTTGTAACGTTGGCGGTAGTTATTTCTGAATAAGTTTGCTAATCATCTCTCTTAAGGAATCTGTTTCGTATATCAAATCAGATAAACAATGTTTACATAAAAGATAATCCTCATGAACAATATAATACAAGTCGGATTTATATAGTTGATTAACTTTATTACAGTTCTTACATTTTACTTTAAGATTTTTTACTAACGAATTTATAGTAGTTTTGCCTTTCAATGATTTTTCATCGAATTGGTCATGCTGCAACATTTGCCCAAGTAATCTGAAAAATTTTCTTTCCTTAAACTTTTTCAGAGTTATTATCTTCTTTTCTAAAAGATATTGGTCAATAATTTCAGTCATGTAAAAAAGCAATAGTGGAACGAAATAATAAAAATAAGCTAACTGAGAATCCCATTCATCAAAACCTGAAAATATCATATTTAAATTTTGATTTTCTGTTTTATATGACGAATTTCTTGTTGTAACCAAGTGAGTAGCTAAGTTTGTATTTGCATAAATACTATTCTCATTATCTTTATCCCACCTTAAGGCATAAATTATATCAGAGGTTAAAAGATAGTTTGTGCTAATTTTTTCAAGTGATTTATTTATTAATTCTTTTTTATTTTCTACACTAATCTTACCTGGGTCAAAATTTGTTGCGTCTTTTTCAAATTTGTCTAAAAAAGCTTTTTCATCAGTTAGCAATTGTTCTATTATCAATAAATTCTCAAGAAATGGTTTTCTAATTAGAGTAAAAGCCACTGTCATTTTAATATTTTTTGAACTATTCAGTGCTTGATAAACATAGTGACATATATCGGAAATAATTGCAAATGTTAAATGCTTAGATACAATTTCATCAACTTCTTTGTTATATCCATTTTGCAAAAGCCAACCAATTATGTCTTCCTCGTTTTCTTGTAATTTATTGTTGTCTTTAAATTGAATCTTAACATTTATTTTATTTTGAGTAGCCTTGTCTTTTAAAATCCATACAAGGTCATCATATAGTCGAACAGCTAAATTATGAGAGAAATGATAATCATATGGAAGTTTGACTTCATCGTGTGGATATATAAAAAGAGTATCTTTCATCTCTAATTATTTATCATCATTTCTACTTAATTGTTGACACCAACTACATTGTCCACCATTATCTTCAGCTCCTGACATCTCACACCAAGGAATTTCTCCACCACAGCGTGAACACTCGTCGTATACGTAATAATTAATTGATTTTTCAAACACAAATTTTTGTTTAACAGTCAATTTTTCAAATCCTTTATCAATCACAAGTTTTGCAATACCTTCCTCTTTTGAATCACTTAAACGTTTTGTGTCTATTAATTCTTGTAAGAAACTATTGAAGTCTTCTTCCGAATATCTACTGGAGTCCATAATTAATGTTTATTTTAAGGTTTGTAGATAGTTTCTTCAAAATTCTGAGTAACGTTGAGTATATGCTACGTAAGGGCTTTGTGGATGCTTCCCTATCTACCGAGAAGAACCTTGCCAGCGAGTGTTGTGCTTGCCATGCCTTTGAAACCCATGTGGAGCATATTCTGTTTTGGGCACAGTTTATTTTAAAATTCATTGTCTCCTGTATCTGATAAAAAGTCACCACGTTCAGTTATCAATAAATGGTGTATTTGTCCACCAACTCTTACATAATCCTTTTCGAAAAAATCATTTTGAACTTTTTTAATCATTTCAATTGGACGTGATGCCAATCTCATGTAATTATTATAATCTTTATTCATAACTTTTCTGTCCAACGCTGTTTTGAACATAGCATGTATAGTATTGGCGGAGGGATTAAACAAAGCTGGGTCTCCATTGTTGAATATAAATAATCGCCCCGAATCTAAAAATTCAACAATCTGATTTCTCTGTTCATCTAATGAGATTCCATTTTTCTTAAATTCGTCAGGAAGAGTTTTGTATAAATTTCTCGAAATGCTTAAATCACCTACTTTAGTATAGGTTGGGTCCGTATAATTACAAATCAAAAATAATTCAGGAATTTGTTTGTTGTTTATATTTTCATATCCAATTAGATGAATTCCAATTCCCCTGTGAATAGGATTATTGAATTTAATGCCATCAATTTTTGCTCTTAACTTATTTCTCATATTGACTGCGAAGTCTTCAAAACTATTATATTTATCAGCATCTGCTGCAATTGCTTTAAGAAAATCATATGTACGCCATTGTCCTACTTTTGCAAGCCCCCAGTATGCTGCAGCAGCTTTAAATTTTCGAATTGGAACAATCTTACTTTTTTTAAACTCTATATGTTTAATCTGATTTGAATTTGGGTCAAATTCAGTCAATAAAGAATCCGATGCTGCCGCAATCCAATCTTTTGATATGAGTGCTGATATTGCTGTCATGTTCGTTTAAATTGTGCCTAACTACAAGATAACCGCACCCCACTTTCCTTAATCCACCCAAAATTGGGATGATAAAGACACCTGTTGCGTTTATTTTTACTATATAGACTGTTTGGGTTCACGTAGTTTGGTTTCAGTTAACCAAAGCTAGGAAATTATTTTAAAGTGCGGGAGTTTTTGGTAGTTTATTTAACAAAGAAAGAGCCTTACCGGCTGCTGGCTTGTTATTGGGCTAAAAAATTTTCGCTGGGGAAGGTCTATATGGGTGCTTATTATTCTATTAATCTTTGAATTTCTTTAATAAAATCAATCATTTCAGAATGCATCGCAACAAGCCCTTCTTTATCAAAGGTAACAAATGCATCATAATCTCCCTTAGTCCTGTTTTGATATGCATTACGAAGTATTTTCCCAAATCTTTTGTCTATAATGCCTGTTGCGATATAGGCTTTATTGAACCACCCAATAAGTTGAGCATGTTTTGAAGTCTCAAATTGATTTTTTATCGCTAATGCTGTTATTGAATAATACAGTCCATAATAGATACGATTTACTGCAACAGTTAATCGATTTGAGTCAATCAGAAATTTTGCCAATTCAATAGTATCATTGGCTTGAACCATTCGATAATTAACTAAAGCATTCCTGTCCTCTTCGTTTATCATGCGTGGAATCCTTGGTTCATAGCATTTACAAAAATCGGTTGTTTACCTCTTGGTGTGCCTAAATCTGCTTCACTTAAAATATGAGTATCAGTCAGAATGCCATATTTTAAGTCAATATCATAACAAATGTCTGAGATCTCTCGCTCCAATTTCCAATCCGTCTTGTTTTTAACTATAATAAGAATGTCGTAATCAGAGTCTTGCTTATTTGTATCGATTAATTGAGAGCCAAACAAAACGATATCAATCAAATTATCCCTCAGTCGTGCTGAAAGACTAAGTCTTAAATCGTTTAATATTTTAATTTTATTACTTGTCATTTTAAATCATTTATACAAATATAAGAAATCAATTAATATTTTTAGCATTTGTATCAGGGGGTCTCTACCATAAAACTTTGACTATAAGCAATTGCACCCCACTTCTCTTTGTACTCCTTTAATTGAGAGGATGTAGGTACCCTTGTTGTGTTTGTTTGTATTATAAGTACTGTTTGGCTGCATGTTTTTGGTTTCAGATAACCAAAGCCAGGAAATAATTTTATAAGCCGGGTATTTTTGCCGATTTTTTATAAAATATATCGCCTTACCGGCTGCTGGCTTGTTATTGGGCTAAAAAGCCTTATTTGGGGCTTTGTCTTTTCTTTAGCCTGTCTGGTGTTCGAGGAAAAAAAACCGGGTAAACAGGAGGCCTGGTGAAATTACCGCGTTTAAAACCCCTGTTTACCCGGTTCTTTAGTACGGCCGGACCGGTTCGCGAATTAAGCTGTTACCGGCCGGGCCGCCTTAGGCATTGTTGTCGGTGATACGGCTGGTTCCCCTCCCTGGAAACCGTTGGCTTAAGTCCTCATAAATGGCTTTGGCTGTTGCCTGACCGGCTTTTCCGGCACTTTTTACCAGGTTATAATAAGCCAAAGCTTGCGCATAAGCATCGTTAGCGGCCAAAGCATGGGTATCTTCCAGACTTTGGTTTAACTGAGCCACTCTGTTTCGCATAACACGCAGTTGGGATACTGCGGCCTGGTCTTTCTCAAATTCCACGGGGTCGATGTAGTCCATCAGGTATTCGGCACCGGACGATTTGATGTACTCTAAAGCCTTGCTTACAAATGCAGTTGTTTTGTCACCAATTTTAAGCAGCGACTTTTTTTGTTCGTCGGTTACGGTAACCAGGTAAGGCTGGATTAATGCCATGGCCTCATCCATCTTGGTTTGAAAACCGCTAACCACTTCATCAGGAATTGTAACTGATATTCTGTTTTCCATGATTCAACGAATTAAGTAAATATTATGCGGTAATTTCATTAAAAAATAGAAACAAAAGGCTGGAAATCATTACAATAATTGTGCCAATGCAGGGAAAATCGGGGGAGGATTGCTGGTTTTTTTTGTAACTTTGTTTCAGTTAACTAAAACTAGAAAATTATTTTATAAGCCGGATATGTTTACCGATATTTTATAAAATATATCGCCTTACCGGCATTTGGGTAATCTTTTTCTATTGCGCCTCTACCGGCATTCTTGCGTCTTGGTGTTCTATTAGTGGGTGATTCAGTAATGCTGTGATTCAATGATACAGTAAACCAACCGTCAGTTCCCAGTCCTCAGCCAATTAACAATTAACAATGAGTAATGATCAATGTGCAATGAACAGTGTATAATTAACAAAATTCCAGAAACCAGTTGTTCTGTGATTCTGTGATTCTGTGATCCTGTAATCCAGTAACCAGTATCCAGTGACAGTCCTCAGCCAAATAGCAATTGTCAATGTGCAATTAACAATGAATAATTAACAAAAAACCAGAAACCAGTTATTCTGTGATTCTGTGATCCTGTAATCCAGTAACCAGCCTTTAGTTCGCAGTCTTGAGTCTAAATTCTAATCTCTAAATTCCAGTCTCAAGAAACCAGCAACCAGCAAACAAGTCCCTCGCTAAAGATTAATATCGCGGTCGCGGAAACCCAGCAGGTAGAGAATGGCATCGAGGCCAATGTTTGAAATGGCATGCCGGGCGGTAGCTTTTACTTTGGGTTTGGCATGAAAAGCAATGCCGAGCCCGGCCAGTTGAAGCATGGGTAAATCGTTGGAACCGTCGCCAACGGCAATTACCTGTTCCAGGTGAATGTCTTCTTTAAATGCCAGCAGTTTTAAGAGCTCGGCCTTTTTGTTGCCGTCAACAATTTCGCCTTTGTGTTTTCCGCTAAGCTTTCCATCGATAACCTCGAGCTCGTTGGCAAACACGTAATCGACACCCAGTTTATTTTTCAGGTGGTTGCCAAAATAAGTAAAACCTCCGGAAAGAATGGCGGTTTTATAACCATAATGCTTCAGGGTAAGAAACAAGCGTTCGGCACCTTCGGTAAGTGGTAGCTTAAGGGCTATATCTTTCATTACCTTTTCGTCGAGGCCTTTGAGCAGGGCAACCCGTTGAATAAAGCTTTCGGTAAAATCGATCTCTCCGCGCATGGCGCTTTCGGTAATTTGTTTTACCTGCTCGCCAACGCCGGCTTTCAGGGCCAGTTCGTCAATTACTTCGGTCTGAATCAGCGTACTGTCCATATCGAAGCAGACCATTCGCCGGTTGCGCCGGTAAATATTGTCTTCCTGAAAAGCTATATCGATGCCTATTTCACCGGCAATGGCAATAAAGTCTTTCTTCATCTTTTCGTAATTGTGGGGCGTACCCCGCACCGAAAACTCGACAACAGCCCTTGTATGACTGTTTATTTCCTGTAAGGGAATCCGTCCCGAAAGGCGACTGATGTAATCGATGTTCAGGCCCTGTTCGGCAATAACCGCGGTAACCCGGGTGAGATGTTCTGCTGTTAGCTGACGCGACAAGAGAGTGATAATGTAACGGTCTTTGCCCTGATGCGATACCCATTCTTCGTAATTGCGTTCTTTGATGGGACTGAAACGAATGGCTACATTTAACTCATAGGCTTTAAACAACAAATCTTTTAAGATGGGCGACGACTCTGATGTTTCCGGAACTTCGAACAGAATACCCAGACTTAATTCTTCGTGAATAACTGCCTGTCCAATATCGAGGATGTTTACTTTATAATTCGAAAGTATTTGGGTTAACTGCGCGGTTAAACCGGGTTTATCGATACCCGAAATGTTAATGAGAATAATTTCTTTTTGCCTGGTCATGTTTTTGATATTACAGGGAAGCAAAATTATAATTATTTCGGGCAAACAGCTTGCTGATTCGAAGTATTTTACTTGAAATACTTAAAAAATGTTAAATCGATTGCTTTATACCGGTGAACTGGAGGAGTCGAAAGCCTGTGCCAACCGGTTCATTCGTTCTTTCATCAGCTTTTTACGGCGGTAATGCCACCAATTAAGCATGGTTCGTGCTGAAAATAAAGTGAGTGCGAACTGAAACAGGGTAAGAATAACAGCACCCAGGGCCAGTAAGAGTAAAAAGAGGTTTTTACTTAATTGAATCTGCAACAGTTGTTGAGCCATAAGCAGCGAGTTTTCCAAATCGGATACCGCAATGATTCCGGCAAACAAAGTAATACCCAGTAAACTCAGCGCAGTAAACCAGGCTCCCTGAACCAGGTTTTTTTGAATGGTGGTTTTACTGCTGTAGGGGTAAAGCACTCTAATGGAAAGGTAGTTGCCTGCCAATACGCCCAGCAGCAGATTAAAAACAGGAATACCCATAAAAAAGCCCAGCATGGCTATAGAGAAAAAGAGATAGATGAGTGCAAGAAAACGTTTTTTTATCCGGTAAAACTGATAGGGGAGCACCAGTTCACTATTCAGCCACAACCCGATGAAAAACCAAAGGGCTCCTATTAAAAAAGCCAGCCATCCGGAAGTAAAAACATGACTAAACCACCAGGCAAGCAGAAACAAGGCAAGCGGTATGGGTGCCTGATAAAGCACTACGGTAAAAAGCTTCCGCCTAAAGCAGATAAAACTAAAAAATATACCGAGGACGAATCCCAGAGCAGCAAAAATTACTCTGGATTCGGTGTTTTGATAAAAACTGGAGAGAAACCAGCCTATCAGGCTGAATGCCACAGGAAAGATTGCAGCTAAGAGCAGCAATTTTACTTTTAATGAAGTGCTCAAAAATGGCATACGGCTAATTTTTCAACTAATTTAGGCATATGTAACTACCTGACCAAATCAAATTAACGATTAATCCATTGGTTCTGATAAAAAAGATACTCCGGCACCTTATGGTTGTCTGTGTTTAGCAGGTTTCGCGAATCGGCAATAAAAAGTTTCATTTTTTCGAAATGTTCCGGACTGACAAAAAACTCCGGTTTCAATTCGTATTCGGCACAGGGCAGTATGTAAAAATACTTTTTTTGATCCACCATCGGTGTGTAAACCCAGGTTAAGAGGTAACCGCTTTCGCTGATGTAGCATTTTTCCTTATCGCGTTGCAAGGTAAGTTTTATCATCTGACCCCCATCGGTAAATTGCTTTCGCTGATTCGAAACAAAGTTACCCAGTGAGTAAGTAATAAAGGTTTCGTTATGCAGGCTATCGCTGTGCCATTCACTTTTTTGTATTACATGCGGATGCGAACCGATAATAATATCGGCTCCGGCAGTAAAACAAAGGCTGGCCAGCTCGGTCTGACTTTTATTGGGCTGCCGCTGGTATTCACTTCCCCAGTGTATCAATACAATTACCTTGTCGGGATTTGCTGCTTTGGCTTTGGCAATGTCGCTACTTAGCGAATCGCGATGAATAAGGTTTACATGATTGTCGGGATGCACCGGAATGCCGTTGGTTCCGTAAGTGTAATTGATAAGAGCCAGCTTAAATCCCTTTTGTTCTATCCAAAGAAAAGGTTGTTTGGCTTTTTCGGCTGGACTGCGGAAAGTTCCGGTATGCTGAATGTCCAGCGAATCGAGCTGATCGAGGGTCCGTTCCAGTCCTTTTTTGCCTCTATCAACACTGTGATTGTTGGCTGTAACCAGGTAGTGAATGCCGGCATTTTTTAAAGCCTGTCCCAGCGCATCGGGCGAACTAAATTGTGGGTAACCTTTAAAGGGAGGACCGGCCAAAGTAACTTCCAGGTTAGCTATGGCCACATCAGTTGCTGAAATTAGCGGACTCAGGTATTCAAAAACCGGGTTGTAATCGTAGCTTCCGTCGGTTTGCCGGGCCGATGTTATTTGAGAATCGTGCCCCATAATATCGCCCATAAAAAGCAGGGTTAAGGTACTGTCCTGTGCCGTTGCCACAAGACTGAAGCATACAAAAAGTATATAGCTTAAAAGATTTTTCATAATAAAGATTTTTACAGGCTCAAGATAAGTAAAAAACAGAAGAGCAAAAGTTTAATCAGGCTTGAAAAAATAGTCGGGGTAGGGCGACTCGAACGCCCGACCTCCACGTCCCGAACGTGGCACGCTACCAGCTGCGCTATACCCCGGTAATGATGGAAAATAAAGAATAAACCCTGCGGTTTAAGCTGTTTTAAAGAACGGTTTGCTATTTCTTAATTGAGCTGCAAATATAGCCGTATTTTTTTCATTCGCAAACGCAATAGGAGACTAAGTTTGCTAAACATTTGCAAAGCCAAAACAATACATTTGCTCCGGGTTTTCAGCTTAGGTTAATGGGTTTCCGGTTCCAGTCCAGCGTTACCTGAATCGAGCACCCAGCGCCATCCCTGAGCTGTTTTTTTCCAGATGGTAACGTAGGTTCCGTGGTTTGTGTCTTGTCCCGTAGTAAGTGTGTAAATGCCATAAGTATAAGCCAGCTCACCGCTTTGAGCCATAGAAGCATACGAGGGCTTCCAGGTTAAAGTAAAACTGCTGTCGGGGGTGTTAAAAAGCTTATGCAGTTCGGCAGTTCCTATAATGGGCCGATGATTTTTACGCAACATTACGGCTGAATCGTGTGCATAAGTTAAGAAAGCGTGGTTCATTCCCTGACTGGCCGAAAGATCAGAAAAGGCAAGGTCGGCATCAATAACTTGCTGTGTGCTGCTGCCGGAACAGGCGCTAAAGGTTATAAGAACCAAATAAAAATAGAGATTTTTCATAGCTGTTTATTTTCAAAAACAAAGCTTATTTTTTAATCAAAGATAAATCATATTTCTTGGTTTGAATACTTTAAAAAACACCTAAATAAACCTTTGAAGCGATGTTTTGTTAACAACTTTTAATTTTATTGATAGGCTCATACGTTTAAGTAATGATATTTTTTGTAGCTTGTGAACCTTAGTGGTGTTTTAAAAGATAAACAATCAATCTTAAAAGGAATATGGTATCGGCATCGAGCGAAGATCTTGTTAACGAAGTAAAATATCTAAAGAAACAGTTGGATTTACTAACTTTAAGAGCCGACGATTTCTATCAAAAAGTATTTAATAAGTTAAAGATTGGGGTATCGATTTTTACTCCCGATGGGTTGATTTTTGAAGTTAATGATCGGCTGTGCGAAGTATTGCAAACCCCGCGGGCCGATTTAATTGGTAAAAATGCGGTCGATTTGTTTTCGCTGGAAACCAAACAGGATCTTATAAAAAGCAACTGGATAAAAAGAGATGAAGTATATCACGCCTCGTTTCGTTTAAAAAACGGAGAGCAAATATGGCTCGAAATCTATGGGAATAATTGCACTATAGATGGAAAAGCTTTTCGAATAACCGCTGTGCGTGAGATTAACCAATACATGGATTTGAAGCAGTTGCATACCAATGCGGAATATCAGTACAAGCTGGTGTTCGAGAATATGAATGAGGCTTTTGCCCTGCACAAAATTATAGTTGACGACGCCAACAAACCCATCGATTACCTTTTTATTGATGTAAACCACGCTTTTGAAATACATACCGGATTTAAGAAAGAACAGGTAATCAATCGAAGTGTAAAGGAGGTAATGCCCGACACCGAAGACTACTGGATTCAAAATTACGGACAAGTGGCGCTTACGGGTAAGCCTTTGAATTTTTCGAATTATTCTGCTCATTTTAATAAGTACTATGAGGTTAGAGCTTATAGTCCGCAAAAAGGTTATTTTGCTACCATATTTACCGATATAACCCGCCGGCGACAAGCCGACAGGGAACTGGAGTTGCATAACAAACGACTGGAATTGCTGTTGGAATTATCATCGATAAAAGTCGATTCCATTACACAATTGATGGAAAGGGCAAACGCAGGACTGCTCACTTATTTTAAATGCAATAAAAGCTTTTTATATTATAGCAATTACCATACAGGAACCAGCAAGGCTGTTGTTTGCAGCCCGGGCGAACAATTTAAAACAGATAAAGAACAACTGGCTTCCATTAAAAGCTTAACTACCCGCTTACCTGCCGGATATAAAGTGTTGGAAACAGATCGGGAATTACATAGCCGGCTTTTGGGAGGCTGCCCCGACGACTCCTTATACCAGAATAAACAATTGACCTGTTTTAATTTAATGCCTGAATCGAACATTCAGCTGGTTTTGGGTTTTATCTCAGAAAATACAAGCCGTTTCGATATAAAATACCAGAAACACGTTGAAGCGTTAATGGAAAACATTTGGCAGCTTATCGAGAAACAAAGCTATCTGGAACAGGTAATCAAAGAAAAACAAAAAGGAGAAATTGCCGAGGCCCGCTTTTCTGAAATACAAAAAGCCGGAAAAATTGGTTGGTACGAGGCCCTGATTCACGAAGGACTCTTTCTGGGGTCCTATGAAACCTATCGGGTTTTCTTCGATGAGTATTACGATTTTCCGGTTACAGTTGATCACCTCATGACAGCCATTCATCCCGACGACAGGGAGCACTTTTTTAATACCGTAAAGAAAAATGTTGATGCTAAGGTTCCCGAGTTTGATTGGGAATACCGGGTTATAACTCCAAAATGTGGTGTAAAGCACGTTTTTTCAAAAGCCTTTTTGAAGTTCGATAAGGAGGGAAACCTGATAAGACGTTATGGAATTGTTCAGGATATTACCGAAAAAAAACATATTGAGCTGGAACTAAAGCTACATAACGATCGGCTCGAGAGCATGATAGAAATTGCCCAAATGGATCCGGAAGATGCCAACGAATTGTTTTATAAGGCGCTCGAAGAAACCCTTAAACTTACTTTTAGCGATCTGGGTTTGATTTTCCGTTTCAATCACATTACCAGTAAGCTTAAACTCGATTCGTATTCCAAATCACAAATATCGGAAAAGCGTATTGCTGCTTTTAAGAAAGATGTGGTTGAAAATCATTTAAGCTGGATAGTGAATTTATTAAAGAATAAAAAAGCCATTACACGGAACAGTTTTACCTTTAACGAAAGCATTCTTGAACAATTGGTCAGCCCCGGCATTTCGCTTAAAAACCTGATGTTAGTACCGACCGAAGTCAATACCGACGAAACCGTTTGGGTATGCCTGGCAAGTCAAAATCATCCGTACAACGACACCGACATTAAACAGACTACCCTGATGATGGATAGCATGTGGCGTATGTTTGAGCGGCAAAACTATCAGGAAGAGCTGATTAAGGCAAAAGAAAAGGCCGAAGAAAGCGATAAACTTAAATCGGCGTTTTTGGCTAACATGAGCCACGAAATACGCACACCCATGAACGGAATTATTGGTTTTTCGGAATTGATTGTGCAGGACGATATCAGTCCTGAAAAGCGAAAAAGCTATGCAAACATAGTTATTGAGAGCGGAAAACAGCTCTTAACCATTGTTGATGATATTTTGGATATATCAAAAATTGAAGTAGGACAGATTACCTTGTTTAAACATCCGGTGGTGGTTAACGATGTAATTACCGAACTGTTTTCGTTTTATGCACCACGGGCCCGTTCAAACAACCTGTCCATTTTTCCCTACAAGCATTTAAGCGATGAGGAATCGTTGATTTTTACCGATAAACAACGGCTGGTGCAGGTGATGAACAACCTTATCAGCAATGCCTTTAAATTTACTCATCAGGGCCAGATTAGTTTTGGATACGAGAAAAAAGGCGAGATGCTTGAGTTCTTTGTAAAAGATACCGGAACCGGAATTCCAAAACACATGCATCAGGCAATTTTTGAACGATTCAGACAGGTTGAAGATGCTGCTGCGCAAAACAATACCAAAGGGACCGGTCTGGGTCTGGCCATTTCCCAAAAACTGGTTGAACTATTGGGAGGAACCATTTACATTGAATCGGAAGAAAATAAAGGAACTACCTTTTACTTTACCATTCCTTTTGTGAAACCCAGCGATGAAGATTTAAAAGAACATTTGCCCTCAGAAGAATCAATCGAAGAGCCGGTTATAACTCACACTTTTTTAATTGCCGAAGACGAGGAGGTAAATTACCTGTTTCTCTACGAATTGCTGGCAAAACCCAATGTAATGATAGTACACGCCAAAAACGGACTCGAAGCCGTGGAGTGGTGCAAAAAAGAATTGCCCTTCGATTTGGTGTTGATGGATATTAAAATGCCCGGAATGGATGGGATTAAAGCTACGCAAAAAATTAAGAAGATGCGTCCGAACCTGCCGGTTATTATTCAGTCGGCTTATGCCATGGATGTTGATAAAAAACGGGCCATGGAAGCAGGATGTTCGGCATTTATTACCAAGCCCATCATAAAGGAGCAGCTTCTTGATACGGTAAATAAGTTGTTACAGAAAGAGCTTTTATATAAAATCTGATTAAGAATTTATTATACCTGTTTTTAAGAAACAACTTATTTTATGTTTTGCATTAGGTAAGGCCTTTTTACTGGTTTCGGCTTAATAATTCATTTATATTTGCACAAAAATACTGCAATGGAATTCGATTATAATGCATATGTAATTGTTCCCCTTTTAATCTTCGTTGCCCGTATACTCGATGTTAGTATGGGTACCATACGGATTATCCTGGTAGCCAAGGGAATGAAAAAGGTAGCCCCGATAATTGGTTTCTTCGAAGTGTTGATTTGGATTCTGGCTATCAGTAAAATTATTGAGAACCTCGATAATTGGATGTGTTACATTGCTTATGCTGCTGGTTTTGCTACCGGTAATTTTATTGGCATGTTACTGGAAGAGAAACTTGCCCTGGGTCACGAACTCATAAGGGTTATTACCAAGCGCGAAGCCTACGATTTGGTTGAGAGCTTAAAAGACGATGGTTTTGGTGTTACTTTTATTAAAGCCGAAGGTACCAAAGGCGAAGTGGGCATTGTTTACGTAATTGTTACACGCAAAAAAATAACGAGTGCCATTTCAATCATTCAGGCTCACAATCCAAACGCTATTTATACCATCGAAAACATTCGCTTTGTAAACAAGGAAATATTTTTTGGCCCCACACGAACCAAACATAAACGCGGACTGGTTCGCAAGTAAACCAGTTCTGCTCAGAAGCAAAGCGGCCTGAGTTAGAAGTTTGCATATTTCACATTCAAAACAAATTTTCCGTTTTCGCTCATGGTGCTGAAAAGTTTATACACCATTTTAAATACCACCGCCTGTTCACCTTTTACCGTGGTTGAAAGTAAACTTATCTGATACTCCAGATTAAACGAGCGGATAACTTCAATGGCCTTGTTTATTTCTTCTTTAAATTCGGTGCTTTGCAGCGGGAAAAACGAAATTTCGGCAGTAACTGAATGTTCCATACAATTGAGTTTTTAAATAGAAGCCTGAAAGTACTATTTTTTTGAACTATAATATAACTCTTTAAGATTATTGTTGTGTAATAAAAAGTTTACCTTTGATTCAGATTGTTGAAAAACAGTTGAATAAAAAGCGTTAATAGATTTTGTAAGTATTGTTTATATAAGCTGACGGCAAACCAAAGCATAAATACAAATGAAACGTATTGATAAACTGGTTATTTATTACTATTCCGGTACCGGGAATGCAGCAAGTGTTTGCCAGTGGATACTTAAAGTAGCCACTGATAAAGGTTTGGTGGTTGAGTCTTACAACCTGGCCAAAAGGGAACAACGCTTAGCCCAACCCATTGAAGCACATGTTTTGTATGGTTTTATAGCTCCAACCCACGGATTTAATATGGTTCCTCTAATGTTTCATTTTTTGCTGCGCTTTCCGCGTGCTATAAATAATCGGGTGTTTATTATTAACACGAGGGGTGGATTGAAGTTAGGCCGTATTTTTTTGCCCGGATTAAGTGGCGCGGCACAATATCTTTCAGCGCTGATACTTCTATTTAAAGGCTATAAAATCCAGGGCATGTATCCGGTCGATTTACCGTCGAACTGGATATCGTTGCATCCGGGGTTAAAGAGTAAAGTGGTAAATAGCATTTATGAGCGTTGGCACGTGCGGGTTTCGCACTTTGCCAGCCAACTTATCGAGGGAAAAACAAACCACAGGGCATTGTTTCATTTAATTCAGGATTTGCTAATAAGTCCCATAGCTGTTATTTACTATCTTATGGGACGTTTTATTCTGGCCAAATCGTTTGTTGCCGGTAGCGCCTGCAATAATTGTGGTTTGTGCGTAAAAGAGTGTCCTGTAAACGCCATAAAGTGGGTCGATAAACGGCCATTTTGGACCTTCCGCTGCGAGAGTTGCATGCACTGCATGAATGTTTGCCCCCGGCGCGCCATTGAAACAGCACACGGTTACTTCATTGGCACTTTAGTTCTTATAAAACTGATAATCCTGATTGGTTTATTTGGAAGATTTGGAATCGATAAGTTTTTTGAACAATTACAGCCAGCCTGGTTTTCCGGTTTGCTGAGTTTAGTGATTTCGTCGTTCATCTATTTGTTGGTAATAGTTTTTTCTTACCGTATTTTGCATGGTTTGATGCGTTATCGCTGGTTCGAACGCCTGGTAATTCTAACTTCGCTCACCCATTTTAAATTCTGGCGACGTTACCGTTCACCGCAAACTTTATAATGATTTTTTTAGGAAAGCTGCTTTTTGTTTTTAAATCAATTCGGCTAAGTTGTATCTTGCGCACAATTAATTGCAATTTTTACCATTATGAATACGGCTTTAACCCGAATGCTTGAAATAGACTACCCGATAATTATGGCTCCCATGTTTTTGGTTTCGAACACCGCAATGGTTATCGAAGCCTTAAAATCGGGAATCACTGCGGCTATTCCGGCGCTAAACTTTAAAACCGATGCCGAATTGCGGCAGGCCATTAAAAGCATCCAAAAAGAAACCACAAAACCATTTGGGATCAACCTGATTGTAAATAAATCGAATCCGGGCTATCAGCAACAGTTAAAAACCCTGATTGAATTAAAAGTTGCTTTTGTAATTACCTCCTTGGGAAATCCGAAAGAAGTAATTGAAAAATGTCATAAACAGGGCATTAAAGTTTTTTGCGACGTGGTTGATTTGAATTATGCCAAAAAAGTGGAAGCTTTAGGTGCCGATGCTCTAATAGCAGTAAATAACCAGGCAGGAGGGCACCCCGGAAAACTCGATTCGTCCACTTTAATTGATTTATTAAAAGCAAACTGCAGGCTGCCGGTAATTTCGGCCGGAGGCGTGGCCACTGCCGACGAAGTTACTAAAGCATTGCAATGCGGTGCCGACGGGCTTTCCATTGGAACAGTTTTTATTGCCTCCGATGAGTGTAAAGTATCCGACGATTACAAGCAGGCCATTTTAGATTATGGCGCTACCGATATTGTAAGTACCGATAAAATGTCGGGTTCGCCGCTGCATGTAATTAGAACGCCCTATGTTGAAGCTATTGGTACAAAAGCCAATTACCTGGAACGCTTGTTAAATAAGCATAAATGGCTTAAGAAACAGTTTAAAAAAGTAATTTTTAAACGGGGCATGCGCACCATGGAAAAAGCCGCATTTAGTGCTACTTACCGAAATGTTTGGGTAGCAGGTCCAAGCATCGAAAATATTAAAACCATCCGGCCGGTTTCGGCTATAGTTGCCGATTTGGTTCAAAACTTAAATTAAGTTGATTTTACCTTAGAAACAGGTAATATTTTTAAATTGAACCCGATGTTTAAAACAAAATGAAGCCTGTAAATTGTTATATTTGTTACCTGAACCCATAACAATTGATATTATGGAATTAAGTGCCGAACAAAAAGAACAATTATTGCATGAACTGGTTTTTACCTCGTCGCGCAGCAGCGGGCCGGGCGGTCAGCACGTGAATAAAGTAAACACCAAGATAGAGTTACGTTTTCGGATTGTAGATTCCGGTGTACTGAACTCAGAACAAAAAATTATTTTATTTAAGAAACTGGGCAAAAAGCTTACACTCGAGGGCGAATTGTTAATAACAGCAAAGAACGACCGTTCGCAGCTGCAAAATAAACAAGCAGCCATTACCCGTTTTTTTGAAACCCTCGACAAGGCACTAAAACCACGGAAAAAACGCATTCCTACCAAGCCTAGCATTACATCGATAAAAAAGCGAATTGAAAGCAATAAGATTTTATCGATAAAAAAGAATTTACGTAAGAAACCCAAGCACGAGAACTAATTGTAAAAACAGCATATTATTATGGAAGAAATTATAAAAGGAGCCTATTGGGAGAAACTTTTAGAACGGTTTATTGCCTGGTCGATTAGTGATTTACCGTCGATTGTATTTATAACTGTATTGTTTTTAGTGATTGCACGGCTGTCATTTTTCACCATAAAACGCTTACGCAAAGTTTTAATTCACCGGGCCGAGAAGAGTGAAACGGTTAACACCATTGAGGCCGAAAAGCGAATTCGGACACTTACCGGAATTATACGCGGATTGATTAAGATAATTCTTTGGGTGGTTTACCTGATGATAATCATGAAGAAATTTGGAGTTGATATTGGTCCCATTTTAGCCAGTGCCGGTATTTTAGGATTGGCCATTGGTTTTGGTGCCCAGGAATTGGTACGCGATTTTATATCGGGTTTTTTTATTCTGCTCGAGAATCAGGTACGCAATGGCGATATTGCAATTATTGATGGGGTTGAGGGAGTTGTGGAACAAATTGAATTACGAACCATTACCCTGCGCGATTTTTCGGGTGTAGTTCATATTTTCCAGAATGGAAAGATAAGTTCACTGGCAAACATGACCAAAGAATGGTCAGCCATTAATCTGCGAATTGGTGTAGCCTATAAGGAGAATGTAGATTATGTTATGGAACTGATGAAGCAGGTTGGCGAGGAATTAAAAGCGGATCAGGAGTGGGGCCAATTAATTCTGGAACCCGTTGATGTAATGGGCTTGGATGAGTTTGGCGACAGTGCCATTGTAATAAAAATGCGAATTAAAACGGTTCCTGCATATCAGTGGCGGGTTGCCCGGGAATACCGTCGTCGCTTAAAAATTGTTTTCGACGAAAAAGGAATTGAAATTCCATTCCCACATACTACCCTTTATTGGGGCGAAGAGATTAAACCCCTGCAGCTAAATCTGGAAAGTGCTGAATTGCAGAAAGCCATTAATCAGAACAAAAGTTAAAAGCATTATAGATTTTTCAGGCGTGCAAACAACGACTGTTTTTTCCATAGAAGAATTGGTTTATTATTAGCCAATTCTTCTTTTTTTATTCCTGTATTAAATTAAAAGCACCCGAAACCACAAAAACTGTGTTTTCTGCAAAATCATGGGTATTACTAATTTCAATATAATCTTTGTCAGATAAACCGGTAACTACCACATGTTTTTCAAGCAGCCAGCCATCATTCTCATCGGCTTTTTTTGTTAAAACATAATCAACGCCATCCACCGAAACCACCGAATTCAAAGGTAAAGCCAATTTCTTTGTTTCGTGAACATTAATAAGTGCATTTACATACATTCCGGCAATTAGCGTTTGCTTTGGAGCATCTTTAATAGCAACAAAAACATTGGCAGCACCATTGGTTTCCGATAGTTTCCGGTTAATCTCCAATACATAACCTTCCATTATGGTTTTATCTCCATTGGCCTGGTCAATCCACACGCTTTGCCCGCTTTTTATAAGGGCCACATCTTTTTCAAAAACCCTTAGTCGCAAATACATGTTTTGTGTATTAATCAGTTCCATTGCTGTCATTTCAGGACTTAAGAAAGAGCCCCTGTTTATGTTTAATTCAGTTATATGACCTGAGATGGGAGCATAAAATGCCAATGAAGACAAAATGGTTCCGCTGGCAACGGTTTCGGGT
The DNA here is from genome assembly GCA_050179685.1 of Salinivirgaceae bacterium. Classification (GTDB taxonomy): domain Bacteria; phylum Bacteroidota; class Bacteroidia; order Bacteroidales; family SZUA-534; genus GWE2-40-63. The sequence goes on from JBFXEW010000031.1 coordinate 28,213, forward strand.
TTAATATTCAAAAGCTTTAAGGTTTCAGTGAGTCCCAGATAGCTTGCCTGGGCTGTTAAGTAATCGCTTTTTAATTGTTGCAAATCTTTATCGGAGGTTACCTGTTCGGTGTTCAGTTTTTTTTGCCTAAGATAAGCTTGTTCCAAAAACTCAAACTTGCTTTTCGACTCAATGTATTTTTGCTGAAGGTTAATAAATTCAGGAGTCTGAAGTGTAAAAAGCAAATCGCCTTTTTTAACCGACTGCCCCTGATTCACGGCTATTGTATTTACCGTTCCACCCAAGTAGCTCGAAATGGTAATTTTGTCGCTGGGCTTAACTTCAAAGTAACCCGATGTTTTTACCTGCTCATAAAAAGTGTGTGGTTTTAAATCACCCAGTACAAGTCCACCGACTGTAATTTGTTCGCTACTCACGAAAACTGTTGATTCAATTGCTTCAGTTTCTGTATTGGCATCTGCATCAGCTGTTGATGAATTTGAACAACTGTAAGTGCTTAGAGCTGCAAAAATACCCAGTAGTAAACTTAGTTTTTTGCGCAGGCTTTTAGTTTTAGCTTTATGGAATATTGGTTTCATAGTTTGAATCAGTTTTAATTGAAGTTATCCGATAAGGAAGTTTCCGTTTCAATAGTTGTTTCCCTATGGTGAAATTTGGTTTCGACCAGTTGATACAATACAGGCAATACAATTAAAGTTAGCAAAGTAGCCGTAACCAATCCGCCAACCACAACGGTAGCCAGGGGACGTTGAACTTCAGCTCCGGCATTGGTCGATAATGCCATGGGAATAAAGCCCAAAGCTGCGGCTCCTGCAGTTAAAAGTACAGGCCTTAAACGTTGTGTGGTTCCTGTTACAATACGGTCGAAAACCGATGTAATACCCTGTTGTTTAAGTTCTTTAAAATGTTCAATCAACACAATGCCATTTAGCACAGCAATTCCAAAAAGAGCAATAAAGCCAACTCCTGCCGAAATACTGAATGGCATTCCACGCAGCCATAATAAAAGAATGCCTCCGACTGATGCCAGCGGAATGGCGCTAAATACCATAAGTGCATCGATAATAGATTGAAAAGCAAAATGCAGCAGTATAAATATGAGAAGCAGAGCGACTGGAACAGCAATCATAAGCCGTTGACGGGCCGACCGCAGGTTTTCAAATTGTCCTCCGTAATCGATGCTATAGCCCGGGGGAAGTTTTACCTGTGTTACAATCCGTTGTTGAACATCGTTTACAACCGATTCCAAATCGCGGTTGCGTACGTTTACGCCAATTACAATGCGCCGTCGGGTATCGTCGCGACTTATTTTTGCCGGGCCACGTGTGAATTTAATTTCAGCAACTTCCGAAAATGGAATACACTCGCCGTTAGCCAGCGGAACATAAGCTTTCTCCAGATTTTTTATATCGCTTCTGATTTCGGGAGTAAACCGGACGACCAAATCGTAACGTTTTTCCCCTTCAAAAATGCTTCCGGCTTCGAGTCCGGCGTAGCCCATTGAGATTATCTGGTTTAATTCTTCGATGTTTAAACCATATTTAGCTATTTGATCGCGCTTGTAGGTAATGAGCAATTGGGGTAATCCGGCAACTTTTTCAACCGAAATATCCGAGGCTCCTTCAACCGATTCTATGGCTTTCTTAATTTCGAGTGCTTTTTGGCTGAGTATATCCAAATCTTCGCCAAAAATTTTAATGGCTAAATCGGCACGAACTCCGGTTATCAGCTCATTAAAACGCATCTCAATGGGTTGGGTAAATTCGTATTCCAATCCGGGAATAGCACTGAGCGCTTCTTTAAAAAGTTCGGCCAGATGGTCTTTACTTTGGGTGCTTACCCATTGTTTTTTTGGTTTTAGTTTAATAATAATGTCACTTTCTTCCATCGACATGGGGTCGGTTGGAATTTCGGCTGCACCAATTCGGCTAACTACCTGTTCCACTTCAGGAAATGTTTTTAAGATGCGCTCAATTTGTGTGGTTGTTTCAATGGTTTTTGATAAGGAGGTTCCTGTTTTTAATACCGGTTGAATCACAAAGTCGCCTTCGTCGAGGGTTGGAACAAATTCTCCACCCATGGTAGCAAACAAGCCAAAAGTGCCCAGTAAAAGAACCAAAGCCAGACTTAAAACCGTGTTTTTATGCTGCAAAGCCCATTCAATGCTGGGTTTATACAGTTTTGTTAACCATTGCATTAAGCGGATTGAGATGTTGTATTTGCTTTGTTTGGTGGGCCGTAAAAATAAAGCCGATGCTACGGGAACGTAAGTTAAGCAGAAGATTAAAGCACCAATGAGGGCAAACGAAAAAGTAAGCGCCATGGGTTTAAACATTTTGCCCTCGACTCCCGATAAGGATAGAATGGGAATAAAAACAATAATGATGATGATTTGGCCAAAAATTGCGGCATGCATCATTTTTGAAGCTCCTTTTAAACTAATCTGGTCGATGAAGGATTGCCGTTGTGCGGGTTTTAGTAGTTTAAGTTCCTGGTTTCGCGACGTAAGCTGGTAGGCAATGTATTCAACAATAATTACTGCCCCGTCGATTATAATACCAAAGTCGATGGCCCCCAGGCTCATTAAATTGGCATCGATACCAAAAATATACATTAACGAAAGGGCAAACAGCATGGAAAGGGGAATTACCGATGCAACCACCAGGCCCGACCGTATGTTTCCCAATAAAAGGATTACTATAAAAATTACAATCAGAAAGCCCAGCATTAAATTTTCAATAATGGTTGCTGTGGTTTTTCCAATTAATTCACTGCGTTCAAGAAATCCGTTAATAAAAATTCCCGGTGGCAGGGTATTTTGAATTTCGTCGACACGGGTTTTAACAGCGTTAATTACTTTGCCTGAATTGGCATCTTTCAGCATCATTACCTGTCCCAGTACTTTTTCGCCTTCGCCGTTAGCGGTAATGGCTCCAAACCGGTTTGCATGTCCGAGGCTTACTGTGCCCACATCCCGAATCAGAATAGGTGTACCGTTTTGATTGGTAACCACAATGTTTTCAATATCGTCGAGGGTTTTGGTCAAACCTTCGCCACGTATAAAATAGCTTTCGTTCGCTTTTTCAATATAACTTCCTCCTGAAATGCTGTTGTTGTTTTCAAGGGCCTGATAAACCTGAGCAATTGAAATGTTGCGGGTTTTTAAAAGACTCGGGTCAACAGCCACTTCGTATTGTTTCAGGTAGCCTCCCCAGGTATTCACCTCAACCACGCCAGGAATTCCGGCAAGTTGCCGTTTTACAATCCAATCCTGAATTGAACGCAAATCCATAATGGAATAACGGTCGGCATATTCAGGTTTTACATCGAGTATGTATTGGTAAATTTCGCCCAGGCCGGTACTTATGGGTCCCATTTCGGGCGAACCAAATCCTTTGGGTATTTTATCGGCTGCCGATTTTATTTTTTCGGCAATAAGCTGGCGGGGCAAATAGGTTCCCATTTTATCTTCGAAAACAATGGTTACCACCGACAATCCAAACTTTGATACTGACCTTATTTCGATAACTCCCGGCAAATTAGCCATTTCGAGTTCAACCGGATAGGTTATGAATTGTTCCACATCCTGAGTGGCCAAATTACGCGAAGTGGTAATTACCTGTACTTGATTGTTGGTAATATCGGGAACGGCACCTATGGGAATGTTGAAGGTGGCAAAAATGCCAAAAGCCACCACCGATAAGGTAAACAAAATTACAATTAACTTATTGGCAATGCTAAAACGGATAATTCTATCTAACATGAGGTGGTTGTTTAAGTTGTTGGTACCTCAAAGTTAATATAAGTAGGTGAAATACAGAATGAAAAATTGACTTTTTTTTATTCTGTCAGTTGAAGTTTTTTTAATAAATGATTTTGCTGTGTTTAGTTGAAACTAACCAGGATAATGGTAAAATCAGGGATTTAGTTTTCAGACAGAACTTTGCTTAAAGCCTGCAATAAATGCTGTTTGTTTAAAGGTTTTTGCAGGTATCCGTTGCAACCCAGGTCAAAACAGGTATTTACTTCGTTGTCGTAAGCGTAAGCCGTTTGTATAATAATCTTAACCTTTTTGTTTTGCTGCCTGATTTCTTTTAAACATTCTAGTCCTGATTTTTTAGGAATATTCATATCGAGCAAAACTACATCGGGTTGATGTTTAAAGGTGTAATTTACAGCATCGGTTCCATTTGTTGCGTGAATTACTTCAAAACCTTCAGATTCAAGGATTTCGTTCAGGTAGAAATAGGAATTGTAATCGTCTTCGACCACCAGAACTTTTTTGCTGGTATTTTTGGTTGGGTTTATTTTTGCAACAATTGGTTTGCGTTCTTTAATTGTTTGGCTCGATTCCAGGGGAACTGTAAAATAAAATGAACTGCCTTTACCTTCGGTCGATTCAAACCAGATATCGCCTTCCATTAATTCCACAATTCCTTTTGCTATGCTCAAGCCCAGTCCGGTTCCCTCGTGAAACTGATCTTCTTCAATCTGACGAAAGCGTTTAAAAACCAATTCTTTTTTATCGTCGGGAATTCCGATGCCTGTATCGTGAACATGGAACTGAAGGTATAGTTTCATCGATTTCTCGAGCACGCTAAACCCAAAACGAATGTTTCCTTCGTGCGTATATTTTAGCGCGTTGCTAATTAAATTATCGAGTATTTGCTTAATACGTGCTTCGTCAGCTTTAATTTTAAATTCAGGTACGTCGAGGGTGTTTTCCAGTTCAAGGCTTATTTCTGGTTTCATGGCCATTAATTCATGAACCACAAATTGGTTTTTAGTGTTTTTAAGCAAAGCAATTAAATCGAACTCATGAATTTGTAACGACAACTGGTTGGCCTCAATTTTCGACATGTCGAGCAAATTGTTGATTATGACTAACAATTTATTTAACGACTGTTCGATAATTTCAGCATAATGGGTTTTTTTATCGGGCGTAATATCGGGCAATAATAACAAATTGGTAAATCCGGCAATGGAATTCATGGGAGTTCTGATTTCGTGGCTAAGGTTAGCCAGGAATATCGATTTTAGTTTGTCGCTTTCTTCGGCTTTTAGCTTGGCCTGAATTAAATCTATTTCATATTTTTTGCGCTCGCTGATATCCTGAACCACAGCTAAAAACAGTCGATTTGGCGTTTCGTCGAACAATTGCAGGTGAACTTCAACCGGATAATAGCTTCCATTGATGCGAGTAAGAATAGCTTCAAAAACCAGTATGTTTTCTTTACCCGACACCAAAGGCTCAATCAAGCGCTGAAAAGCCTCTTCGTCGTAGTCCTTCATGATATCGAGTGGAGTAAAGCTTTTAATCTGCTCCAGCTTGTAACCCAGATTTTTTAAAGCACCATAATTTACATAGCTAAAATATAACGATTTAGCGTTAAATACATAAATCTCGTTTAAACTCGATTCCAGTATATGAGCAAATTGAAGTTTTTTGCGTTCAAGCAGTTTTTGTTCCTGAATAATTTCACCAATGCTGGCAATACCAATGGTTTGACCATTTTGATCGCGCAAAACGGTATTGTTCCACGAAACCAGCAGCTTGTTTCCGTTTTTTATTACAATCTCATTTTCATGATGCAAAAACTGTTGTTTGTCGTTCAAAATTGTTTTGAAAGCAACACTCATTGCACCGCGTTCCCGTTCAGGTATCAGTAATTCAAGCCAGTTACTGCCAATAAGTTCAAAATACGAATAGCCTGAATTGGTAATAAAATATTGATTGGCAAAAGTAATACTTCCTTTTTTGTCGATAATAACCGACATCAGGTTCATGTTTTTTAGTAATTCAGTAAACCAACGTTGCGATTCGAGCAGGCGATCTTTAGCATTTCGGTTTTCCCAGTTTTGAGCATGACGAATCATTAACAAACCCAGCAATACTGTTCCTGGCGCATAAATGGCAAACAATGGAAAGGCAATGGTTGTAATGGTTTCAAGAAATTTTTCTGAAGGTAAAAGGGCCGTTCCGGCTAACATGGCCGCATGAACCAAAATGCCCAGTGCAAATAATTCAAGTGCCGGATATTTATTTTGACGCCATTGGGGCCTGAAATAACGCCAAAGCAAACCTATAGTTCCGGAGCTGATAATTACTGAAATTCCCATTAATAATCCATCGCCTCCTAAAAAAAAGCGATATCCGCTTGCAATGGCCATGGCAATAAACGTTGGAAAAGGACCAAAAAACAAACCGCTTATGGATAAAAGTATTGAACGCGTGTCGAATGCAATACCGGGAACCAAAACCCAGGGAGTCCACATTAAAAAAACGGTGATTATCCCAATAATAAAACCGGTAACTACTTTTGCGCGTAAGCTATGGCTGTTTTCATTTTTTGCCCACGAATAATCGTAGAGCATACTTAAGGTTAGTAAAATAGCCGTATTCTGAATAAGTCCGATAATTATTGATTGTTGCATCGAGTTAATTTAGGTTCCTAACTTATTGGAGTAAATATATAAAAATGACTGTTAAAATATTTGTCCGTATAAAATTTTTTTTAATACAGGGTTTAAAACACGCTTCATTTCTTTGTTATCATTCCCTATTGCATAATACAAAGTACTGAATGATATGTTGTTTAAATTGTTACATAAATATTCGAAAGTAGCTATTACGTAGTTTACAGGTTGTTTTACAGTAAAAGAGCAACTTCGGATTTCTGCTTTGCTAGAATTCTTTTATTTTTGGCTCAAATTTATAGCTCCATGCATAAACTAACGTTTTATTTTTTCTACATCGGAATAAACCTTTTTCGGTTGGTTCCTTTCTGGCTCTTGTATCTTAAAGGCTGGTTTACTTATTTGCTTATTTATCATGTGGTGAAATACCGTCGCAAGGTTGTAATTGAGAATCTGCAAAAAAGTTTTCCCGATAAAGATGAAGCAGCAATTAAGCAACTTACTCAAAAATTTTATAAAGAAAACCTTTCGGCCATTTTTGTTGAAGGACTTAAAGGGTTTACCATGAGTCAGCAACAATTTAAAAAGCGTTATCAGGTGGTGAATCCTGAAGTTTTGGATACTTATTTCGAAAAAGGACAAGATGTAATTGCTTTAGCCACGCATTATACCAATTGGGAGTGGGGCATCCAGGCGGTAAATGCACAGATTAAACATCAGGCTGCAGCTTTATACAAGCCTTTGACAAATTCTTACATTGAGCGTTACAGTAAAAAACTGCGGGAGGCTTCGGGAATGGAATTGGTTCCCATTACTGAAACCAAAGCCTATTTTCAAAGCAAAAAGAAAAAACCGGTGCTTTATATAATGGCAGCCGACCAGTTTCCCGGCGGAATGATTGATAAAGCCATTTGGGTTGAGTTTTTGGGACGAAAAACGCCTTGTTTGCACGGTCCGGAAAGCTATGCACGCTTTAATCACCTTCCCACGGTTTTCTTCGATGTAAGGCGGGTGAAAAGAGCTTATTATGAGCTGGAAATTAAACCCATGTTTGATGATCCCGCAGCACTTGAACCGGAAGCCATAACCAAAACCTACATGGCTTTGCTTGAAGAACGAATCAGGAAATACCCGAGCGATTGGCTTTGGTCGCACAAACGCTGGAAACATGAGAAATAATTTGTGAAATACGCCTTATTATTCAGGTAGTTAACTACGTAATAGGCAATGTTTATTTCGAAAAAAACATTTTAATAGCCACCAACATTATAAATACGCTGAATACTTTTTGGAGCACATTGGTTGGCAGCGATATGGCTATCTTTGAGCTAAAGTAACTTCCAACCATAAAAGCAACTGCAATAATTAACGCATATTTTACATGAATAAAACCCGACTTATAGAAATTATAAGCGGCAAACATACCAATAGGGGGAAGCATCACCGCAAGGCTGGTTCCGATGGCCTGATGTTGATTCATGCCCACAATATAAATTAAAGCCGGAATAATAATAATGGCTCCACCAATTCCCAATACACCCCCCAGAATTCCTGCGATTAAACCTATTGCTATCAGAATTAATAACGTGTTCCCTTCCATACCTTGAATTATTATATTTTTAAAAAATAAGGTGAAGCAAAGGCAAAATACGTTGTTTTCGATTCGTGTGAATATTGATTTTAATTTCACTCAAAAATTTGTTGTACACTTTGCCTCAACCTCACCTGATGGTTTGAATTTGTTTGTTTTATAAAACCTGCTTAATGATTCTAAAACAAAACCTCTTTCTGTGCTTATTCCAATTCTTCTAATTCGTCGAGGGCATCTTCCAAATCGTCACCTTCTTCGGTTTCAGTGGCTGCCTGCTCAGTGGTTTCCTGGAATTGTTCATCAACAGCCACTTTGTCTTCCATGCCAAATTCACGAACCAGCGAGGTTACCATACCTATGGTGGCAATTATCAATACCACATAAATAAAACCGAGCTTTCCTTTTTTCGATTTAGCGATGGCGTAAGCTGCAATTCCAAATACTATTCCCAAAACCGAAGGAATCAGGGCAATCATTTTTAGCGGTGTAAGCGACAGGATAAGTCCTGCAATTCCTGCTATAAGCGCAATGCTGACTAAAATTTTTACAATTGTTGGATTTGTTTTCATGATAATACCTTTTTATAATTCTATTTTTTTAGTTTTTTAATCCTTTGGCATCGGTTAGTTTAACCAAAACCTCTCCCTCTTTAAATATTGCTGAGATTTGTGCCGGAGTGCGGTTGTTATCGGCAGTGAGCCATAAAAAGTTAGCATCTTTTTTTACCACAAAATTATTTTCCAATTCCATGGCCAGTTTATAGCAACTTTTTTTGCCTTGTTTCTCAATACTAATGGTTTCTTTACCCAGATATTTCACATTTATTTTAAGTATGCGCTCTAAAAATAGCACGGTAACCGGAAAGCTTTTTCCGGGCGATAGTTTTTCAAAATCAAGGGTGCGCAGATAATACAACAACGAAACAATGTCGTAGGTATTGGCATAAATGGTAATATCCTTTTTCAGCGGGGCACCATCGCTGCTGCTAACATCAATAACTGCAATTCCACTTTTAAATTTAAAACTGTATTTGGCATCTTTTGTATGTCCTTTCACATCGGAATTTTGTTTCATTATTAAGGGTTTTACCGATGCCTCGTCGACCCAGGTTTGGTACGAATGCCTTATTTTTACATAACTGTCCCAACTGCTGAAAGTGCTGGCGTTGAATTCCAAACGGTTTATGGGTTTTGACTTTCCCGGAACATCAATCACTTTCATTTCCAAACCGGCAAGATCGGTCCAAAGCGATTTCATAAAATAGCTTACTTTGAAATTTAATACTTCGCCATTTTTGTATGGAATGGTTGATGGAACCTGCGCTGAAACCCTGCCCAGTATAACCACATATATCAGCACTAAATAAAATATTCTCATTCAAGTAGGATTAGTTGTTTAGTTCGTTCGTATTTAATTACTTAATCTGAAATACTAAGAGATTTTCCCTTTTTAATCGATTTCAAAAATAATGAATTAAAATGTAAAACAAATTCTTAGCCTTGGGCAAGGGCTTTTACTGTGTTTTAAGTAGTGTCGTGTCAGGGTTTTATTCGTGAAACTAAATTTTCACAAGTGATAACGAAGTGAAAATTATGAGTTGAACGAATCCCGATAGTTTAGCGTATCGGGATAAATGAGTTCAATACTCCGATGCTTGCATCGAAAGAAAAGAAGTTTCTTTATTGATACCTCGGCAGCTTTACTTCGAGGTAGTTCATTCTTAAAATTAAAGTTAATTGTGATTGATGTGCCATTTAACTATTTTATCAATTCTAACTTTTAAAACATGAACTTTAAGCAATTACTGTATTTTTATAATTGTTAAGTTTGCTTCCGTTAAAAATTCAAAGAATTCGAATGCGCTTATGAGTAGTTTAGAATCTTATTTCCAGGAATTCCGCAAAGGAATTATTGGCGACAACACTACCTTTACTTCGCCTTGCGGCGAAAAGAAAATTGTTTATGCCGATTGGATTGCCAGTGGACGACTTTACAAGGATATTGAACAGCAAATCTCCCACGTTTTTGGTCCTTTTGTAGGAAATACGCATACTGAAACCAGCGAAACAGGCACGCGAATGACTCAGGCTTATCATTATGCCCAATCGTTAATTAAAAAGCATGTCAACGCGGGTCCGGGCGATGTAATTATTGCTGCGGGTTATGGAATGACTGCCGTGGTAAATAAACTGATACGAATTCTTGGAATTAAAGGATGTGGTGCTTTGCGAAACGCGCAATGTATTCAAAAAATGGAACGCCCCGTGGTTTTTATTACCCACATGGAGCATCATTCCAATCATACATCGTGGCTCGAAACCGTAGCCGATGTGGTAATTATTCCTCCCGGCAAAGAACTTGAAGTTGATTTGAATGAACTGAAAAAGCAATTGGAACTTTATAAAGATCGTACGTTTAAGATTGGTGCTTTTACAGCCTGCTCAAATGTTACGGGAGTTCATACTCCCTATTATCAAATGGCTCGCCTGATGCACGAATATGGTGGATTGGCCTTTATCGACTTTGCTGCTTCGGCACCTTACGAAGATATTAATATGCATCCGGGCGACGAGATGGAAAAACTGGATGCGATATTCTTTAGTCCGCATAAATTTTTAGGTGGACCGGGTGCTTCAGGAATTTTGATTTTTGATTCGTCCATTTATCACAATGCAGTACCCGATCATCCCGGGGGCGGAACGGTTGACTGGACAAACCCCTGGAACAAATACAAATACGTCGATAATATTGAAGTACGCGAAGACGGCGGAACACCCGGATTTTTGCAAACCATAAAAGCCGCTTTGGCCATTCAGCTCAAAGAAAAAATGGGTGTTGAAAAAATTATTGCCCGCGAAAAGGAATTGCTCGATATAGCATTTCCCCGTTTACGAAAGTTGAAAGGCTTGCATATTCTGGCCGATAACCATCAGGAACGTTTAGGCATTCTTTCGTTTTGGGTCGAAGACATTCATTTTAATCTGCTGGTAAAATTAATGAACGACAGGTTTGGCATTCAGGTTCGTGGAGGTTGCGCCTGCGCGGGAACTTATGGGCATTATTTATTGGAAGTTACTTACGAAAAATCGCAGGCCATAACCGATAAAATTAATCAGGGCGATTTGTCGGAAAAGCCCGGATGGGTTCGTTGGTCGCTGCATCCAACCATGACAAATCAGGAGGTTTTTGATTTTGTGGATGCGCTGGAGCAAATAATATCTAACCTCGAAAGTTGGAGTGCCGATTACGAATACAACAACAAAACCAACGAATACTATCATAAATCGCAGCTAAGAGGCATTCATCCCCAGGTTAAAGCCTGGTTCGAAATTTAAGTGCATTGCATCTTATTTTTTATTGATAAAATGAATTACTTGTACTAAAATTTCTAATTTTGGGGCATGAGAGCCCTGTATTCTTTACTTTTCCTTTTGTTTCTCCCGGGTATTGTTGCCTGGGCTCAGGGCGATTTGCTTTCAGAAAGAACCAGCTTGCAGATTGAGAATTTAAAACTGAAAGAATTTATTCAGTTAATGGAAACCCGTCTTAACCTGAGTTTTTCCTATTCCGATAATATTCTCGACGACAGTACTGCTCTTAATAAATCGTATGTTGATGTTACCATCGACCATATTTTAAACGATATTTTTACTCCCTTAAATATTCAACACCAGTTGGTTGGAGAATCTGTTGTGCTTTATTTTAAAGCGCCTCAAAAAGAATGGTTTTACCTGTCAGGTTTTGTAAAAGACAGTAAAAATTCCGAAGACTTAATTGGTGCTGCTATTTACGCTGAGGATATGCATTTGGGAGTAATTACCAATACTTACGGTTATTTCTCCATTAAACTTCCCAAAGGAAGCCATCGGTTACGCATTTATAATTTGGGTTACCTTACCAAAACCATCGATGTGAACCTGAGCTTTCACCATCGCGTGTATATTCTTATGGAAAGTAAAGCTTATGATATTGCCGAAGTGGTAATTTCCGGCGAATCGGAAAAGCTTTTTCTTGAAAGCCGTTTGATGAATTTGCATAAAATGGATATCGAAAAGTTTAAAGATTTACCGGGTTTGTTTGGTGAGAACGATGCTTTGCGAAATCTTTCGATAATACCCGGAATTCAAAGCAACGAAATATCGACCAGCAGTATCAGTGTGCGAGGCGGGGGAACCGATCAAACGGTATTTTTGATGGATGAAGCCACTTTGTTTGATGCATCGCATTTTGGCGGCTTTTTTTCGGTTTTTAATCCCGACGTGGTAAGTAACGTTAATGTTTATAAAAGCGATATTCCCGTAAGCGAGGGAGGAGCGCTTTCGTCGTTAATTGATGTTCGCCTGCGCGAAGGAAATAAACAAAATTGGCAGGTAAAGGGAGGTATCGGCTTAATATCGGCACGCGGCCTGGTTGAAGGGCCTCTGAAAAAAGATGAATCGTCGATGCTTTTGGCTTTCCGCAGAACTTATGTCGACCGTTTTACCCAGTTATTTACCAACGACCCCGATTTACAAAAAGTGCGCTTTTATTTTTACGACGCCAATTTAAAGATGAATTTTAAGCTGGGTAAAAACGACCGCTTGTTTTTGTCGGGCTATTCCGGCTCCGATTCGTTTACCCAGGATAAAATAACCGAACGAACCAATCACCTGGGTTCTTTACGCTGGAACCATTTGTTTGGAACCAATTTTTTTTCAAATGTTTCATTTATTGTCAGCAAAAATATAATGAAACAGGGAACAGAGGAGCAGCGTGAGCTACAGTACTGGCAATCGTCGGTAAATAACGTAAAATTGAAAGCCGATATCTCGTACTATGCCGGTAAATCGTTTAAAGGAACCTTTGGTTTTAACAGCAGTTTGAATAACAATTATCCGTTTTCACTGATTACCGAATCAAAAGAGTTGCTTTTTACCCGTTACGAATCGTCGCAGGAGCAAATGTTGCTGAATAGTATTTACCTGAATCAGCAAACCCTGATTCGTGGTAAACTGGGCGTAGATTTTGGTGCGCGACTTACCCATATGTACACCGATCCGTTTACCGATTCGTTGGTGGGGAGCAAAAGTTGGTTTTGGGAACCTCAGCTGCGCTTAAGTTGGAGTTTTAATGAGAAAAGTGCTGCAAAAGCCAGTTTTAGCCGTCAGGTTCAACCGCTTCACCAGTTGCCTATAAATATGATTGGTGTTGCTGTTAATCGCTGGATGATTGCCAATGAAACTTTTTTACCGCAGCAAAGCGATAATTTTACCCTGGGATTCTATCATAACATAAAAGACCATATAAGTTTTTCGGCCGAAACATATTACCGGCATATGTATAATCTGATAGAAACCATGCAGGATCAGCAGATTCTTTATACCGATGATCCGGTCAGGTATTTATACAAAGCCGAAGCCGAAGCGCTGGGAGCCGAATTGTTGTTTTCCTATACCTGGAAAAAAATGCGCGGTTCATTTTCGTACGAATACAACAAAGCCCTTTGGGTTACCAATGGAATAAACCAAAATAAGGCGTATCCGGCTTCACATGCGCGGGAGCATACCCTTCACTTGTCGAATGTTTACTATATTAACAAGCGTATTTCGCTGGCCGCAACCTGGGTTTTGGCATCCGGAATTCCTTACACACCAGCCAATGGAAAATACCAGGTGAACGGAAGAACTTACCTGCAATTCGACGAGGATCATATCAATTCCAAAAAGTTGCCTGTTTATCACCGGCTCGATTTGAGTCTCGATATTGAATCCCGCAAAAACGAGCAGCGCAAATGGAAAGGCTATTGGAATTTTGCCGTTTATAACGCCTACTTACGTAAGAATGCTTTGGGTGTGGCTTATTATATTCCCGATCAGGAGTCGGATACGGGCGAACAAAAAATTAATCCGGGGTATTATTATTTGTATCGTTTTGTACCTTCGGTTTCGTATCGGTTTACATTTTAACGAATTGATTATGCATAGTTGGAAAATATACGGGTTGCTTCTGCTTACTTCATTACTTCTGGCGGGTTGTTTTGAGGTGTCGGAAACCATTTTATTCGAAGATTATAAACCACAACTTGTAATCGAAGGAATTGTGGATAGCGATGCGCCCCCTTATTTTATAAAAGTAACGCAATCGGCACCACCCGATGGTGAAGAAGATTATTTTCCGGTAAATAATGCGCGGATAATAGTAAGCAGCAGCTTCCAGGAGGAAGAGATTGCCCGTTGGGTATCGCCCGGAACTTACGAAGTGGGTAGTTTTACCGGAATTCCCGGCGCACAATACAGCCTGATGGTTCAGATAGACGATCAGCAATTCATCGCTCAGGAATATATGCCATCCTTGCCGTCAATCGATTCGGTGAGCATTGATTACCGAACCAACTATGTGGATGGAGATGGATATTATTTTAAACTCTTTATTCAGAAAATGGCAAATGAAGTAAATTATTATAAAGTAGATGTGCGTGTTAACGACAGTGTTTTTGACGGATATGCTGATTTATTGATATTTGACGATTCGTATTTCGAAGATCAATATACTTATATTTTGCCTTATGCTTTTAATCCGAACGATAGCATTAACATTGTGCTGCATCGAATCTCAGAAAATATTCACCAGTATTATTACGGATTAATCCGTCAAACGACCAATGTTTTTGGGAACATTCAGCCTCCAATGTTAAATCCTGAATCGAATATTAAATACGATGTGTTGGGATATTTTCAGGCATCGGCCGTGGTAAAAATCGATACGCTTATTGCGGGCCCGGACCTTTAAGCGGGGTTCTTTTTTTAACCCGAATTACTTTTGTATTTTTACGCCACAATATCTAAATGTAAGGTTTATGAAGTTTGTATTAGCATTATCATTACTGTTTAGTTCCCTGTTATCGTTTTCTCAAAAAATGTTCGACGAGGAAGCCGGCGTTTGCCCTTTAAAATTTTTGCTTGAAGATCAGGAGGCAATTGTATATTATGAAACCGGCGATTCGCTAATGGTTATCAATTTATTGCAGGGACTGGAAGAAAAATATACCGACCGCCTAAAAGGAGTGGTTATGATGCAGGTAATGGTTGATACAGCTTTTCAGGCTTGTCTGGTAAGTTACACCAACAAAACCACCCTTAGCGACAGGCGTTTTAATATTCCTGAACAATTTGGAAAAATGACCGGCTGGAAAAGATTGGATGGCGTTTTACCGAACGAAAATATTTGTGCTTTGGTTAGTATAGTATTCGATAAAGAAGATTATGTTATCATCAGAACCGGATACAACCGCAACAAAGGAAGGCAGCAGTTGGACTATGAAACTTTCAGGCGCTACTTGCCTGTGGTTAAAGATTCAACGCAAACCAATACACAGAACTGAGACTATTTGTCGAACTTTTCCAAGGCTGTCATTAGTTTTTCAAGCTGCAATGATGCCTGCCTGGCCGGGCAGCTATAATTAGTGGCTATGACACAAAAAGCAATTTCACGTCCCGATTCTGACTTTACATAACCGGCAAAAGCTTTGCTGCCATCGACGGTGCCGCTTTTTGCCCGAACGGTTTTTATTTCGGGGTTTTGTGCAAAATAGTTTTTTAGTGTTCCCGGATTGTCTGCATGAGGAAGCGATTCGTAGAATACATCGAAATGCGGACTTGTGTTTTTAAGATACGAAAGCAAGTAAACCATTTGTCGCGGGGTTAGTGCATTGTAATGCGATAATCCGCTGCCATCGGCAAGCGATAAGCCCTGAACATCCATTCCCCTTACTTTCCAAAATCGTTTCAGAATTTTGGTGGCGCTATCGGTAAAAGCCATTCCTCCCGATTCCTGGGCTATTTGAAGCAGGCAATGCTCTGCAAAAAGATTGATGCTTTTGGTATTGGTTTGTTTTATTATTTCGCTTAAGGGCGGGGAGTAAATGGTGTCGAAGGTTGTGCGTTGGCTCAGATTGTGGTTACCTGCCTGCATTTGGCGAAGTGTAGTAGGGGCCGCATTTATTTTGATTCCATTATCGCTTAACATACGATGCAACTCATAAGCAGCCAGATAAGCCGGATCGGGAACGGAACCTTTTACCTGAAAATCAGAACGGTTTAAAGGCAATGTTCCCCGAACAATGCGTTTGTTTTGAAAAGGAGCGCCAAAAATATTGGTGTTGTCGTAGGTAATGGAATCAGTAATAACGGCGTTTTCCAAAACCATTTCCGGGATATTTGGAGTAATATCCATTATTTTTGCTGTATCACCAAAGGTTATTCCGGTTGAAAAATGTATGGTGTAGGTGTTGTCGTAAATTGACAGCCCACAGGCCCCGGCACCAAAGTAATTACCCAGATTTATCCACGACCAGGTATTGGGAATGGGATCGGGGTGATAAAGCGATGCATCGCCAATAATTCCTCCACTCACAGAGTCGATTCCCAACTCTTTAATTGCTTCCAGCCAATGGTTTAAAAAAGTATGTGCTTTGGTTTGCTCAAAATGGGCTGAGCCCAATGTTGGATCGCCTCCGCCCTTTATTATAATGTTCCCGTGCAACAAGCGGCTGTTTGTGTCGATGGTTCCGGAGTATTCGAGCAGTGTCTGGAATTTATAACCGGGTTGTAAAAGTTCTAAAGCACTGGCTGTAGTAAAGAGTTTTAAGGTGGATGCAGGTTTGAGTGCCAGGTCGGGCTGGTGTTGGGCAATTACTTCCTGTGTCTGCATGTCAACGGCAAGAAAAGCAAAACCGGCAGTTTTAAAATCAGGTAAGCTTAAGATGTTTTCCAGTTGTTTGTTAACCGAATGATTCTTTTTATGCAAAGCCCGCCATTGGGCCATAGACAAATGCGTAAGCAATAAAAGAAAAAGAAGCAAGCCGATGCGGTATCTTGTCATGTTTTAGAGGCTTTTTAGCTAAGTTAAATTGTACAGCCAAGATACAATTATCTGGTTGATGCGGCTAAATCTTTTCGATAATTTCACAGGGTTTTTGTGGTTAATGATTTAATGTCGTTTAGTTAAAGAAAATCACCCCTATAATCCCCTCAAGGGGATACTTGCTCCGATGAAACAGAGCAATTCTTTTCGCTATGATGGAGTGTGAAAGATGCTTAACTAAACGACATTGGTTAATGATTTGGTATATGCATAAAAAAACCACCCGCTGGGGTGGTTCTGTCTAAAGCAATAAATTGTGCTATTACGAGATTTTAATCAATCGGGAAAGTTTCGATTTTTCCTTTTCTTTTGGAATGGTCACCTGAAGAACTCCGTTTTGATAAGCAGCCGAAATTTTATCGGCATTTACATGCTCAGGAAGTGTGAAACTTTTACTAAACGAGGTACTCTTGAACTCGCGACGTAAAAACTTCTTCTCATCGTTTTTTTCTTCGTTTTCCTCTTTGTGCTCATACGAAATGGTCAAACGATCGTTTTCAACATTCAGATTAAAATCTTTTTTGTCGATGCCGGGAGCAGCAAGCTCAACCTGATAGCTTTTGTCGTTTTCGGTAATGTTTACCGAAGGTGAAAACATCGGATTGCTTTCTCCCCAGAATTTGTCGAGCCAGTTGTCGTTTAAGAAACGATCGAACAAACCTGGGATACTGTTTTGTGTGTGAATCATTGGTAACATGGTTTTATCCTCCTATACTTTAAGTTTAACATTTTGTTTTCTGCTAAACTTATTTTCAAAGCCTGTACCAGAGCCTAAAAACAATAAAAATGTCGGATATAATCGCCAAAGAATGACAATGTGGCTGAATGTTGAAATATTACAAGACAATATGTCTTAAAGTGAAAGAATTTGGGTTTCGCACTTTGTGCATTTTCCCTCAGGAGTTAAAGCTAATACCTCAGTTTGGTAAGCCGTACGGGTAATAAGTAATTGCTTGCAGGTATTACAGTAGGTGTTTTGTGAGGCCTCGTTTTTTAAGTTGCCCAAATAGACGAAATGCAATTTGTTTCGGGCAATTTCATAAAGTTCGAGCAGCAGTTGTTCCGGGGTTGCCGGAATACTTTGCTTATAAGCCGGAAAATACCGCGAAATATGTAAAACGGTATCGGGTCCCAATTCATTCGATATCCAGTTCACCATTTCGGCAAATTGCTCCGGGTCGTCGTTTTTGCGTGGAATTATCAGATTGGTCAATTCCAAATGCTTCCCGCTTTTACTTATGGTTTTCAGGCTGTCGAGAACCGGCTTAAGGGAGCCGCCGGTCATTTCGTGGTAGTAATTCTCGGTGAAGGCTTTTATATCGATGTTGAATGCATCGATATAGGGAAGCAAAGCTTCCAGCGGTTTTTTACAGATGAAGCCATTGGAAACCATTACTGTTTTGAGAGTATTCTGCTGGCAGGCTTTGGCGGCATCGAACATAAATTCATACCATACTGTGGGTTCGTTGTAAGTAAAGGCCAGCCCAATATTACCGGACAGGCCTGAGGCCTGGGTAAGCACTTCGTCAACTTGCATGGTTTTGTATCGGCTGGTATTGGTGTCGCAAACCTGCGATATTTGCCAGTTCTGGCAAAAATTACATTTTAAATTGCATCCCAGGCTCCCGATGGAAAGTATTTTGCTTCCCGGATAGAAATGGTACAAGGGTTTCTTTTCGATGGGGTCGAGGGCAAAGCCGCTTATCAATCCGTAATTTTTGCTGCGTATTTTTCCTCCAATGTTTTGTCGCACGCCACATATTCCGGTTTTCCCTTCGTGGAGTATGCATTGATGGGGGCAAAGCACGCATTGTATCTTATTTCTTACTTTTTGATAAAGCATTTTTCAGAGTTTCTTTAAAATTACTAAATTTTTTCGTTGTAAAAAGGCACTTATAACATGCTAAATATCATGGTTAAATATAGGGAGTTCATCTACTTTTGGTTTGATATTAACTAATTGAATCAGTTATGGAGAATTTAACGGAATTAAGAACCATTAAGCAGGAAGTAATGCAAATGGACTTTAATTATAAAGACGTACATCGTATTATGTGTTTGGTTTATCGGTGCAAAGCACTATTCGAAGATACCTATCCGGTTCCCAATAAGGAGATTGCTTTAGATCAAACCAAAAAGGTGATTGCTGAAGATGTGAGTCATCTCATCCAATCCGACTCTGAAGAAGCTATCCGGGAGTCGTTTGGTCAGGTGCTCGATAATTTTAAGATGGTACTTAATTACATCAACTAAACACAACAAATTTTCCGGGGTTTACAGAAAGGATTGGGAAGAAAAATTTTCCCTTGTTGGCAATTCCATGCGTATGCGCCATGAGCTAGGATAAGTATTGTTCGAGCGGTTCCCAATATTGTTTAGCCAACCCAGAGGCAGGTTTTTAAAGCCCACCAAATGGAATCCGGTCTGCTGTTCCTTAAAATGAAGGTTTTCCTTTTTCAGGTATTGCAAGGCTTCGTATTCACTCAGTTCCTGATAGGGAAAGCGCTCTCTGTTTAATTGCCACGACAAGGCCAGCTCCGGTTGAGGAATCAGCTTTTTCCCTTTAATCAGTGCTAATTTTATTCCTGCGTTTACCACATTCAGTTTGCCGTAAAGTTGTTGCAGAAAGCTTTCGTGCTGCACCGGAATTGCTGTAAGATTCTCGTTTTGTTCAATAATCATATAGGAATCGGTCTCTTTTATCCACTGCGCTGCTTCGTGTTGTATCGTTTTTGATGCTGCATTAAACGAGCTTTTTGCTTTGCTTTTTGTTTCAGTAAATTCCCCTGATTTCTTAACCGCTCCAATAAAAAAGCCTTCGCCCTGTACTTTGTGTGGAAAAAGCTGGTATCCTACCATGCCTTTGTACTCCCGGGTTTCAATACCCCAGCTGTCCGGGTAAGCTATGGTCAGGCTTTCTGCATCGAATTGTTCCGACAGCCAGTTTAAGTTCTTTTCGTTTTCGTCGGGATTAAAGGTGCAGGTACTGTAAATAAGTACACCCCCAGGTTTTAAAGCATCCCAGACATCGGCAATAATGCGTTGCTGGCGCTGGGCACATAAAAGCGTGTTGGCTTCCGACCATTCCTGAACAGCCCCGCGATCGCGCCGGAAAAGACCTTCGCCTGAGCAGGGAGCATCGACAATTATTGCATCGAAAGCGTTTTTAAGCCGCTTAAAGTCCCTGGGATCGTTTTGTGTGATGACCACATTTGGTGCTCCCCATTTCACCAGGTTTTCGTTAAGAATGCCGGCCCGTGAGCGAATCACCTCGTTGGCAACCAACAAACTATCCGACGAAAGCAGGGAAGCCAGTTGGGTGCTTTTTCCTCCCGGGGCCCCGCACAAATCGAGCACCTTTAAGGGTTTTTCTGTCGAAAGCACTTGTTGAAACAGGTAGCCGGTAAACATGCTGCTGGCTTCCTGAACATAGTAGGCTCCGGCATGCAGTAAAGGATCGAGGGTAAACACCGGACGCCTGGGCAGGTAATAAGCCCGGGGCTCCCATACTACCGATGTTAATCCGTCTGGTGAATTGCTCTGCTTGTAGGGATTTAAGCGAATGCTTACGGGCAGTTCCTTATCGAGAGAACTGATGAATTCCGGATAGGCATCGTTCAGTTGTTCTTTAATGCGCGCTTCAAAGGCCAGGGGTAATATCATGTGCTTGTATTTTTGCCAAAAATAGGGCAAATTTTTGTTACGTTACCCATTCTGCTTATAAAAGTATGGTTCCTGTGGTTTTAAAGCGGAGTGGCCCTGGGGTTTTTGATTGTGTGCGTGTAATTTTATTGCCGATGCAATTATGCTATTGCCCAACCAATAATTTGGTTTAATTTTGCGGTGCAGGTTTTTTTACTTCATGGTAAAAAACTAAGAGGGAATGTCGTGTAATTCGGCAACAGTACCCGCTGCTGTAAGCTCTGTTAACCAGTGCCAACTTTCGCCACTGTTCGTAAAACCCAAAAGGTTCACACAACGGGAAGGCCGGTACCTGGGGAGTAAGTCAGAAGACCTACCTGCGTATGTTTAATCATGCTTTCGGGATTAAAGGCGACTTATTACACAAATCCCCAAGCATCTAATTAGTTTAAAGATGCGTTTTTTTACCCTTTTTCTAAGTTTTGCAGGACTGCTATTCAGCCACAGCCTTGTTGTGGCGCAAAGTCCTTATGTAAGTAAAATCTGGGATTATCAACCGGCTCCCGGACAGTATATTAACACAGCTATTGGAGGCCCTTATGCTGCACAAAGTCTGTCGGGTGGTATCAGCGGTTCCCTTAGTCTGGGCGCTTTTGGCGGTTATGTGGTGCTGGGCTTCGACCACCGAATCATGAACGATCCCGACAATCCATACGGAGTTGATTTTACCGTCTTTGGAAATGCCACGGCTCTTTCGGCTGAACCGGCGGCGGTTTATGTAATGCGCGACAACAACAACAACGGTTTGCCCGACGATACGTGGTACCTGCTTGCCGGCAGCGATTACTACTTTTCCACATCGGATGCCGCTTACGAAATTACCTATGCATTTGCTGAAGCCGGGGAAGATGTTCCCTGGACCGACAAGCAGGGAAATACTGGCTTTGTTCTGCAGAACGAGTTCCACTTACAGGCTTATTATCCGCTGGCCGACAGTTTTCCATCCATTCCGCAGGATGAATATGTCTTATCGGGCCTGAAGATTGAGGCCCGCCTGAATTCACAAGACGAGGCTTACATAACTTCGAATCCCTATCCCTTTGGTTTTGCCGACAATAAGCCGCGCGTTTTATCGGCATCGCATCTGGAGCCCGATAATCCCTACACTGCTGCTTTGGAAGGCGGAGGGGGCGATGCTTTTGATATTTCGTGGGCTGTGGATGCCAACGGACTACCTGTTGCACTCGATGGTATCGATTTTATAAAGGTGCAAACGGCAGTTAATGCTTCAGCCGGATGGTTGGGAGAGCTTTCTGCCGAAATTCTTGGGGTGGTCGATGTGGCTCCTGATGCTACAGTTAGCGGCGAATCCCGACGGGTGGTTTTGCAACCCTTTTTTAAGGCGCTGGAACCGGAGCAAAGCACACAAGTGCAGGCTTTTGTATTTGAAGCAGGAAAACCCCTCGATAATCCGGTTTTTGAATTCACCAGTGCCGACAATGCGGTGGCAAGCATAGGTGGTGATGGTTTGCTGAGTTCCTACAAAGCCGGTTCCGTCTGGATTTTTGCCACATGGGAAGGTACGTACCGCGACAGCCTGCTGGTGGAAGTTAAACACCCGCTTGGGTTTGCTGAGACCGCTGAACTTTCCTTAATGCTTTATCCCAATCCGGCTGTGTCACAGGTCAGCGTTCAGGGAGCAGAATCCTGTAATTTGCTTTCGCTTAGCGATGTCTGGGGACGAACATATGAGCTTAGTCCGCTGGGTACCAACAGTTGGGATGTTTCCCGGCTTTCTCCGGGAATCTACTGGCTAACCCTGTTGGCTAATAACCAGGTGCTAACACTTCAGCTTATTAAGCAGTAATGGAAAATTGGATTCGCACTGCAGTTCTTGTATTCTTATCATGCCTGGGCTTATTGGCTCAGGCGCAATACGCCCTGCGCGACACCATTCCCATTGGCGAAGTACTGATTAAAGCAAAAACCCATGCGGGTGATGCTGCTGCCGGAGTCAGTACACAACGCATCGACACGCTGGTAATGCAACAACAAATGGTGGGCAATGTGGGTGAATTGCTGGCTTCGCATACGCCGGTCTTTATCAAGTCGCACGGACGCGGGGCTTTGGCTACGGCTTCCATTCGGGGGGCAGGCGCTTCGCACACGGCAGTTCTTTGGAACAACATTCCCATTAACTCGCCCATGACCGGCCAGGTCGATTTTTCGTTGATTCCCGTTTACTTTGCCGACCAGATGGAGCTGTATTATGGAGGTGCATCGCTGCAAAACAGCAATGGTGCATTGGGAGGCAGTATCGCCATACAAAGTAATCCCGACTGGACCCCCGGGGTTTCTGCCAGATTGATGCAAAACCTGGGGCAGTTTCATACCTGGGGAAGCTTTGGCGAGGTGAATTACAGCAGGCAAAAATGGAACCTTCGTGCCCGAATCTTTTACGAGACGTCGGAAAACAATTACACCTATTACCAGCCGGCCAATCGTACCACTGATGAATCGGGCTGGCTTGAGCTCAAAGATGCTGAAGGCCAAAAAGGCGGGCTGCTTACCGAGCTGTATTATCGCATTAACAGTAATTCGGTAGCCGGAGTAAAATTTTGGTATCAGCAGAGCCGGCGAAAATTGCCTGCCCTGATAAACTCGAGTGTTTACCGGCATCACGAGAAACAGGACGACAATAACCTGAAAGCACTGGCTTTTTACAAACACTATGGTGAGCGGCTGACCTGGGAACTGCAAACCGCCTGGCTCAACGACGGACTCGATTACCTGCTGCAAAACCAGGCTTATAACACTAATGTTTTTGTTACCCATTACCAAAGCCAGAACCTGACCCGGAGCAGCATTACCAATTACCAGAGTACCTTAAACCTGAAGCACGACTGGAGGCTCGAATGGCAGTTGCTGGGACGCTACGACCGGGTAGAGGTCGACGATTTGAAAACGCAGCAGGGCTATAGCCGGGAGCAAAGCGAATTTTCGGGAAAGCTGGCCTTACACAAAACCCTGGGCGAGCGCTGGTACTTTAGTGCCTTGCTACGTCAGCTTTGGATCGATTCCCGCTGGGTAAAACCCATCCCATCGCTGGGGGTGGAGTACCTGCTAAGCAAGGAACAAAACATCCGGCTCAAAGCCCATGGCTCGCGCAATTATCATTACCCCAGCTTAAACGATCGCTATTATGTTCCCGGAGGCAATCCGCAACTGAAGCCCGAAGAAGGTTCAAGCATTGACGGGGGACTGCATCAACAAAAGACTTTTGGCACCTGGGAGCTGGAGCAATCACTGGGAGTTTATTTCTCATCCATCGCCAACTGGATTCAGTGGACGCCTTCGGAATACGGCTACTGGATGCCTACCAACTATAAGCGGGTTTTTTCGCGCGGGGTGGAGTACCACCTGATGCTGGCTAAAAAGCTGGGACCCGTGCAAACCCGGGCGCGCATGCAATATGCCTGGTCGCCAACCACCAACGAGTCGGAAGATTTGGCCGAAGGCGATGCCTCGCAGGGGCAGCAGTTGATTTACATCCCCAGGCATTCGGGCAGTACCTGGTTTTATATGCAATACAAAAGCCTGCGTTTTACCTGGCTTACCAGCTATCTGGGTCAGCGCCAGACGGCCACCGTAGCCGACGACCAGTTTATCCCCCTGTCGGCCTATTGGCTCACTAACCTGTCGCTGGGCTTGCAAAAAAACTTTTCCCGCATGAATGTGGGACTGCGCCTTGGGGTGGAGAATCTTTTTAATGCCAGCTATCAAAACATAAAAGACCGGCCCATGCCCAGGCGCAATTATTCACTCTTATTAAAAATCGATTTGAAATGAACCGGAAGTCTCTAACCGCGCTAACGCTTTGGCTCTTCTTACTACTTTTATTGCTGAATGCCTGCGAACCCGAAGGCGGCGTTGCGCCACCCCAAACGCCTAAAAGTTCCGGACTCTTTGTGCTGAACCAGGGCAATTATATGTTTTCCAATGCCTCGTTGTCGTACTATAATCCGGAAACCCGCGAGGTGGAAAACAAGGTGTTTTACCGGACCAACCAGTTTGAGCTGGGCGATGTGGCGCAGAGCATGACCATTTACGATTCGCTGGCCTTTATTGTGATGAATAACTCGGCACGGGTCGATGTGATGAATGTGAATACCTTTCGCTATGTAAATACCATTTCAGGACTGGTGTCGCCGCGCCAGGTGCTGATCATTAATCCGGAAAAGGGATACATCTCCGATTTGTACGCCAAAAGTATTTTTATTTTCAATCCCCAAACCTGTGAAGTCACGGGCACCATTTCACTCGATAATGGCTCGGACGACTTTTACCAACACCCCACCGAACAGCTGCTGCGTTTTGGCGACTACGTGTTTACCAATTGCTGGAGCTTCGACAACAAGATTCTGCTTATCGATACCCGGACCGATGCCCTGGTCGATTCCATTGAAACAGGCGTGCAGCCGGTGGCCATGGCCATGGATTACCGGCAAAAACTCTGGGTGCTTACTGATGGCGGTTACCGGGGCAATTCTTTTGGCCACGAAGCGCCCCGCCTAATCCGCTACGATGCCCTTAGCCTGAAGGAAGAATTTTCGGTGTCGTTCGGTCTTGATGATAAACCTACAGCGCTTGCCCTAAACGGAAGTGGCGATACGCTGTATCTGGTGAACAATCACGTATGGCAAATGCCTGTTGTGGCCACGGCTTTTCCTCAGCAGCCCTTTATCGATAAGGGGAGCCGGCAATTCTATGCCCTGGGTGTGGATGCCTATAGCTCCGAGGTTTATGTGTCCGATGCGGTGGATTATTTGCAGGCCGGCAGCATTTATCGTTACAATTTGCAGGGGCAGGCGGTAGATACCTTTAAAACAGGCATTGTGCCGGGCTTTTTTTGCTTCGATAGGCGCTAGCTCTACCGGCTGTTTAACCGGTATCAGTCGATGACCTGCCGATAGAAACATGCCGGGTATTTTCAAAACAAAAAAAATGGGCTACCTTGCAGCTTTAAATTGCAATACACTTATGTTAAAGAATTATTTTAAAAAGAAATCGAAGTTCAGCATTGCCATCGATGTACTGATTGGCCTTATGCTTATTCTGTTATTGATACCGGCCACCCGTAAAGATATGGCGGCCCTGATACTAAAACCCACGCTGATAATCCATCAGCCCCGGGTGATGAAGGATAAGCTACCGCTGAAGCCGGCAACCCTGCAATGGCAGTTGCAACACACCGACGGAACCCGTTTGACCTTTGGCGAGCTCGAAGGCAAGGTGGTATTTATCAACCTGTGGGCCACCTGGTGTCCGCCCTGCATTGCCGAAATGCCCCAACTGCAAAAACTCTATAACGACTATTCCGATAAGGTGGTTTTTCTCTTTGTGAGTAACGAAGAGCATAGCACCATCAAAGCGTTTATGGAAAAGAAAGGGTTTACGCTGCCGGCTTATATGCCGCTGACGCAATATCCCGACGATTTTGAGTCAACTTCCATTCCTACTACTTTTATCATCAATAAAAAAGGAGAGATGGTGGTGAATAAATCGGGGGTAGCCCAGTGGAACAGCCAACGCATCCGTAAAGTACTCGATGTGTTGATAGCTCAGGAGTAAAACGCTAAATCGGAATACAAACCGCGAACTAATTTTATCGGCCTTGGTACTGAATTACATCTGGATAGCCTTTTTTCTGATAGCCTTTGTGGTGGCACTGGTCAAGCTGCTGTTTTTTGGCGATATGGATGTCTTTCCGGCGCTGATGCAGTCGACCTTCGATATGTCGAAAACGGGCTTTGAATTGTCATTGGGACTTACCGGGGTGATGACGCTCTGGCTGGGGCTGATGAAGGTGGGCGAGAAGGGGGGCATGGTACAGCTCCTTTCGCGATGGCTGGGCCCTTTCTTTAGTCGCCTGTTTCCCGAAATTCCAAAAAACCATCCGGCAACGGGTTCCATTATGATGAACCTGGCGGCCAATATGCTGGGTCTCGATAATGCGGCCACGCCCCTGGGACTGAAAGCCATGGAGCAGCTACAGTCGATAAATCCCGACAAGACCCGCGCCAGCAATGCCATGATTATGTTTCTGGTGCTCAATACCTCGGGCCTTACGCTGATACCCATCAGCGTAATGGTGTACCGGGCACAGCTGGGAGCAACCGATCCTTCCGATGTGTTTCTGCCCATTCTGCTGAGTACTTTTTTTGCCACCATGGCCGGTATTGTCGCGGTGTCGGTGTATCAGCGCATCAACCTGTTTAACCGGGTGCTGCTGGCCTATATGGGTGGTATCTCGCTGGTAATTGCCGGCATTATTTTTTACTTTACCACGCTGCCCAAAGCGGAGGTAGGCCCGGTGTCGTCGGTGGCCGGAAATGTAATTTTGTTTACCGTTATCGTGTCGTTTATTGCGCTGGCCTGGCGCAAGCGGGTGAATGTTTACGAGACGTTTATCGAAGGGGCCAAAGAAGGCTTCAACATCGCCATAAAAATTATCCCCTATCTGGTTGCCATCCTGGTAGCCATCGGGGTGTTCCGCACTTCGGGAGCCATGGACTTTATTATCGATGGCATCCGCCTGCTGGTTACGGCTCTGGGAATAGATGCCGGGTTTGTTGAGGCCCTACCTACGGCTTTTATGAAACCACTCAGCGGGGCTGGTGCCCGCGGACTCATGGTGGATGCCATGACCACGCATGGGGCCGATTCTTTTATCGGACGCCTATCGTGTACCTTTCAGGGAGCCACCGATACCACTTTTTACATTATCGCCGTGTATTTTGGCAGTGTAGGCATCACCAAAACCCGTCATGCAGTAGCCTGTGGTCTGATAGCCGATTTGGCCGGCGTGGTAGCCGCTATTTTTATTGCTTACCTTTTCTTTTAGGTAGTGAAAAGTGAATAGTGAAGAGTGAAGAGTGAAAAGTGAAAAGTGAATAATCCCAAATTAGTAGGCAGTTCTTAGTCCTTGTTTGTTATCCTGTGATTCAGTTATCCAGTATCCAGCCACCAGCCGGCAGCCTACAGTATGCAGTCTTCAGCCAGTTATCAATGAGCAATTAGCAGTGAACAATAAACAATTAGTCGGCAGTTCACAATTCCCAATCAGCGGCAAACCCCGAAGGGGTATCATTATAATAGCCCCGGGTGTGAACCCGGGGTTTGCATTACCCCAAAGATATTGCGGTGCAAGCAATAGTTTAACCATGAAATGCCAGGGTATCATGCACCGCAACCAGTCAACAGCCCACAGTTAGCAGTCCTCAGCCCGCAAATTGCCTGTGGCCAGAAATGAACCGCTGGTCTCCGGCTGTTAACTAATCAACTAATCAACCCTGACAGGCTTATTTCGCTCCTGCCAACGAACTACCTTGCGGGGCATAATGGGATAGATTTCCAATGGGGCAGAGGTGCTTGCCCCGCCGTTGTTGTTAGGGCATCTGTTCCCCGGGTTAACACCCGGGTCTACAAATGTTTCACCCCTATCGGGGTTTTTGGTGTGAACCATAATCAGCGATAAAGCCCCGGCAGGGCCGCAGCCCGGTATAATTCAGGCAGCAAAGAATATTAGGCTATAGTTTGTTGAACCCTTTTAGGGTTCGGCAATTGGTTCGGCCTTGCATCCGTAGGTTGCACCTACGGCTATTGTAATTCAACCCTTCTATGTTGCTATCCAAATTTTTACAACTTTTTTATCGGGCAATATTAAACTAGAGGTTTTCTTCTTGGTATAATCTATCCGGGTTCAATACCCGGATAGATTATTAATACTCATCGG
>JBFXEW010000032.1:0-52239 GCA_050179685.1 Salinivirgaceae bacterium
TTCAGTTTCTTTATAGTCCTTATAAATCAATTCGTAATCTTGTCCATATGATTTTATGAATAGAAAGAAAAATATTAAGATTTGAATAAATGGTTTCATTTAGCAGCAATTAAATATAAAGCCCAACTACAAAATAAAAGAACCCACCTCCCTTTATCCACCCAAAATTGGTAGGATAAACGCACCCAGGTGCGTTTATTTCTTTTATAGGTGCAGTTGGGGTTCAGGGTGGTTTGGTTCATTTATTTTGGTTTCAGTTAACCAAAGCTAGGAAATAATTTTATAATGCGGGTAAGTTGGCTGGTTTTTTTGTGAAACTAAATTTTCACAAGTGATAGCGAAGTGAAAATTATAAGTTGAACAAATCCCGATGAAATCGGAGGGTATAAAAACCCCGCAACCCCTTCCTAACGCCGGGCAGGCCCGCCTGACCATCGGGCAGGTTTGCTACGAAATAAGTTTCCAATCCCAATCTTATCGGGATGCTTTGGGGTTTTATACCCGTTGATTTGTTAAAGAAAGGGCCTTACCGGCGCTTGGCCTGCTGATTTAGTTTTTACCGCTAAGACGCAAGGACGCAAAAGAAATGGTCCACTGATTTAATATTTACCGCTAAGGCGCAAGGGCGCAAAAGAAAGGGTACACTGTTTTAATAGTTACCGCTAAGGCACAAGGGCGCAAAAGAAAGGGTACATTGATTTAATTTTTACCGCTAAGGCGCAAAGGAAAGGGTACTCTGTTTTAGGGTCTGTTTCCCGGGCTGGTTTCTACAAGCTATCTTTTTTAACCAGGCACAAAGTATCCTTTCTGTTTTTTATTGTGCTTTCTTGCTTTTTATACTTTGCGCTAACAAAAACCGGAGCGCTGAAAGCCCATTAAAAAAATTTTGTTTTTCTTTTGAAAAAGTTTTAACTTGCTTTTGCTTTTTTATTACAACTGAAATTATTTGAAACTGACCTGTTTATATTTTAATACTTAAGCAAAATTTAGTGTGGTTTTACCAGTAATTTATTAAATAAAACCCTATGCTTATGAAAAAACTTCATCGCGAAAAAGCCAAATGCCGACGCACGGGCTATTAAGAGCCCGCCCGCATACTTCAATCGGTTTTTGGATGAAACCGGCAGTGGTTTTTACCCTGCCACCGCATTTTTGTCAAAACCTGGCGTAGATTTTCACTTTCGCTGCTGTTTTTTTGAAAACCCAGCCTAAGTTTCGCCATTTACGCGGTTTTTATCCAAACGATCGGTAATTTTGGCAAAAAACAGCGTTGACCTGCCAAAACTACCGTCCGATAAGCCATTCGTTTCTGTTTTGAGCCAATCTTTGCCTAAGTTTGCTCCAAAACATCGTTTTTTAGAAAAACCGAATTAATTAATTAAAACCAAACGAGTATGATTAGTATAGCTGTATCCTTACTGAGTAACGCTGAATTGTTTTCCTTTTCAGCCCAGGTAATCGACCTGCTTACCCCGGTCGACACACAAAATTTAGGCATTAAAACCTATGCCGATAATTTTTTCGCCAAATTTGGGGATTATAAGCAGGCTTACGAAAAACCACCGGTGTCGGCCCGTGAAATTGTACAGAAAGATGCCTTATGCGATGGATATTTTATTGCCTTAAGCACCCATATACGTAATTTCAGGCACCATCCCGATGCCTCGATGCGCTTAAAGGCCTTAAAACTGTTGGATATTCTGCATAAAGAAGGCAAGCGGGTTTACAGCCTGCCCATGAATAAACAGAGCGCGGCTTTAACGGCAGCCATTAATACCATCGATGCTACGGCTTTAGCCGATGTGGAATCGCTGGAAGCAGGCACCTGGTATGCTTTCCTGAAAGAGGCGCATAGCGATTTTTTGCAGACCATAAGCCAGGTAACCGGCAATAAGGCCGAAAGCGACCAGATTGCTCCGGCAACCATGGCACGCAAGGACCTCGAAGAAGCCATCCGCCGCTTGCTTACTTTTATTGAACTGCAATACGGAATTACCGAGGCTGCTGAATTAAACCAATTACTGGGTCAGATTCAGGCCGTTGCCAATCGGTTCTGAAACAATTTAATTGACGGGAGGCGAAAGTCTCCCGTTTATAATTAAGTATAAGAACTTTTTGTAGCATTAATATATGCTGCTTCTTATTTTCGGTATAAAGGAAACACCAGGTACTGGTAAACATAACAACCCACGCAAAAACCAAAAATACATTCCAGGCTCGACAGGGCCGCAATCATCCAGACAATCACAATGGGGGCAGTTACCAGTCCCGAAAGATGAAGTACCAGGGCCAGAGCCAAAAGCAGGGCTCCCAGTCGTGCCGCAAACAGCTTGGGGGCTTTATCGATGGCCTTAGACCGGAGTTTAAGCAAGCTGCTGATACCGCTTGCTGCATGATGAACCGGGCTCAGCCTGGGCGAGCCAAAACCACGAACCAGAAAATCGTAGGCCAGAAAAAACAAAATCCAGCTTTGGGGATTCCAGGCAAAAGCAGCCAGCAAAAATAAATTCAGCGATGCAGTTACCCGGGGCAAATGTTCCGGGATTTTTTCATCAGAAATGGGGCAAATCAACTGTTTCATACTACTTGGATTTTAAGGTAAAAAAAAGCCCTCCATAAGGGAAGGGCTAATTTTATTCATAACGCAAAAGAATTGTTAATTCATAGTTACCCCTCCGGAAAAAGCAAGTCGCATCATACACCAGGTACAATGGCGCTTATTCTTGTTCTTTATCGGTGAGGTGTTTCTGTTCACTTGTAATGTTTCAATTCGATGCAAACATAATAACAATTATTATTCAGACAAAATTAAAATAAGATATTTTACTCTTAAATATACATTTTTATTATCTGGGGATGAAAAGCCTCAATAAAATGCATCCAAACTTTGTTTAAGTACTTCTCTTTTTTTGTGTGAGCACAACTTTTTTTTAAAAAATTCACTGTTGTCCGATAAATTATTTTATGAGAAATTAGGTATTAATGTTGTTTAGTTAAAGAAATTCACCCCTATAATCCCCTCAAGGGGATACCTGCAACGATGGAACAGAGCTAGTCCTCCCTAAGGGAGGTGCCCGAAGGGCGGAGGGTGAAGTCTGCTTAACTAAACGACATTGAATTAGGTATTATAAATAAGAAAGGAGAATCAATTACGGTTAATAATAGGTAAACAACCAATTGGCTTCCAAAAAATGGCAATTGGAATCGAAACAATCACTTAGTAAGACCGGGAAGCTGATCCCGCTTTGCGGGAGAAGATCGCCCGGCCGCACTTAGTGATTGCTTAGATGTAAATGCTATTTTTTGGTGCCTTGACTTTCCTGCCTGGCCGGCAGACAGGTTTGCTTCGTTTTTGGGTCGACCGAGCTTGCGAGTTCATGACCGAAGGGAATAACCCAAAAATGAAGAGCCCAGCCGGCTTGAGGCGAAAAACAAGCCCTATATTGTCTTATCATTACCAATCACACTGTAAATAGGGAGTTAAAACAGTTTTATATTTTTTAATCGGACACTAGTGAAAAAAATTAGAAGCACGAACCTTTATTTTATAAGGAGATAGGGTTGGAAACTATTTTTTTTTTAAGCGACAGTGTAACGAAATAAAATTTGTCTCGTCTATAACTCGAAACCTTGATAACAGAAACGTTCTCTTTAATCCTGAAACATAACTAATATTTTTAAAACTAAGGAGTTGTACACTATTCCCGACCGGAAAAAATACGCTCGCATGTTAACCCTTAAAACCAATGATGATGAACAAAGAGTCAAATTTTCAAATCGTTTTACCTAAGCCCCTTCTAACCCTTTGGGTTACGGCAATAGGTTTGAAGATTTGGCTCAAAACGTTGATTTTGTTACTTAGTGCCAGTCTGTTCAAAGGAATTCAAGGTGCATACCGTTTGCTTGTTTCTGGCGATTGGGCCTTGGTGTCCGTTTCCATTTCGAACAATGAAGCACTAAAGTATCTTAGCGGATCAGCGCTCATAAAGGCTACCGAAAACAAATCCGGATATTTGGCATCGGTACGGGCATCTAAAAATGGTTTTAAGGGAACCCAATTGTTTAATTCAACTTCGTGGGGCATTAACCCTTGCCGGCACGATAATTTATATACCCTTAAAACCAAATTATTATGAAAAAATTAGTTTTATTGATGGCAGGCCTGATGATTCTGGCTGCATCGAGTGTAAGTGCAAAACGCTTGCCCAGCACGGCAGCAAAGTTACCTGCAAGTTTTAAACATACCCTTGCAAAAGCAATTGACTACCCCAATGCTGCGGCGGAAAATGGATTGGAAGGCGATGTATGGCTTAAAGTATGTGTAAATGAAGAATCGCGCGTTAAGATTATCGATTTAAGTGCTACCAATCCCGAGTTGGGCGAGCATGTGAAAAAAGAACTGGGCTCACTTTATGTGAATAACCCGGGTTGTATGACCGGAGAAACCTTTTATGTAAAAATTAAATTCATGGTAAAGAATTAATAAGGCCTTCTTAGTGTTGTTGTTTGTATGCTACGAAGCGTTTCTCAGACGTGGAGCATAGTAGTTAAAGCGGATCCGAAAAGCGATCCGTTTTTCTTTTTTTAGCGGTTCGACGAGGTACGCACAATTAAAGTAGCCGGAACAATAATTTCTTTGGTTTCGCCGTGTCCCAGTTTGCCTTCTATTTGTTCAAACAAGAGTTTGGCCGCAAGTATCCCGATTTTTTCCGGATTTTGGTCCATGGTGGTCAGCGTAGGTTCAATGTAACGCGAGCGGTTGCTGTTCGAGAATCCTACTACGGCAATATCGTCGGGAATATTCAGTCCCATCTCTTTAATAGCAAACAAAGCACCAATGGCCACTTCGTCGTTAATTCCAAAGATGGCATCGGGCGGGGTTTCCATCTTTAAGAGTTTCAGCGTAGCTTCTTTGGCATCTTCAACGGTTAAATTGCAGCGCACAATCAATTTGGAATCGATTTCCATCAGGTGGTTTTCAAGGGCAGCTTTATAGCCCCGGTAGCGGTTGCGTCCAATTAGCATGTGTTCGGGACCGGTAAGTAAGGCAATGCGTTTGCATTTTTTTTCAATCAGGTGCGAAACAGCCAGATAAGCCGCATCGGCGTCGTTGGCCACCACCTTGGGCACGTTAATTTCTTTTGAAGTACGATCGAAAAGTACCAGGGGAACATCGTTTTCCTGAATGTAGTGTATGTGATCAAATTTATCGGTGGCTTTCGAAAGGGAAACAATCATCCCATCCACCCGGTGATCGATAAAGCCGTAAACGTTTTTCTGCTCTTTGTTCCGGTCTTCGTTCGACGAACTCACCAAAACCAGGTAACCCAGTCCGTTGGCAACCTGTTCAATGCCTTTAACCACCGATGCGTAAAAGGCGCTTACAATTTGTGGAACGACCACACCAATGGAATACGATTTTTGGGTTTTTAAGGCAACGGCCATTGAGTTGGGGCGGTATTTCAGCTTTTTAGCCATCTCGCGCACCAAAACTTTGGTATCTTCCGATATCTCCGGTTTGTCCTGGAGTGCCCGGGAAACGGTTGAAACCGATACGCCTAAGGCTTTTGCGATATCTTTTATGGTGGCTGCTTTTTTCATCTTGTACTGGGAGTAAATATAGTATAACATCAATAAAAAGATGGTTTTTAAGGCACTGGCTTAAAAAACCGCTTTATTGCTTACAAAAATAGAAAAAAACCATCCACTTGGTTCGTAATGGATAGGAAAAACCAATGAATTACAAAAAAATATAATATTACCCGTTAAAAGCCGGGGGCTTACTCCGATAAATTACCTTTCAGAAAATTCAGGGGTAGGAGTTGGGCAATGTTTTTAATTACATGTAAGCGTTGTTTACCTACCAGAATAACTTCGATGGGCGATTCAAAACGCATTTCGGTTTCGAGTAATACCTGACGGCAAGCCCCACAGGGAGGTACCGGAGTATTTAAAATTCCGTTACTGTTCGATGCACATACAGCAATGGCTTTTACAGGTACATCGGGGTAATTTGAATTGGCGTAAAAGATGGCCACCCGCTCGGCACACAGCCCCGAAGGATAGGCTGCATTTTCCTGGTTGTTGGCACTGAAAATTTCGCCATTGGCCAGTAAAACACTGGCTCCCACATTGAAATTGGAATAAGGTGCGTAGGCTTTTAGTGTGGCTTCGCGAGCCAGCGAAATCAGTTGCTGATATTCACTTGAAAGCTCTTTTTCTGATTCGTATTCAAATACGGTAGTTATGTATTCCTTTTTCACAAACAATTAGTTTAGTTAAATTCGCGGTTGCCCATTCCGGACAACCTGGTTTAAAATTAGGAAGTAGTGCTGTAGTATATTTGTCTTAAACAGCCCTTTTTCCTGTTTTTAGCCGCCAAATGTACGAATTTTAATGGTAATTATCCTGTAAAACGATGCAAAACAATGCCGTTTGCTAATTAATTTTACAAAATCCAGCAAATTTTCCTATAAAAACAGAATACAACAGCACGCTGGTTTAATTCGTGAGACTTAAATTTCATGAGTTTGCGAAATGAAATTTTCTAGTCGAACAATGCCGCGAAAGCGGGAGCGAGGGTAAATACTCCGCCTCTTGAGGCGATAATAAGAAATTTTTTTTGGAGATACCCTGTCTAATTGCTGCGGGGAGCTTCATTGGGAAAAGTTGTTAATTACTATTTTACAAGTTTTGTGTCGGGGGGGCAAAGGGTAAGTATAAATGTTCTATTTTGGCAGTTTAAAAGTAAAAATATGAAGTTAATGCTATTCAGTCTCCTTTTGGGGATAGGAACCAGTATAAGTGCCCAGACATTAACCCGCGATGCCTATGTGGCACAATACAGCGATTGGGCCGTTGCCGAAATGAAACGGACCGGGATTCCGGCCAGTATTACCCTGGCTCAGGGTATTCTGGAATCGAATAACGGGAACAGCACCCTGGCGGTTAAAGCCAACAATCATTTTGGGATAAAATGCCATAAGGATTGGACCGGACGCACCTTTATTCACGACGACGACCGGCCCAACGAATGTTTTCGCCGGTATCGCTCGGCTTATGAATCGTTTAAAGACCATTCCGAATTTTTAACCCGGCATCAGCGTTATGCGTTTTTGTTTGAGTACGAAGTTACTGATTATAAAAACTGGGCACAGGGTTTGAAAAAAGCGGGCTATGCCACGCATCCCAAATACGATAAACTTTTGATTAAGATTATTGAAGAAAACAAATTGTATCGTTTCGATGATAAAAAATACAAACCCGAGAAATTCCTGGCCGAAAGAGAGCAAAACTACCTTCCGATTGATATTGATGATTATGAAATTAATCCGTTTGGAAACGATATTCAAACGTACAACCGGATTGATTATGTGGTAGCCAAACCAGGCGATACGCATCTTTCGCTGGCTGAAAAACATGAAATGATGCCCTGGCAGATACTTAAATACAACGAACTGGAGTCGGGGCGCGAAATAAAGCCGGGCATGCGTATTTACCTGCAGCCCAAACGTCGCAGAGCCGATGTAATTCATAAGCATCACATTGTTCAGGAGGGTGAAGATATGTATTCCATTTCGCAGGAATATGGTATTAAATTAAAGCATTTGTACCGGCTCAACAATATGGAAGCGGGCACAGCACCCGAAGTTGGGCAGGAGTTATCGCTCAGGAAACGAATCAGGGAAAAATAAACACGAATTTGTTTTACTGATTTAGTTTAAGCTGAGCGGCCTGGGGCATTCCCCGCAGCACTTCGCTTACTGACATTCTTTTTTTACCCGACAGTTGTATTTCGTGCAGGTAAATGTAGCCATCGATAACTGCCACTTTTAGTTCTGTTTTGTTGTCGATAAATAAGCTTCCCGGTTCCAGATTATGCTCCTGGTTTTCAAAAGTAGAGCGGTAAATCTTAAACGAAAGCAAGGAACCGTCGGGTTTTATAAATTCACTCCAGGCAGCCGGGTGGGGGCTTAATCCCCGGATTAAATTGTGAATATCGAAGCCTGAAACACCCCAGTTTACCTTACAATCGTCTTTGAAAAGTTTGGGGGCCTGTTTCAGTCGGCTTTCGGCAATTTGCGACTGCGGAATTTCCTGGTAGTTTTTATCGATTACTGCCTGAACGGTTTTCACCATTAGTTTTGCTCCAAGGTGCATTAGTTGGTCGTGAATGTGGCCGGCTGTATCGTTGGGAGCAATCGGGATGGCTTCCTGAAAAAGAATGTTTCCGGTATCAATTTCGTGTTTTAAAAAAAAGGTGGTAACTCCGGTTTTTTGTTCGCCATTTATTATTGCCCAGTTAATGGGGGCGGCTCCCCGATAATGAGGGAGCAAAGAACCGTGCAGGTTGATGGAACCCAAAGGAGGCATGTTCCAAACGCTTTCGGGCAGCATCCGGAAAGCAACAATTACATTGAGATGGGCTTTTAGCTGACGCAATGCTTCGAGAAACTCCGGATTTTTTAGCTTTTCGGGTTGAAGCACCGGAAGCCCTTGCTGTACCGCATATTTTTTTACAGCCGACTGTTGCAGTTTCTGTCCGCGACCGGCGGGTTTATCGCTGGCGGTAACTACTCCAACCACCTGATACCCGTTTTCGACAAGTGCTTTCAGGCTTTCGACGGCAAAGTCGGGTGTTCCCATAAATACGATTCTGAAGTCAGCTTTATTCATTGTGCTAAGGTTTTCTTTTTTGTGGTGCAAAACTATTTATTTTCGCTGAGTTTAGCTTAATTGAAATAAAAAAAGCTGCATGGAGCAGCTTTTTTTTCGTATTATTTGTGAGCTTTCTCGTAGCAGCGAATCCAGTCAATTTCCATACTGGCCGGCAGGTTTTCGGGATTGGTTTTATTGGCTATTCCCGACGAAAACAAGAGGTATAAGGGTTCGTTGGGAACTCCCTGCGAAGTTGAAAACACCTCGGTATTATTTATTTTCCAGGTAATTTTTTCGGGGGTCCATTCCATGGTATAGATAAAAAATCCTTTGGTGAAACTACTGCCGCTTACCGAAGTGCTTATTTTTTTAGCCGTTTTGGCATTTTGTGCATCGCCATAGTGCGCAGCCAGTTGCATTTTGTTTCGTTTGTTCATATTGAATTTGAGCACATCGATTTCGGGGAGGATTTTCTCGCCCTTTAACCAAAAGGCCTGATACACCGGATAAGCATCGGAGAGTTTAATCTTGGCTTCGAATTTTCCGTACAGTTGTCTGAAACTGTGGGCTGAGCTCAACATTCCCGAAGTGTAGTCAAAGTCTTGTTCCGAAAATCCGTGAACCGGATGCCAGACTTTTCCCCGGGCTTTTTCATTGCGCGTAACCAGTTTCAGCGTGGTTCCGTTTAATTCCACGTTTTGATTATCGGTATAATATTGTTTGTCGCCAGCCATTACGTAGCGATCGTTTAACAGCATTTTACCCCAAAAGAAAGAGTTCATCCATTTGGTTTCGTCAA
Organism: Salinivirgaceae bacterium; assembly: GCA_050179685.1. Lineage (GTDB taxonomy): Bacteria > Bacteroidota > Bacteroidia > Bacteroidales > SZUA-534 > GWE2-40-63. Next base: position 9,458 of record JBFXEW010000032.1, read on the forward strand.
CCGAGCCCTGATTGAAATCGTCTTCAAATGTAAGTTTCCAGGCCTTTAATGCATCAAACTTATTGGAGTCTTTAACTTTAAAATACCAACTTATGGATTCGCTTTTTTGAAGTGCTTCAAACTCCTGCTCTTTTTGGTAGTCTTCGGTTTTTTTCCACTTGTCTTTGTCGAGCATGTAGTTTTTGTGGCTTATAAATTCTTCTGAATTTATTTCCTGTTCAAGTGTTTGGTATTCGTTTAACAGGTCTGAACCTTCGGTTTCAACAAAGGCCTTATAAGGTTTTAATTCTTTGAACTTCTGATGGAATTTAATGGGTTCGCTGTTTTTAAGTTGCTTGTATTCCTGTTCTTTGGCAAAAGTGTCTGTGTTATTGTAGGTCAGCGATTTCAAGGTTTCCTGGTATTCCGCCGACTGTAAATAAGCTCCCAGTTCTTCAAAATGCTTTAGTTCGTCCGATTCTTTAAAGCTCAGGTATTGATTCAACTGTGGTGAGTTGGCAAATTTTAAATAGCTTTTTATTTTGGCATCTTTTTTCAGTTTCTCATAGTGTTGTTCCTTTTTGTATTCCTCGGTATTGGAATATTGCAATTGCCTGAGTTTGGTTTTGTAATCGTCGGAGTTTAAGTATTCTTTTAAGGCTTCGTACTCAACCAAAGGGGTTGGTTTTACAGCTTCTTCCTTATTTTTTAGGTTTTGATAGGCTTTAACTTCGGGATTTGAGAGCAGTTGTTTTAAGAGTTGCTTTTTTGCAATTTCATTTTTCAACTGTATCTCGAGTTCCGTTTTGAAGCTTTTTAAGTGGTCGGAATTTACAAAGTCTTCCAATTCTTTGTAAGTAGCCAATAATTCAGAGTCGTGCAGTTCGTTGTATATTTTTAATTCCTTACTCTTCTGAATTTTATAATAGCTTGTAAGGGCTTTTGATTTTTTTTGCTGTTTGTATTGTTTTTCTTTATCCAGTTCGGCTTTTAGCTGCTGGTTAAGTTGCAACACATATTCTTTATGTTCATTGCCTTCGAACTGACTTTGCAATTCAAGATATTTTGCCAGATTATCTGATTCATTAATCGATAAAAAGCGTTGATAGTCCTTCGACTGCAACACCTTAAAGTAATTGACAATACGTTTGTCTTTTTTTAGTTGCTGAAACTTTTGTTCTTTTTGAAAGGCTTCGGACTTTTTATAATCGAGTTCGTTTATGTTTTTTTTGTTGGTTTTAAAGGCTTCCGATTCGATTAACTCTTTTAGCTCGTAATATGATTTCAGTTCGGGACTTTCAGCAAACTCCAAAAGTTTTTGATATTCTTCAACCAGGGCATTGTGTGCCGATTCAATTTTTTCTGTCGAAGGGATAAGCCCCAGGGATGCACGTATTGAAAAACTAAAATTTGCCATATAATTACCTAATGTTTATACAAAGTTAATATTAAAGTGCTTTAGGCAAGGTAAAATAAAAGGTAGTTTCTTTGTTTACTTCACTTTCGGCCCAAATTTCACCCCCGTTTTTTAAAACAAACTCTTTGCAAATAATCAGTCCCAGTCCGGTTCCCGGGGCATCTTCCTGTGAAAGGTGTTGTTTCATATCAATTTTAAATAGCTGGTTTAAAAGTTCGGGCTCAATTCCTTTTCCATTATCCCAAACTTTTAACTGAAGCATATCGCCATCTTCTTTTGCTTCAATACGAACCAGGCCATTTTTTGGTGTAAATTTTAAAGCGTTTGAAAGTAAGTTTCTAAAAATGGTTTTAACCATGTCCACATCGATGTAAGCATGCAAATGCTTGCCAATGGATGTTTCAACCTTTATTTGGTTTTGACTGGCGTTTACATCGAGCAATTCAACTACTTCATTTACAATTTCGCTTATGTTGGCCCGTTTAAAACTGATTTTTAAACTTCCGGTTTGCGATTTAGCCCATTGCAATAAATTTTCAAGCAGGTTAAAAGCTCCCCGCGAGTATTTGTTAATTTGTTTAATGTATTCATGTGCTTGCTCGGGAGCAATTTTTTCCTGTTTCTGAATTAATAAATCGGAAATACTGATGACGGTGCTAAACGGGTTCTTTAAATCGTGAGCTATAATGGTGAAAAATTTATCTTTTGTTGCATTAACGTCTTCCAATTGTTTTTTTTGTGTCTTAATATTTTCCTTTTCTTCTTCAAGGGCAAATTTACTGCGTTGAATCTCAAGGGTCCGTTTGGTAAGTTTTTCTTCCAGAATATTGTAATCGCGTAAACGTTTTATTAACGACACCAGTACATTTTTCCATAGCTCGGGACGCTGTTGGGTAACCTGGTTAAAAATACTTTGTTTTAACTCCAGTAGTTTGCTGTCGCGTATGGCAGTAACCGTAGCCGAGCGCACGGCACTGTCGATGAGGGAATATTCACCAAAAAACTGTTTGTTGTTGAGTGTGGTAAAAATATAATCGTTGTCGTGTATTTGCACCGACCCTTCAATTATAATATACATTGCGTTCCCAATGTCGCCTTTTTTAAAGAGCGCGTCGTCTTTTTTAAGGTGAACTTCGGTCATACTTTTTACAAATTCCATTAAAATGGAATCATCAAAAGCAGAGAATATTTCAACTTCTTTTAAGAGATATAAAACTTCGTTGTTTAAGGTGCTCATTACAAAAATTTTGCATGAAATGATTTTCGATTTGTGTACTAAGATAATTGTAAATATGAAGTTTTCAAAGTATGGGTGAAGCTCTTTTATTCATTTTTTTTAATATTTAGTATTTCTGGCTTACCATTATAAAACGATAAATCGTATAAGTTGTTGTTTGTTAATGTTATGAAATGTTTGTTTCTGTAGCGAAGTATTTTATCAACTGCGAATATTTTAATTCAGCTTGAAAGAAAAAATGGAAATTTATTCGCATTCCTGATATATTGCTTTACCTGGCTTTGGCGATGCACGAATTTTTAACGCATTATTGTCTTTAATTAAGCCGGCAATCGAACTTATTTTTCTATTTTTATAGAGAATTCATTAATAAAATAACATGAAAACCCCGGTATTAGTTACTCAGGATAATTGGCTTACTCCCTATAAAGATGTGATAAAAAAACGCATGGAAAAAGCTGCTGATAAGCTGGCTGAGCTTTTGCAAAAGAAACACCGCCATCTTAGTGATTTTGCTAATGGCTATTTCTCGTTTGGCTGCTTTTACGAAAACGATCAGTTGGTTTTTCGGGATTGGCTGCCCAATGCTACGGCTGTTTATTTGTTAGGCTCCTTCTCGAGTTGGCAAGCCGACGAAAAATTTGCTTTTACCCAATTGGAACATGGCGTTTGGGAATTACGCCTGACAAAAGCTGTGGTGCATCACCAGGACTTGTATAAGTTTATGGTTTATTGGGATGGAGGACAGGGCGAAAGAATTCCTGCCTGGGCCCGGCGGGTAGTTCAGGATGAAAACACAAAAATATTTTCGGCTCAGGTTTGGCTGCCTGAACAGGAATATCAATGGCAGCATTCGCTTAAAATTCTGAATCAGGCACCCATTATTTACGAGGCGCATATTGGTATGGCCGGCGAGGATGAAAAAGTAACTACTTATAAGGAATTTAAAGAGCAGGTTTTGCCCCGTATTGTAGCTTTGGGTTACAATACCATTCAGTTGATGGCCATTCAGGAACACCCGTATTATGGCTCGTTTGGCTATCATGTCAGTAGTTTTTTTGCCGCAAGTTCCCGGTTTGGAACTCCTGAAGACTTAAAAGCACTCATTGATGAAGCTCACAAACACGGAATTCGTGTCATTATGGATTTGGTTCATTCGCATGCGGTAAAAAACGAAGTTGAAGGACTGGGAAATTACGATGGAACCCGATATCAGTTTTTTCATGAAGGTTCGCGGGGTGAGCATCCTGCATGGGATTCGTATTGTTTTAATTATGCAAAAAACGAAGTCTTGCACTTCCTGCTTTCCAATGTAAAATTTTGGATTGAAGAATACCATTTCGATGGCTTCCGTTTCGATGGAATTACCAGCATGTTGTATTTTGATCATGGATTGGGACGCGATTTTACCAGTTACGACCATTATTTCGATGGCGGACAGGACGAAGATGCCATAGTATATTTGATTTTGGCAAACCGATTACTGAAAGAGTTGAATCCAAATGTTTTAAGTATTGCCGAAGAAATGAGTGGTTATCCCGGTTTGGCTGCTCCGGCAGATTGGGGCGGTTTGGGATTTACACACCGGCTGGCCATGGGCATTCCCGATTTCTGGATAAAAACCCTAAAGGAAACAAAAGATGAAGACTGGGATTTGGGAAAAATCTATCACGAATTAACCTCAAAAAGAGACGAAGAGCTGGTAATTTCGTACACCGAATCGCACGATCAGGCTTTGGTTGGCGATAAAACCATAGCTTTTCGCTTGATGGATAAAGAGATGTATTTTCATATGTTGGTCGACGATTCCAATCTGGTTATTGACCGGGGAATAGCCTTGCACAAAATGATTCGTCTGGCAACCGCAGCTTCGGCAGGTGGTGGTTACCTGAATTTTATGGGAAACGAGTTTGGTCATCCAGAATGGATTGATTTTCCCCGCGAGGGAAACAACTGGTCGTTTAAATACGCTACCCGCCAATGGAGCCTGGTGGATAGGGAAGATTTAAAATACCGTTACCTGAATGAATTTGATAAAGCCATGATTCAGTTAGTGAGTTCCAAAAAACTATTGACCATTTTCCCTTTTTATCCGCAAAAAGTAGATAATGGGGATAAAGTGCTGGCCTTTTCGCGCTCCGATTTAATTTTTGTGTTTAATTTTCATGCTACCAAAAGCTACACCGACTATGGAATTGAAGTTCCAGAAGGAAGGTACAAATATATTTTGGGAACCGATGAACTTCAGTTTGGAGGCTTTGGCCGACTCGATGAAACGCAGCCTTATGCATCGCTGCCTGTGGAAAACGAAAGTAAAAAACACCAGATAAAACTTTACTTACCCGCACGAACAGCACTGGTGCTTGAAAGAATACCGGTGCCTACCGTTTACCAGCGCTTAGGTTTTTTGAAGAAGAAATAGATTATGAGTAAGCTAACTATTTACCAGGTTTTTACGCGCCTATTCGGAAACAAAAAGAATGGATTTATACCGCATGGAACTTTTAAAGAAAATGGAGTAGGAACCTTCGCCGATTTTACCGACAAGGCCTTGCAGGAAATCAAAAAACTTGGAATTACCCACATTTGGTATACAGGAATAATTGAACATGCCACTTGCATGGAGTATCCGGAGTACCAGATAAAAAGCCAGCATCCGGCAACGGTAAAAGGCAGAGCCGGTTCGCCTTATGCCATAAGCGATTATTACGACGTAAATCCCTATCTGGCAACTGATGTTGAAAAACGAATGGAAGAATTTGAAAGTCTGGTTTCGCGGACACATAAAAACGGATTACAGGTAATTATCGATTTTGTGCCCAACCACCTTGCCCGGCAATACGGTTCCGATATTTTTCCGGAAAAAGATTTTGGTTTGAACGACGATGTGCATCAGGCCTTTTTACCTACAAACGATTATTATTACCTTCCGGGTCAGCCCCTGGTTTATTCTAATTCCATGGGAACTCTTTTGCCCGGGGATATGGTTGAGCCTTATCAAGAGTATCCGGCTAAAGTTACCGGTAATAATCAGTTTCATGCGCATCCGGGTATTAACGATTGGTACGAAACCGTAAAATTGAATTACGGAGTCGATTATTTTAATGGGGAAAGTTCTCATTTTGATCCGGTTCCACCACTTTGGGATAAGATGCTCGATATCCTGACTTTTTGGGCCTCGAAAAATATAGATGCTTTTAGGTGCGACATGGCTGAAATGGTTCCTGTGGAGTTTTGGAATTATGTAATTCCGAAACTTAAAAACAGGTACCCAAATTTGCTGTTTATTGCTGAAGTTTACGATCCGCAGTTGTATCACAGCTTTATCCATCACGGGCAATTTGATTATTTGTATGATAAGGTGGGGCTTTACGATGCACTGAGGCAGATTATTAATAACAGAGCCGATGCCAGTACAATAACGCAAAGTTGGCAGCATTTGAATGATTTGGATAAATACATGCTTCGTTTTTTGGAAAACCACGATGAGCATCGCATTGCCAGTCCTCAATTTTGTGGCGATCCGTGGAAAGCAATTCCGGCCCTGTTGGTTTCAGCCAGTTTACATACCGGGCCGGTAATGCTTTATTTTGGACAGGAGCTTGGCGAATCGGCAAAAGGAGCAAGCGGTTACAGTGGCGATGATGGAAAAACCACCATCTTTGACTTTTGGGGAGTTCCCGAACATCAGAAATGGATGAATAAGGGAGCGTTTGACGGAGGTGGTTTGGATGAAAACCAGAAAGAACTGCGTGAGACTTACCGTCAAATTTTGAATCTGGCCATAAAAGAACCTGCTATTTCGCAAGGAAAGTTTTACGATTTAATGTGGATGAACCATTTTGAAGGCGGACCCGATCATCGGTTCATTTATGCTTACCTGCGATATTTTGAAGAAGACACCCTGCTTTTTGTAGTGAACTTCGATAATTTTTCGGAACACCAATTACGGATAAAAATTCCGGAACATGCTTTAAATGCAATGGGTACCGATATTTATGGAACTTATGGTTTTGTTCCTTTATTTGGCCAGGCTGAACCACAGGAAATAAAGATTGTGGATGTTGCCTATGTGGGAATTGAAATTACACTAAAGCCCAATAGTGCTTTGGTTTATCGCTTGAACAAAGTTTAATTCCGAACTGACATTCCAAATTTTAGGAATTCAGGTTTGTATGGAGAATTTTTAAAAGCTCAATCCGATTGATTGGTTTGGTAATAAAGTCGGTACAACCAGCTTCTAAACAAGTATTTCGGTCTTCGTCGGAACTATTAGCCGTTTGCGCAATAATGGGTTTGTAGAATCCCAGCAGGCGAATTTTTTTTGTGGCTTCAATTCCATCGAGCCGTGGAAGCCTTATATCCATAAGAATAAGATCGATATCGGGATGCAACCTGACTTTGTTTAAGGCTTCGAATCCATCCGTGGCATGAATAATTTTTGCATTGCTTGGTAGGAGCAGGGTATCTAAATACGATTGATTAAATGTATCGTCTTCAACAATCAGGATTTTTTTATCGTTCCATTGCAAATCCAGATCCAGTTCGTCTGTTGCATTGTTTTTTTCAAGCGAAAGTGCCGGCTCGTATGGAATGGTAAAATAAAAAGTAGTTCCTTTTTGAGGTTCTGAAGTAAGCCAGATAGTTCCTCCCATTAATTCAATAAACCCTTTACAGATGGGCAAACCAAGACCGGCTCCTTCAAAATTCCGGGCATAGCCTTCTTCGGCCTGGCCAAAACGTTCAAAGATTAAGCGGTGCTTCGATTTTGGAATGCCAATCCCCGTATCTTTAACATAAAAAACTATGTTCTTGTCTTTTAACTCGTAACCCAATTCAATGGAACCATCGTAGGTGAATTTTAACGCATTGTTTAGCAGGTTGGTAATAACCTGTTGAATTCGGGAGCTATCGCATTGAATTAATGCTTCGCTTCCTTTTATGGGTAATACGGTTTTAATCTCGACTTCCGATTCGTTGAAAAAATTGGGAGGTAGCGTTTGCAATGCATCCAGTATGAGTTGATTCAAATCGTAATCGTGTTTATTAATTTTAAGCTGACCCACTTCAATTTTCGATAAATCGAGAATGTTGTTAATGATATTCAGTAATTGATTGCTCGATTTAAAGATGACATCTAAAAATTGCTTTTGCTTCAGAGGCGGTTGTTCTGTGTTACGCAATAATTCGGTATAACCGGTTATGGCATTCATGGGCGAGCGTATTTCGTGGCTCATGTTTGCCAAAAATGCCGATTTGAGTTTGTTGTTTTCTTCAGCTTCGTTTTTTGCTTTAATTAATTCACGTTCAATATTTAATCGATAAATACTTAGTGCAAAAACGCTGGCCAGTTGTTTAAGAACCACTATATCGTGTTCCATGTAGGGTCTGTCGCTTCCGCTGACATATATTTGACCAATGAGTTCGTCGTTAAAAGTTGCAGGTACCAGTAAGCAATTCTCGCGGGTCATGCTGCATTCTAAAATCTGATTTTCGGCCAAAAAATCTTTTAAATGATTCGACAGAAAAGGAACTTTTTTTGCCTGCATGCGATTTATCAGACAGTTGTATTTTTTATCGTTTATACACGGTTCATGATCCTCGGTAATGGCTTTTAGCGAATAATTTTCAGAAACCTGCCATTCCAATTGTTTGGTTTCGTTATTTAGCGAAGAAACAAATCCGGTGGAACTTTTGGTGATGGAAAGTGCGGTTGAAAGAATTTTCTTTGCAATATTTTCTTCCGACAATTCGGGCAATAAAATGGTTTGACTAATTTCAGCCAGAACTTTATTAATGGTAGCCTCTTTTTTCAAGGCTTTTTCTATGTTTTTGCTTTCAGTAATATCGCGGTAGGTAATTACGGCGCCTTCCAGTTGGTTCGTATTGTCGAAAACGGGAAATGTTACCGATAAAATACTGGGTCCGTTTTTTACCGAACGCACCGTACGATGCGGTGTTTTCGAATCCAAAACCATTTGAAGTGAACAATTTAAACAGGGATTATCCATGTTATGGATTACTTTGTGGCATTTTTGACCGGTCAGGTTTTGGTTGAATTGGGGATATTGTTCTTTAAACTTTTTGTTGGCGTATTTAATTTTAAAGTCGGGACCAATAAAAACTGCGCTGTCAATCATGCTGTCGATAAACTGCATTTTTTCCCGTTCTGCTTTTATCAGCGCATTTTTAATAGTCTTTGTTTCGCTTATATTGCTGATAAAACCCTGTAAGATAATTTGCTTGTTACTTTCAACCAGAACATTTCCCTTTAGTTGTAGCCAGTAAGTATCATCGTTGGTTCCGCTTATTGAGCATTCAAAACAAAAAGTTGGGGAAGGGTTTTCAGTAATGTTTTTTACAAACGGTTTTAAGCTTTCCGGATTAAGGCTTTCGAGAAAATTGGGAGTGTTGTTTATTTGATTGAGGTCAAATAAAAAAAAAGGTGCTTGTGAATTGTAAAAATGGTTTTCGCCTGTGGTCAGGTTCCAGTCAAAACGAACCAATCCGCTTAATTGCCATAGTTGGGCGTCGTTTTTGGTAAGGGTTCGTGTTGTTTTTTTCATCAATGTTTTGAATTCAGGGATTTTAAAAGCTTTTAGCTTACCCAAAAATAATTAGTTTGTACGAGTAATTAATCCATATGTTCCAATTTTAATCGGGTGGGTTCGTAAGGAATGGTAAAATATATACTGGAACCCATTCCCTGATAGGATTTTATCCAGATTTTTCCGCCCATTAATTCTACCAAACCTCTCGAAATAGGTAATCCAAGTCCGGTTCCTCCGGTATTTATTGAAATAGCCGGGTTGCTTTGGACAAAACGATCGAAGATGTGTTTTTGATATTCAACCGGTATTCCATCGCCGGTATCTTTTACATAAAACTCAAGTTGCTGATTGTTTTCAATGGTATAACCCAATTCAACAAAGCCTTTTTGGGTAAAGTTTAATGCATTATCAATCAGGTTTATTAATACCTGTTTTAGCCTCGATTCGTCAGCATTGATGTAGGTAAGCAGTTTATCGGAAAATGGAATAATGCGCAGTTCGAGTAAGGGGTTTTTTGCAAATATTGGGGCAAAATGTCGTTCAATTTCTTCAAGTAAATCGTTGATGGAAACTTCGCGGTTGAATAGTTGTAATTGCCTGGTTTCGAGTTTCGAAATATCGATAATATTATTCAACAACGACAAGAGTTGATTGCTGCTTTTATAGATAATTTCGAGGTATTGATGTTTTTCGGTATCGGAAACCATGTTATTGTAAAGCAATTCGGCAAAACCAGTAATACCATTCATGGGAGTGCGAATTTCGTGACTCACATTGGCCAGGAAAGCAGTTTTAAGTTTGTCGTTTTCTTCGGCTTTTTCTTTGGCTTTTATCAGTTCTTCTTCTACTTGCTTTTTATGCGAAATATCCTGAATAATTCCAACCATTACCACCGGTTCTCCATTAGTGTCAACTTTGGTAACAATGCTCCAGTCGTTAATCCATTTATAGGAACCATTCTTAGCTTTTACCCGGTATTCCAGTGCATAAAAATTTTGTTCTCCTTCGAGACACGATTCCAGGGTACTGAAATAATTTGCCATATCGGCTGGATGCAGGTTGTCTTTTAACCAACCGGGAATACGGTTTATGGTATTGTTTGAATAGCCAAAAATATTGGCGTAGCGTTCGTCAACGTAGTATTTTTGTTCGCGCAAATCATATTCCCAGGTTCCCAGATTTCCAGCCAGGAGAGCAAATTGCAGTCGTTTTTCGCTTTGCTTTAAGCGCTTAAAGGTAATATGCTGTTTTATGGTGTTACTAATTATCAGGCTGGTCATTTTTAAGATATGAATATCAGAAAAATCCCATTTTTGATTCATTTCAAAACGGATGAGAACCAAAGCACCAATAGTTTGCCGGTCGTTTTGTATTCCAGCAATAGCAAGCGATGAAGCCTGCTGATCCTGTAAAAGCTTTTTAATGCCATTGATAAGCGGAGGCGTCTCATTGAGGTTGTGATAATATACCAGTTTTTGTTCTTTAATTACTTCTATCAGGTAATTTACCTCTTTGGGAGCCAGCAAATCAATAAATGGTTTATTGGAGTGATCGCCCAAACGGAATTCCTCAGAGATGGAATTATTATCAATTCTTAACAGATAAACCAATCCAGCCTGACATAGTTCGCCAACTTCGCTCATGGTCGATAACATGGCATTCTCGTAATCGTCGCTGTTAACAAAGCGCGAAGCAATTTCCGATATCTTGCGTTCGAACAGTAGTTCTTTTTCTTTTAAGATATTGTACTTTACTTTATCAGTAACTTCCTGAATGGTTCCCGCAATATAGGGTATTTGTTTGTCGGAAGTTAAATAGCAATTTAACTCGAAATGCCTGACACGCTTATCGGCCATTTGAAACGAAAATATTTTCGATGTCGGAGGATTACCTTTTTTAACCAAACGTATGTATTTTAAAAGCTCCAGATAGTCAACCTTTAAATGGGTTGCTTTTATGTACTTTAAAATGGCTTTGGTGGTAATTTCGTCGCTGATAAAACTAAGAATGGTATTAACTCCTTCAGAAAACCGGGCGGTGTTTTGTTTTGGCCACCATTCCCAATATCCCAGATTTGCTAATTGCTCAATATTTTTGTTTTGGATAATTAATCTATCCATATATACCCTTTATGAATCCGTACTATTTTTTACAAATTTAATAGTAAAAATGACTTTTCAAATTTATGCTGACAAAACTTTGTAAGGGCTTATGGCAGGAAGAGTTCTAAAATATTTACTTCTGATCGTTATGTATTTGCACTTTAAGACTTTGCTTCGTGTAAAAACTGTTCATAAAAAAAGGTTCCTAATCTTTACTATCAGGAACCTTTCTGTTTATTCAAATTTATTAAATCCAGCGTAAATAGGCAAAATCCTGGCGGTGAGGAAGCTCCTTGTTTTTTGGGAATATACGCAGACCATAATCGTAGGTCCCTGGTTTTTTAAGTTCAAAGTTTATTTCGTAAAAAGCCAGACTATCTACTTTTTTTGTTAGCTTAAGTTCCTTAATGTCAATAATTTTCTGGCCGCCCTGTAAAGCAAAAACCAATTCAACGCCTAAATCATCTTCAGAAAGACCTTTTAAGTCGAGTACCACTTCGCCACGGTAATTTTCGCCCATTTTAAAAGCGGCTTTCATGGTATTGGGGAAATCGACCGAAACCAAATCGATTTGATCCCAGGAGGCTCGTATTTTGTTTTTCCATTGCGAAAGTTCCATGGCCAATTTATAGCCATTGGCTTGAACCCGGGTGGTTCGTTTATGGAGCTTCAGGTAAAATTTATTGATGTAATCGTCGAGCATACGCTTGGTGGTGAAATGCGGAGCAATTCCGGCAATAGATCGTTTGATGTATTGCACCCATTCAACAGGAATATCGTTTTTATCGCGGTTGTAATACAATGGAGCAATTTCGTTTTCAAGAATACTATAAATGGTTGCTGCATCCAATTCATTCTGGAAATCCTGATTTGCGTAAGTTCGTTTTTCGGGTAAAGCCCATCCGGCTTTTTCTTTGTAGCCTTCAACCCACCATCCGTCTAAAACGCTAAAGTTCAACACTCCGTTCATTTCGGCTTTTTGTCCGCTGGTTCCGCTTGCCTCTAAAGGACGGGTGGGATTGTTCAGCCAGATATCAACACCTCGAACCAAACGTTTGGCTAATTCCATATCGTAGTTTTCGAGGAAAAGTATTTTTCCGATAAACTCGGGGCGGCGCGATACTTCAATAATATGTTTTATCAAATCCTGACCCGCTTTATCGTTCGGATGTGCTTTTCCGGCAAAAAGAAATTGTACCGGACGTTCGGGATTGTTGGCAATGCGGGCCAATCGTTCAATATCGCTAAATATCAGATGGGCTCGCTTGTAAGTGGCAAATCTTCGGGCAAAACCAATGGTTAAGGTTTTTTCGTTTACCGAATTTAAAATATCAACAATCAGTTTGGGATTCTCATGCCGACGAACAAAGGATTCATGGTAGCGATCTTTTACATAGTCAATAAGCCGTTTGCGGTATTGGTTGCGGGTTTCCCAGATGATTTTATCATCAACTTCGAATATTTTTTCCCAGTACGATGGATTCGATAAATCGTTCAGGAATCCTTCGCCAAAGTGCGATTCATATAGCTTTCTCCATTTACTGGCTGTCCAGGTTGGGTAATGAACTCCGTTGGTTACATAATCAATGTGCAGTTCGCTGGCAGAAAAACCTTTCCACATGTATTGAAACATTTCTTTCGAAACATCACCATGGAGACGGCTAACGCCATTCATTTCCTGTGAAGTTTTGGTTGCCAGCACACTCATTGAGAATTTTTCACCAGCAGCATTGTCAACACCACGACCTAAATTGAGGAAGGTTTCCCAATCAATTTTTAAACGTTCGGGCAAATGGCGCATGTAGGTACGAATCAATTCTTCGTCGAAAGCGTCGTGACCGGCTGGAACCGGTGTATGCGTAGTGAACAGGGAACTGGAACGAACCACTTCCATGGCTTCGTCGAAAGTCAGGTTTTCGTGTTGAACTAAATTGGAAAGGCGTTCAACGTTTATCATAGCTGCGTGTCCTTCGTTGCAATGATAGATGTTGGGATTCAGATTTAATTCTTTTAAAGCCCTGATGCCACCAAGACCTAGTATGATTTCCTGTTTTAAACGGTTTTCCCAGTCACCTCCATACAGCTGGTGGCTTATCGTCCGGTCTTCGGGACTGTTTTCAAGGTAATCGGTATCGAGTAGGAAAAGAGGAATTCGGCCTACCATTACTTTCCAGATGCGCGCTTTTACAATACGTCCGGGTAGATTTACCGACACGGTTACCAATTGTTTTAATTCATCGTAAATGGGTTCAATAGGCAGGTCGGCAAATTTTTGGGGTACCAGACTGGCTTGTTGCTCACCCGAAACGGAAAGATGTTGGGTAAAGTATCCGTATTTGTATAGAAAACCAACAGCAATCATGGGAATGTTGCAATCACTGGCTTCTTTCAGGTAGTCGCCTGCTAAAATTCCCAAACCTCCGGAATAAATCTTAAGGTTGTCGGTAAGTCCGTATTCCATGCTAAAATAGCCAATCTTAGGCATATTTTTTTGTGCCGGCGTGTCCATGTAATTCCTGAAATCGGTGTATACTTTATCTAAGCGTTTCAGAAAGCTTTTATCTTTGGTTAATTCGTCGAACCGATCCGATGAAACCGTTTTTAATAAAACTACCGGATTTTTCTGGCATTTTTTCCAGGTATCGGGCGACACACTTTCAAAGAGTTCCATAGCCTCGTAATTCCAACACCACCATAGGTTCATCGACAACTCTTCGAGTTGTTTGAGTGCTCCCGGAAGGTTGGAATGAATTATCATTTTTTTCCAGATTGGTTCGTTACTGGTTTGCTTGTTTTCCATTGGTTTATATGCTATTTTGGATAAATAATCAGTTTTTTCTCGTTTCGATGCGGTCTGAATTGCTTTTTCGTAAGCATCGTAATAATATTTACTAAAATTTTGCCACACAGTATCCGCGGTAAGTGCTTTTGCTTTAGTGCTTATGGCTTTACGTTCATCTTTCGATAAATTACTAATACTAAGTGTCCAGGCTTCAATTTGCTCAACTACCTGCTTGTAATTATCTTCGGTTCGCTTAACCACACCCAGTCCGTCAATAAGATCGGTCGATTTTTTTTGCATCCATTGTCCAAAACCCGATAGACTGGTTGTTACTGTAGGAACGCCCACGGCAAGACTTTCCATGGGGGTATATCCCCAGGGTTCATAATACGATGGAAAAATTGATACATGAAATCCGCTGAGTAAATGGTAATAATCGGTATTAAAAATGCCGTCGCTGCCATTTAAATAAACAGGTGCAAAAATTACTTTTACCTTTTGTTCCGGATTATTCCAAAGATTTAATTGTTTGCAACGATCAATAATTGGATCGTAGCGGTTGGGGTTCAGGCTGTGTGTGGTGAAAGGATTTTGTATGGGATGAAACTGATTGGTTTGCAAGTTGTCCAACAGTTCTTTTCGTGGTCCGTATTGCTCGTTTGGAACCAGAATAAAAGCCACCACCTGATTGGTTAAAGCCGGGTTTTGATTCAGTTTTCCGAGGACATCTAAAAACACATCGATGCCTTTATTTTTAAATTCATACCGCCCGCTGGTGGCTAAAAATAGTGTGTTTTCGTTGCATTCGCCTCCGGTTAAAGCATTGGTAACTTTGCAAAGTATCGAACGGGCCGATGCAATTTTATTTTCAGTCAGTTTTTCCAGATGCTCCAGGGCAAACCCATTGGGAGTAATATAGTCGGGTTTATTATTTAGCAGAAATTCGCATTCGTTCGACGTAACTTTACTAACAGTGGTAAATACATCGGACAGAATAGAAGCATTTTTTTCTAAGGAATGTTTGGCCGAAACACCAATTTCTTTGGCTTTTTGGTCGGGGTCGAATGAGCCGATTGAACTGTAAAGTGGTAAGCCATTTCCGGCTATAGAACGTCCGAGCACTGTAGCGTGAGTGGTAAAAACTGTAGCTATTTGCGGTGCATTTTCTTTTAGGTAAAGTACGCCGGCTCCGGTCATCCACTCGTGGAACTGAGCAACTACTTTTTTATCGGCTAAATAAAACTCGGAGAAGCTTTGAATTACCATTCCAACGGCATAACCAAATAGGGCCGATTCAATATAATCCCATTCTCCGCTTAGTGAATCGAGTTTAAAAACTTCCCATAAGTGGGTGAAAATTTCATCTTTTTTAGGAATTAAGGCTGTAAAATCGATAAGGATTGCTTTGGGTTTGTTGGGCACATTCCAATAGCCGGTTCTATACCTTACTTCGTGGCAATTTGCGTGTGCTTTCCAATCCTGATAAAGATTTTTATCTTCAATAAATTCAGGATGTATTTTTTTATTGCTAAGAATATCGGGACCAATAAATATCATGTTTTCACCAAACACCTGGTAGTATGAGGGCAGTTTTGAGGTGATTACCGTATGTATTCCGCCTACTTTATTGCATACTTCCCAGCTTGTTTCAAATAAAAACATTCCGTTCTCTTCCATATCTTCAGGTTTTATAAGTGCAAATTAAACAAATAAATGTGGTATATAACATGTTTTTGATTTGTGATATCTGGTGTTTATGGTGTTTACAGCGGTCGAAAAGCATCTCAAAGTCATAATGAAAACGATTGTGGTTTATTTTTAAAAAATTACTTATTAATCGGCAATTTTATGTTTTTTCTTTTGCAGTTTTTCTTTCAGTCGTAAAATTTCGCGATCCTTTTTTTGAATGATAGTAAATAGATGTTTGAATTCAGGATTTTGCTTCTCATCGGGTAAAAGCATATTTAATCGCAGGTTAAAATCGCTTAAGATATTCATATAGTTTATAAACGCTTCGTACGGATTATGGTATGGATTGAAATAGGAATGAACTGAACCGTCGGAAAACCATTTGGTACTCATGTAATAAAAATGATCGCTGTTTTGCAGGTAGTTCCAGTCTTGTATCAGTTCCAAATCGTTTATTTTCTCAATTTTATCGCTTAGTTTATACAATTTGTTAAATGCTTCCTGTTGCATGGAATTTCCGAGCCAGGCTGTTAAATCGCGTTCTTCGTCGGCCCACGAAATGGGGTAGGGCACGTTGGCAACGGCAACGGGTTGAAGTTTTTTAATGATATTCGATGGGGTTTCGAAAGTAAAATCGGTTTTCTGAAAAACTATTTCGGGCAGGTGTTCCATAAAATCAAAGATTCCGGTTTCAGCCCATTGGTGTTCGCCTAATGTTTCATAGTCTAAAAACAGATTGACCAATTCTTCGCGGGGATTGAGTTCATTCAACCAGTCGGTAAATTTGTCGGCCGTTAACGGAAATTTATCCCAATTTTTGTCGGAAAAACGAAAGGCAATATCATCACTGAGTTTGTAATTGCGCATCAGCAATTTTAATTTGGGTTGAATGGCATTGTAATAAACAAAATTGGGCGATTTCCAGCCCAAAACATGTTTGGCTCCTTCGGTAAGCATGCCTTTAAATCCCATTTTGTAAACTTCGGCCCCAATACTATCGGAGTATATCAGTTCGGTATTCCGAAACACTTTGGGTTTTTGTCCAAACAAAGTTTCAATTCGTTGGGTGTGTTCCTGAACCTGAGTTCTGAATAAGGCCATATTTTGTTGCGAAACCATGGAATGAGGATAGGTTTCGGCTAAAAATTCAACTTGGCCGGTTGCAGCTAATTCCTTAAAAATATCGATAACTTCGGGAGCATACAGTTCAAACTGATCGAGTGCGCTGCCTGAAATGGAAAAGCTTATTCTGAATTTGTTGCCCCATTTATGTATTAGTTTTAACATTAATTTACCGGCGGGTAAATAGCATTTTTGAGCTACGCGGCGGAGTATCGATTCGTTCAGATAATCATCGTAGTAATAATGGTCGTTCCCAATATCAAAAAAGGGATAATTCCGAAAACGAAACGGTTGATGAACCTGAAAATAGAGGCAAATGTATTTCATGCTTTTACCTTTCTTAGTGTTTTTTGATATACCTGATAAACTTTTTTGGCCGGTTTATCCCAAATTAAATTATTGGCTTCGGCCAGTCCGTTTTGTTTTATAAGATTGCTGAGTGCCGGATAACTGAGTATAGAATAAATGGCATTGGCCATTTTGTCGATGTCCCAAAAGTCGATTTTTATGGCATGTTTAAGAATCTCACTTACGCCCGATTGTTTCGATATGATTACAGGAACTCCCGATTGCATGGCTTCCAATGGTGAAATCCCGAATGGTTCCGAAACCGAAGGCATAATGTAGAGGTCGCTTTTTGAAAACATTTTTAGCACATCAGCACCTTTTAAAAATCCGGTAAAATGAAATTTGTCGGTAATGCCTAAACGGGCAGCCCGTTCTACCATTTTATGCATCATATCGCCGCTTCCGGCCATAACAAAGCGCACGTTATCCATTTTTTGCAGTACTTTATATGCAGCCTCAATAAAATATTCTGGTCCTTTTTGTAAGGTTATTCTGCCTAAAAAGGTTACAATTTTTTCATCGATGCCATTACTTAATTCAACCGGCTGCATTGGTAAACTTATTGGTTCCACCGCATTGTGAACTGTAACCACTTTTTTTTGCGAGATTTTATAGTTTGAAATTATGGTGTTGCGGGTAAGGTTGCTCACAGCAATTATGGCATCAGCCTGATTCATTCCTTCTTTTTCAATGGCATAAACCCGCGAATTCACACTTCCGCCACTGCGGTCGAAATCGGTAGCATGTACATGCAAGACCAATGGTTTGCCAGATGCCTGTTTAGCCGAAATTCCGGCAGGATAGGTAAGCCAGTCGTGTGCATGTATTATATCAAAATTGTAGGTTTTGGCTAATTGTGCCGCAACCAGACTGTAATTGTAAATTTCAGAAAAAAGATTGGTGCCATACCCTCCTGAAAAAGGGATTCTTCCCTGCGAGTCGGTTTGCAATAGCAGTTGATTTTCATTGGAGGATTCTTGTTTTAGTTGGTAATAATCTTCGGGCGAGGTATAAGGAATTATTTTCGAACCCACTTCAACCCATTCCATTGATTTACTATAGTTTAATTCAAAAGCTACCTGAGTAATTTTAATCGGAATTTGGTTTGCGCCAATTAAATGCACGTGTTTCGATTCCTCATCGCCAAAAAATCTGGGAACCACAAAAATAACTTCAAGGTGCTTAATTTTTGAAAGCCCTTTGGTGAGTCCATAGCAAGCAGTACCCAATCCACCTGAAATATGTGGAGGAAATTCCCATCCAAACATTAGTACTTTTATCATGCTATTTACTTTTTTTCTGCGTCAAATTTATGTTTGTTAATTCAATAGATTGATTTTAAATGCTTTCTTTTTCCCGGCTTGATAATCAGAGCTGTATGTTGAAATCTGTATTCAAGTGTTCTTATTGTTGTAAACAAACGATATGTATTTTTGATGTGTATATTGCTAAGTTTTTTGCAAAAAGCTTAAAATATAAAGCTAAGATAATTAAGGATTTGTATTACGTTTGGTTAAAGCGGCAAGCATCACCCTAACGCGAATAAGTTCTCCGGTATTCATGGCAAATGCAATGGCACCTTTTGCTTTATGGGGAGGATTACCATTGTAAATTTCCGAAATAGAACAAAGGCCATGTTGCTGAAATTCGGGTACTACGTTCTGCAACAATCGAGTAGCAGCCCTTTGTGCACTTTTGGGATAAACTTTTACCAGAGCATCAAAATACGGTGCAAACAACCAGGGCCAAACCGATCCGTTGTATGCCGCCAATTCCCTTTCCCGATGATTGCCAGAGTATTCAGGGCAGTAATTGGGATCAACTGGCGACAAACTACGTATGCCAATTGGAGTCAGCAGTTGATTCTTAACTACATCAATAATAGATTTTATTTGTTCCTCATCAAGCGGGCTGTATGGCAATGCAGCTGCAATGAGCTGGTTTGGCCTTACCTGTTGGTTCGAATTTTCATCAACAACAAAATCGTACAAATAACCAAAATCCTGATTCCAGAAAATCTGATTGAACGACTTTTTAACTTTTGGTTCCAGCTTTTCAAGTGTCGATACCAAAGTTTTGTTTTTGATTTGGTTTTTGTTTTCTAATGCAAAACATAGGGCATTATACCAAAGTGATGCCAATTCAACCAGATAGCCCCAGCGTTTTATTAAGGCTTTTCCTTCAAATTCAGCCTGCATCCATGAGTTTTGTGGGTGTGGTTTTTCAATATAGGGTAATCCGGTACTGTTAATGGTAAATAATTCCTTCTCAACAAGGTAAGTGCTTACTATTTTAAGAACTTGTTTCCCGAAAAGCTTCCAGATATCTATCGATGGAAACAGACTTTGGTATTTTTGTAAAGTCCAGATAAACCATAGGGGTGTGTCGGGAGCATAGGTTTTTCCCTTACACGAACTTAATATTTCAGGAATAAGATGCCCTTGAAACTGTTTGCTGATGCTTTGCAAAAAATCGAGCGCTGCTTCAGGCTTATTAAGGGCATGCATAAGGCCGGGCAATGCGATTAATGCATCGCGTGAGCGGATAGGTAACCAGGGATATCCGGCAATTACAAAATGCTCCCTATCTTTTTTTATAAAAAACTGATTGATGGTATTATGCAGGCAATTTTCGAAGGTGTCGCGCGGAACCTGATGGTTTATTTCGGCGTTTGCTTTTTTTAGTAAACCGGAACTTTTAACAGGTTCTAATCCGGCAGTAAATACAACAGTATCGCCTTTTTTTAGTTGAAGTTCAAAATAACCCGGAATGTACAAATCTTCTTTGTAATTGTAACCCCGCGCTTGTTCTTCGGGATATTCAATGTTGTAGTACCAATCAGGAGTGGCAATAAATTCGTTCTTTTTTGACAACTGTAAATAAAATTGGGGATAGTTAGCGTAGATTTTTGTCGCAATACCGTTATCAACCCGCTGATGGTGGTAATTTACATCCATATTGGCTTTGCTCAGGGAGTGAATGTTTCTGAATGCCAAAAAGGGTCTTATTTGAATCAGCGTAGGTTTTCGGGCTTGTTCAACCGTATATTTAATGTAAATCCGGTTTTCGTTGGCAGCTAATACTTTCTCTTTCGTTAATATTACATCTCCAACACGGTAAACCAGTTTTGGAACCGGACTGTTCGAAAAATCATGAAGGTATTTATGGCCTTTGGGATTATAGTTATCTCCTGCATATTTGTGCATTCCCAGGTTAAACACCGAATGATATTCAATAATGGATTCCTGCACATTCGAAAGCAATACATGATTGCAATCGTCTGGTTCAGGCAGGGGGCAAATAAGTAATCCGTGGTATTTGCGGGTGTTACATTCCACCAATGTTGTACAGGAGTAGGAACCCAAATTATTGGTTCGTAGAATTTCACGTTTAAGTGAATATTCCAGATTAATGAGCTTTGTTTTATCAATAAGATAATTAGTCATAACTAATTTGGGTTTATACAAATTTATGAAAAAAGCACGTAGCACTTTGGTGTTTTGATTAAATAAAATGCATGTGGTCAAAAACAGTTAAAATTTTGATTTTTGCTTTATAATATCTTTAAGCGATTGTTTAAAAGGGAGTAAGGGCTTTATGTCATAAAACAGCCTGACAGAAAGCTTTTGAAAGGTAAAATATAATGGCAAAATTGTGCCTGTTCCACAAGATAAATTCTTATCTTGGTGGGAAATCAGAATTATAAATTTTTAAAACTATAGAGCTATGAGTGTATTTCAAGGATTAGAACCCAAAGACGTCTGGCACTATTTCGGCGAAATTTGTCAGGTACCACGTCCTTCGAAAAAGGAAGAAAAAATAATTGCCTACCTGATGGATTTCGGAAAAAAACACAATCTGGATACAAAAACAGATGCCGCCGGAAATGTATTGATAAGTAAGCCAGCCACAAAAGGGTTTGAAAACAAAAAACCCGTAGTTTTGCAAAGCCATATGGACATGGTTTGTGAAAAGAACAGCGAAACCAAACACGATTTTTTTAAAGACCCTATTATTCCTAAAGTTGAGGGCGATTGGGTAAAAGCCGAAGGAACTACTCTGGGTGCCGACGACGGTATTGGTATGGCTGCACAAATGGCAATTTTAGCTTCCAATTCAATTGAACACCCGGCCCTTGAATGTTTATTTACTGTTGACGAAGAAACCGGTCTTACCGGTGCTTTTGCCCTGGAAAAAGATTTTATAAAAGGTCGGATATTGCTTAATCTCGATTCGGAAGACGAAGGCGAACTTTTTATCGGATGTGCCGGTGGTGTAGACACCATTGCTACCTATAACTTTAGAACCCGTCCGGTTCCTCCAAAATCGGTGGCGTTTAAATTATGTGTTAAAGGTTTACGCGGCGGACACTCTGGCGATGATATTCATAAAGGTTATGGAAATTCCAATAAAATTATTAACCGCTTTTTATGGATGGCGGCCCAAAAATACAACATCAGAGTAAACAAAATTGAAGGTGGAAATCTAAGAAATGCCATTCCCCGTGAAGCTTTTGCCATTGTTACGGTTAAAGAAAAATATGTGGTTGATTTTGAAAAAGATTTTTCGAACTATTGTAAGATGATCTTTAAAGAGTACAAAGGAGTGGAGACCAAAATGACTTTCGACTTGAATAAAGTTGAAATGCCCCGCTTTGTAATGAAAATGAAAGATCAATGGTCTTTACTCGATTCACTGTATGCTTGTCCTCACGGAGTAATTTCTATGAGCCGTGACCTTCCCGGATTGGTAGAAACATCGACCAACCTGGCATCGGTAAAATTCTTCGAAGGAAATCTTATTGAAGTAGTTACCAGTCAGCGTAGCAGCGTTGATTCAGCAAAAACCGATATTGCCAATCGGGTTGCCAGTGTATTTCATTTAGCCGGTGCCCAGGTGCAACATACCGACGGATATCCTGGCTGGAATCCCAATAAGGACTCTGAGATTCTGAAAGTTTCAGAAGAAAGTTACGAGCGCTTATTTGGCCGCAAACCCATTGTAAGGGCTATTCATGCCGGTCTGGAGTGTGGATTATTCCTTGAAAAATATCCCGACATGGATATGGTTTCATTTGGTCCTACTTTGCGCAATGTGCATTCGCCCGACGAAAAAATTCATATCGGCACCGTTGAAAAATTCTGGAATCACCTCCTCGATGTGTTAAAAAATATTCCTAATAACTAAGGATATAAGCTATATTTGTATTCCTGCTCAACCTTATGTTGAGCAGGAATTTTTTTATTAATTATGTGGGACTATCTGGTTCATAGTTTTTCAATTAATCCGCTAACAGGTCTGGTCGATTTGAGTGCCCCGGTAATTATTGCCCTGGTTGTGGCCGGATTCATGGTTGGAATCATAAATACCATTGCCGGTTCGGGTACAGTAATTACCTACAGTTTGTTTATGCTGCTGGGAGTTCCTCCGGTTGTAGCCAATGGAACCATTCGCTTTGGGGTAATTATGCAAACATTGGCCGCATCGGCAACCTTTTGGCATAATGGAAAACTCGATGTCAAAAAAGGATTGTGGCTTAGTGTTCCGATAATTTTGGGAACCATTTTAGGAGCGCAAATAGCCGTTCATATAAATCAGGAAGTATTTAAAATAGTATTGGCCGTAGTAATGCTTCTGATGCTTTTCTTTATGTTTTACGATCCAAAAAAATGGCTTCAGGAACAATTGGAGCTTACCCAAAAGCGGGTGAGTCTAAAACAATACCTGATGTTTTTTATCCTGGGTTTGTATGGAGGTTTTATTCATATTGGCGTTGGCATTTTTTTATTGGCAGTACTGGTGCTCAATGCCGGATACGATTTGGTAAAAGCCAATGCCTTAAAAGTATTTCTGGTGTTTTTGTATAGTCCTTTTGCCCTGGGAGTTTTTATTTTAAATGATCAGGTAGCCTTTAGCTACGGTTTGATTTCGGCTGTGGGAAATGTTTTCGGAGGAATTCTGGCATCGCGCATGGCTATTAAACGAGGCGCTGGTTTTGTTCGCTGGTTTTTAGTGGTGGTTATCATTCTATTTAGTATAAAACTGTTGTTTTTTTAAGTGATATAGCTTATTTTCCGATTTTAATTTAACCTAATTTACCAGCCAAACTAAACCAATGGTAACTAACGTTGTTATAAGTTGAATGCAAAATAGTTCGAAAAACTATTTGCAGATAAAATGGATTTTTTGAATTTTGCGCATTAATAGTAACCCGGGTAACATGGCAAAGAAACAAAAGAAAACGACAAAGAAGTTTCGTACCTTTTTTATTACGCTTGTATTGGTGATTCTGGTAGGTGGAGGATTTAAAATCTTTCAACTCTACCAGCAGGTCGAAGAGCCTAACATAAACCTCGATGGTAAAAAAGAAGTTTACATTTATATTCCAACAGGCTCCGATTATAAAGACGTCACCAATATTCTTTATGCTAACAATTACATTATAAACCGGGCATCGTTTGAGTGGGTTGCTGAGAAAAAAGGTTACGCCGCTTTGGTTAAACCCGGAAAGTATCAGCTCAAAGAGGGGATGAGCAATAACCAGTTGGTTAATTTGTTGCGAAGCGGGAAACAGGTTCCTGTAAAGTTGGTGTTTAATAAAATCCGCACCAAAGATCGTTTTGCAGGCATCATATCCAATCAAATTGAAGCCGATTCGCTTGAACTGTTGAACTTATTAAATAACGAAAGCTTTTTATCTGATTATGGCTTGAATCGGGAAACCGCTTTATGTCTTTTTATTCCAAACACCTACGAGTTTTATTGGAATACGGATGCCAAAGCCTTTGTAAAACGAATGGATAAGGAATTCGAAAACTTCTGGAATAAATCGCGCCTCGAGAAAGCAAATAGCATGGGACTTAGCCGCGAAGAAGTGATAACCATGGCTTCAATTGTTGAGGAAGAAACTGTAAAAAACGATGAAAAGCCGCGTGTGGCCGGGGTTTATTACAACCGCATTAAAAAGGGTATGCGTCTGCAGGCCGACCCAACGGTACGCTTTGCGGTGGGTGATTTTGAAATCAAAAGAATTTTAACCAAACACCTTTCCATCGACAGTCCTTATAATACCTATCGCAAGGCAGGTTTGCCTCCTGGGCCCATCTGCATTCCAACCATTTCAAGTATCGATGCGGTATTAAATTACGAAAAACACAGCTATTTATACTTTTGTGCTAAAGATGATTTCTCGGGTTATCATGCCTTTGCAAAAACCCTGCAGCAGCACAATGTAAATGCCGAAAAATACCGTAAGGCTTTAAATAAAAACCGTATTTACCGCTAGCGAAAACTACTTGCTTTCTTCAATTTTTTTATACGCGGTAATCATTCCACGAATAAGTGCCGCGCTAAAACCCTGATGCTCCATTTCGTTTAGTCCCGTAATGGTAATTCCTTTGGGAGTGGTAACCGTATCAATTAATGCCTCCGGATGTTTTCCACTGCTGAGCAGCAATTCTGCAGCGCCTTTTACGGTTTGATTGGCAATTTGTGTCGCTGTTTTTGAATCGAAGCCAATTTGCACACCAGCCTGAACCATGGCCCGAATAAAGCGTAAGGCAAAAGCAGTTCCACAGGCACCCAAAACAGTTGCTGATTCCATCAATTCTTCGTTTATTAACACGGTTTCGCCAATAGCATTGAATACTTTTTGAACTTGCGCTAATTTGAGTGCATCGGCGCCATTTTTACTCAAACAACTTGCCGATTGCCCCACACTTGCTGCTACATTGGGCATGGCCCGGAATACGTTTGTAGTTTTACCGGCATGTTGCTTAAGCTCATCCAGGGTAACACCGGTAGCTGTAGAAACAATACTATGCTCGTCGGTAAAGTAAGGACTGAGTTCGGCAATTACTTTCAGTATGCGGTAGGGCTTCAAGGTAAAAAAAAGTATTTTGTTTTCTTTAACGGCTTTTATATTGTCCGATGTAACCTGAACGCCTTTCTTTTTAAGCCATTCAAGGGATTCGGTGTTTCGGCGGGTAGCTGTAAGCTGAAAAGCTTCCCCGCTTTTTATAAAACCTTCAACCAAACTTAAGCCAAGGTTTCCACAACCAATTATTGCAATTTTAGTCATTAGTGTATTGAATAATGATATTAAAATGAGATAAAAAGAGAACAAATATAAATAAATATTGCAAATCGATTATAAAATGAATTACTATTGATGTAATTTGTAACAATATGTATTTTGCATCTTGAATGGAGAGCGGAGTTTTTACTGATGAACTAAACTATTGGATTTAGGTTCAAATAGTATGACTGGAAAAGCGAGCGCCAATATGCGGAAAACGGGAACTGGATTGATTTTTAGGGTGTAAACCCCGAATCAATGGGAATATAGGCCTAATCAACAGGGATAAGTGCCTTATGAATGGGGATATTTGCCCTATCAAGAGGGATATTAGCTTCATAAACGGGGATAAATGGTAAATCAATGGGGATAATTGCTTGATCAATGGGGATATTTACCGGATTAATAGGGATAAATACCTAATCGATGGGGATAAATGGAAAAACAACTATGTTGTAATAAATACTAAGTCTCAAACACTTCGGTATTTCCTTTATTGGCTTTTTTTCGAAGGGTTTTAATAAATTTTATATCGTAACTACTAAGCTCGTTCGACTCCAGTAATTCCAGGCAGCGGGCAAAACGACCCAAATGACGGTTGGCTTCAGCTTTTATTAGTACCTGTTCCGGATTTTCAGCATCGAGTAAGGCTTCCAGTGCCTCCAAATTCTCAATCCACTGCATCTTAAATTCGGGATTATTCAAAAGTTCATTATTACCCGATGGATGATGCGTTCCAAAATACCAAAGCTCTTTTCGTAAATATATTTGTTGGTCGAGGCTGAGCTCTTTTGAGTTGTTAAGCAATTCAAAATAGTGTTCCATCGATGGTTCAACTGCTTCAGTATAATTTTCCTTTTCATTCAATTGAAGCTGTATTTCCAACGATTCATAAAAAAATACTTCGTCGCAAACGGGGCATTGCACCAATTTTGACACTTTGGGTAAATAAGGACCGATAGCAAAACCATCGCTGTAAAAAATGGCATCTTCCGTAGTACTATTTGTTGGAATGGAATGGCTTAGATTCACACAACAATAGGGGCACTCAAAGGCAATAGTTTTCATTGAACAGTTATTAGTGGTAAAAAAAATGGTTACCGTTTTAAAGATAACCATTTTATATTCTAAGTTGATGTTGTTTAGTTTTTTGCTAAGCCCAACACATCCAATCCCTGGCTAAACACAATATCGCGTGGAATTCCGGCTGCACCAATTCGTTCGAGGTCGGACTGAAGTTCGGGCTGTATGGTTCCCAGTTTATCAATCATGGCTTTGGCTTTATCATAATCACCATCGCCCTGGATGGTAATTATTTCATTAGCCAGACTATTCATGGCTTCGGTCATTTTATCGAAGTCAACTTTGTAAGTTCCGGTTTCAGAATCGCGGGTAAAAGCGCCTTTTTCCATAAAATAATTGAAACGTACCATATTGGCTTTTCCATGGGCACTCGAAGCGCCAAAGCGGATGGAGCGGAATATTCCGGCCATAAAGGTAACGTAGTTATCCATTAAATCTTTGTCTTTGTATTCGCCCATTTCGTGCAGCTGATTTACAAAGAATAATCCAAGAATATCGGCTTTGCCTTCTTCAATCGATGAGTAAAGATCCTTAAGGTTATCTTTTACAAATCCTTTTCCGTTGATGGTCGATTTTACACCCAGTCCGTGAGCTACTTCGTGAAACATTACATTTTCGAAAAATGCATCGAAGGTAATATTTTTACGTTGCGATTCGTCGATAAGCAAATCGCTGATGGGAACCAATATTTTGTCGAATTTGGCCTGCATGGCGTTGCGCAATTGCAGTTTACGACTGCCTTTTTGCTCGTGAACACGGGGATCGTTTGGCAGATTGATAGCAATGTTTTTGCTGGCTGCGTTGCAGTCGCCGGCATAATAAATTACATCATACACATTATTGTCTGAATCAGCTGCAGGCTCTTCTTTTTTATATTCTTCGGCAACTGGTAAGCGTTTTTGCAATTCGGGTAATAAACTGTTGAAACGTTCCACTTTATTGCTCCATTCCCAGTCTTTAATCAGAATCTGTCCGGAATGAGCCGCACGTGAACCCATAAAAGCATCTTCGTAACTTTCAATGGGGCCAACCACAAAATCGATGGTATTGGTTTTCATGTCCATCCAGGCCAGATCAGAAGCCAGGTAATCATCGGTTAACAACGCCTCAGCACGCAATAATAAATAGTTTTTTAAGCCTTCATCGTCAGCAAAAGTGGCAGCTTTTTTTAACAACTCAGCAGCTTTGGTAACTTCGGCAGTATAGGCTTCATGGTAAGGAACATTGATTAGCTGGCCATTTTCGTTGCGACGGATAAGGCTGTACCAACTCTGTTTTACATCGGCGGGAGCATCCCAGGCTTCAAATTCTTCTTTGGTAAGATCAGCAGGATAATAGTTGGCTCCGGCTGGTTTCTCGCCAAATCCGGCAATAAATGGCTCGTCGTTACGCAGCCTGTCCCAGGGGCCGTAATGAATTTCTGCAAAATTTTTAAGTGCCGGATCCTGAATTTTGCTTAAAAATTCGGTTTTATCACCAATGGCATCTTTCCAAAACAGTTCTTCCATAATATCGGCACATTCAAAAAGGTAGGGCAGCATTTGTTTTTCATTATCCGAAAGCTTGCTCATATCTGCTGTTAGAGTAAACTCAGCATATTCGTTTACCCTGTCCTGAATATTTTCGACTGAAGCCTGATAAACTTCATTTTGCTTACACGATGCAAACAGTGCAGCGATTAATACGGTCATAAAGAAATAGTTTTTATACATATCGTTTAGGTTTAAATTATTTAATGTTAGCATTCGCTTTGGATTGAAAGCCCAGCGGTTTTCCAATTTCAATTTTTGAGGAATTCCACTTATCCATCATTTGCTCAACCGAAGCAACCTGCATGCTCTCGAGTGGTGGAACAACCAAATCGACTTCCATGGCATATTGAATAATGGATTGAACAATTTCGCGCATGCGGGCCATATCGAGTTTTTGTTTCCCAAAATCGTCGTTAAACGAACCAAAATTGGGGTTTCCTTCTAAAAAGTAATAGCCTTCGCGATTGATGAAAATTCGTGCCACAATAAAGCCGTAGTCGGTAAGGCGGTTGTATTTAAACGAATCGGCTAAAAAATTATAGACATTTATCACTCCACAGTAGCCGTTTAATTCGTTGGTTTTAACATACTCGTTTTCCCATATCCAGTGTTTGGGGTCGAAGGTGAAAATATTGGTATGCATGTTAAATATTATCATATCGCCGGCCACCTGCATCGACGACTCAAATACTCCCGTTTCAGTAAAGCTTAAACTAATTTTTTGAGTCGAATTGTTTAGTTGCTTTTTATAGTTATTAATCAAATACTGGCTCACTTTTTTAAACTGAATAAAGTTTTCAAGCGTTACCAGGTAAGTTTCCTGTTTCACTATCGATTTCTCGACAAGGGTATCGAGAATGTAGGTTGTATTGTCAATTTTTTCAGTGTTCATGTAATACAGATTTAAGACAACCAAAGTAAGCATTTTTTAGGTTTAAATAAACATGCTCGCTGACATAAGCTAGAATCTAAAACAGAAAGTTTTGGCCCGATAAAAACAATAAATGCTGCCCGATTGAGCAGCATTTATTGTTTTTATTAAGTTCGATTTTAATATGATCTGGCAAAAAGAACCCTTTGCTTCGAAGGTTTTCCGCTTAAAATACAGGTTCCATCTTCCTGTTGATTGTCCACCGGAATGCAACGGATGGTTGCCTTTGTTTTTTCTTTGATTAAATCTTCGGTTTCATTGGTTCCATCCCAATGGGCGTAAACAAATCCACCTTTGTTTTCAATGATATCTACAAATTCTTCCCAGGTATCGGCATGGTAGGTTTTTTGATTGCGGAAGTTGAGTGCTTTTTGATAGATGTTGTTTTGAATCTCATCGAGCAAATCTTTTACAACTCCAACAATGTTCTCCATCGGATAGGTCTTTTTTTCCAATGTATCGCGACGGGCCAGTTCAATAGTTCCGTTTTCCAAATCGCGGGCTCCCAAAGCCAACCGAATAGGGAATCCTTTTAATTCGTATTCGGCAAATTTCCAACCGGGTTTGTGTGTGTCGCGATCGTCGAATAGCACTGAAATACCGGCATTTTTAAGCTCGGCTTTTAATTTATTTCCGGCTTTCCGCATTAAGTCGTATTGGTCGTTTCCCTTATAAATTGGTACAATAACTACCTGATGAGGAGCTAATTTAGGAGGCAGAACCAATCCGTTGTCGTCGGAGTGAGCCATAATTAAGGCACCAATCAAACGCGTTGATACACCCCACGAGCTGGCCCATACATGTTCAAGATTTCCTTCTTTCGAGGTGAATTTTACGTCGAAAGCTTTGGCAAAGTTTTGTCCCAAAAAGTGCGATGTTCCCGATTGAAGGGCTTTACCATCCTGCATCATGGCTTCGATGGTATAGGTGTCAAGGGCACCGGCAAAGCGTTCATTTTCGGTTTTATGTCCCTTTATTACGGGCATGGCCATAAATTTCTCGGCAAACTCAGCATATACATTAATCATTTGCACGGTTTCGTCAATGGCTTCCTGTTTGGTTGCGTGTGCGGTGTGTCCTTCCTGCCATAAAAATTCAGCAGTTCTAAGGAATAAACGGGTGCGCATTTCCCAACGAACCACATTAGCCCATTGGTTAACTAGAATTGGTAAATCGCGATACGATTGTATCCAGTTTTTATAAGTATTCCAGATAATTGTTTCAGAAGTAGGACGTACAATCAGTTCTTCTTCCAGTTTGGCATCCGGATCTACTTCAATACCTTTACCATCGGCTTTATTTCTGAGTCGGTAGTGAGTAACTACAGCACATTCTTTGGCAAAGCCTTCCACATGATCCGCTTCTTTGCTAAAAAACGATTTGGGGATAAATAGGGGAAAGTATGCATTTACGTGACCGGTATCTTTAAACATGGCATCTAAAGCATCACGCATTTTTTCCCAAATGGCATAACCATAAGGCTTTATAACCATACAGCCTCGAACTGCCGAATTCTCAGCCAAATCAGCTTTTATAACCAGTTCGTTGTACCATTGCGAATAATTTTCTTCCCTTGTAGTTAAAAACTTTCCCATAATCAGTTTTGGTATAGTATTTGTTTAATTTTTTCGTATATTTTGATTTGCAAATTAAATCAAAAAAAACATGATTAAAAACTCAAATACGATGCCGCTATGAAAAATTACTTACCCATTTTCTTATTATTTTCAGCAGGCGCTTTTTTATTTAATTCCTGTGCAACGCTTTCAACTGCTTATGTTGATGATGTATACTATAATCCGGCAACAGCAAAAAGCAGTCCTACTGAAAACATGCATACTTCAAACGAAAGTATGGCAGATCAGGCATTGGTGATTCCTGATGAGGAATCTTCCTATAACTATCAAAACGATACCCTTGAGGATTATGAATATGCCAGACGATTACAACGATTTCATGATGAATCGTATCAGGGCGACTATTATGTTGAAGATGATACGCATTGGAACATGAATTTTAGTATGGGATATGGAATGTACGGACCTTCGTGGGGAATAGGTTTTGGATATGGTTATCCATATAGCTATTGGAGTTACCCTTTTTCTTATTGGAACTATCCTTCATCATACTGGGGATACCCTTATTTGGGTTATTATGACTATTGGGGATACAATCCCTGGTTATGGCATTCGCCCTGGTATTACGGATGGTATCATCCTTATTCGTATTATGATTCCTATTATGCCTGGGGTGGATATGGATATTATACCATTGACGATGAACGCGGATATCATTACGGGACGCGTCATGGGGTGTCGAGCAACACCGGAGGAAGTAATAATGTAGCCGTGGGTGGAGCAAGTAATTTTGGAAGACAAGCCGGTTCTCAAACAAATGGTACAGCGGTTAAAACCACGGGTTCAGCTTCAGGTACTTATAATGGAATGGTTCGGACAACAAATTCTAGTGGAGGTTCTGTAAAGACCACTTCGGGAAGTTCATCTGGCAGGGTTAGTGGTTCCTCCGTTCGTTCGGGATCAGGTGCTAATACTTCAAGCTCTGGTAGTTCGTATGGTAAAAGTGATGGAACTTCGGTTAAAACAACAGTAAGAACCCGCTCAGGCTACACACCAAGCTATACCCGCCCCAGTTCAAGTACTACCCGCACTTATAATAATTCAGGTTCAAATGCCCGGGTTTCCGGAAGTTCCTATCGTTCTTCGAATCAGTCAAGCGGTTCGAGTGTACGTTCGAGTTCTCGTAGTTCTCAGCCTGCAAATTATACAGCACCAAGAACTTCAGGTCGGGCTTCTGGATCAGGTTATACTGCCCCCAGAAGCACAAATACCCGTTCTTCAGGTTCCAGTTATTCTGCTCCGCGGAGTTCCAGTAGTCCTGCGCCACGAAGTTCGGGATCGAGTTATTCAGCACCCCGTAGTTCAGGTAGTAGTTCGTCGGGAACCCGATCATCTGGTTCCAGTTCAGGTTCATCTGGTTCATCAAGCAGAAGAAGGTAGTATTGTTTTAACGGATTAAAACTTAGTTTATGAAAAAATATATCTATACCCTTATTGCATTGTTTAGCATTAATCTGGGATTATTGGCCCAAAACGAAGTAGATGCCCTGCGCTACGGACAGTTTAATTCGGTGGGTACAGCACGATATACCGCGCTGGGTGGAGCTTTTGGAGCCCTGGGAGCCGATATGTCAGTAATGGCCAATAATCCGGCAGGACTTGGAGTATATCGTTCCAGTCAAATGGTGTTTTCGTTTGGGCAATTCAATAACAACGCTCAATCGAACTTTCTTGGTAATTCAACGACTATAAATGAGTTTAGTTTGAAACCAACAGTTTTAGGTTTTGTGGTTGCCGATGTGGCAGTAAATGATTCGGAATGGAAGTTTATAAACGTTGGTTTTTCATACAATCATTTGCAAAATTTTAATAGCAGGTATAGCGCCCGGGGAACGAATACCAAGAGTTCATTGCTCGATTACGAAGTAGAAAAAATAAATGATGGAACTTTAGATCAGGATTATAGTTCGTATTTTCTGGCTAATGCTTTTCTTTGGGATGATGTGAATGAAATATATGTGAACGATTATCAGGATGCCGGTGGCATATACAATTTATACCAGAGCCATTCTTTTAGCAGTTCAGGTTTTGCCGGGGAATACAATTTTACAGTGGCCGGAAATTATCGCGACAAACTTTACCTGGGCGGGTCTATTGGTTTACAACAGATTCGCTATGAGCAGGTAATTGAGCATTTTGAAGAGCCAAATAATGATATTGCACTAATTGATTTTCATTCTGAAGATTACCTTTATTCCAAAGGTTCAGGAATTAATCTAAAACTGGGATTTTTGTACAGAGCCAGCCAGGAACTGCGTTTGGGAGCAGCAATTCATACGCCAACGATCTATAGTTTTAGTGATGAATTCTATACTGATGTTTATACTTATTACATTGATGGAGGAGAAGTTGTTAAGGGAGTTGGGAAAGCTCCAAGAGGAAAGTTCAATTGGAATTATCGCTCTCCCTTAAAAATTCAAACCAGTCTGGCTTATGTTTTTGGAACCAAGGGATTGTTATCTGCCGATTATGAATTTATAAACTACAAAGGCATGTTATTGTCATCGGAAAATTACTTTTTTGATGAGGAAAACGAAAACATCCGTACTTTTTATAAAAACGGACATAACCTGCGCTTAGGGGCAGAGTACCGTCTGGGTCTGGTAAATTTGCGAGCCGGATTTGCATATTATGGAAGTCCTTTTAGTGAAAACACCGTTAATAAAGATGCGCACACCCTGGTTTACTCAGGTGGAGCAGGTTTAAATCTGGGGAATGCATTTATTGATGCAGCATACCAATACACCACATTAAGTGAGAAGTATTTTATGTATAATTATGCCAGCTCAATGGTTGAGCTCGATAAAATTCGGAGTACCTTTTTATTAACACTTGGTTTAAAATTTTAGTTTCCATACATATAAAGTTGAATATAAGTTCCCGGTATGGTTTAAAAACCTGCCGGGTTTTTTATGTCTGTCAAATTCGCTATGGATTCACAAATAATACTAGTTTTGTAAGCATCGAAAACTAAAATTGTATGGAGCCAAAAAAACAAATTACCATAGCTCTGGTTGCTCACGATAAAAAGAAACAGGTAATGCTGGAGTGGGCTAAAGAAAAAGCTGAAACTTTGAAAAAGCGTCGTTTATTTGGAACGTCGAATACGGCTAGGTTATTGAAAAGCGTACTCGATTTGGATGTGGAAGCATTTGGGCATGGACCTTCAGGTGGAGACATCTATTTGGCAGCCAAAATTCTGGATAATGAAATCGATAAAGTTATCTTTTTTATCGATTCAGAAACCCCGCAAGGTCATGAGCACGACATTCAAACCTTAATTCGCACTGCGGTTATAAATAATATTCCCATTGCCTTAAACAGGGCTACTGCTAATTTTATTATTCAGGAAGAACAATAAACATTTAGTTGTTGATTTTTGCAGTCCCCGTTAACTGGGTATTGAAAATCTTAAAAATTGGTTGTTAATTTGCCCAACTTTAGCCGAAAACTTATTTAATTATGCGTATAGGGATGCTTTGTTTTGTTGCAGGTTTGCTCTTTTTGTCAGTAAACACAGCAAAATCCCAGGAAATTAAGGAAAATAAATACCGGCCCCAACTTGAATATTCAGGTTATGCGGGTGCATTGGTTATTCATCGCGAAGCTATGGAAGGACTGGGCAATCATCCTTACCTGGGTCAGGAAATTCGTTTGGGTTTTCAAACTACGGGCAGCGATTATTGGCATCGGCTGTTTAAATATCCGGTGTTTGGTGCGGGAGTGTATTCGGGCTATTTTAATAATCCGGCCATTGGTAATCCCTTTGCTGTTTTTGGATTTATTGAAATTCCTTTTTTGCGTACCGATAAATCACTACTGAGCACCAGTTGGGCCAGTGGAGTGGCTTTTCATATTAACGAATACAATTCCCTTACAAATCCCGAAAACATTGCCATAGGAACTGATATCAACGTGTACATCGATTTTAGCATCTTTTACCGTCGGCAGTTAAGCGAGCGGCTCGATATGGGTTGGGGATTAAAGTTTCAACACTTTAGCAATGGAGCTATTCAACATCCGAATCTGGGATTGAATATGGTGAGTGGTCTTGTAGCATTAACTTATTCACTAAATCCAAATCGGCAACAGTTTTTAAAACCGGAAACAGATATTACCGATAAAAAATACGAATGGAATTTAATGTATGCGCTGGGAATTAACGGAAAGAATCAGGATGAACCTGATGTACGCTACATGAACCACACCATTTCGATGGGAGTAAATAAGCGTATAAGCGAAAAAAGAACCCTGGGAGTTGGGGTCGATGTGTTCCACAACGAAGAGTTGAAAGAAGAAGTTCCCACAGGTGAAAATATTCAGGTAAACGATCTATTGAGTTATGCAGCTTATGCATCGAGCGATTTAATCATTCATAAATTCCGTATTGCGGTTCAATTAGGCTTTTACCTGCATCGGCCTACTGATTATAGCCTTCCTTTTTATGAACGGGTGGCATTCCGCTATTACCTATCTCCAAATTTATTTACAAATGTTTCAATTAAAGCTCACGCGGCCAAAGCACAGTTTTTTGAATGGGGCCTTGGTGTATCATTTTAATGGTTTAAAGGTATGGATGCAAAAATAAAAGCCTGGATTCTGCTCACGTTTAC
This sequence comes from Salinivirgaceae bacterium, assembly GCA_050179685.1. Classification (GTDB taxonomy): domain Bacteria; phylum Bacteroidota; class Bacteroidia; order Bacteroidales; family SZUA-534; genus GWE2-40-63. The sequence continues at coordinate 44,558 of JBFXEW010000032.1, forward strand.
CATGTTGTTTTGGGGCATGTCGTTTGTCTGGACCCGTCAACTGCTCGATTATTTTTCGCCCATTACCATTATTACCTTACGCTTGGTTTTATCGTCGTTGTTTTTGGTGGTTTTTTCCTTTGGCATCCGTCGGTTAAAAACCATAAAGCGAAACGATATTAAATGGTTCTTTCTGTTGGCTTTTTTTCAGCCTTTTCTTTATTTTATTTTCGAAGGCTATGGTATTCAAGCTACTTCAGCATCGTTTGCAGCCATTATTATTGCTACCATTCCTTTGTTTACTCCTTTAGGTGCCTGGCTGGTTTTAAAAGAGCGCATTACCGTAATGAATTTTATTGGTTTGTTTATTTCGTTTGGAGGTGTGGCACTCATAATTTTTAACGATAAATACGGCATTGCTTTTTCATTTGTAGGATTTCTTATTCTGCTTGGTGCCGTAATAAGTGCTGTGGGTTATATGCTGGTTTTGAAAAAACTTACCGGAAACTACAATTCATTTACCATTGCTACCTGGCAGAATGTGACCGGGATTGTACTTTTTTTACCATTTTTTCTGTCGATGAGTTTGCCCGAATTTCATGGTCTGCAACTAAGCAAAGCCATTGTTTGGCCCTTAATTGCCTTAGCCATACTGGCTTCGTCGCTGGCTTTTATTTTTAATACTTACGGAGTTCGCGAATTGGGTACCAGCAAGGCATCAGCTTTTACCAACAGTGTTCCGGTATTTACGGTTATTTTTGCTTTTTTATTGCTGGGTGAACCCATTGGCTGGGTAAAAGTTACCGGCATGGCTACGGTAATTGTTGGACTGGTTTTGGCACAGCAAAGCAAAAAAGCTTAAATTTGAATTTTTCGCTAAAGCGATATTACCATTTACTGAGGTGCCTTCATGCAAACTAAAATAGATAAAAAAATACCATTAATTGTTCTTTTTTTCTGGCTTTCATCCTGTACGACTTCTAAAATTCCGACTTCGCTACAAGCCGGTATTTTTTCTTCCGAAATGGTGATTTTGGGGAATTATCCACAGGCAGTAAGTGTTCGCGGACAAAATAAAGACAATCCTGTTTTAATTCACCTACATGGTGGTCCGGGATATCCCTTGTTTCCTTTTATTAACGATTTTCAGCCGCTCGAAGAACTTTTTACCGTGGTATACTGGGAGCAGCGGGGAACAGCCAAATCTTTCAATAAACATTTGACTGAAAACAGTATGGCTACCGATACCCTTTTGCGCGATTTGCATGAACTGATTGTCTGGACAAAGCAAAAACTGGGTGTTTCAAAAGTTTTTATCTGGGGACACAGTTGGGGAACCAATCTGGGCTTGTTGTATGCTGCCAAATATCCTGACAATGTACTGGCTTATGCAGGAACCGGACAGTCGGTTAACCTGATGCATAACGAGCGCTTATGCTATCAGTTTGCATGCAAACAGGCTCAGATACACGAAAATGTAGAAGCCTTGCGAGAACTGGAACGGATTGATACCACCAATTATCGGTTGAAAAATGCCCTGTTGGTGCGTAAATGGATTTATACTTATGGCGGAGTTGTGCATCAAAACGATAAGGAGCGCAGTTATGTTAATCGCGAACTTTTTGCTAAAGTGATGAAAACGCCGGAATATTCCTTAAAGAATAAGATACAACTGATTCGGAATCGTACCTATTCAGGTGAAAAACTTTGGGACGATATGATGCAAATTGATTTGTTTCAGCAGGTACCCCGGGTTAAGGTTCCCGTGTATTTTCTTTTGGGAAAACACGACCATTTGGTTTCGAGTACTTTAGCTGCTGAATATTTTGATGTTCTGGAAGCTCCTGCAGGTAAGCATTTGATTTGGTTTAACAAATCGGCACACCGGCCACATATTGAGGAACCTGAAAAATTCCTGGAGTGGATGTTAACGATTAGAAACGCGCATAGTGAACTTCACTAACATTTTATTTCGATTTAATACTTTTAAGACAATGGACGATGAAAGCTTAATAAACAAAACGGTGTCTTTTGTAAAAGCTCAATTACAATCGGCTGAGGGAGGACACGATTGGTGGCACATACTTCGGGTATGGAACAATGCCAAAGCTATTGCTGCAGCAGAAGGTGGAAACTTATTGCTTATAGAATTGGCAGCTTTATTACACGATATTGCCGATTCCAAATTTCATCAGGGCGATGAAAGCCTGGGACCAAAAGTGGCCTATGAATTTTTATCGTCGTTGGGACTTAATGAAAAACTAATCAATCAGGTTGTTTATATCATGGCCCATATGTCGTTTAAAGGAGGCCAGCAACAACCCGAAAATAAGTCGCTTGAATTCCAAATTGTACAGGACGCCGATAGACTTGATGCGATGGGAGCCATAGGCATTGCCCGCACATTTAATTACGGCGGGTTTAAAAACCGCGAAATGCATAATCCTGAAGTTCCACCCAATCTGAATCAAAGCAAAGAAGCTTATAAAAAATCAAAAGCTCCAACCATCAATCATTTTTATGAGAAACTGCTTTTGTTAAAAGATTTGATGAACACCCAAACAGGAAAAAAAATGGCCGAGCAACGACACCAGTTTATGGAACTTTACCTGGAGCAGTTTTTTGCTGAATGGAATTGTAAATCATAACCCTAATATGAATTTTAAAGGTATTATATTCGATTTTAACGGCACTTTATTGCTTGATTCTCCCTTGCATGAGGAAGCCTGGATTGCTATTGCTGCAAAACTACGAAGCAAAGCCCTGAGTGTGGCTGAATTTCAGCAAAATGGGCATGGACGAACCAATAAAGCCATCATTTCTTATTTATTGGGTCGTGAACCGGAACCTAACGAACTGGAACAGATTGTAGAGGAAAAAGAAAGTCGGTATCGAAACATGTGTCTGAATCGGCTGGAAACTTTTAGTCTGGCTCCCGGGGTAATCCCTTTTTTAAATGAATTAAAAATAGCAGGTATTCCCATTACCATTGCTACCGGTTCGTATGCACCAAATGTTGATTTTTATTTTAAACACCTGAATCTGGGTGTTTGGTTTAATCGTTCCCGTGTTGTACTCGACGATGGTATGTATCCCGGTAAACCGGCTCCCGATATTTTTCATTTAGCGGCTCAAAACTTAAATTTGCCGGCAGCACAGTGCCTGGTTTTCGAAGACAGTTATTCGGGAATTCAGGCTGCCTTTGATGCCAAGGTGGCTAAAATTATTGCCGTTGAACCCGCATTGGAAAAATCAAAAGTTACGGTTCCGGTCAACGAACTTGTTTTTTGCGATGGATTTTCAGCAATAAATCTTGATTACCTGAAACAACTATAGCCCTACGAGGGTTCTAAACCCTCGTAGGGCAAATTAAAATAAAGTATATGAAAGCTCTTTTTATTGGTGGAACGGGAAATATCAGCACCGCGGTAAGCCGCTTGGCTGTAGCCAGGGGAATCGATTTGTATCATTTAAACCGGGGAAAAACCGATGCGGATAACATTCCTGGAGTTAAGACTTTAATTGCCGACATAAACGATGTTCAGGCAGTTAAAAAGGTTCTGGAGAATCATACCTGGGACGTGGTAGTTAATTGGATTGCTTTTGTTCCGGAACAGATTCAGCGCGATTTTGAATTGTTTGCAGGAAGAACCCGGCAGTATATTTTTATAAGCTCGGCCTCAGCTTATCAAAAGCCCTTGTTGCATGCTACGGTTAACGAATCTACACCGCTGAAAAATCCTTTTTGGAAATATTCGCGCGATAAGATAGCCTGCGAAGATCTACTGCTACACCATTACCGCGAAAGTGATTTTCCGATTACCATTGTGCGCCCTTCGCATACTTACCGAAATTTTATACCTTCCTGTTTTGGCTTCGATCATCATTATACTTTGGTGAACCGGATTTTAAACGACAATGCCATTCTGGTTCCCGGAACCGGACTCAGCAGGTGGACTTTGACTCACGCCGACGATTTTGCCAAAGGTTTTGTGGGATTGATGGGACATCAGGATGCGTACGGACATGCTTTTCAGATTACCAGCGATGAACAATTAACCTGGAATCAGATTTACAACGAGATTGGTGCAGCGTTGGGTAAAACACCAAAGTTGGTGCATGTTCCTTTGGATGCTTTGGTTAAATTTACACGCGAAAATGGGGGAAGCCAGGCTGAGGTGGATGAACTAATTGGAGGATTAGCAGGCGATAAATTGACCAATGTAAATTTCGACAATTCAAAAATTAAAACGTTTGTTTCGGGATTCGAAGCTACCATCCCTTTTCGGGAAGGAATCCGTAAAGCCCTGGATTGGTTTGCTGCCGATGAATCGCGTAAAATTGTAAACCACGAAGCCGATGCTGCCATGGATAGGCTGATAGAACAATGGCAGGAAACTTTAAAGTAAGGTTTTATTTTTTTACTACACAACGTATTACTGAGGCCATTCCCTGATGGCCGGGGCCTTCATCGAGCGTAATAATTTTTTCTTCCGTTTGAATGTTTGTTGCTCCTTTAAAATCAGCTTCTAATTGTTCGCGGGTAAAAAGCATTTCAAGGGCTTTGGGTCCGCCCGACGAATAGTTCAGTTGCTCCGGTGTAAAGGCTTCCAATAGTAGGGTTCCTCCGGGCTTTAACCATTGCAGGTATTTTTGATGCATGCTTTTGCGCAAAGGTGGGGGCAGGTGGGTGAAAACTAATCCAATGGCATCGAACGAGTTGGGTTCAAAAGCAGCACTTTGGTAGTCGAGGAGACGGAAATCGAGACAAATATCTTTGCTGGCAGCCAGTTTCAGCGCTTTTTTTCGAGCTTCGTAGCTGGCATCAAAAGCCAGTACTTTCCAACCCAATTGGGCTGCATACACCGCATTGCGTCCTTCACCTTCGGCCGGAAATAAAATACGGCCGGTTTGTAATTTCTGTAATTTTTCTTTAATAAATACATTGGGTTCTACACCATACAGGTAATCGGATGTAGCATATTTTTGATTCCAGAATTCACTCATACATTTCTTATTATTTTGAGGGTAAACACGCTTAAGCTAATAAAGTTTATAACTACTATTAAGCTTAGGCCTTTTTTTTAACTTTGCCTAATGGAAAATATACAGCAAAACAATCCCTTGCACGGGGTAACGCTTGAAAAATTACTTAGCGATCTGGTAGAATATTACGACTGGGATATGCTGGCCCGACTGATTCCTATCAATTGTTTTATTAACGAACCCAGCATGAAGTCGAGTCTGAAGTTTCTTCGACGTACACCCTGGGCACGTAAAAAGGTGGAAGAGCTTTACATTGAGAATCTTGATAAATTCAAGCCACAATAAAAGCTAAAACATCGGACATGCCTTATTGAAACCATTTACGTGCATGCCCGATGCCTTGCTTATTTTCTATTCTTTATTCGTTTCTGCTTTATCAGTTTTATCAGTTGCTGCTTTTTCCTTAGCCGTATAACCCAAATCCTCAATGGCTTTCTGTAAAAGGGCCACGCTGTTTTTATCGTCGCGGAAAAGCAGGGTAATTTCCTTACTTTCCAAATCAACTTTTACATCTTTAACCCCTTTTTCGTAAGGAAGGTTTTTCATCATTAGCTTTTCGCAGTTGTGACAGGTTAAATTCACGTCAAAAGTTACCTTTTTTATCAGATCTTTTTTTTGAGCCATTGTACTGATGGATACAAGCAGTAGTACAGCTCCAATTAAATATCCTAAGTTTTTCATAGTAAATAAATTTTAAGGTTCAACATTCAATTATCTTTTATCCAGCGTATATTTTATACCTACGTAAAACATGCGTCCGTAAAGCGGTCCCCAAATCTGGCTGGCATCGAATTCATCACCAAACGGAAGCGAAGGATCGATTATGGGGTTTTCCTGAACAAATCCGGTCAGGTTTTCGCCCCCCGCATAAAAGCTCCAGTTGCGGTAATTCTTGGTTACCTGGGCTATTAAAGTAGTATAAGCTGCTGAAGTTTCGGGACGTATGTTTTCAGGCCGGTTGCCCGATGTATTGGGCAAAGTGCTTTGTCCATGAAACTGAAGCGTGGCATCGAATTGCCATTTATCCATGTTGGTACGATATTGCGCCGACAACATCCCTTTATACCGGCTAATCATGGGAACATTTCGCAATTCACCATTGTAAGTAGCTTTTACATCGTTGTAACGAAAGGCCGTGGTTAGTTCAAAACGTTCAAACAATTCGTAGAATAACTCGGCTTGGGCACTATGGGAATACGACTTTCCATCGAGCGCATCAAAATAGGCGAAGCCGGTGCTGCGATCCAAATCAACCAGTAACTGTTGTTCAAAATCGGTACGGAAATATTCCAGGGTTAATTGCAAATCGCGTTGCCCCAGCGGAATTTCGTTTACCAGACTAAGACCATAATTCCAGGCTTCTTCGAGTAGTTGGGTTTCGTTCAGCACCAATTGACGCGAACTGGCCAGTAACTGGGTGTTTTCATTAATTGCCGATGCGGTGCGGTAGCCTTTTCCTACCGATGCCCGAAGTGTGGTATAAGCTTCGAAATGGTATTTGGCATGCAAGCGTGGTGTAAACATGCTTCCGTGTAAACTGCTGTAATCGTAACGCATACCGGCTAAAAATGAAAAGCGTTCCGAGGGAATGTAATTGTATTCCAGAAAAGCTCCGGGAACCCATTCTTCGTAGCCTACCTGTCCGGAATTCAATATCTCGTCGTTCTTATCAGCCGTAAGACTAAGTCCGGTATTGAATGTGTGTGCTGTATTACCAATATACGATTGAAAAATCAGGTTCGAATAAAGGTTTTGCTGTACCGCATCGTAGGTATTCGCTCCATAAAACGATTGGCGTTCGAAGCGGTTAAAACTATTAATCCAACCTATGCTTGTCGATGGCCGCTCGAATACATGCCCCAGTTTGGCAAAGGCATTCCATCGGTTTACATCAACCTGAATGCCGTAAGCACTTTGTTCGCTAAGCGCTTTGTTGTGATCAAAAGCAGTTTGACCGCCTTTTCGACTTTCGTCAACTACCGAAATACCCATTTTTAGTGTAGTGTTTTCGTTGGTGTAATTCCAGCTGTTCATCAGGTTTATCTGGTTCGACAACGGACGGTCCAAAAAGCCATCTTCGTTCATGTCGAGTTCACGCAGGCTGCTGCCACCATGCAAAAGGAGCGAAGTACTCCATTTATCGTTAAGCGGTAAGGCATAGGTTATATTGCTTTCGAGCTTGCCATCCTGATTACCGTAGGCATAAAAGCTCAGTTTTTCCAACCCGTCGGGTTCTTTGTACTGGATGTTTATTTGTCCGGTAACCGATTCATAACCGTTTTTTACTGCCGCCGATCCTTTCGATACCTGAATGCTTTGCAACCAGGTTCCGGGCACATATTCCAAGCCAAAAGCCGATTCGGCTCCCCGCAAAATGGGAATATTTTCCATCATAAGCTGCGAATAGCGTCCGCTTAAGCCCAACAGTTTAATTTGTTTGATTCCCGATACGGCATCGGCAAACGAAACATCGACCGAAGCGTTGGTTTCAAAGCTTTCGGACAGGTTACAGCAGGCAAATTTTGTCAGCTCTTTATTATCTAATTAATGGTTAAAACCCTGCAATTCCATTGCAGATACTTTAGTTTCTATAAATATTTTAGCTTTGTTGTATGGTAGAATATAGAAAGAGTTCACATACAATAAGTCGGTTGAGT
>JBFXEW010000033.1:0-49577 GCA_050179685.1 Salinivirgaceae bacterium
GCTTCTCAGCCATAAAAACCATCCCTTTATGAACGGGATGCAAGGGATCAAGTCCATGAGCCAGTTTTAAAGTTTTTTGCTTTTCAACATTTTGGCACGAAGCCAAAAGAACGAAAAAAAACAAAATAGATATATATTTCATGATTCTCATTTTTAAACATTGTATGTTGTCGAAGCGGTATCACCCCCACGACCGGTCCAGTTGGTATGGAAGAACTCACCCCGCGGTTTGTCAATCCGCTCGTAGGTATGTGCACCAAAATAGTCGCGCTGCGCTTGTAACAAGTTAGCAGGAAGGCGTTCGCTGCGGTAACCATCGAAATAGGTTAAAGCACTGGCCATTGCCGGCACCGGAACACCATTACTAATTGCGGTTGCCACTACCCGCCGCCAGGCTTTTTCGGCATGTTCAATTTTGTTTTTAAAGAACGGATCAAGCAATAAATTATTCAAACCGGGATTGTTGTCGTAAGCCTCTTTAATTTTTCCCAAAAAAGCCGAACGAATAATACAACCACCGCGCCACATCAGTGCAATGCCACCGTAATTCAAATTCCAGCCAAATTCATCGGCAGCCGATTTCATTAGGGTGTAACCTTGTGCGTACGAAACCAGTTTTGAAGCGTATAATGCTTCCATCAAATCGTTAACAAATTGACTCTTATCTCCGGTAAAGGCAGGCTGTGTGGCCGTAATTTTTTTAGATGCCTCAACCCTTTCGTCTTTTAATGCCGATAAACAACGGGCAAATACTGCTTCGCCAATTAAGGTAAGCGGAATTCCCTGATCCAAAGCAGTAACAGCCGTCCATTTGCCAGTTCCTTTTTGGCCGGCCGTATCCAAAATCTTTTCAACCAAAGGCTCACCATCGGTATCTTTAAAAGCCAGTATATCGCGGGTAATTTCTATCAGATAACTACTCAGTTCACCTTCGTTCCACTGTTTAAATACCTGATGCATTTCATCGGCACTTAGGCCCAAAAGCGTTTTCATTAACTGATACGCTTCAGTAATCAGTTGCATGTCGCCGTATTCAATTCCGTTATGAACCATCTTTACAAAGTGTCCGGCACCATTTTCTCCAACCCAATCGCAGCAGGGCACATCACCATCAACTTTAGCGGCAATGGTTTGAAAAATGGGTTTAACCTCTTCCCATGCACTGGGTGAACCACCGGGCATAATCGACGGACCGGTTAAGGCTCCTTCTTCGCCACCTGAAACTCCGGTTCCGATATATCGTAATCCTTTGCTTTCAACATAAGCCACCCGGCGATTGGTATCGGGATAATGGGTATTTCCTCCATCGATAATAATATCGCCTTTTTCGAGATGCGGAATCAGCGTTTCGATAAAATCGTCGACGGGTTTTCCGGCTTTAACCATAAGCATAACTTTTCGGGGTTTACTCAATGAGCCCACCATTTCTTCGACAGAAAAAGCTCCGCGAATGTTCTTACCTTTAGCTCTGCCGTTTATAAATTTCTCTACTTTATCGGTAGAGCGGTTAAAAGCGGTTACGGAAAACCCTTTGCTTTCCATGTTTAGAATCAGGTTCTCGCCCATTACAGCAAGGCCTACCACAGCAATGTCAGAAAGTTCTTTCATACGTATTTATTTTTTAAATTTTTTATAATATTCATTTACAACCTCGTCCATAACCCAATTGGTTCGTGCGCCGGAAACACCTGTACTGGGCGATTTTCCTTTTCCCAGTAATTCATCAACTACCTGTTGAATCAAATCCTGCTGAACATGTTTGGGTTTTGGAAAGTCAAAAGATTGAATTCCGGCTTTTGTTTTTAATTGAACCGGTTCAAAACCAAAACAGGAAAAACTTATGGCACCGTTTTCACCAATGATTTCGATGCTATCTTTCTCAAGAAAACCGGGAACGGTAAAACACCAACTGCCGTTAACAAGTACGCCGTTTTCCATCAAAAAACCGGCACTTACTATATCTTCAGCCACATATTGGTTTGTTTGATTTAAAGCAAAGGATTTAACCGCTTTCACTGGTCCAAATAAGTAATCCATATAATCGAGCTGGTGCGATGCCAAATCGAAAAAGTGACCACCGCCGGCCATTTCGGGTTGCACCCGCCAGGGAAGTTCAGTATCCGTATCGATTAGCGATAAGGCTTTGTAAAGTTGCATGCTTACCATACGAACAGTTCCGATAGCTCCCGATTCGATTAAAGATTTTACTTTTAAAAACCCGGGCAAAGCCCTGCGATAATAGGCCACAAATAAAGGCGTTTGGTATTTTTCAGCTGCCTGAATCATTTCCTGTGCCTGAAGGTAATTTAAAGCCATGGGCTTTTCAACATAAACCGGTTTTCCGGCTTGTAAAGCTTTTATAGCTAATTCAGCATGCACATGGGGTGGCGTGGCAATATAAATGGCATTTACTTCCGGATGATTGATTAAATCGTCGGCATTGCTATACCACAATGGAAACCCATGACGCAGGGCATAATCTTTTGCTTTTATTGCATCGCGACGCATTACTGCGAGCAATTCAGAATTTGCCACCCGATTAAAAGCTGGTCCGCTTTTCACTTCAGTTACATCACCACAGCCAATAATTCCCCATTTTATATATTTCTGTGATGCTGTGATGCTGTGATGCTGTGATGCTGTGTGAAAATTAGAATCCATTATTTACGTCCTTTCCTTAAATGATTCATAAATTTAGCGATGCTGTTTTTTTCGTATTCACAAGCTTCCCTTCGCAATAAAGCCGTTTCTTTATCGAAATAATTCACATCCTCTTCTATATAATACAGGTTCTTAACTTCCCAACATGAACCTTTTGAATAATCGAGATGAATATTCTTCACAATCTCTCGTGCTTTTTTCCAAATTTCCAGGTCTTCAAAAATCCTTGCTATCATTTATTTACTAGTTGCTTTTTTATAAAAAAGTGTAAGAACATTACTTTGTCATTGTATAACTGTATCACCGAATCACAATTATTTAAACCGCTCTTTATAGGCCCACAAACCAATGGCCGGATTTGAAATATAGAAAATATCTTCTCCATCGGGCAGGGTGTTAAATCCATCTTTAAGTATTTCAGGATTATATTTTTGCATCATCTCGTCGAGTGGCGCATAATTAAAATTTACCGATTCAATTTCCTGGCGGGTTAAATGTCCCGGACAATAAGTAATTGAAAAACGATCTTCGGAACTGCCATGTATTAAATGCGCGGCAGCACTCAGGTTAGCTTCCAGTTCGGGATTCTTTTTCAGGCTTTTTAAGGTTTGCGGCGTTCCCCGATAACCGTATTTACGAATCAGCCTATCGATTTCTTTATCTTCGCCAAATTCTTTTAAGGCCGGAGCCAAAACTATCAGTTCGCCTCCATCGGCCATGGCCATGCGGGTACGATAAATACTCTTATTGCCCAGCCAGGTACTTTTAAATTCAGATGGATCGAGATAAACCACCACTTTTTTTAGGGGTTTATCGAGCATGGTAAAATTCACTTTTAACGACAGTTCAGCCGCTTTGATAAATACGCTGTAATCGTCGCCAATAAATAAACCGCGGGTTACCAGTTTGCCCGATTCTGCATCGCGACCAACTACCGTATGCATGTACACAATGGGTAAATGATTGGTAAAATTTTCGGATGCATAATTCAAGAGCTTACGAACCGGATTATCGGCTTTTCCCATCAGGTTTTCCATACCATAAACGGCGCCCACAAAATGGCTCTTGTTGATTCCCTCGGAACCACCCGTTCCCACAAAAATATTTTTATTGTAATTCGCCATGCCTATCACTTCGTGCGGCACTACTTGTCCGATGGAAAGAATCAAATCGTGTCCACCATCCCAAATTAATTTATTAACCTGAGCGGGCCAATCGAAATCGAGACCACCGTTGGTGATTTCAGAAACAAAACTACCGGGAACTTTTCCCACGGTAACCACATCGTTTCGCCAGTCGTGCACCCGAAACAACTGGTGCGGAACCCCCGGAAACATCTTATCAATCTCCTCTTCGGTCATGCCCACGTGAGTTCCCAATGCCGGAAGAATATCGGACACCTTGTTTTGATAATGCTGATAAACAAAACTGGTAAGTTCTCCAGCCCGGGAATGAAATCGGGTAAAGTCGGGTGGAATTACCAATACTTTTTTTCTTTCTCCCAGTTTTTTAAGAGCAATGGTCACTCCCTCCTGTATATCAGCAGCTGTCAGTTTGTGGTTTTCGGAACCTATTTCGTAGTACATCATGTTATATAGTTTAGTATTATTGTGATTCAGTAATTTTGTGATCCGGTGATTCAGCCATTAGAATTATATAACTACAATCTTAAATTAGCTTTTTGATTTTAAATAATTCATCAATTTTGCAACACTATTCTTTTCAAATTCACAAGCATCTCTTCGAATTTTAGCTGTTTCAGGATCAATATATTTAACATCTTCAGCTATATAATACATGTTTTTCACCTCGCACGAAGAACCTTTCGAAAAATCAAGAAACCTAATAAACTCCTTAACCGACTCTCTACCAAATCCTTCGCTTATATTATTCATAATAGAATAACCTGCTGAATAGATTTGATTTTTAAATTCAAAATCCTTAATATCAGAAAAATCAAGATGGATATTCTTAACTATTTCCCTGGCTCTTTTCCAAATCTCCAATTCCTCAAAACAGGTTGCAATCATTTCTTTTTTTTCATTACAGATATTAATCCAAACAAGTTCAACACCGTATCACATGTTCACTGATTCACTGTATCACTGATTAACGCTTTACCCTGGCATTTCCTTCCCATACGCTCCACACCATTTCTTCGTCGGCGGGTTGTGCATAATCGGTTAAAAAAGTTGTAGCCAATGCTCCGGTTGCCCAACCAAATTGTGGCCATTTTGCAGGTTCCCAGTTTTTAAGAATACCATAAAGCATACCGCCTACAAAACCATCGCCACCACCAATGCGATCGAGCACATGGATGGTTCGTGGTTCTATTACCTGCCAGTTATCGCCTTCGAGCATAATGGCGCCCCATAAATGTTCGTTACTGCTCACAACCTCGCGTAGTGTGGTTGCAAAAACCGATGCGTTGGGAAAAGCCTGCTTAACGCGACGAATCATTTCTTTAAAACTTTCGATTTTATCACCAATTGATTTTCCGCCAGCTTCCGGACCTTCTATTCCCAGGCACAGCTGAAAATCTTCTTCGTTTCCTATTAAAATATCAGAAACTGAAGCTATTTCGCTAAAAATTGCATGCAATTCTTGTTCCCGTCCTTTCCAGAACGAAGCACGATAGTTTAAATCGAACGATATTTTTGTTCCGTGCTTTTTGGCTGCACGGGCCAACTCCAGACAAAACTGACTGGTTTCGGGAGATAAAGCCCCAATTAATCCCGAAAGATGAACTATTTGCACCCCTTCGTTCCCAAAGATGCGTTCCAAATCAAAGTCCTTAACATTCAGGGTACGTCCCACCTCGCCGGCGCGATCGTTCCAAACCCTTGGTCCACGCGAACCATAGCCGCTGTCGGCAATATTTATCTGGTGACGAAATCCCCATGGATCACCTTGTTCCACTTCCGGGCCTTCGTAATCCATGTGCCGGGCTTTAAGATTGCTCTTTATAAATTGTGCCACCGGACTTCCTTTTACAAAAGTGGTTAATACCTTAACCGGTAAACCCAGGTACGAGGCTATGCTGGCAACATTGGTCTCAGCACTGGTAGCCTGCATTTTAAACGTGTCGCTGCTGTGCACCGGTTGTCCGTTTGCCGGTGTAATACGCAATCCCATACTGGTAGGCACCAAAAGGGAATATTTACAGTTTGTTTTTAAGTTCATATCCATTTCATTTTGAATTACAATTAAACTAATTCGCAATTATTAATTGTTAATTACTAATTGCTTAGACTCCCCCAAACGCACTGTAACCTCCGTCAATCGGGATACAGATTCCTGTCACAAATTTTGAGACATCGCTTAACAGATAAAGTGCGGTTCCTGAGAGTTCTTCCACTTCGCCATAACGATTCATGGGCGTACTTTCAATAATCTTTTTACCGCGGACTGTGGGTTCTCCGCTTTTTTCGTCGATCAATAGAAACTCATTCTGACTGGTTAAGAAAAACCCGGGGGCTATGGCGTTTACTCGAATACCGGTTTTTGCCAGATGCACTGCCAACCATTGGGTAAAATTATTGATGGCTGCTTTAGCTGCCGAATACGCAGGAATCTTGGTCAGTGGCTTGTAACTGTTCATCGACGACACGTTTAAAATGGCTCCTTTTCCCAATTCCAACATATCGCGCGAAAAAACCATGGTGGGCAACAAGGTGCCTTTAAAATTCAGGTCGAATACAAAGTCGAAACCTTCGGCATCCAGGCCATAAAAGGATTTCTCCAACTCATTCAAATTCGTTTTCTCAATCTTTTCCAGCTGAGTGGTTGCTTTGGGCGAATTTCCGCCTGCACCGTTTATCAGCAAATTAATGGGTCCCAGCTCCTGATTGATTTGTTGTTTTGCTTTTTCAAGCAGTTCTTTATCAAGCACATCGGCATGATAGCCACGAACCTCTCCGCCACAGGCACACTCTTTTAACAATTGTTGAGCAATTACTGCCGAGCGTTCCTTATCGCGATCAATAATGGCCACTTTTACCCCTAAACGGGCTAAATCTTTAGCTATAGACGAACCGATTACTCCGGCTCCTCCGGTAATTACACAAACTTGTCCTTTTAAATCGTCAAAACTCAACATAAACTATACAGTTATTTATTTTCGAGATAATATTCAATATTTTCTTTAATGATAATGTCGATGGCGCTGTAATTGGTTTTACGTACCGGTTTTTTGGTAACCAAATGGTCGAACAGTGCCCAAATAGCTTTGTATGCCTGCAATTCAGGTTTTTGACTGATTAGGTAAGTCAAATAGCCTTGTTGCATATAATCGATGTTTGAATCGACTAAATCGTAACCTATGGTCACTAAATTTGTTAAATCCCTGCTTTTAAGATATTCAGCCAATTTGAATCCACGTGAATTGGGCACAAAAATTCCATGATAGGTATTTCCCATTTCAAACACTTTATTCAGCGATTGGTATGGCTCATTTGGAGCGTTCAAATCAATTTCGATGGTTTGCGCATTAATGGCTTTTTGCCGTTCTGCATAATAGCGGGTAAACCCTTCGATTCGCCGTTCAATATGACTTGAAAACACTTTCCGCTTCGACTGCTTTACAATTAATAAGTTGGGAACTTTGGGGGTACTGGCTTCCATTAAACGGGCCGCTACCAAACCACTTTGCTCCGCATCCTGTCCGTAATAAGCCAGGTTATTAACATTTTTAAGGTTAATATCGATAAAAACATAAGGAATAGCGCGTTTGTCGAACTCCTGAATAAATTCGAGCGATATATCTTTAAAAACCGGATTCAACACAATACCATCCGGATTTTGATCGCAAACTTTACGAAGCACATTTTTAAATGCCTCCTCGTCCGACGCATCGAAATGTTCGTAAAGAATTTCGGTATTGTAATGGGTCAGCTCTTCGGCTGCCAGTTTTATTCCGCTTACAGGTTTTTCCCAATAGGGATTGTTATCGCTTGAATCGGGAATTACAATGGCAAGTTTGGTAGTACGCTTCGACGAAAGCGATTTAGCAAAAATATTGGGCGTATAATCCAGTTCCTGTACAATTTCCAACACTTTTTTACGGGTTGCCTCTTTTACCTCGCCCCGATTATGCAAAACCCGATCGACTGTTCCAATGGACACCCCGGCACGGGCAGCAATATCCTTTATTCCTATTCGTTTGTCTGTGTTGTTTTTCATTTTCGTGTACGTTAACGAAAAGCAAATATAAAACATTTTAAACATTTCCGTGTACGTTCACGCAGAAATATTTTTACTTATCCAACAAAGCCCTTAATACAGGGAACGATACAAAAACTTTAATTCAGGGAATTGATTATTTGGTCGATTCTGCCGGCTTATGATACCGAAGCAGACGACTCTTAACTGCACGGTAATTCTTGGCCAGCCAACGGCCAATCTTTTGCATAAAGCTTAAACGTTCGGCTTTAATAAAAGCCCGGGTAACACTGCTCATCTGTGGAGTTCGCAGGTAGCCAAACGATTTATGAGGATTTCCTTCCCCATTTATCTTATAGGTATTGGCAACCAAAAAATCGATAGGACTAATTCCGTGAGAGTTTGGCAGAAAAACATCGTTAAGGCGGTATTTAAAGGCTACCTTATCCATTACATCAGAAAAATTATACCAGGCGTGGGTAATGTTTTCAGGAGTAATTATTTGTACTGGCGAAATATTTCGTCGGCGTTGTTCCGTAGCTATTTTTGAGAGAACAACCGGCAAACCCAGGGGCGAACCCATAGTTACCAAAGTATGTATTTTAATATGTGGCACTAAATAGGAAAGCACATCATAGGCAATAATGGTTCCCATGGAATGACTCACCAGCATAATGTCGAAATCCCTGTATTTTTCCAATACCTTAACCAGGCGGTTTCTGATTTGTGATTTAATTTGACATATCGAAGCATCTTCAGGCAAACAATCGTCTTTATAATACACATCGAGTTCCCGAAAATATTTGCTAATAATGGAATCGGTTATTATGGAATAATTCAGGCTTAAATCGTCGTTCAAAAAAATACGGTTTAACTGATTTCCCAAAAAATCGACTATGCTTAGTCGCCTGTTATACTGTTCGTTTACGCCATCGGAATTTGGTTCAACATAGGGCTCATCAATATAATAAGGACTATCGGGATTGGTTTCCGAAGGATCAAGCAATTTGTCGTACAATAAATCGGTCCAGTAAACCATTTCGGTTTTTGGCAGGGCATTTTTTTGCTCCTCCAGAACTAAACCATCCAGTAAAGCTCGTTTCCACCAATTTTCCAATAACTGTTTTGGGGGTTTATTTCCTAATCCGTGAATAAAAATAATTACACTGGGCATAACTTTCTACTGATTGAGTTTGGTAAGTTCGTTGTACAACTGTTGGAAGCGATCGGTTGTAAGGGCATCGATTTCGCTAAGCTGAAGTTTTTGGGCATGCGCCACGTCATTTACAGTCCAGCAATAAACGGTTAAACCGGCCCGGTGAAAAGCGCTGATAAACTTTTGGTTTAACACCTTACCTGCCCATACATTCACTCCATCGAAACCCAGTTTATGAGCCAAACGAATTAAGCGCTTTTTATAAAAGGGGTAGGCTATAAAAAAACCGCTGTAATCCAAATCGAGCAACCAAAGATGCTTATAATAAGGCATTAATCGCTTCGACTGCGCCAGCGTTTTCCGGTTAAAGGCAATAAGTTCAATCTGATTATTGCTAATTCCGGCTTTGGAAAGAACTGTTTTCAGAAAAGGCAAAACTTCGGGTCCGCATTTTATTTCAATCACCAGTTTGCCATCAATCGGAATGGTTTGCAACACTTCTGACAGTTCAGGAATCCTTTCGTTGCGAAATTGATCGCCTTTGTACTTACCCACATCCAACTGTTTTAATGCGGCTAATGTTGTTTGGCCGATTATTTTCTTAACGCCCGACACACGCAGCGTATCGGCATCGTGAATAAGCACAACCTGCTTATCGGCAGTAAGATGAATATCGACCTCAACCGCTTTGGCCCCCTGGTCCCAAGCCCAGCGAATAGCAGCAATTGTATTTTCAGGAGCCTCAAACGATGCTCCCCGGTGCGCAATAAGTATTTCCCGAATGTTTGGCACAGCTTAAAAGTATAGGGATAAAATTAGAGATTGTCGGGTGGATTACAAGCTTTTCATCAAAAAAAAATATGCATAAAAAAGCCATCCTTAAAAAAACTTAAATACAGCAGTACTATGTATTAACACAGGAACTCCCGGCCAGCCATCCGGTAGAAAAAGCAATTTGCAGGTTGTAGCCGCCGGTGTCGGCATCCACATCAATTATTTCGCCGGCAAAATACAGGTTTTTAATCCGCTTCGATTCCATGGTTTTGGCATTGATTTCCGAAGTGCTGACGCCACCTGCCGTAACAATGGCTTCCTTAAAAGGACGGTAAGCATTAACGTGAAAGGGCCAGTCTTTCATTAATATCCGAATACGTCGCCGGTCGGCACCACTCAGTTGGTTTGCCGGCTTTTTTGCATCCAAATTCAATAAGTTTAAAAAAGGCTCAATCAACTGCATGGGCAGCCAAAGTTTGAAGAGTTTGGCCAGTGGCATTTTTCCATTGGCATCAATATCGCGAAGTAAACGGGCATCGAGGGTTTGCTCGTTTAAAGCGGGTTTTAAATCGATGGATAAAACCACCTGCGACCCGCCACGCAGTTCATCTACCATAAGGCGGCTCAGCGTTAAAATTATCGGGCCGGTAAGTCCCCATTCGGCAAAAGTTATTTCGCCAAAATCGTCGGCCAGTTTTTTTTGATTCGACCAAACACTGGCTTTAACATTCCGCAGATTCAATCCGCTGAGATTTTTTACCAGCGCTTCTTCCACCTCAACGGGAACCAGGGCCGGACGAACGGCCTCGATGGAATGTCCCAAGTGTTTAGCAAGGTAGTGACCATCGCCATTGGAGCCCGTTGCCGGATACGAATAGCCTCCGGTGCAAAGAATTACCGAACGGCAGTTCACTTGTTTTCGCTGGCTGGCTTCGCTATAAACAATGGTCTGAACCTTTTGGTTTTCAGTCTGTATTTCTTCGAGCTTGCTATTTAAACGAATGGTAACACCCTGCTGTTTAGTCCAGTTTACCAGGGCCTGAACCACATCGGCTGCCTTATTACTTTTGGGAAAATACCTTCCGCCCCGCTCCAGCACGGTTTCAACCTGCTGCTGATTCAGCAAATCAATAATATCCTGCTTATAAAAACCAGAAAGAGCAGGTTTTAAAAAATTACCCGACGGATGCACGTGTTTTACAAATTCTGAAATGGGTGCATCGTTGGTTATATTGCATCGTCCTTTACCCGAAATACGCATTTTACGGCCTTCCTGCATCATTTTCTCGAGTAACAATACACGGGCACCCAGCTG
The DNA here is from genome assembly GCA_050179685.1 of Salinivirgaceae bacterium. Taxonomy (GTDB): domain Bacteria; phylum Bacteroidota; class Bacteroidia; order Bacteroidales; family SZUA-534; genus GWE2-40-63. The sequence continues at coordinate 11,067 of JBFXEW010000033.1, forward strand.
CGAAGCCCTTCCGGCAGCAATTAAACCGGCAGCTCCGGCACCTATAACAACAACATCGAACTGTTCCAAAATGTAGATTTAATTTGCGCTAAAATTAGCCTTTTAAAACTTTATTCCGTCAGAAAATAGAAATTCTGCCAAAGCATTTTAATTTTGTCGCTTCATTTAACTGAGAAACATCTTGAAGCACTTGTCAGCAAACATTTACAAACTCTACCTGATTAAGATAGCCAAATGGTTTATGCTGATAATGCCCATCGTGGTATTGTTTTACAACGAAAACGGGCTGAAACAATTCGATATTTTCCTTTTGCAGGCCATCTATTCGGTGGCTATTGTAGTGCTCGAAATTCCCTCGGGCTATTTTGCCGATGTGCTGGGACGAAAGAAAACGCTGATAGCTGGAAGTATCATGGGTTTTCTGGGCTATGTGGTTTACAGTTTTTCCTACGGTTTTACCGGATTCCTGATTGCTGAAATTGTTTTAGGTATCGGCACAAGCCTTATCAGTGGTGCCGATTCGGCCATGCTTTACGATACCCTGCTGGATGAAAAACGCGAGGAACAGTATTTAAAATACGAAGGACGGATAATCTCCATCGGCAACTTTGCCGAAGCCATTGCCGGAATTACCGGTGGTTTTTTAGCCACTTACAGCCTTAGGCATCCTTATTATTTTCAGGCAGCAGTAGCTTTTCTGGCCATTCCTGCCGCATTTACCCTGATAGAACCCAGCCGACACAAAGCCTTGGTAAAAGCAAGTTTCGCCGACATTATTAACATATTCAAATACACCTTATTTGAAAACAAAGCCCTTCGAATAAATATAATTTACTCAGCAATTATTGGCTCTGCCACCCTGTCGATGGCCTGGTTTGTTCAGCCTTTTTTTAAAGAAGTACAGCTTCCCATTGCTGCCTTCGGAATACTATGGACACTGCTTAATTTATCGGTAGGACTTACCTCAATGTTTGCCCATCATATTGAAAAGAAATTGGGCGATATAAAAAGTGTATTCTTCATCACCCTTTTTATTTCAGGCATGTATTTGCTTACAGGTTATTTCCAAACCATGTGGGCCATTGGCTTTTTGTTTGTGTTTTACCTGGTCAGAGGTTATGCCACGCCCGTATTAAAAGATTACATCAACCGCTTAACCGAATCGAACATCAGGGCAACCGTACTTTCGGTGCGTAATTTTATTATCCGTTTGGTTTTTGCCGGACTGGGACCCTTGTTTGGATACTTTACCGACCACTATAGCCTTGGCTTTGCATTAAAAACTGCCGGAATAATTTATTTGATACTGGGAATTATAGCTACTTTGCTATTTATAAAGGTACTGCGAAGCAAATAAATTGAACCCTGCGAGGTTTTAGAACCCTCGCAGGGTTCAAAAATCCCGATTGTTAATAACTATTGTTTGCCAGATTCCAAACTTTGCATATTTTTGCATCCTGAATGTATATTTATACCGTAAATTTTCATGGATAACAAAAGCCAGCGACTGGCAACCATAAAAAGAATCATTCAGACCACGCACATCACCTCTCAGGAGGAACTGCTTCAAAACCTTATTTCCCTGAATTTTCATGTAACCCAAGCTACCTTGTCGCGCGATTTAAAATTGCTTAAAGTAGCCAAAATGCCCGACGGACAAGGCTCGTACCGCTACCACTTACCTGATGCAACAAGTCTGGTAAACCTAAGCACTGGCAGCAAACATAGTTTAGACGGGTTTCTTTCGCTTGAGTTTTCAGGAAATATGGGCGTAATAAAAACCATTCCGGCTTTTTCGCACACCATAGCTTCGGCCATCGACAGTGCAAACCCCGATGCCATTGCCGGAACACTGGCAGGCAACGACACCATATTCTTTGTAATCAGGCAGGGCTATACTCCCGACGATGTAAAACAAGCCTTGCGGAAAGAATTCCCCGACAGTATAGATAAACTCTTTTAAATCCTAACCATGGCAAAAGCAAAAAACGCGAGACTGATATTAGAAAATGGAAAAGAATTTTCGGGACGGTCTTTCGGATTCCCATGCTCGGTTGCCGGCGAAGTAGTATTTAATACTGCCATGACCGGCTACCCCGAAAGTCTGACCGACCCCTCGTACAAAGGGCAAATTCTGGTTTCAACCTTTCCCCTAATCGGGAACTACGGTGTTCCCAGGCCCGAAACCGAAAACGGACTGTTAAAATACTTTGAATCGGAAAAGATTCACATTTCCGGTTTGGTCATATCGGATTATTCTTTTGAATACAGCCACTGGAATGCTGAACAAAGTTTGGGCAAATGGCTTTACGACAATAAAGTGCCGGCTATTTTTGGCATCGACACCCGGGCTTTAACCAAAGTGCTTCGCGAATACGGAAGCATGCTGGGTAAAATTGTTATCGACGAACAGGAAGTGGATTGGTACGACCCCAACGAACAAAATCTGGTCGATTTGGTAAGCATAAAAGAGAAAACCATTTACGGCAATGGCCAACACAAAATAATGCTGGTCGATTGCGGGGTAAAATTCAATATTATTCGCAGCCTGTTACGCTACGACACTACCGTAATTCGTGTTCCCTGGAACTACAATTACAGCAACGAAGCTTACGACGGGCTGTTTATAAGCAACGGCCCCGGCGATCCGGCCATCTGCAAGCCAGCCATCCATCAACTGGAAACAGCCTTAGGAAAAGACCAGCCCATTTTTGGCATCTGCCTGGGCAGTCAATTGCTGGGCATTGCCAGCGGAGCCGAAACCTACAAACTGAAATACGGACACCGAAGCCACAACCAACCGGTAATTCAGCATGAAACGCATCGCTGTTTTGTCACCTCACAAAATCATGGCTTTGCTGTGGATCATCACAAATTACAAGGCGATTTTGAACCCTATTTCACCAACCTGAACGACCAAACCTGCGAGGGCATCAGGCATAAAAGCAAGCCCATATTTGCTACCCAGTTTCACCCCGAAGCATCGGGCGGCCCAACCGACACAGCCTTCCTGTTTGAACAGTTTATCGAACAAATTAAAAAAAGCAAATAAACCATGAGTACCATCGACCACAGCATAAAAAAAGTTATTGTTTTAGGTTCCGGAGCCTTGAAAATTGGCGAAGCCGGAGAATTTGACTACTCGGGTTCTCAGGCGCTCAAAGCCCTGCGCGAAGAAGGCATCGAAACCATATTGATTAACCCCAACATTGCTACCGTACAAACTTCGGAAAATATAGCCGACAAAATTTACTTTTTACCGGTTACCCCCGATTTTGTAGAACGGGTAATTAAAAAAGAAAAACCCCAGGGCATATTGTTAGCCTTTGGCGGACAAACCGCCCTGAATTGTGGTATAAAACTCGAAGACAGCGGGGTACTTGAAAAATACAAGGTACGTGTGCTGGGAACTCCCGTTCAGGCCATTAAAGACACCGAAGACCGTGACCTGTTTGTACAAAAGCTAAATCAAATAAGCGTAAAAACAGCCCGAAGCTTTGCTGTAAATAATCTGGACGAAGCCTACAAAGCCGTCGACAAACTGGGTTATCCGGTTATTGTGCGGGCTGCTTATGCCCTGGGCGGACTGGGTTCAGGCTTTTGCAACAATCACAGCGAGCTGGAAAAAATATGCAACAACGCCTTTTCGTTCTCGCCCCAGGTGTTGGTCGAGGAATCGCTGAAGGGCTGGAAGGAAGTAGAATACGAAGTGGTGCGCGACCGTTTCGACAATTGCATCACCGTATGTAATATGGAAAACTTCGATCCCCTCGGCATTCATACCGGGGAGAGTATTGTGGTGGCCCCTTCGCAAACGCTGTCGAACACCGAATACCACAAACTGCGCGAGCTGGCCATTAAAATTATTCGTCATATTGGTATTGTGGGCGAGTGTAATGTGCAGTATGCGCTCGACCCCGAATCGGAAGATTACCGCGTAATTGAGGTTAATGCCCGCTTGTCGCGCTCAAGCGCCCTAGCCAGCAAAGCCACCGGCTATCCCCTGGCTTTTGTAGCTGCCAAACTGGGCTTGGGCTATGGCTTATTCGATTTAAAAAACTCGGTTACAAAAACTACCAGTGCCTTTTTTGAACCGGCACTCGACTATATTGTATGCAAAATCCCCCGTTGGGATTTGGGAAAATTCGAAGGGGTAAGCAAACAGATTGGTTCTTCGATGAAGAGCGTGGGCGAAGTGATGAGCATTGGGCGTAACTTTGAAGAAGCCATACAAAAAGGCTTACGGATGATTGGACAGGGCATGCATGGTTTTACAGGCAACCGCGATTTGAATTTCGATAGCATCGACGAAGAACTTACCCGGCCTACGGACATGCGCATCTTTGCCATACAGGCAGCTTTGGATGCAGAATATACCATTGACAGAATTCATGAACTGACAAAAATTGATAAGTGGTTTCTGGTTAAACTACAGAACATAAACGACCTGAAAAATAAGCTACACGCCTTCGACACGCTGGAAGAAACGCCACTGGAACTGCTGCGTGAAGCAAAAATAAGGGGCTTTTCCGACTTCCAACTCACCCGTATGATACTGAAAAGCGAAGTGGAAGCCATTGAAAACAACATGAACAAGGTACGTACCTTCCGCAAAAAGATGGGCATCGTGCCTTATGTAAAACAGATTGATACGCTGGCCGCCGAATATCCCGCCAAAACCAATTACCTCTACCTCACCTATTCGGGCAATGAACACGATGTGGAATTTCCGCGCGACAACCGCTCGGTAACCGTTCTGGGTTCAGGAGCCTACCGCATTGGCAGCAGTGTGGAATTCGACTGGTGCGGGGTAAATGCCCTGCAGACCATTAAAAAAGAAGGCTTCCGCAGCATCATGATTAATTACAACCCCGAAACGGTAAGTACCGATTACGATGTGTGCGACCGGCTGTATTTCGATGAGCTGTCGCTGGAACGGGTGCTCGACATTTGCGATTTGGAACTGCCCAAAGGAGTTATAGTTTCCACCGGTGGACAAATACCCAACAACCTGGCCATGCGACTGCACCGGCAACACATTAACATTCTGGGAACCTCGCCCCTCAGCATCGACCGGGCCGAAGACCGCAACAAATTTTCGGGCATGCTCGACAAACTGGGCATCGACCAGCCCCGCTGGAGCGAATTAACAAGCATCGACGATATTTACCATTTTGTCGATAAGGTGGGATTCCCCGTGCTTATCCGTCCCAGTTACGTGCTTTCGGGAGCCGCTATGAATGTGGTATCGAACCGCGACGAACTGGAGCATTTTCTGCAACTGGCCGTAAAGGTATCGAAGCAACATCCTGTGGTAGTTTCGGAATTTATTGAACAAGCCAAGGAAATTGAGATTGATGCCGTGGCCAATAAGGGCGAACTGATAAGCTATGCCCTATCAGAACACGTGGAATTTGCCGGAGTGCACTCGGGCGACGCCACCATGGTGTTTCCACCGCAGAAAATTTATTTCGAAACCGTACGACGCATCAAACGGATAAGCAAAGCCATTGCCCGCGAGCTCGATATATCGGGCCCCTTTAACATGCAGTTTTTGGCCAAGGACAACGACATTAAAGTAATTGAATGCAACCTGCGTGCATCGCGGAGCTTTCCCTTTGTGTCGAAAGTGCTTAAGGTAAATCTGATTGAAATGGCCACGCAGGTAATGCTGGGCCGGGAAGTTAAGAAACCCGACAAATCGATTTTTGAATTGGATTGCATCGGGGTAAAAGCACCGCAGTTCAGTTTTTCGCGTCTGGCCAAAGCCGACCCCATATTGGGTGTCGATATGTCGAGTACCGGCGAAGTGGGCTGTATAGGCGACAGTTATTACGAGGCCATCTTAAAAGCCATGCTGTCGGTAGGTTACACGGTGCCCAAAAAGAATATCCTGCTAAGTACCGGACCCATGCGCTCGAAGGTAGAACTGGTGAATTCGTGTCGCATGCTGATAGAAAAAGATTACAACCTGTTTGCTACCAAGGGAACCGCGCAGTTTCTTCAGTTAAACGGCATCCCGGCAACGGCACTCCACTGGCCCGACGAAGATGCCAAACCCAATGTGCTGGATTACCTGCGGGGCAAAATGATCGATTTGGTGATTAATATTCCCAAAGACTTAAGTAAGGAGGAACTGGCCAACGATTACACCATTCGTCGCAGCGCCATCGATTACAACATTCCGTTGATTACCAATGCCCGGCTGGCCAGCGCATTTATTTACAGCTTTTGCAAACTCACTCCCGACGACCTGGCCATTAAGAGCTGGAATGAGTATTAACAATGAACAATGGGCAATGAGCAATTAACAATTAACAATGAGCAATTAGTTCGCAGTCGGCAGTAGCAGTCTTCAGCCAGCAATTATCAATGAGTAATGGGCAATGAGTAATGAGTAATGAGTAATCAGGCCACAGTTGGCAGTAGCATTCTTCAGCCAGCAAGAAACAATTTTCAATTAACAATGAGCAATTATCAATTATCAATGAGCAATTATCAATGAGTAATTAGTCGGCAGTAGCAGTTCTCAGCCAGCAAGAAACAATTATCAATTATCAATGAACAATTTGCAATGAATAATGAAACCCCGGAGGGGTTAAAGGTTGGTAGAGTATCAGCATTCGGTGAACAGCTAACCCCGGAGGGGTGGTATTATTATAGAAATACAATAACACCCGGGTTATGCGGTGCAAGCAGAAACGTTACCATGAAATGCCAGCGTACCATGCACCGCAAAATGCGACAGGCCGAAACCAGTCCATAGTTCTCAGGAGGCAGTTCACAGCTAAAGAACAATGACCAAGGGCAATTAATAATTATCAATGAACAATGGGCAATGAGTAATGAGTAATGAGTAATGAGTAATCAGGCCACATTTGGCAGTAGCAGTCTTCAGCCAGCAAGAAACAATTTTCAATTATCAATGAGCAATTATCAATTAACAATGAGCAATTATCAATGAGTAATTAGTCGGCAGTAGCAGTTCTCAGCCAGCAAGAAACAATTATCAATTATCAATGAACAATTTGCAATGAATAATGAAACCCCGGCGGGGTTAAAGGTCGGTAGAGTATCAGCATTCGGTGAACAGCTAACCCCGGAGGGGTGGTATTATTATAGAAATACAATAACACCCAGGTTATGCGGTGCAAGCAGAAGCGTTACCATGAAATACCAGTGTACCATGCACCGCAAAAGCGACAGGCCACAATCAGTCCGCAGTTCTCAGGAAGCAGCTTACAGTTAAAGAACAATGACCAAGGGCAATTAATAATTATCAATGAGCAATGAGTAATGAGTAATGAGTAATCAGGCCACAGTCGGCAGTAGCAGTCTTCAGCCAGCAAGAAACAATTTTCAATTAACAATGAGCAATTATCTATGAGTAATTAGTCGGCAGTAGCAGTTCTCAGCCAGCAAGGAACAATTTGCAATGAACAATTTGCAATGAACAATGAAACCCCGGCGGGGTTAAAGGTCGGTAGAAGAAAAACATCTTACTGAATAAAACGGTGCAAGCAGAAACGTTACCATGAAATGCCAGCATACCATGCACCGCAAAATGCGACAGGCCGAAACCAGTCCATAGTTCTCAGGAGGCATTTCACAGCTAAAGAACAATGAGCAATGAGTAATGAGTAATGAGTAATGAGTAATCAGGCCACATTTGGCAGTAGCAGTCCTCAGCCAGCAAGAAACAATTTTCAATTAACAATGAGCAATTATCTATGAGTAATTAGTCGGCAGTAGCAGTTCTCAGCCAGCAAGAAACAATTATCAATTATCAATGAACAATTTGCAATGAATAATGGAACCCCGGAGGGGTTAAAGGTTGGTAGAGTATCAGCATTCGGTGAACAGCTAACCCCGGAGGGGTGGTATTATTATAGAAATACAATAACACCCGGGTTATGCAGTGCAAGCAGAAGCGTTACCATGAAATACCAGTGTACCATGCACCGCAAAATGCGACAGGCCGAAACCAGTCCGCAGTTCTCAGAAAGCAGCTTACAGCTAAAGAACAATGACCAAGGGCAATTAATAATTATCAATGAGCAATGAGTAATCAGGCCACAGTTGGCAGTAGCAGTCTTCAGCCAGCAATTAACAATGAGCAATGAACAATTAACAATCAATGTCGTTTAGTTAAGCAGACTTCACCCTCCGCCCTTCGGGCACCTCCCTTAGGGAGGACTAGCTCTGTTCCATCGTTGCAGGTATCCCCTTGAGGGGATTATAGGGGTGAATTTCTTTAACTAAACGACATTAAATTAACAATGAGTAATGAGTCCACAGTAGCAATTTTCAGTCAGTAGTTCCTTTTCTTGATTCTTAAATCTAATAGTCTAAGATCTAATAGTCTATTATCCAGTGATCCAGAAACAAGTAACCAGCAACTAGCATTCCAACAACCAGCAACATCGCGCACATGCTATTATTCTTTGAAATCTGAATCACTGAATCACTGAATTACGGTATCACAGAATCACCGAATCACTGAATTACGGTATCACTGAATTACGATATTACTGAATACGGAATATTTTTAATATCATCCTAAAAAAAACTATACGATTATTTGTATTATTTACTTTTTTCGTATATTTGTATATTATATGTAATTTTTAAAACGAATGGTAAAGATTAATAAAAAATACGCCCATATACTCGAAGCTGCCCAAAGTTTGTTCTGGAAACACGGATTTAAGCGGGTTTCCATCGAAGAGGTTTGCCAAAATGCCGGGGTAAGCAAGATGACTTTTTACAAGCATTTCCCAAACAAGATTGAACTGGCAAAAACCATCTTCGATAATGTGGTGGTAAAGGGTGAAATTGAATTCCGGAATATTATGAAAAGCAATTTATCGCCGGCTGAAAAAATTAATAAGGTTTTGTTACTAAAACTCGAGAGTACCAACGACATCAGCCCGGAATTTATGCAGGATTTTTATGCCGGAGGTGAACCCGAATTAAAGGCTTATGTGGAACAACGTACCCGAAAAGCCTGGGAAGTGCTGAGAAATGATTACCAGCAGGCTCAGAAAGAGGGCGTATTCCGAAACAACCTGAATATTGATTTTCTAATTAAGGTACAATTCAAATTAATCGAGCTGATAAACGACGAAAGTGTTACCAGCATGTTTGAAAACCGGCAACAATTGATTATGGAATTTGCCCGGCTTTTGGTTTACGGCATCATACCTGCTACAAATGAGAAAGAATCTTAATATTAGTCTTGCCCTGACTGCACTTTTTGCGCTGGGAACCGTTCAGGCCAATGACACGCTGAAGTTTAAGGGACAATTATCGGCCTATACCCTGGTGAATAGCAGCCAGGAGAAATCGTGGGCTGCCGGGGGACGCTTTATTCCTCAACTGAACTATGAAATCAACACCCGCAAACAAAAGCTGATTGACTTTGAAGCCTCGGCTAACCTATACGGCCATACTGCTTTTCACAATTTTGATTCGGGAAGCTACAGCGGCAGGCTTAAACCTTACCGCCTTTGGGGAAGGTATTCCACACCGCAGTTTGAACTACGGGCAGGCCTGCAAAAAATCAATTTCGGTTCGGCATCACTTTTACGACCGCTTATGTGGTTCGACCAAATGGACCCGCGCGACCCCTTGCAGCTAACCGACGGGGTTTGGGCTGTGCTGGCCCGGTACTATTTTATGAATAATGCCAACCTTTGGTTGTGGGGCCTGTACGGCAACGAGCAGCGAAAAGGCTGGGAAGTGTTTGCCACCCGAAAACAGACTCCCGAATTCGGAGGGCGCTTACAAATACCAGTCCCCAGGGGTGAAAGCGGTTTTACCTACCACCACCGAACAGCCAACGGCAGTGGAATAACCGATTCACTTAACCCGAATGTTCATTTCAAGGAAAACAGATTTGGCTTTGATGCAAAATTCGATATGCTGGTAGGTTGGTGGATAGAAGCCTCGTGGTCGAACTACAACGAAAGCATTGGGACGTATAGAAATCAGGAAATCATCAACCTGGGTGTCGATTATACCTTTGGACTGGGTAACGGTTTGAACCTGATTTATGAGCATTTGTTGGCCGCATCGGACGAGAAAGCCTTTGCCTTTTCCAGTGTACTTAACTTCTCGCTGCTTAATGTGTCGTACCCATTGGGGCTGTTCGACCGGCTGGGAGCTATTGTTTATTACGACTGGACCAACCAAAAAGCCTACAGCTTTTTAAACTGGCAAAGGCAATTCAACAAACTCACGTTGCATGTAATGGGCTATATCAATCCCAAAACCTACGAACTGCCGGCACAGGACATGGATCAGAATCTGTATGCCGGCACTGGCGGACAACTTATGCTGGTCTATAATTTTTAGTTTTTTATCACACAAAAATTTATCATGAAAACAAACAGGCAGCAGGAAACAAAACAAACAATTACAGCAGGGAATCGGGCTGGCCATGCCCAAAACCCTCAACCACAAACCCTGTACTGCATCTGCTTAACAAACACTTTAGCTTGTAAAGAATTATAAAATAGAGAAACAATGGAAAACGAAACAATTATTAAAACAGTGAACCTCACCAGGCGCTTCCCCATGGGAAAAGGCGATTTTTACGCCCTCAAAGGAATCAACTTAAGCATCGGGCTTGGGGAGTTTGCCGGGCTTATTGGCCCCAGCGGTTCAGGAAAGACCACCCTGCTCAACATTATTGGTTCGCTCGATTCGCCAACTGAAGGCGAAGCCCTGGTATTAGACCAATCCATCGGAAAACTGTCGGCCAGGGAGGCAGCAAAACTCCGGAAAGAAAAACTGGGCTTTATCTTTCAGAGTTACAACCTGCTGCAGGTGCATACGGTTTACGAGAATGTGGAATTTCCCCTGCTGCTGCTGAACTATTCAGCCGGCGAGCGAAAGAAAATGGTAAGCGAAGCGCTCGAATGGGTAGGACTAACAGACAAAACCCGTCAGAAGCCCCCGCAATTATCGGGTGGCGAATGCCAGCGGGTAGCCATTGCCCGGGCCATGGTTAAAAAACCTTCGGTGGTACTGGCCGACGAACCCACGGCCAACCTCGATGCAGCAAATTCACATCACATTTTGCAAACCATGGTAAAGTTAAACCAGGAGCTTAAAACCACTTTTTTGTTTGCCACCCACGACGAAAAGGTTATTGGCTACCTGAACCGCCTTATTTATCTAAAAGACGGTAAAATTGACAAAGACGAACCGGCAAATTTAGTTAGCGCAGGTGCAAGCGATAAATAAACTTCAGCAAACAAAAAAAAGTTTTACCTAAAAATGGGGAAAAGCTAAAAAAGAGCACTGAAAGTTAAGGCATCAGGCAACTGCAATAAAAATAAAGGAAGAAAAACATACAAATTCAGGAATCATGAAACTGGCCATAAAACTAGCATTTAAAAACCTCATAGGAGCAGGTTTGCGAACCTGGCTCAATGTGTTGGTTTTGTCGTTTTCGTTTGTCATTATCATCGCTGCCAAGGGAATTTTGGTGGGATGGGATCGCCAGGCAAAGAACGACATGACCGAATGGGAAATTGCCGGGGGACAATACTGGCATCAGGCCTACGACCCCTACGATGCTTTTTCGCTAAACGATGCACACGCTCCCCTTCCACCCGAATTTACCGACGAAATAGCCCGGGGAACCCTGGTGCCGGTATTAATAAGTCAGGGAACCATTTATCCCGAAGGCCGGATGCAGTCGGTGCTGATAAAAGGCATCGATCCAAAGCAAAAACTTTTGAAACTTCCCACCCATAAACTGGACACGGCTCTTAGTGCCATCCCGGCCATTATTGGGAGTAATATGGCAAAAACAAATAAACTTAAGACAGGCGATTACCTCACCCTGCGCTGGCGCGATGCCAACGGAACCTTCGATGCGGCCGAAATCTGCATTACTGCGGTATTTACCACCAATGTGCCAACCGTTGATATGGCGCAGGTTTGGATTCCCCTGGAACAGATGCAGGCCATGACACTGATGCCCAACCAGGCTACCCTGCTTACTTTTGCCAATAAAGAAGCACACACCAGCGATGTGGGCGAATGGAAACAAAAGACCTTTGAATCGCTGGTAAGCGAAATTGAAGCCATGATAAAAACCAAATCGGTGGGACAATCCATTTTTTACGGGATACTTCTGATACTGGCACTTCTGGCTATTTTCGACACCCAGGTACTGTCAATTTTCCGCAGACAAAAAGAAATCGGAACCTACATTGCCCTGGGTTACATGCGGCGACAGGTGGTGATGCTTTTTACCATCGAGGGAGGCATGCATGCCGTGCTTGCTGCGCTGGTGGGAGCCGTTTACGGTATTCCCTTTCTGATGTGGTTTGCCCGTAAAGGTATCTCACTGGGCATGTCGTCGGCCGATTATGGTTTTGCCATTGCCGAAACCATGTATCCCGTGTACAGCGGCTCATTAATAGCAGGCACTACCCTGCTGGTACTTTTGGCCACCACGCTGGTAAGCTACTGGCCATCGCGAAAAATTGCAAAAATGAATCCAACCGAAGCTTTAAGGGGGAAAATACAATGATACGTTTTTTATTAAAAGGATTAATCAGGGACAGGGGCCGGAGTCTGCTTCCCTTACTGGTAGTTGCCATAGGTGTGATGTTAACTGTTTTTATGCGGGGATACATCAACGGCATTATGGTCGATATGATAGAACAAACGGCCCGCTTCAATACCGGCCATGTTAAAGTAATGACCCGGGTTTATGCCGACAATGTGAGTCAGGCACCCAACGACCTTGCGCTGCTCGAAGCCGACAGTTACAAGCAACAACTGGAAAATGACTATCCCGATATGGAATGGGCCCTGCGCATTAAGTTCGGAGGCTTAATCGACGTGCCCGACGAGAACGGCGAAACCCTGAGTCAGGGTCCTGCCCTGGGTATCGGCCTCGATTTATTGTCGGAACAAACCAGCGAAGTGGAACGCCTGAATCTGGCTCAGTCGCTGGTACAGGGTAAACTCCCCGACGCTCCGGGACAGGTATTGCTAAGCGACGATTTTGCCCAAAAGCTGAAGGTAAGCCCCGGAGCCGAAGTTACCCTTATCGGCTCGACCATGAACGGAGGCATGGCTTTTTATAATTTTAAGCTTGCGGGAACCGTACGTTTCGGGAATACGGCGCTCGACCGGGGAACGGTAATTGCCGACCTGTACGACGTACAAAAGGCCCTCGATATGGACGATGCGGCCGGCGAAATTATTGGTTTCTTTGGGAAAGGCTATTACGAAGACGAACTGGCGGCACCGGTGCTCGCTTCGTTTACTGAAAAATACACCAATCCCGATTATGAGTTTGCCCCGGTAATGCTTCGTCTGCGCGACCAGGAAGGTTTATCGCTCTATGTCGATTTGGCCCAAAGCATGGGCGGCATCGTAACCTTTATTTTTATGATTGCCATGTCGCTGGTGCTGTGGAATGCCGGATTACTGGGCGGATTACGGCGCTATGGCGAAATTGGCATCCGCATAGCCATTGGCGAAGAAAAATCGCACGTGTACCGCTCCATGATTTACGAATCGTTAATGATTGGTACGGCAGGAACCCTGATTGGAACAGCTGTGGGGCTGGGTCTTTCGTGGCTGTTGCAAACCTATGGCCTCGACATCAGCGAGTTTACCAAAAATGCCACCACAGGCATCATGATGCCCAACCTGGTGCGTGCAAAAATTACTCCGCCCGATTTCTATATCGGCTTTATTCCCGGAGTATTATCGACCGTGGCCGGAACCATGCTTTCGGGCATCGGTATTTACCAGCGCAAAACCGCGCAATTATTTAAAGAACTGGAAGCTTAAACCGGAAAAAAGAAAATACAGGAAACACGGCAGGCACTTGCCGGATGGCATCAAAATAAAAAAAGAAAAATACAAAGCTAACCATAGAAAATACCAAAATTATGAAAACATTAAGCCTAAGTTTATTCACTGCCCTGCTGAGCTTCACGCTTCAGGCACAAAATGCCGACGAGATTCTAAAGAAAGTAGATAAAAACATGTCGTCGGAGAACCGGGTATTTGAATCGACCATGACCATACACGGAAAAAGAGGCAGCCGGACGCTTACCTCAAAATCGTATGCGGTGGGCGACAAAAAAGCTTTTACCGAGTACCTCTCTCCTGCCCGCGAACAGGGAACCAAAATGCTAAAACTCGAAGATCAGCTCTGGATATATTCACCATCGACCGACCGAACCATACAAATCTCGGGTCATATGCTGCGGCAATCGGTAATGGGCTCCGACTTATCGTACGAGGACATGATGGACGATCGCAAACTGACCGATGTTTACAGCGCTGAGCTGATTGCCACCGAAGAAAGTAACGGACGTCCGGCATGGGTGCTGGAACTAAAGGCCAAAGTAGCCGATGTGGCCTATGCGCGACGCAAGCTTTGGATTGATACCGAACGTTTTGTTCCCTTAAAGGAAGAGCTTTATGCCAAAAGCGGTCAGTTGCTTAAAACATCGACCTTAAGCGGGGTAATTCAGGTCGATGGCCGCTGGTTCCCTACCCTTGTGGTGTATAAAGACCAGCTGAAACAAGGAGGAGGAACCGAGTTTAAGATAACAGCCATACAATTTAACCAGGAAATTCCCGAATACCTGTTTACCAAAGCTGCGTTAAAGCAATAGCAAGGTATCAGCCCACAGTATCCAGTTGGCAGTCAGCAAGAAACAATTATCAATGAACAATGAGCAATTATCAATGAACAATGAGCAATTATCAATGAATAATGAAACCCCGGCGGGGTTAAAGGTCGGTAGAAGAAAAACATCTTACCGAATAAAGCGGTGCAAGCAGTGAGTTGCCATGGAAAACCTGTTTACCATGCACCGCTAAAGGCGATAGTCCGAAACCAGTCCATAGTTCTCAGAAAGCAGCTTACAGCTAAAGAACAATGACCAATGGGCAATTAACAATTAACAATTGGCAATGAGCAATGAGTAATTAGTCCACAGTAGCAGTCTTCAGCCAGCAAGGAATAATTATCAATTAACAATGAGCAATGAGCAATGAGTAATTAGCCTACAGTTCACAGTTCGCAGTCTGCTTTGTGTCCCCGAAAGCTTTCGGGGCTGTGGTTCCATTGTGTCACTCCGTGTTATAGCTTTTAAATTGCGAAGCATTTCCATTGCGAAAAAAAATTGCACAGAGTCACGCAAAGTCAATACAGAGTCACACAGCGTATATTTTTTTAAATCAGTTGTTTTCATAAAAATCAGTGTACCCTTTTTTGTCTAAATTCTGGTTTCTAATCATCAAAAAAAAGCCCGGAGCCATCAAAATATAGCAGGGAGGTATGAAAATAAAGTACGGTGTTTTGAAATTATACCCGGGAGATTTCAAATTAGAGTAGGAAGATCTGAAAATATAGACAAGAGATCACAGCATATAGCAGGGAGATCTGAAAATATAGATGGGAGCTATCAAAATATAGCAGAGAGCGATCAAAATATAGTCCGGAGATCTGAAAATATAGCTGGGAGTGATCAAAATATAGCAGGGAGAAACTGGTGGGAAGCAAGGAGTGATCAAAATATAGTAGGGAGAAACGCGTGGGAAGCAGGGAGTGATGAAAATAATTCAGGGAACGAGCAAAATAATTGAAAGAGACGCGCGCTAAATGCAGGGAGTGACGTACTAAATGATGGGAATAACGAAAATAATTCACAGAGTGACGAAAATAATTCACGGTGTGGCGGAATAAATGATGGGAGTTGTGCGATTAATAATGGGAGTGCCGCAATTAATGATGGGAGTTTGCCACTGGAAAAAGGGCAATTTTAAACCGAAGCAGTCGGTTTTTCATTTCACAAGGCTTATGAATAGAGGCTTTCAAGGTTTAGGGTCGTTTCCTGGGGCAACAATTGAATCAAAGGCCATGCCAAAAACAATAGCTGTTAGGCACAGTTTTTGACAACAAGCTTCCTTCTCATCAACACGATAAGCTGCGAACAATGGAACGCTGATAACGCAGACCTACCAAAGGCAGGCAAGTTCTGCTTCGCAGAAACGCTGATCATCGCAGATTTAAGAAATCCAGGATCAATCAGCTTGCAATAAATAATGAACAATCAGTAATTTGTTTTTGGTCTTGAGTCTGAAATCTTGAGTCTTAAGTCTAATATCTAAATTCCAACAACCAGTAACCAGTCTCCGGTTGGCAGACGGTAGCCCACAGTCTACAGCCAATTAACAATGAACAATTAACAATGAGTAATCAGCCCACAGTAACAGCCGGCAGTCCTCAGCCCGCAATAAGCAAAGAACAATGAGCAATTATCAAATTGCAAATAACAAAGAAACAAGAGACCAGAAACAAGTATCCAGTAACCAGTTGGCAGTTCATAGTCTACCGCCAATTTACAATTAACAATGAGCAATTAACAGTGAAAAAACAAGTAACCAGCAACACGAAGCCAGCAACCAGTCTCCAGCAGTCGGCAGCCCACAATTGGCAGCAAAACCCGGGTGAAAATCCCGGAGGGGTGTTATTTTTGTAGAACCAAAGAATTCCTCCGAATAAAGCGGTGCAAGCAGCAGCATTAAAAGGAAAAGCTTTATTTATCTGCACCGCAATGTAGTTGGCTAAAAAGTCGAAAAATGGTTTCTTTTGTCCACGAACCTGCCTGAACGAACGGGCAGGCCCGCCTGCTAAAAGGTAGTTTAAAATGCGTAGCATTTCCTTTGCGTCATAGCGGCTCAGCGGTTAAAATGGTTACACAGAGTTCCACAAAGTAATCACCAAGTCACACAGAGAATCAACCTACCATGCTGATTTCTTGTCTAGAAACCAGTAACCAGTTTCCAGCAACTAGCCACAAGCCACTCCCCTACCGGTAATTAAAATTCTGCACCAAAAGCATGCTTTTATAAAAAAAGTTTTAATTTTACTACTCTGAAAACCAAATTACTGTGAAACCAAACAACAACTATACTAAAGATAAAAACACCAGCTTACCAATAACAGCCCGGTTTTGGGTGGATAAAGGAGTTGGGAGTATTTAGCATATAGCTAGCAAACATGCTGAAAAGTCGCAATTTCAATTTACTTTTAGTCTTAGTTTTAACATAAAAACAAGTAACAAACAAGGCAACTGCGTTTAGCATCAACTATGTGCGTCATGTTAAGAAAAAGACACATCCATGTAACTTAAAGACTTAAGTGAAAATTTTGTACATTTGAAAAATGGAACAAAAGGATTTTAATAAGGATAAGTTGATTAAGTATTGGTCTGATAGTTCAGATGAAGACTTTGATACAATGATTACAATGTATGAAAGTAAAAAATTCAATTGGGCCTTATTTGTAGGCCATCTAATGATTGAAAAACTCTTAAAGGCGCTTTACGTCAAAATAAACAATGATTATCCTCCTTTTATCCATAATTTGTTGCGTCTTGCAGAAAAATGTGATTTGGAATTAACTGATGATCAAAGATTGTTTTTAGTAACTGTTACTGCATTTAATATTAATACACGGTACGATGATTATAAAATGAGTTTTCAACAAAAATGTACCCCTGAATTTACAACTACCTGGATTGAAAACCTTAAAATTAACAGGCAATGGATAAAAAAACTGATACAATAATTAGGCAATATATTTCAACCGTAGCAAATCAAACACCAGGATTTGTGACTGCGTATCTATTTGGTTCATTTGCCAAAAACAATCAAAGACCTGAAAGTGATATTGATATTGCATTAATTATTGATAACCTCAAGGATTCCGACAAATTCGATATTCAAGTCCAATTGATGTTGTTAGCATCTAAGTTTGATTCAAGGATTGAGCCGCATCCATTATCAAAGCAGGATTTGATTTCTGATAATCCTTTTGTTCATGAAATTAAGAAAACCGGGATCGAAATAAGATAGAAAACCACGAACGACCAAAATGCAGGATGCAAAATTGAGGTTTAATAGGTTATTCAAAGATTTTGGCTCACATCAAGTCCCCTGTAGCTAGTCCACAGTAGCAGTATGCAGCCCTCAGCCAATTAACAATGAACAATTAACAATGAGTAATCAGCCCACAGTAGCAGCCGGCAGTCCTCAGCCCGTAATAAGCAAAGAATAATGAGCAATTATCAAATTGCTTAGAACAAAGAAACAAGAGACCAGAAACCAGTAACCAGTTGGCAGTTCACAGTCTACCGCCAATTTACAATTAACAATGAGCAATTAACAGTGAAAAAACAAGTAACCAGCAACACGAAGCCAGCAACCAGTCTCCAGCAGTCGGCAGCCCACAATTGGCAGCAAAACCCGGGCGAAAACCCCGGAGGGGTGTTATTTTTGTATAACCAAAGAATTCCTCCGAATAAAGCGGTGCAAGCAGCAACATTAAAAGGAAAAGCTTTATTTATCTGCACCGCAATGTAGTTGGCTAAAAAGTCGAAAAATGGTTTCTTTTGTCCACGAACCTGCCTGAACGAACGGGCAGGCCCGCCTGCTAAAAGGTAGTTTAAAATGCGTAGCATTTCCTTTGCGTCATAGCGTCTCAGCGGTTAAAATGGTTACACAGAGAAAATCTTATTAAATCAGTTATTTTCATAATAATCAGCGTACCATTTCTCAAAAATCAAATAACAAAAAAACAAAAACTCTTTATCGAAGAACCCGCCTGAACATAAGGGCAGGCCCGCCTACTAAAAGGTAGTTTAAAATGCGTAGCATTTCCTTTGCGTCATAGCGGCTCAGCGGTTAAAATGGTTACACAGAGTTCCACAAAGTAATCACCAAGTCACACAGAGAATCAACCTATCATGCTGATTTCTTGTCTAGAAACCAGTAACCAGTTTCCAGCAACCAGCAACCAAAAAATTAACAAACCCCTGGAAGCCAGCAACAACAGCACATTAAAGTCCAAAGAAAAAAATTACCCGTAAATTAAATAAAATAGGTAACGGAAAGTGCTAATAATTTAAATAATATTTTTTAATTTTGATTGTTTCAACTGAAAACCAATGAATAAGCCCGGTATATTAAAAACGGAGTAATGCATAGCCCTGCCTTTAATAGTTCCAAAGAATTGGATAAAGGGAGAGGAATGTGGGTAGCTTGCAGCAAGGTAATGTTAGGAGTTAAAAAACAAGCTCATGAGATTTAAAAGAAAATTATTAATAATTATAGGATTATTAATTGGTATTTTATCTATTACTTGGTTGATTATAAATACATTTAGAAACAGATATGATATAATTGACATTAATTCAGCCTTTAAAATGACTAATACAATGGAAAGCTCATTTTCTCCAAAAAATCTTGACAAAACACTATTTGTTGATTTTGTTAATAAAATAAAGCAGAATGACATTCTAAATATAAGTAGTGAAATAAATGAAATAGACACGAATCATTATTTCGTGAGAGGTATAAAGAAATTTAAAAAGCCATTTTTCTATAGAATCATATCATTTAATTATTGGTATTTAGTATTTGAAATTGAAGGAGTAAATTATCAAATAAATGTCGAGAGTCGTTGGTATGAAGGCAACGAAGAAGGTCCAATAAATAAACAAAATTATACTCCAAAACCAACAGAAAGTATTAAAATAAAAGAAAAAGAAATCCACTCCCTTTTGGAAGTGTTAACAAAGGAAATTAAATAATCAGTGTTAATTAAAATTAATCATTATGTTTAAAACGACAATCTTATTTATCGGGTTATTCCTATTTGCGTTGATAACCAATGGCCAAAATTATGGAGATATCAAATACCCAAGAGGTTTTGCTGATGTTACTGATGTAGTAAAAGTTTATAACGGAGGTACTTGTGGCACTACTGCTTATGATATTGGAGGTGGCTATTTTAAAATAAAATTCATCTCCGATATTGATGGTAGCAATTATTTAGTTGAAGTAATGAACAACAAGGTAAATTCAAGCACAACTGATAATTATGCAGATGTCAATAATCAATATTGTATAACTAAAAATGATTATGATAATCTTTTCTCAAAGAGTTCTCCGTCAAATTGTCGAACAGCTTATGGTATTTTAGCTGTGCCATTCAAACTCCGATTTAATCCTACGACAGTCGCACCTGGAGGAGAACTTGGTGGATTTTATGGATGCTATATTAAAAATAGTAATTGGTTATTTGCAGCTCATGCTGGATTAACGTCCATTTCACTTAATAATATTGACGCTGAAACACCTGAAAATAAAATAGGTTTTACTGGAGGAATTGCTCTAATAAACGATCTAGGGGAGAATTTTCAAGTAGGTATTGTAACTGGCGTGGATGTTTTTGATGGAGTTGATGAATGGACCTACGGATATGCCCCTTGGTTATCATTACAAATTGGATTTAAGTTTACAAAATCCAAATAAACAGAGATTAATACTTGTTAAACACAATCAGCCAGTCGACAGCCAAAATGACTATCGGAGAAGTTCTCATTTCTCGAATCCCGAAAATTTTTGATCGACAAAATAACTATTAAAATTGTTGGGTAAAGGTTTTTCAGGGATAGCAGAAGCTTGCCACGCTCCTGCCCCGCTAAATGAAAATAGAATGGGTTGTGGCCGGTTTCCTGAACAGTTTTTATATTGAAAAAAAGTTTTAAATTTACTACACTGTAAACCAAATTACTGTGAAACCAAACAGCAATAACAAAGATAAACGCACCCTGGTAACGATATCACTCCTATTTAGGGAGGATAAAAGGAATAGGGTGAGGTTATACATTAGTTAGCGTTCATTGTAAAAGAGCAGAGACTAACAATATGACTAATAAATATTACTATATTGAAATAAATAGAAAAGCCACCGCACAAAAGCAAGAGTGTGGCTGCCCGTCCCTGCAACCATCCCTTCGCATCCACACACATGCTTTTTTTTGCCACCGCACCGAACCTAATCACTATGACTAAATTGAAACAAGATACTTGTAAACTTTGCACTGCAATTGTT
Organism: Salinivirgaceae bacterium; assembly: GCA_050179685.1. Taxonomy (GTDB): domain Bacteria; phylum Bacteroidota; class Bacteroidia; order Bacteroidales; family SZUA-534; genus GWE2-40-63. Next base: position 32,023 of record JBFXEW010000033.1, read on the forward strand.
GATTCATTGGAAAATGGCATTAATTCCAAAATCGAAAATCGCCTTTTATTTTCAACCGAATCATTCGTTGTTACGCCATGCATTAGCCCATTAGAACCCGGACATATTTTAATTACAAGTAAGAAGCATTATCAAAATCTATCTTTAATGGATTCAAAAAGTTTCGATGAAATTCAGGAAATTATAAATCATTTAGCTGAGAAATTACCTGGTTTTTATTCAAACTATCTAATTGCTGAACATGGTGCGTATGACTTTGAACAAAATAGCGGAGCTTGTATTATTCATACACACCTCCATGTAATCCCCAATTCAGGAAACTCATTATCCGGTTTTGACAAAATATTAAAATTCAAAAAACTAGATAGCTTATATCAAATCAAAGAAATTGATTTTCCATATATCTTGGCTGCTACGAATGAAATAATAAAAGTTTATAATGCTGATAATGTACCTTCACAAATGATTAGAAGACTTGTATTAGCAAGCAAAGGAGAAATTGAAAATTGGGACTGGAGATTAAAAACCAATGAAAGTTTCAATGAAATGACAATAAAAAAATGGAATAATGTTGAATAAAAGTATTGACCCCGATAATATTCCTAAATGGCTTGCAAAAAAATGGGCAAGAAAAAATTATACAAACATTATTGCGGGAATTAATGATGATGATTGTGCAATTATAAAACTTTCCGACACAGAAAACCTTATAATTACAACAGACTTTCTAAATGCGAATCCTATATCAGTTGAATTAGGAATATGCGATACTAAAGACTTAGGAAGACTTTTGGTTGCATCAAATATTTCTGACTTATGTGGAACTGGTGCAAAACCTTTGGCTTTTTTAGTTGGTGTCACGATGGAAAAAAATGATTCAGAAGAAGAGCTAACAAATTTTTTTGAAGGAGTAAAAATTGAACTTGACAAGTTATCCATCCCATTAGTAGGAGGAGACACTAAGCTTGGAAAAGCCAGAGCATTTCTTGGAACGGCAATTGGAACAGCAAATAATGACCGAAAGCTATTCCAGAAAAATTCTGCCGAACCTGATGATATAATCTGGGTGTCTGGAAATTTAGGTGGTATAAGTGCGGCGGTTTATGGAATAGCTTCATCAATACTAAAAAAGGACTTTCTGGATGATGCACATTCACTGATTCTTAAATCGGAAGTGCCTCTATTAAAATCAGAATTAGTTGCCGTTGCAAAAATCGGAAACGGAGGAACAGATATTAGTGATGGACTTGGTTCTGATTTGCATAACATGCTTGACTCAAGCAATGTTGGAGCAGAAATAATTGCTGAAAAAATACCCTACAATTCACTTGTTTCAAAAGTTGCTAAAATTCAAAATATTGAACCATGGCTTTTCTCTTTTATAATTGGAGGCGATTTTCAATTTATTGTAACTACAAAAGCTATTCATCGTTCCAAAATGGTTGATTTCGGCTTTTTTGAAATCGGGAAAATTTTAGGAAATAAAGAAAGAAACTTAATCTTTAACAATAAAAAGCATAATTTGCCAAACTTGGGTCATAGAGATGGGAGAAAACAAAGTTTTAAAGAGGAAGTTTCCAATCTTTTAGGTGAACTAAACAATCAAATTTTCAGATATGATTGATATAGAAAAAATAAGTAAAGCAAAAGAAGTCATTTGCAATACTGTACTAAATCAAGTTCAAGATGGAGCACAATCAAAAGAATTAGAAGATGCTTTTGCATGTGGTCAGTTTTTAAAAGTACCAACAGCTATACAAAGAGGACTTCACGGCACTGCCGCTGCCATTAGAGTATTAGCAGGCTTTGATAGTACTAACAATGAACAGTTAAGAAAACTTTTGAAGTATCTTGAAAATATTAAAGAATTTGAAAAAGAGGGTGAAATCTCTGATGGATTGGAAAGAGATTTGAACAACATTATTAAAAATTCAGAAATACTTTATTCCCTTTCATTCATTCATTCTGGAACAGCAAACACCGAAAAACTAAAAGAAATAATCTCGACTAAACTTATCGATTCAAAAAAGAATGATGGTGGTTGGGCATATTTTTTAGATGCAGATGAAGATTCAGATATGTATTTTACATCATCTGTTTATTTAGCCTTGAGAAGTCACAATTACAATAACCTTCAAAGTACAAGGGAATTTCTAATTGAAAAATTAAAAAAGTATAAGAAGGAGAATATACCCGACCCAACAACTTACTCAAAGTTGTGCTTTATTGTTTACACCTTTATAACACTTAACGAACACAAAAAAAGCAAAGAAATCAAAAAGCTACTTGTTGATGTTTTTAAAAAGCTATGGAAATCAGAATTTTGTGTAATAGACAGTGATTTTGAACAAAACATTGAATATCCCGGAAAGCAGAAACATTACTATGTGAGAATTCCTTGGCAATTATATTTGCTGGCAATTGCAAATAACCTAGTACCAAGATATTTTGCACAAAGAAAGAGCATTTCCCGTTTTAACAGCATAATAAAATCAATAACAAATGAAGACGGGTTTATTTATAAACAGTCTGGGAAAAATATTTCTTCCAGAACTTATTCAATAATATTTGAAACTCTTTGTTCCATCGAGCAATCATTTAAATTGAATTGGAAATTCTATTTTAGGAATGCTTATGATTGGATTCGAAGTTTATTCAAAAGTAGAATATTTAAAAATTTGGCTTCCATAATTGGTGCAATTCTAATTATCATAGCATTATTTAATACAGACTATAGTACTTTAAGTTACAGCGATATAGTACCAAGCATTATTGCATCTCTATTAATTGTTTTAGTTCAAACTAGTAAAAAAGGATAACGTGAAATTTTCAGATATCATATATGGCGAAATAACGCTTCCAGAATGGTTAAAACCATTTCTTTTTATTCCAGAATTTATAAGGCTTCGAGGAGTTCGATTGTCAAATATTGATTCTGTTGACTTAAAAGATTTTAATACTCCTACTAGATGGGAACACTGCATTGGAGCCGCATATTTAGCATTAACATACTCTAGGATTAATAATCTTTCCCAAACAGATGAAATCCATTTAACATTAGCATCTCTTTTACATGATATTGGCACACCACCATACGCACATACAGTTGAATATATTCTAAGCAATTTTGACCATGAAGAAGAAACATTTAATCTTATATCAGGAAATGTTGATGATTTTTCATATGAATCATCAAGTGGAGGATTCCATAAACAATTATTAAAATTAAGTGAGTCAACAGGTCTTAGTTTAGATGCTGAGAAAATTGCAGAAATTGTAGTTGGCGATGGGACGTTCGGTTTTCTTTTAAATGGTAGTATTGATATTGATAATATTGATAATTTAATAAGAGCTTCATTCTATTCGGGAATAGAAATTGATAAGGCTGTTCCAATTAATTTAATAAATTGGATATCTGGCTTCTCAAATGCACCAACAGAATTATATTCAATCGACAATTCTGCTGTACAATCTTGGTTAAGATATAGAAATGAACTTTATAAAAAGTTCTATGAATCAAAGAATGATTTGGGTAGACAAGCATTCCTTCAACATATAATACGCCGAGCTTACAATGCTGGTTTTCCGAACAAACCAATTATTTATAGTACTGATGATAGTTTGTTAAGTAAAATTGAGAGGTTTAAAGAGAAAGAAATTGAATTTGAAGGAAAAAAATATAAATACCCCATTTCAAATTACATCAATAAATTTCGATTAGTTGAAGACATAGTGCAATTGACAAGCATTCCTATTGAAACGGAAGACGAATTGAGGATTTTATCAAATCCGACATTTGCTAATTGGCTTGAATTGAAATTGTTTAATGATACTTTCGAGCCATTTGTTTTAATTAATAAGAAAAGATTTAAAGACTCAAGTATTCTATTTGACGAAGTACGAGGTGAGATTTGTATTTATATTTTAAAATCTAGTTCAATTTGGCGAGATGTCTTGCCGAATTGGATAAAAGAATCAATTGATACAAGCTTGCCGAATGATTTGTTAATAAACTCAATAAATGATGTAATAAAAAAACACATTAAAGATTGGATTCAAACTAAACCTTGGCACTCTCTGAATGAATTTAGAATTGAGGATATCAAATCGAACTTAGAGCATGAAAAGGATTGGAGTTTTAAAAACGATAGAAATAAAAATATACATACTTATCAAGCTACCTATGTTAGAACAATTCCCAATAGACTTATCTCTTCATTAGGGTTAAAAGGAGAACTAATTATTGATCCATTCGGTGGCACTGGACAAACAGCGGAAGAAGCCTTAAGGTTAGGTTGTAAAGCTATAACCTCTGATGTCAATGCTATCGCAAATCTTGCTACCAAGACTAAGTTTTCTTATATCTCAAAACAATCCCGAGCTAAAATACTAAGTATCACCAAAGAGAATATTTTAAATCAAACAAAGTATGAAGTCCCAGAATTTGATAAAATCGACAAATGGCATCACCCAGATACTATTATTGAATTATCCAAAATTCGTGAGTTTATAAATACAATAAATGAAGAAAACATAAGCCTGTTTTTAAAAACCTGTTTTTCAGACATTCTAACGTCTTCTACAGATAGAAAAGGTAAAGGATTGAGCTATTTTGCAGATAACACACCTCTGCCAAAAGGAGTCACGTCTCCAACCTATCAACCCGTAATCCAATATTTCATCAATAAAATTGCAGTTAATTTAAAAACCCTTGAAAACTTTTATTCATCCTTCGAAAGGAAAAGGAGAAATCCAGAAGAGGAATTAAAAAAAGTCAAAGTCATTAAAGCTGATGTTAGAGAAATTACCCCTGAATTATATGGTATTAAAGAAAAGGAGGCAGCAGCGATAATTACCTCTCCACCATATTTATGTATGGTAGATTATACCCTTGGTCAAAGGTTATCTTATAATTGGCTTTTTAATGATGATTTTAAAAATGATTTTAAATTAGAAATTGGAAGTCGTAGAAAAAGAACCAACTCAAAGAAAATTTATAGTGAGTACATGCAAGACATGGAAGTATTCATTAATAATTCCAAAAGGCTTATTCGAAAAGATGGATATTTAATAACCGTTATAGGTGAGCCAAAAGCAAATGCTTTTAAAGATTTTCAAATCCTGAACATTTTAGAAGATAAAATTGTAAATAATGGATTTAAAAAAATATGGGAAGTTGACAGACCAATTAGTTGGCATAGAAATCATGGGATTTCGAGTTTAGACAAAGAGAGAATTTCTATTTATGTGCTTCAAGAATAGTATTTCCTTCCCTTCGCCGCAAGGCACATTGGCAAAACGCGCAAAGCCAGCACGACAGCCAAATTTTGCCAAAGAGCCTTTCAGCCCGTCCCACTCCACCACAGGTCAAAATCAGTGCAGTAAAAAATGAAAGATAATAGACTGAAAATAAACAACGAAACGCTAACAATGTATAAAAATAATAGCCGGTTCAGTAGCAAATTCAAGGGTTGTAGCCCGCTTCAAAATTGTAACGGTTTGATAAGTTTGAAGTCCGCAATCGCCTACTTTGCATTTAGTAAACGTTGCGGCATTAATAAAACAAACTAAGTAAATGAAAAAACTATTTTTTATTATTCCATTGATTCTGCTTTTTAGCTGTGCAGAGAAACAAATAGAAACGGTTAATTCAACCAAAAAGGGAATTCAAGTTTTAATAAATGGAATACAAACTGATTGGATAATCTCTCCTGAGGTTAATCCGGACCGATTAAACGTTTATTGTATAAATGAAAAGAATGAAGTCATTTTTCAGACAGATACAGATACCGTTTCATTTATGCTTAGTAAAAATGACACCATTCGATTTAAAATCATTCTTAATTCAAAGGACACAGCCAATACTGAAATTGTTGGAATAAAAGATTTGCCAAATAAAATTACGGATGAAGAAAAACTGTATTGGTTAAGTCAAATTTGGTCTGAAATAAAATACAATTTCGTAAATATTGACCAATTAACTTTTGATTTGGACAGTTTATATAAAACATTAATTCCAGAGGTAGTATCGTCTGCAAACGATTATGAATATTATCAAATTCTGAGCAAGTTTACCGCATCATTAAAAGACGGACATACACAGGTTTCTGATAGAGGTCAGTTTTATTCATTCATGGACTATATTCCTCTATCATTACAGGATTTTAACGAAAAAATATATATCACGCATGTTCGGAAAAACGCAAATCTTGACTCAACATGGATTGGTGCTGAATTAATAGAAATAGAAGACACCCCAACGGTTGACTATCTTGAAAAAAATGTATTTCCGTATATTTCTGCATCAACAAAACAGCATTTATGGATGCAATCGGTTTATAAAATTCAAAGTGGATTTAAAGATATATTGTTTAAAGGAACGATTAAAAAGGTAGATGGAACTATCGAAAAAATTGAACTAAAAAGAAATGGTGAAGCAACAAGAACCCAGCAGGATGAATATTGGGGTGTAGTTCGAAATTATTCAAGGAATATAGTTGATTTGGAATGGACAGATGATACTATTGCAATAATAAATTTTAATAGGTTTTCTCCAGAAGATAAAGCAATTAAAGAGTTTGACAAGCTTGTAAAACAGATTGACAAAGCAAAGGGAGTAATAATTGACCTGCGCAAAAATGGAGGAGGTTCAACGGAAGTTGCCTGGCATTTGCAAAAACATCTGACTAAAGAAAATAGTTTCTTAAATTATGCCTGGGAAACAAGGATAAGTGATGGAGTTCGGAAAGCAAATGGGAACTGGAAAGAAGAATATAAAGACTACTATTTAAATAAAGCATTAAGATTTGAGAAACCTGAGGTAGTGAACGTGCCTGACTCTATTAAAAGAATAAAATGTCCGACAATAATATTAATAGGTCGTTTTACATTTTCAGCAGCAGAAGATTTTTTAGTGAATATTTATGAAGTACCCAATAGACCAAAATTAATTGGAGAAGAGACAGGTGGTTCTACTGGTTCGCCTTTAGTTGTATCTGGATTACCAGGCGACGGATATGCAAGAATTTGTACAAGACGTATTTGCTATCCAATAAGCGAAAAAAGATTTGTAAACAGCGGAGTTATACCTGACATTGAAGTAAAACAAACCATTGCTGATTATTTAAATGAGAAAGATGTGGTATTAGAAAGAGCAATTGATGAGATTAATAACGTGAGTTCGACATATGAATATTCATCCCCCTAACCCCCTTCAAAGGGGGACAGCCCCTTCTCAGAAAAAAATTAATTTGGAAAATGTGTCCCGCCCCGGCGGAGACTTTAGGGGTGAATTTAATTTTTTTTTAAATAATTTTCATTCTGTTTTTTTTTTACATCGAACTCACGTTAATAAATAAGGCCACACAATAAAGAACTAAGGATAGTACCATCAGCAGCGGACATCTCCAACTAAGCAAAGGAGTCTTCCTCAAAAATAAAAAAGAAGAAAGATGCTAATTGAAACACACCATAGCAACAACACAAAAATTGCCGAAGTAATTTCGGAAGTCATGATAATAAATAAGATTGAAGATGGATTAGACTTATTGGGAAACCTCTACTATCAGGGTTTTGATAAAATTATAATCCACGAGAAAAACATCACTCCTGACTTTTTCGACTTAAAAAATGGAATGGCCGGCGAAATACTACAAAAATTTTCGACTTATCGGGTTCGTTTGGCTCTTGTGGGCGACTTTGCCAAATATCCGGGCAAGAGCTTAAACCATTTTATTCTTGAAAGCAATAAAGGCCGGCACATTATCTTTGTAGCCACGCTTGCCGAAGCGGTTAAAATACTTTCGAACCAATGAATGCAAGTAAAGCAGCAAGACCAACAAAAGACACTGTCACGTTTTTTAAAACACCCGCTGATTTTAGAGCTTGGCTGGAAAACAATCACGAAACGGCAAGCGAATTAATTGTCGGTTTTTATAAGGTAGCTAGCGGAAAACCGTCAATAAACTGGTCGCAATCGGTCGACCAGGCCCTTTGTTTTGGTTGGATCGATGGCATCCGGCGATCCATCGACAAGGAGAGCTACTGCATTCGTTTTACCCCACGCCGGAGTACCAGTATTTGGAGTGCCATCAACATAAAAAAAGTGGAAGAACTCACCAAAGCCGGACTAATGAAGCCTGCCGGATTAAAGGCCTTTGCTTTACGGAATGAAAACAAATCGGGAATTTACGCTTACGAAAACGAGACAGTGTTTGAATCAGCTTACGAAAAGCAATTTAAAGCCAATAAAAAAGCCTGGGATTTTTTCATGAAACAAGCCCCTTCGTATAAAAAAGGAATAACACGTTGGATAATGAGCGCCAAACAGGAAAAAACAAGGCAGTCACGCTTAGAAAAAACGATAAAAGCAAGTGAACAAGGTCTGCGGGTTTCATAAGCACAACCTGTTTCCATCTGAGACTTAAAAAAAAGAAATGTAGGGATACAGAGATAAGATATTAGACTGTTGGAATTTAGAGATTAGATCGTCCTTGCTATTCCGGTTCTATTTATGCCATAGGTTTTGTTTTGATAATGCCATCGAAAAGACATGAATAAAACAAAACGGATACGCCCCTGCCCTGGAAAACTAAAATTTTAAGATTTATAGACTGTTACACAAAACAGTAATTTTACTGGGAAAATAAATTACCTTTGGTTAACTGAAACTTATAAACACAAACCACGAACTATTAGTTGACTAAAAACCTGATAAAACAAAATGAATCTAGCATTACATAAGCAAAAAACAGTCATCCTGCTATTGGGCCTTCTATTTTCCTTAAGCAGCTACAGCCAAAAACTACTAACAAGCCGACAAACGAGCTATTACACCTACATATACACGATAACAAATAAGGAAGCTGAAAAGGTTTACAAAAAAGATACCTGGAAAATTGATACATCTTTCTTTCACACCCTGATTGATTCTTTTCCGACAGACAGTCAATACTATGGAAAACTGCAACAAGGTCACTATTTAAAAACCTTTGCTGAGAATAATAAACAAAAACTTTCTATTACAACAGTTCAGGATTTTGAAATTTATATTTTTAACAATAACACTGATTTATGTATCCAGGTTTTTGATTTAAAAGGAAATTTAATTGAAAACGCTGATATCAGGATACGATGGAAAAAACTTAAGTTTAATAAAAAGACGCAGTCTTATCTTGATAAAAAATCTAATCAAAAAGGATTGTTACAAGTAACACATAATGGATTTACAGCCTATTATGACCTTTCCAGACAATATAACAACTCATTTGTAAAGCGAGGAACACGAAAGGTTGTTTATGGAACTCCTTTAAAATATGTTTGGATGCCGGTAAACTTTGTAATATTTCTTCCAATTGATGGAGTAAAATCAATTGCAAATGGCTGGCCCGAAGGCACTATTTTCAGAACTAAAAACTTTTTTGTTAAATCCTTTAATAAAATTGCCTGCTTGTTCGATGATTATTACTGCGATTCTTACACAGAAAACAAATTCAGGAATAAGCATACGGGTTATATGGTGTTCAATAAGCCTAAGTACTTACCAGGCGATACTGTGAAGTTTAAAGCTTTTATAGTTACGAAAAAGGGCAAAGCAATTGATAAGAATGTTCGAGTAATATTACAAAACAACAGAAAAGACATTGAGTTAACAAAATTGGCTCCTTATCGAAGTGGTGGTTATGAATACGAGTTCTATTTACATGATTCTTTACAACTTCAACTTGACCGGAATTATACCGTCCGACTGGAACTTAACGATCGAAAAGAATTTATTAACGGCTCATTTAAGTATGAAGATTACGAATTAGCTAAAAATCAACTTTTCCTGAGAGTTGATAGCAAGGAACACTTTCGAAATAAAAGAATAACACTTTATGTAAAAGGCACCGATGAAAATGATTTGAACCTTATGGATGCAAGTTTTGAAGTAATACTGACTCCAAAATCAATAAACAAGTATTTTGAAAATCATACTTTTATACCTGACACATTGCTCTATCTGAAAAAGAAACTTAAGCCAACGGATGAAACTGAAGTTGTTATATCAGACTCAACGTTTCCCAATGCAAATTTTGATTATACAATATATGTCAGGATGCTTAGCTCTGACAATGAAACTATTTCTAAAGATCAGGATATTTCATACTTCTATAAATCAGAAAAGTTCGACATTAAAGTAAAAACAGATTCCATACATTTTGAATATTTAAAAAATGGCGAAGTAATACCAAAACAGGTAAATATTAATTCAGAAGATAATTTTGGAAATAAAACTTCAATTTATAATGGACTTGCCCCCTGCAACATTGAATTAAACCCTTACTATTCTTCATATACTATTCGAACTGATTCTATTTCAGAAAGCATAGCTATTTCAAATGAATCGTCTTTGCTTCAATGTCTTTCAGAAAGAACAGCCGATTCAGTATTTATTGTCGTTAATAATCCACGTAAGATTCCTTTCATTTACAATATTTACAAAAAGAGCCGGCAACAATCATCAGGTTATACCGATTCTTTGAATATTCACAAGAAATCAAATACAAAGCAAAATTATTTCGTATCAATTCGCTATCTCTGGGGAGGCCAGGTAAAAGAAGAAAATTACCGGATTCCCTTAATTGATAAGAAACTTAACATTTCAGTTACGCAGCCAAAAATTGTTTATCCGGGCCAAAAAACAAGGATCGATATTTTGGTAACAGATACTAAAGGAAATCCTGTTAAAGGAGTTGATTTAACGGCATTCTCTTTAACCAAAAAATTTGATTATTCTGCTCCGGAACTGCCTTATTTGGGAAAAGTAAGGAAAAACAAAAGTGTAATCAATAATTTCAACCTCAAAGACTTCAACCTAAAAATGCATTCAGGCCTGCAATTAGATTACAATGCCTGGAAAATTCTGGCAGGTATTGATTCTATTGAATATTATAAATTTATTTATCCTAAAAATACCATTTATCGATTTGACTACAATACAGAAGATTCGATAACCCAGTTCGCTCCCTTTGTCGTTTCAGCGGGCGAAATTTTACCAGTTCATGTAATTTATGTTGATAGCAAGCCTGTTTATTTTAGCTGGTCAACAAATACGCGTCCTTACTCATTTGCCATTGACAGTGGTTATCATCAAATAAAACTCAGGACTACTTTCAGGGAAATTTCCATTGATAGTATGTATTTTGAAAAGGGTAGAAAAATGATTTTTAGTTTAGACCAGGATTCAGAAAACACTAATTATAGTATCAAAAAAGTAGAAGCAAAACTCAGCGATTTTGAAAAAAGGATTCTTTTTAAATACATCGTTCCCTATAGGAATAACTTTGGGGAACAATACGCTTATTTTAAACAAAACGGGAATATTCAATTTCTTACTCCTGAATCAAGGTATCAAAGAAATAACTTAGCAGGGCCACTTGTTGGTAATTTAAACTTTCAGCTTATCGACAGTTTTTCGACCACTTTTAACCACGAACCATTTTTCGAATACGAGTTTTTACCTGAACTGCTTAAAATGCGCAGCATTAATTCAAAAAGATATCCTGCATATCTAAATAATTATAATACCAATTATACTTTAACTGATGCCGTGCTCACCAAAGAAACGCTTCATAAGCAATGGAAGGATTATTTGAATTCAAAACGACACCTTTCAGCGAGATACAGATATCCAAATTCTACCAGTGAGGAAGCTGGAAAACTATTAATTAATTTTAGAAGGAATAATGAGCCTATTAAAGATATTCCATTGAATGTTTTGGTTTTCAGATATGATAATCATGAATTTCTAAGAGTTTATCCAGGCAATACCTCATTTTTTCATGAATTACAGAAAGGCTACCATAAATTAATATTCTTCTATTCAGGAGCCAAATACCATATTGAAGACTCAGTTTTCATTGAGCCAAATGGATTGAATTATTATGAGTTTGAAACACCCTCTTTATATAAAAAAGATACTTTTAGTCTGTATGTGAGTAATCTAATTGAAGAGACATTGTTTAAACCAATTCCTTATTACGAAAATGAAGAAAGAGAATTAAAGCAGATTTATAATATGTACCAGCAGCAGTTTAAATATACTGGTGTTGGTGATATTGCTGAAGGATACGTTTATGAAGAGGAATCCGGTGAACCGCTGCCGGGAGTCTCAGTAGTTATAAAGGGCACAACCTATGGCACACTTACAAACTTGGATGGATATTATACCATTAAAATACCCCCTGGTAATAACACATTAAACTTCTCGTTTGTAGGATTTATTCCCGAAGAAAGACAATTAGGATATAATGGCATTCTCAATGTTAACTTAAAAGCCGATTATGTGGCGATTGATGAAGTTGTTGTAATCGGCTATGGAGTTCAAAAGAAATCTATGTTAGCAAGTTCCATTTCAACAGTGACTACAAGTAGCTTATTAGGTGGAATACCTGGAGTTAGTGGAAATATTTCAAGGAGTTTGCAAGGTAAAGTTGCCGGTGTTGAAATTTTAACGAACCAGGGTTCGACGGGTGATGTTGTAGAAATCAGATTTAGGGGCCATTCCTCAGTTTCATTTGATAAATCTCCGCTTTACATCATAAATGGAAATGTTTATACCGGTGATATTTCGGAGTTAGATCCGTCAATTATTCAGCATATGGAAATCCTGAAAGATGCTAATGCCACAGCCATTTACGGTTCAAGAGGGGCAAATGGTGTAGTAATTATTGAAACGCAGGCTGGTAGTTTTAAACCAACACAAAACGCATTAAAAGGTGCCGAATACGATAATACATTTCTTGAAGCAGCAAGTCAGGAAAGTTCCATCCGTAATAATTTTTCAGATTATGCCTTCTGGTATCCAGATTTGATAACGGATAAAAAAGGCAAAGCAGGATTTGAAGTTATTTTCCCTGATGATGTTACCAGCTGGGAAACTTTTTACCTGGCCATGAACAACAAACAACAATCAGGACAAACGGAAGGATTAATCAAATCTTACAAACCGCTGATGGCTCAACTTGCAGTTCCACGTTTTTTAGTACAAAGCGATACGACCAATGCAATAGGTAAAGTACTTAACTATACACCTGATTCGGTTGAAGTTGAGAAAAAATTCGAAGTAGGCAACAAAGAAATGCTCAGTAGTTTTGAAATCTGTATTAACTCATTGATTGACACATTGCCTATTGTTGCAACCGATGACTCATTGACTGTAAAATATTTTCTCACAACAAAAGACGGTTATTTTGATGGTGAACAAAAAGATATTCCTGTTTTTCAAAAAGGACTTGAGGCAGTAATAGGTAACTTTTATCTTTTTGATAAGGATACTACTCTTCAGATGCAATTCGACACGACATTAGGTACTGTTAATCTGTATGCCCGGGCTGATATTCTTGATGTTATTGAAGATGAAATTAATCATTTGACTAAATATAAATATTCCTGCAATGAACAATTAGCTTCAAAATTAAAAGCGCTGCTGGCAGAGAAGAACATAGCATATTTTAAGGGTCAAAAATTTAGTAATGATAATGATACTGAAAGATTGATTCGTTTATTAACGAAAAATCAGAAGGAAAATGGCTTATGGGGTTGGTGGAAAAATTCAGATGAAAGCTTATGGATTAGTTTTCACATAATTGAAGCTTTAACACATGCAGAACAACTTGGCTATAGAACCTCAATTAATAAAAATCAGATTACGGAATTACTAATATGGGAGTTAGAAAGCTCTCGTGATTTCTATGAGAAAATACAAATTCTTAAAATTCTGAATCTTTTAGGTAGTCAAATAAATTATCGACCCTATATTTCTGATTTGGAAAAGACAAAGAATATTTCCTTAAATGGACTTCTTAATATCATTGAGTTAAAACAACTTTGTGGCATGGATTATAACCTGGATACCCTGAATTATTATAAAAGAGCAAGCATATTGGGTAATGTCTTTTATTCCGATGAAAATAAGGAAACAAACCTGGTAAACAACGATATACAAAATTCATTACTTGCATACAAAATATTTAAAGCCGATTCAGCGACAAATAATCAAACATTAATTGAGCTTAAAAACTACTTTTTAGAAAAGAGAAAGAATGGTTATTGGAGAAATACTTATGAAAGTGCCCAAATAATAGAAACAATTTTGCCTGATTTATTAAATGGTCAAGCTGAATTAAGCCAACCTGAATTAACTTTTAAAGGAGACCTAAACAGGACAATTACTGAATTTCCTTTTGAGATGAAAATAAATCCAACTCAAAAGATTAATGTATCAAAAACAGGAGACTTTCCAGCATATCTTACCTCCTACCAAAGGTTTTGGGATAATAACCCAGACTTAAAAAAGAAGGATTTTGAAATTTCTACCCGTTTTGAAAATAAGTCAATATCTTTTTTAACTGCCGGACAAGAAACCAAATTAATCACAAAGGTAACTGTAAAAAAAGATGCCGAATACGTAATGATAAACATCCCAATCCCTGGTGGCTGCACGTATGCTGATAAGAAGAATAATCTACGAAATGAATCACATAGAGAATATTTTAAAAATGAAACAACAATCTTCTGCGATTATTTACCCCAAGGTGAATATACATTTGAAATTGACTTGCTGCCTAGATATACAGGAACCTATACCGTTAATCCTGCAAAGGTTGAATTAATGTATTTTCCGACTTTTAATGCAAACAATGAGATAAAGATTATTAAGATTAAATGATACTAAAAACCCTATCAAGTAAAAACCTGTTGCTGATTGTAATATTCTTTTTTACAGGATTTTATAAAATTCATGCACAACATATTGCAGGTGTTAAAATCTATAGCGGTCTTACCAAAATATATATGGGTCCAAATGATATATCCGGAAACATTATAATTGATATTAAAAAGCCGATACATATTCAACCAAATGGAGGTCTATATTACAACTACAATTTTGATAACAACTTACTAATTGGCTTTGAAGTATCATACACGAAAATGAAATACACAGAGCAAAAAAATATAACATCGCTCGACAGTAATTTCTTATTGCACCTAGAAAACTCCGTAAACTTAAACTATATTGAATTACCAATTTATGCCGGATTTAAAGCAGGAAGATTTTCAGCAGACCTTGGTTTGGTTACTTTAATTTTATTAAATGACAAATGGACGTCAAATGGTGAAATAAAAACTGATGGTGAAACAGTGATTATTAATGACAATGCCAAAACCAAGATTGATAAATTTGACATTGGTTTTCGTGTGGGATTCGTGTTCACTATTTATAAACATTTACATTTTGAAAGTCATTTCATGAAGGGGATAAACAATTTATTTATCCAAAGTATTGATGAAACAAATGGTTACTATTTTCATAATCAACAATTGACTGTTGGACTACGCTATGATATATTTAAATAAAATGTAGAAATATTCCTGTTGTTATTAACAAGAAATTAAGCGGCCAGTATAAATTGTGAAACTATAACTTAACAGTTTTCAGAGAAAACACAAACCGTCTCCTCTCCGGCCCGGAAACTAAATGGAAAAGTTTTTAAATATTATTTCGGTAAGACTCCATTCTATAAAAAAGATTAAATTTGGCTAAATAAAAACCAAATAGCGTGTCCCCAAACAGTATGGTTAATGCAAGGACTATTATTGTATGATAAAAAACTACACACCCTAAAAGTTTAAAGAATGAAATCGGCTTTGGGCAAAACCCTGCAAAACGATTTAAAAGAAAGTCAAATAAACTGGAAAGTTATGATGGCTTTTATTCCCATTGCCTTTCTCACCTTTCTTTTTCACGAACTGGGGCATTGGACCTTTGGCGAATTTTTGGGAAACGACATGACTATAAGTTTAAATAATTCGGCGCCGCGAAATGGATATTTTATTGATGATTCCGATGCTTTATGGTCAGCAATGGGTGGTCCTGTTTTTACCCTGATTCAGGCACTATTCTTTTTACTGCTTACCGGCATAACAAAATCGGTTTATGCCTTTTCTATAGTTTTTTTTGCCGCATTTTCAAGATTTTATTCCCTGGTTTTCGGTGGAATCAAACTACAGGATGAAGCAAGAATTTCAGCCATGCTGGAGTGGAACACCTTTTCAGTTCCAATAATTGTACTAATCCTGTTACTGGTAATTTTATGGCAAAGCACGCGTATAATGAAGCTTTCAATAAAATCGTCAGGCTATTTTATCGTTTTGGCTGTATTTGCCGAATTGCTTGTTATTGGTGTAAATAAGTTATTATAAAATTATAGGCTATGAAACCTTTACTTTATTTCCTGCTCCTACTCTGCCTTGCAATAAAAACCACAGTACAATCACAGGAACCAATCAGGGATAATTCACCCGAAGCCATTGGCCGTCTACTTATCAACGATTTATTAAACCGGCAGGACTTTATGATGTATCAATCAGGCGAAACTTTTGGAATTCATTATGCCGAAGCCTGTTCCGGTTTTGGGGCCGTGCGACTTGCCGCCTTACTGAACGATTCGGTTTTACTGCAAAAACTGGCGCAGCGTTACCGCTTCAGCCGAACCGATTCCATTCCTAATTCAGCCAATCATGTCGATGTTTCAGTTTATGGCATATTGCCTCTTGAATTGTACCGGCAGGGTTTGGGAACGCACTTTCTTGATCAGGGCTTGCAACTGGCCGATAAGCAATGGGAACAACCAAAGGCTGATGGATTGCCCCAACAGGCCCGTTTTTGGATCGATGACATCTGGATGATTGCCAGTCTGCAGGTTCAGGCCTATCGGGTAACTTCCGACAGCCTGTATTTAATGCGAACCGCCCGGCTGGTAGATGTCTATATTAAAAAACTGCAACAATCAAACGGCTTATTTTATCATGGATTCGACGGACCGTTCTTCTGGGGAAGAGGAAACGGTTGGGTAGCTGCCGGTTTGGCTGAATTGTTAAGCGAACTGCCCAATAGCAACCCAAACTATACCCGCCTTGTTGATGCATACAAAAAAATGATGAAAACCTTGCTCCACAACCAGGCCGAAGATGGTATGTGGCGACAACTTATCGATAACGAAACATCTTTTAAAGAAACATCATCGACGGCCATGTTTGGATATGCCATGGCCCTGGGAGTTAAAAAAGAACTGCTCCCCGAAGACCCATACCGCAAGGCAATAGATAAAGCATGGCAGGCTCTGGCAACTTATGTAACTCCCGATGGAAAACTGCGGGAAGTATGTGTGGGCACTGGACAAAGCACCGATACCTCGTTTTATCTGATGCGTCCCCGTATAACTGGTGACCTGCACGGGCAGGCTCCTTTGCTTTGGTTTGCATACAGCAGGCTGGCTGAATAACAGCTATAATCCGTTTAATTCTTAAATACAAAAAAACCAATACAACAAATGGCACCTATTGAATAAAGTGAGCTTAATTTAACTGAAATTATAATAAAATGGTAAGCACCCGGGCACATACATATTGATAAGCAGGCTTTGAGGACTTAGCTTCGCAGCTATGAAATCAAATGAGAAATTAAAAACCCAGATGTATAGCTTTATAGCTCGCTGGGAACATAGCGGCTT
>JBFXEW010000034.1:0-46690 GCA_050179685.1 Salinivirgaceae bacterium
TTTGCTCTGGTAATAAAGCTTTTATTAGTGTGGTAAAGTGGTCTGTTGCTATACTCATGCTTATTTAATTTTATAAGCTGCAAAGTTTATATTTTTATTTACTCCACCAACTTTTTAAAGTGACCCGAATTTTGGGCGAAGAAAGCAATGAATCGGGAAGTCCTGTTCCCGGTATCAATTAGTAAGCTTCTGTATTTAAAAAAATGCAGTGGCTTTATTAATACTCGAAATTTTTCACAAAAAAAAGCCAGTTAATACTAACTGACTTTTTTAGGGATAGGGATTCAACTATTGTTTTTTCAACAAGAATTCTTCGATAATTTTACGGAACATTTCTTTTGTTTCTTCCGGTGTGCGTGCTATACCAGAACTCATCTGGGGTTGTCCGTCCTGTGGAATTAGTAAAAATGCGGGAATACTCTGAATGCCAAAGGCAGCCGCTAATTCACGTTCTTTTTCGGTATCAATTTTATACACATAAATATCGTCTTTGTATTCAATGGCCAGTTCTTCCAAAATTGGGCCGGCAATTTTACATGGGCGGCACCAATCGGCGTAAAAATCAATAATACTTGGTTTGTCACCATTGTATACCCATTTGTCAGGGGTTGACTCGTAATTCCATACTTTGGTTAAAAAGTCCTGTTTGCTTAAGGTAATTACTCCGCCTTTGTTTTCTTCAGCTTTGGCTGGCTTTGCTACTTCAGTTTTTGCTGTATTTTCAGCTTCGGTGTTTTCTGTTTTTCCATTGGTACATGCCTGAGTCATCAGGAACATGGTTGAAAACAATAACATTAAGAGGTTTTTCATTTCGAAAGTTTTTAATTTGTAATTCGTTTTTACTATTAATTCATGGTAAATGCTCCGTATGCACAGTAATTGGTACATTTGCCACAATGGGTACATTTTTCTTCGTTAATTACCGGTGCGCTATACGGTGAATTTTGCGAGATGGCCCCAACCGGACAAACCCGCATGATAGGACACCAATGATTCTGAGGACAACGATTTTGTTCAATAACTACTTTTCTCATCTTTTTGTTTGTGCAATTAATTTATATAATACTTTAAAGTTGCCAACAATTGGGTGGCTTGCATTACCCCGGAAGTTTCCCATGCTTTTTCACCATTCTTAAAAAGTATCATGGTGGGAATGCTTCGTATCTGAAATTTCTCAGATAACACCCGGTTTTTCTCGGTATCAATTTTAATAATCCTGATTTTGTCACCCAATTGATCTTTAACCTGTTTAAGTATGGGTGGCATCATTTTGCAGGGAGCGCACCAATCGGCATAAAAATCAACCAGAACCGGAACTTCTCCTTTTATTATTGTATTAAAATCTGTCATATCAAAAAGTTTCAAAATTTTTGACAAATTTAATGCCAAAAATTAACATATCTAAATACATAGATATGAATTTTAAAAAAAAAGCTGTTATCAAGTATAACAGCTTAATAATGCAATGGTTTAATTAATAATCAATACTTATAATTCTTCCATCACAAAAGTCGAAAAACCTTTCTTTGGTTGCAATCTTTACCCAGTTCTGCACATCTTCGGGTGTTTTTTCGGCAGCTTTAAGGCAACCCGGACAAACAATAACCTCAACACCTTTTTCTTTTAATTCGCTTAAAAGCTGATGCGATGAGGGAAAAGCTTTAAATTGAATATCCGGTGCATCGTTTAGTGCAACAAATACCCCTTTAATATCCAGATACAAAAGAACCGCTTTATCTTCGCTCATCATTTTGGCCATGTTTAGCGCCATTAAAACACGTTGAGGATCTTCCGGACCATGACTCAGGTGAATAAACACACCATCGGTGACTGCTTCTTTATTTATTACCTGTTTGTCCTCATTTTCCGAGGTGCTGGTTTTAGTTGTACATGCCACCAGTACCAGCAAAGACATTACAATACTTGAAATGGTAAAATGTTTCATAATAATACGTTTTAAGTTGGGTTTGCTAAGCGAAAGTTACAAAAAATGAAACAATTAAAACATGTTCTTTACAAGAAGTTTTTTATTAATCGGAGTTGATTGTCGCTACTGGTGTTTATAGCTGTAAGCCTGGATGTGAAAGCATTTGGTGAAGCATTAAGAATATTTATTCTGAAATCACCTAAGCTTGTTTGAAAAAAGAACTAACATATAATTACCCATGAGGGAGGGTGAATTTCTGTCAGGATGTCAGAATTGATTTATTATGCAGGTTTTGTTAAAGTTTATCTGCCAATTCGATTAGTTTTTCAGCGGTACTATCCGGATTATCGTCGGAAACCGGAAGGTTTGTAATGGATGCCGGATTTCGTTTCGACAAACCTTTCAGGTAAGCTTTGTCATAATAGCTGAGTGTCAGGCTGGCAACTTCAGTAAAATTATTGTTGGCAAGAGCTTCCAACGATGCTTTGGTATTTTGCGGTCCCAGGCGGGTTTCTATTCTGTGAATGGCCTGTTCGAGCATTGCTGAGCCAAAACAGGCGTATTCTTTTACCAGGCGTTGTGCTCTTACAGGCTGCGGGATCTCGATTCGAATTACCGGAGCTTTTCGCATGGAATTAAAAAGTGTATCGGGAATGCCGTTTTTTCCCATGGTAATGGATTCATCTTCAATCCAGATACGTTTGTTTAAATCCAGTTTCGACCATTCCAGGGTTAAATTATTCTCGAATTGTTCGTTGCTTGGTTGTGGTTCCTGTCCAATGGCGCCAAATGCCGAACCTTTATGATGCGCTATTCCTTCCAAATCGATAATCTGTTCTCCTTTGTTTTGGAGGGCTTTTAGAATATCAGTTTTACCGCTTCCGGTATAACCGCTTAAAATGATTATCTTTTTTGCTTCGCCCAACTTTTCCCGGTTAAAATGCCGGTAGTTTTTGTATCCGCCTTCGAGTAAAAAAACTTTTAGACCAACGGTTTCGAACAACCAGGCCATACTGGCTGAACGCATTCCACCGCGCCAGCAATGCATAATAAGCGTTTTGTCAACAGCAATCTTTTTTGCCTGACGTACAAATTCAAGCATTTTGGGACCAACAATTTCGAGTCCCAGTTCAATGGCAAAATCTTTTCCCGATTTTTTATAGCGGGTTCCAACCAATGCTCTTTCTTCGTTTGTGAATAAGGGAATATTGTAGGCGCCAGGAATATGTCCGTTAAAAAATTCAGCCGGAGAACGTACATCGATAAGTGGAAAGCTTTCCATTAGTTTATACAGCGTATTTGCAGTAATATATTCTGGCATTTTAAATATTATGGTTAGTGATTTTTTTGAGGGCATAAAGATAGTTTATTTTCAGTTTTTATTATCCCGACAAGAAAATAGACTCATTTTTTGTTTTTTAACATGAGTTGAGATCGGTAATCCGGGGTAAAACTTTTTTGATATTAAAAGAAACGATTGTATTTTTAGTTATGGAAAGTTTTGGAATGCGTTTTTTTTACACAGGTTTAATTTTTTTGATAGCAATTGGATTTGTTTCCTGTGGAAAAAAGTCTCGTTCAGGCGCATCAACCGAAGTTTCGGCCTACCAGGAAGTCAGGTTAATAAAAATCAAATTCAATTTTAATCAATCGTTTGAGATACGCGAAGTTAAGAGAAGCCGCAGTGTGGCTCAGATTCACGTGCAGGGAATTGGTTTTCAGCAGACAAACCAAACCCTTTGTTTTAATAATGTGGCTCCATTTGAATCAGCTTTGGTAGCCGACATCGATAACAATGGATTTGAAGAATTGTATGTGATAACGCGTTCGACAGGCGAGAATAAACAAGCCAGAATTTATGGAATTTCATCAGTTGGAGGAGTCAAGTATAAAACAATTTATATTCCGGATTTTGATGCGGCTAATAGTTCAACATTAGCTCATTTAGAAGGTTATAAAGGAAACGATTCCATTTTTATTAAAGATAAAACCTTAAAACGAATTTTTCCTGTTACCTTTTTCGATAGCGTTGAAAATTGTGACAAGAAGGAGTTTAGGGAGATAAGCTATAAACTGGTAGAGTACGATAATTCGTATTCGCTACAAGTTGCTAAAGTTTGTACAGTCAATGATATGTGACCATTTGAAATCAAAAAAAACAATTTATTCAACATAGAATTCGCTCTATCGCTTTTTTTCTTGTATTTTAATAAATTAATGCACTATTTTTATCACGAATTTTAGAAATACTAATCATCATTTAAAACAAAATTAAATTCAAAATTTAAAATGAACCCAATACTAAAAAAGCTTCATATCGCAAACAGGGGACCTGTTTTGATATTGAATGCACCTGATGAATTTCAGGAATTATTGAGTGAAATTGAGGTGGAAATTCATGAAGAAATTGAGGATTTCTACCATTATGTTCAGATTTTTGTTCAGGAGGCCGAAGAAGCCGAAGAATATATTAAAGACGCCATAAGCGTTATGGAACCGGGGGCATATTTTTGGTTTTGTTATCCCAAAGAAACCTCAGAAGAATTTGATACAGATATTGATAAAGAAGTTGTTAACGAGCTGATTGAAAATTTTGATATGGAGGGAATTACCCAAATATCATTAAGCGAGAACTGGACAGCAATTCGGCTTAAGTTTGCCGAAGATGATGATGAAGATGATGAAACATTTGCTGCCGGCGATAAAGGCAAGCGGCGGTTTCATGGCGGAGATGATTAATTAGAACAGCATATTATTTTAACCGTGGTTCATTGGGAACCGGCACAGATAAGTAACACTTTTGCTTGCTTATCTGTGTGTTTTAAAAAACAGGTGGTAACCTGAATCTATAGTTTGTTCTACTATTTGATAGTTTTGAAATGGGAAAAGCACCAAAGTTTCTATCGGTTTTTGTTTTGTTTTTGGCAACAGTTTCGCTCACTCAATGTTCATTGGATGGGAGTTGCTACCAACAAATGGAAGTTCCCGTGATTCGCTTTGAAATGCCCGATTCCATTCCGCTCGATTCAACAGCTACGATTCAGGTGGTTTATGTAACTTATTCCGGGTGTAGTAAATTAAACGATTTACAGGCTTACCTTCATGGCGATACCATTAGTATTCATGTAATTGCAGATTACGAGGGTTGCATTTGTCCCACTTATTTACCTGATAGTATTGCTACCTATGACTTTGATCCGCCTGCCGCACGCAGTTATATTTTCAGAGCCTGGAAATTCGATAATACCATTCTTCAGGATACCCTATTGGTTTATTCAAACTAAGTATAAAAGCTGGTATTTTTTGAAAATGTAGTAATGCTACGTTTTGATTTATTACTTTTGCCAAAATTTTAAAGGCAAAATATGATTATTCTCGACGAACCATTTGTTTCTGATTTATTACTTGAAACCCTTGCTACAGAACCAATTCCGGTTATTGAAACCCCTTATTTTAGTAAAATTAAAAAAGGAAATGGTTTTTCGCCCATTTCGTGCGAACAAGCAGTTATTGAGTTGAATACCAAAGAATATCCTTTGCTTTACAGCAATTCTGAAAACGCCATCCATTGGGTTACCAAGCATTTAAAACACACCAGCTTACCGGCTAAAATTGAATTATTTAAAGATAAAGCAAGATTCCGCAGGCTGGTTCAGGATATGTTTCCCGGATTCTATTTTAAAGAATTACCCTTTAGCGATTTAGAAGAATTAGCACTCGATGCCCTTCCTTTTCCTTTCATTATAAAACCTTCGGTAGGTTTTTTTAGTTTGGGAGTTCATAAAGTAAACTCACCTGAAGAGTGGCCGGCTGTGCTGGTAAAATTGAAAGCCGAAGTGGAACAAAACCAGCAACAGTATCCCATTGAGGTGGTAAACCAAAGCAATTTTATTATTGAACAGCTTATTACCGGCGACGAATACGCTTTTGATGCTTATTTTAACGACAAGGGAACTCCGGTAGTGTTGGGAATTTATAAGCATTTATTTTCATCCGATGCTGATGTTAGCGACCGGGTGTATTTTACTTCGAAAGATATAATTGAAGAACAGTTGAAACCCTTTACCATGTTTTTGGAAGAGGTAGGTGAACGGGCAAAATTAAGGAATTTCCCATTGCATGTTGAGGTGCGGATTGAAAATGGCACGGTATTACCCATCGAAATAAATCCCATGCGTTTTGGCGGATGGTGCACCACAGCCGATTTAACCACAAAGGCTTTTAATTTTAATCCTTACATCTACTTTCAGCAGCAATTAACTCCCGATTGGAGTAGCATTCTGGCCGATAAAGCCGGTAAAAATTACTGCATGGTAATTTTAGATAACAGCACAGGTTACCCGGCAAACAACATCGGCTCATTTAATTACGAGAAGATGATGGCTCGTTTTGAGAAACCTTTGGATATGCGTAAAAACGATTGGACCAAATACCCAGTTTTTGGTATTATGTTTACCGAAACAAGACAGGATAATTTTGAAGAAATTGAATGGGTGCTGAAATCAGATTTGAAAGATTTTGTCACAATAAAATAATACGGGGCAACTGCCTTTCTATTCGTAAAGCTAAGCTATGGTACAAATTGGAAATTACAACGAACTAAGAATTGTAAAACGATTAGATTTTGGTATGTACCTCGACGGTGCTGAGTTGGGTGAAATTTTACTTCCTACCAGTCAGATTCCACCAAATGCTGAGATTGATGATGTAATCGAGGTATTTATTTATCGTGATTCAGAAGACCGATTAATTGCTACCAGCAAAGAAGCCTTGGCTGTAGTTAATGAGTTTGCCGTTTTAAAAGTAATATCGGTCGATAAAGTGGGCGCCTGGCTCGATTGGGGCCTGGAGAAAAACCTGTTGGCACCTTTCCGCGAACAAAAACAGGATATGGAAGCCGGTAAATACTATCTGGTTTATGTGTACCTCGACAGCGAAACCCAGCGAATTGTAGCTTCGTCAAAACTGGCAAAGTTTCTCGATAATGTTCCACCGGAATATGAGGAAGGGCAGGAGGTTGACCTCCTTATCAGTAATAAAAGTGATATTGGTTACGTGGCCATAATTAATAATTTGCATTCAGGCTTGCTTTATGCCAATGAGGTATTTCAACCTTTAAAAAGAGGACAAAAAATAAAAGGTTACATAAAGAAACTTCGCGAAGACGAAAAAATTGATTTGAGCTTGCAAAAACCCGGATACGAAAAAATTGGTTCTCAGGCCGAAAAAATAATGAGACTGTTAAAGGTTCACAACGGAGTATTGCCGTATGGCGATAAAAGTACACCGGAAGCTATCTACGATTTTTTTCAAATGTCTAAAAAGGATTTTAAAAAGGCACTGGGTCAGCTCTACAAGCAAAAGCTGGTAGTGCTTGAGCCAATGAAAATTACATTAATTTAGTGTCGGGTATTTTTTTAATATTTACTTTTTTCAGAATAATTGAATTGCCGTTTTAACAGCTTACGAAACAAATTTTAGGTTTTTAAATCATTCCGGCATCAATCATCATAATAATTTCTTCAATATCCTTATCTTCGCCTTCGGGCTCGTAGGTGCTTTTTAAATTAGAGCCAAAAATGCGGGCAATTCCCTGCCAAAAAATAGCCGATACGTCGCCGCGGTACTCCTTCACCAGGCTGTACGATGTATTTCCCAGTTCACGATAAACTAATTTTAGCAGAATGCGCCCCTGGCTGAAGGTGAGTTTTCGTAATTTGCTTTCGTACCTTTGGAACATTTCTTTTTCGTAACTTTTAATGAATTGTTTTCGGGCTTTTTCTCCTTTAATATGTTGCAGGCTGTCATTCATTATCTGCAACTCGTTGCGGGCAATAATGGCAAACGGATAAGCTTTCTTAACGTTTATCATTAATCGGGTATAGCGGCGGTACTCCCGTTTGTTCGAAAAAACTTTACGGGGAAAAACTCGGACTTCTTTAATATTAAGGTTGGGCAAGGTGTCTGATCCAATAATTACCGATTCCAAAAAATACAAACTGTCTTTTGGCTCCTCTTGCGAATATACCCAGCCCGTTAATCCGGAAAATACAATTACTATTAGCAGTTTTTTAATCATGCGCCTTGTTCAACAAATATCATACAAAAATAGCAGGGCTTTACCCGAATCAAAAGGATTCTGTATAATTTTCATTTTTTCGATAGCTAAGGTGGCATTTTGTCAATTATTCCATAAATGTTTACTTTCGCGTAAATAACACGAGCAAAAAATTATGGAATTATATCTTATCGATTGCGGAAATTTAATGGTTGACGGGGGAGCCATGTTTGGGGTAATTCCCAAAACCATGTGGGAAAAAAGATACCCCTGCAATGAAAATAATCTATGCAATTTATCGATGCGGAGCTTGTTGGTAGTTACCAACGACCGCAAAATACTTATCGATACCGGACAGGGTAACAAACAGGACGAACAGTTTTTTAAATACCATTACCTGAACGGCGATGGTGAACTGATTAAATCGTTGAAAACAGCGGGTTTTGAACCCGATGATATTACCGATGTGGTGCATACCCATCTGCATTTCGATCATTGTGGTGGAACTTTAAAGAACGATTCAAAGGGAGCCATTATACCTACTTTTCCCAACGCAAATCTTTGGGTTAGCCGGCAACACTGGGACTGGGCAACAAAACCCAATCGCCGCGAAGCACCAGCATTTCCGCCCGAAAACATACTTCCCATGCTCGATACCGGCAAACTTCATTTTATTGAAGAAGAAGGCGAATTATTTCCTGGTTTTTATGTGTTACTGGCCAATGGGCATACACGCGGCCAGGTAATTCCTGTTATAGATTACCACGGCCGGAAGCTGGTTTTTTGCGCCGATTTAATTCCAACCATGGCAAATATTCCATTGTCGTTTATTTCGGCTTACGATTTATTTCAGCTCGATGTGTTAAACGAAAAGGAAATGCTACTGGAAGCTGCTGTTGAAAATGGGATGACTTTGTTTTTTGAGCACGATGTTACTACCGAATGTTGCACGGTTGTAAAAAGTGCTAAAGGAATTGTTGCTGACAAACAATTTACACTGGCCGACTTTGTAAAGCAATAAGAGGTATTTTTTGAGTGTTTTATTATGGAATTTATTTTTTGCTATTTTATTCCAACTAATGATGAAACTAATTGAAGTAAATAATAAAAAAATACGTCGCCAGTTTCTCGATTTACCCAAGCACCTGTACAAAGGCGATTCCAATTGGACTTGTTTGTTGGATGCTGAAATCGAAGGAATTTTTAATCCGGAAAACAACAGCAGTTTTAAACATGGCGATGCCTGCAGATGGATTTTATTCGATCAGAACAATCGAACCATTGGCCGAATAGCTGCTTTTTATGATATGCGAAAAGCACATTCAGGAAGTAACAAGCAGCCAACTGGAGGTGTCGGATTCTTCGAATGTATTAACAATCAGGAAGCCGCCAATAAGCTGTTCGATGTGGCTAAAGCCTGGCTGGCATCAAAGGGAATGGAAGCTATGGATGGGCCGGTAAATTTTGGAGAAAACTACGTACACTGGGGTTTGCTTATCGATGGGTTTATGCATCAGGCTTATGGCATGCCGTACAATTTTCCGTATTATCATACGCTTTTCGAAACCTACGGATTTCAAACTTATTTTAATCAAAACAGCTATCATGTCGATTTAACCCAAGCTTTTCCCGAGCGGCAAGAAAAATTCGCCCGTTTTGTCATGCGAAAGCCAAATTATCGCTTTGTGCATTTTCGTTTTTCGGACTACAAAAAATACCTGGCCGATTTGGTACAGATTTACAACGAAGTTTGGGCCGATTTTCACGAAGATTATACGCCACTAACCTACGAAGAGTTTGAGCATGTTTTTAACGATGCCAAAGCGCTTTTAAACGAAAAGTTGATTGTTTTTGCTTACGATGAGGAACGCCCCATTGGAATGGCAATTGCTTTTCCCGATTTTAACCAGGTATTTAAAAAATTAAAAAACGGAAAGCTTAATTTAATTAACAAACTGAAGCTTTTGTATTATCGCAAACGTAGCATTACAAGGGCACGACAGCTGGTAAGCGGCGTAATTCCGGAATATCAGAAATCGGGAATTATTGGGCCTTTGTTTTTAAAACTAACCGATGCCTGCAAATCTATGGGTATTACTGAGCTCGAAATGAGCTGGGTAGGCGATTACAACGAAACTGTAAACAAAATCTATCAACTAATGGATAATGCCACCCATGCCAAAACTCATGCTACCCTGCGCTACCTTTTCGACAGAAACAAACCCTTTGAACGTTTTACCAATCAGGGAGCCGAAAAATCGCAGCGAAACAGTTAAGAAACCAGTTGTGAATCAAAATATTGTTTCTGAATTTACAGTATAAATGGGCATTTGCAACTTAACTCAAATTCGTGCAATAAAAATTTTGTTTTTCAGAATCTTAATTCTATTTTTGCAAGCCAATTTAGTACGATAAACAATTTAAATAATTATAAAGATGAAAAAGGGAATACATCCTGAGAATTATCGCCTTGTTGTGTTCAAAGACATGTCGAACGGTGAGACCATTCTTACTAAAAGTACTGTCAACACAAAAGATACGATAGAAGTAGACGGGACAGAATATCCATTAGTGAAGGTTGAGATTTCAAGTACATCGCACCCCTTCTATACAGGTAAGATGAAACTGGTTGATACCGCCGGTCGTGTTGATAAATTCCGCAACCGCTACGCCAATCGCAACGAAAAGAAACAAGAGTAAAAAAATACTTGAATTTTAAAAGAAAAGCTGTCCAAATACCGGGCAGCTTTTTTTTATGCCTTTTCAGTTTGTTTCGTTTTCTTTGTAAACATTATGAATCTGAATTTACTGCTATGAATTCCATGCTGCAACAAACAGTGAAAACATTGTATAACGCCACCATCATTACCATGAATGATGGTTTTGAAGTAATTGAAAAGGGATACCTTACCATCGAAGGGAATACCATTACCGCTCTGGGAAAAGGCTTGCCTGAAAGCAAAACCAACCTGATTGACTGTTCCGGTAAAATTATTATGCCCGGATTTGTAAATGCACATACGCATTTGCCCATGACCATGTATCGGGGTATTGCCGACGATTTGCCTTTAAAAGAATGGCTTGAGGAGCATATTTGGCCTGCCGAAGCAAAACACACACACGAAGATACCGTACGAAAAGCAAGCCGCTTGGGATTGGAAGAAATGGTACGAACCGGCACCACAACTTTCGCCGACATGTACTTTTTTGCCGATGCTGTTGCTGAAGAAACCGCAGCTTTTGGTTTACGTGGTGTAATGAACGAGGGAATTCTTGATTTCCCCATCAATAGTTATAAAGATAGTAGCGAGGCATTTAAAAAAGCCTATGCATTTATTGAAAAATGGAAAAATCATCCGTTAATTACTCCGGCTGCTATTTTTCACGCGACTTATACCTGTAGCAAAGAAACCCTGCTCGAAGTAAAAAAGATGGCCGAAAAGTACGACTTAAACCTGTCGACACATATTGCAGAAACACAACACGAAGTCGAATTAGTTTCCAGCCAGCAAGGTATGACTCCGCCCGCTTATTTGCATGAGTTGGGCTTGCTGACCAATAAAAACTTTAACGCGCATTGCGTTTGGTTAAACGAAGCCGCTCAGAAATTATTTGCTGAAAACGGAGCTCATGTGGTTCATTGTCCCAGTAGCAATCTCAAACTGGGAAGTGGCATAGCACCGGTAAGTACTTATTTAAATAAAGGAATCAATGTGGCGCTTGGTACCGATGGATGCGCCAGCAACAACAATCTGGACATGGTTGAAGAGATGCGCCTAGCAGCTTTGCTACAAAAAGGCGTAAATCACGATCCGACACTTTTACCCGCCCGCGAAGCATTAAAAATGGCAACCCTGAACGGAGCCAAAGCGCTGGGATTGGCTCATATAATTGGTTCGCTGGAAATGGGTAAGCGAGCCGACCTTTTAATTATTAACACCAACAATACCTTTATGCAACCCATCTACGATTATTACTCGGCCATAGTTTATTCCATGAACTCAAGTTGCATTGAATCAGTTTTGGTGGATGGGAAGGTGGTGATGGAAAAGCGAGAAATACCACATTTCGATTAATTTGAATACTATCCGATTTTTGTCGGTCACCAGTTATAATAAATTGAGGCAGTTATCGTATTATACTTGCAACAGTTTTTTCCAATATTATTTTTTAGTTTTGTTCAAAACTTAATTTTATGACAAAAAAAGTATATGTGGGGATGAGTGCCGACATGATTCATCCCGGGCATTTAAATATTATTAAAGAAGCACAAAAGCTGGGCTATGTAATTGTGGGTTTATTAACCGATAAAGCCATTGCCAGTTACAAGCGCCTGCCTACTTTAAAATATGAGCAGCGGAAGATTATAATCGAGAATATTAAAGGAGTTTCTGAAGTTGTTCCCCAGCACGAACTCGATTATGCCCCCAATTTACGTAATATAAAACCTGATTATGTGGTTCACGGCGATGATTGGCAAAAAGGGGTACAACAACAAACCCGTCAAAAAGTAATTGACACCTTAAAAGA
This sequence comes from Salinivirgaceae bacterium, assembly GCA_050179685.1. Taxonomy (GTDB): domain Bacteria; phylum Bacteroidota; class Bacteroidia; order Bacteroidales; family SZUA-534; genus GWE2-40-63. Next base: position 12,516 of record JBFXEW010000034.1, read on the forward strand.
ATGGGGCGGAGTTTTGCATGAAGTTCCCTATACACAGGGAATCTCATCAACACAATTGAACCAAAGCCTGAAAGAGATTGGTACAACTCCCGAAATTCGGATGGAACGACTGCGCCGACTTATTGAATCGAAGCCCATTGTGCGGGTTTTAGAAGCTCATAATGGACTAACCGGCTTGATTGTCGAAAATATTTCGATAAATCAGAATGGCCGTACCAAAGAATTCGATGCCATGTGGTTAAGTAGTTTAACGGATTCAACTGCAAAGGGAAAACCTGATATTGAGGCTGTTGATGTAACTTCACGCCTGCATGCACTAAACGATATTTTGGAAGTTACCACCAAACCCATTATTTATGATGGTGATACCGGTGGAATTCCCGAACATTTTGTTTTTACGGTAAAAACTTTGGAACGTCTGGGTGTTTCAGCAATTATTATCGAAGATAAAACCGGACTAAAAAAGAATTCCTTGTTTGGAACTGAAGTTTCGCAAACACAGGCGACTATCGAAGATTTTTGTTATAAAATCAGTATGGGAAAGAAAGCCCAGGTAACCAAAAGCTTTATGATTATTGCCCGCATCGAAAGCCTGATTCTCAAACAGGGAATTGATGATGCCATAAAACGTGCAGATGCTTACATTAAAGCCGGAGCCGATGGAATTATGATTCATAGCAAGGAAAAAGACGGACAGGAAATTATTGAGTTTTGTAGTCGGTATGCACAATTTGAGAAGCGTGTTCCCCTTGTAGCCGTGCCATCGAGCTATAATCATTTGTTCGAAAAACAATTGATGGAAGCCGGTGTATCTATTGTTATTTATGCCAATCATTTATTACGCAGTGCATATCCTGCCATGGTCGATGTGGCCAAATCAATACTCACCCACGAGCGTTCGCTCGAAGCGGACGATAAATGTATGTCGATAAAAGAAATTCTAAATTTAATACCCGGAACAAAATAATGATTCGTCCTGAAAATTTTTATAAGTGGCTTCTCGATAATCGGGTTGATTTTTTTTGTGGTGTCCCAGATTCCTTGTTGAAAGATATTTGTGCTTATATTACCGATGTTGCGCCTGCACAAAAACATGTGATAACAGCCAACGAGGGAAATGCCATAGCATTGGCAGCAGGCTACCACATGGCTACTGGTAATATTCCGCTGGTTTATATGCAAAATTCAGGTATCGGCAATGCGGTTAATCCACTTTTATCGTTAACCGATAAGCAGGTGTATAATATCCCGGTTTTGTTGATGGTTGGCTGGCGTGGAGAGCCTGGAATAAAAGATGAGCCTCAGCATATTACCCAGGGCGAAGTAACTCTTGATTTGCTTAAGGCCATGCAGATACCCTATTTAGTACTGAGTGATGATGAAAAAGAAGCAAAAGTGCAGGTTCAAAATGCTTTATCCAAAATAAGTGCTACTAATCAGCCTTTTGCTTTGGTTGTAAGAAAAGGAGTTTTTGAAAAATATAAAATAAAAAGCTCACGGGAGATTCATTTTGAATTAAGTCGTGAAGATGCTATTAAACAAATTGTTAACAAGTTGGATGGAAGCGAAGTACTTGTATCAACAACCGGAAAAACATCGCGTGAATTGTTTGAATATCGCGAGGAATTTAACCAAGCCCATTTTTCAGATTTTTTGACGGTAGGATGCATGGGGCATGCCAATCAAATTGCCTTAGGAATAGCCTTAAGCAAACCCAATAAAAAAGTTATTTGCATCGATGGTGATGGAGCTTTACTTATGCATATGGGTTCATTAGCCATAAACGGGAAAATGGCACCCCAAAACTATATTCATATAATTATAAATAATGGAGCACACGAGTCGGTGGGTGGTCAACCAACAGTAGGTTTCGATTTGGATATTCCTGCACTGGCTTTGGCATGTAATTATAAAACGGCTCTTTCGGTAAGTACTTCGAACGATTTAGATGAGGCCCTCGAATCACTTCATGCCGAATCCTGTCCGGCTTTAATAGAAGTTAAAGTACGTATGGGTTCACGTGACAATTTGGGACGCCCAACTATAAAGCCCATCGACAATAAAAAAGATTTTATGAAAAACCTGGAGGAGTAATGGAGCAGGCCGTATTTCGTTATCATCAATATAATGATTTAACGCACTTAATTGCTAATGTACCGGTTGATAAAATATTTTTGGTACATGGGAAAAACTCTTACGAAAGTTCCGGAGCCAAAAATTTCATTCAAAAATTATTGGGTAGCGAGGCGTATGGTGTGTTTCACGATTTTGAAGTGAATCCACAATTAAACGATTTACAGGCCGGAGTTGAGTGTTTCCGTAAGAACGATTATAAACTAATTGTTGCCATTGGCGGAGGCAGTGTTTTGGATATGGCCAAACTAATCAGTGTATTTTCGCATCAGCAAAGCAATTTTAATGATTTAATCAGTGGAGATTCATCCATTAAAACTGTGAAAACCCCTGTGCTTGCCATTCCAACTACGGCCGGAACCGGAGCTGAGGCTACACGTTTTGCTGTTCTTTATTTGGGTAAAACCAAATACTCGGTCGATCATCCGGTTTTGCTACCCGATTATGTTTTTTTAAGGCCTGAATTATTACCCGATGCCAATAAGTATTTGACAGCCTGTAGCGGGCTCGATGCTTTTTGTCAGGCTGTTGAATCAATTTGGAGCGTGAATGCTACAGAAGAATCGGAAAACTATGCGTTTCAGGCCCTTGACATGGTCTGGAAAAATTTGCCACTTGCAGTGTCGAAGAATGATGCATCGGCGAAAGCCGAAATGCAGGAAGGAGCTTATTTGGCAGGCAAAGCCATAAACATTACCCGAACAACGGCTCCGCATGCCTTGTCGTACGCTTTTACCAGTTATTATGGAATTCCTCACGGACACGCGGTGGCTTTAAGTTTACCTTTTTTTCTTCAGTATAATTACCACTTAAATGATTCCGATTGTAGCGATAGAAGGGGAGCTGCTCACGTTAAATCACGTATCAGTAAAATTTTAAACCACTTGAATATCAATTTGAAAACGATGGAAGAGGCTTTTGTACAATTTTTCGATTCATTGGGAATTAATATAAATTTAAAAAGTTTAATTCCGGAGTTGGAATATGATATTATTGAGAATAACGTGAACTATTCGCGATTAAATAATAATCCCAGGGTAGTGACTCAGGAAACTATTCGTGAATTTTTAGATAGAGCAAATAAATAAACCAGATTTTCAAAAGTTAAATTAATTGATAAAATTAAAATAAATGACACTTTACATCGACCCGGCTTCAACCAGTGCATTGTTGTACATTATTATCGCATTGATAGCTACGTTGGCTTTTGCTTTGCGGGGATTTTTTTATAAAATAAAAAACCTGATTCTTGGGAAAGGATTTGTAAACCGCAGCGAATTTGAACACATCGATATTATTTTTTATTCGGAGGGGAAACAATACTGGCCCGTTTTTTTGCCCATTATTCAAGCCCTCGAAAAGAAAAATATTCCGTGCGCTTACCTTACTTCCGATAAAAACGATCCGGGACTGGATTATCAATCCGATTTGTTAGGAAGAAAATATCTGGGTAACTTAACCATGACTTCGGTGTATTTAAATAAACTAAAAGCCAAATTTGTTGGAATGACAACGCCCCAATTGGATGTGATGATGATACGCCGGTCGAAACATGTTCAGCATTATGCGCATATTGTGCATGCACCCATCGATGTGTTTACTTATCGAAAGTTTGCTTTTGATTATTTCGATTCGGTGTTTTGTTCCGGGCCTCACCAGATTGAGGGCATCAGGCAACTTGAAGCCAGACGTGGAACCCCCAAAAAGTTATTGCTTGAAACCGGGTTAACCTATTACGATGTCATGTTGGACGAAATTATAAATCTAAATCTTCCTGAAAAGAAAAAACCTGTGGTTCTGGTAGCTCCCACCTGGAAAGACTATTCTATTTTAAATCGTTTTGGAGTTCGTTTTTTCGAGAATCTTCTGAAAAACAGCGACTATGATGTGATTTTACGTCCGCATCCACAAACATATGTAAGCTTTCCAAAACTTATTGGCGAAATTGAAGAACGGTTTAAAGAAGAGTCCCGACTACATATCGACCGGAATCAGTTGGGAACGGAAAGTATGGCAAAAGCCGATTTAATGATTGGCGATCTTTCCGGTGTATTTTGGGATTTTGCTTTTTTGTTTTCAAAACCCGTATTGTTACTGAAAACCGATTTTGATTCCATAGAAGGATTTGAAGGAAGTGAATTGAATTATTCCATGTGGGAGATGCGTGAAAGGAATCGACTGGGTAATATATTTAATGAAAGCGATGTGGAAAATATCAGCCAGTTGGTTAACGAACTATTACAAAATCCTCCTGTGGCTGATTTGGAAGCCTTGAAAAATGAATCGGTTTTTAATTTCGGAAATGCCTGTGAAACGGCAGCTAACCAGATTCTTTCTATAGTAGAAAACATTGACAAATCAATGAAGACATCCGCTTTAAAATAGCAAAGCATGAGTTTTTTCGAGTTGATTATTGCCCCGTTTTTATATATTATTGAACAATTGTTTTCAGTAGGTTACCATCTTACAGGAAATTACGGTTTATCGATTGTTTTGCTCAGCTTTGCCATCTCGCTGCTCTTGTTGCCTGTTTTTATTCTGATAGAAAAAGCCAAAAAGCGCGACGATGCCGTAAAGCGCCGAATGCAGCCTTTGGTCGACGAAATTAAACGTTGTTATAAAGGACAGGAGCGCTATTATTATTTAAAGACCCTGAACCGCCAATACAATTACAGTCCCTTACGGGCTTTAATCCCGGTTTTGAGTTTGCTTTTGCAAATACCTTTTTTTGTTGCAGCATATAAGTATCTGGACGGATTAGAAGCTTTGAAAGGCGTTTCGTTTTTGTTTATTAACGACTTAAGCCAACCCGATGGTTTGCTGGGCTCCATTCACCTGTTGCCCATTTTAATGACGGTGATTAATTTAATTACCGCCTGGTTTTATACCCGAAACGGAAACACGGGTGAGCGAAAACAAATGCTGGTTGTAGCAGCTATTTTTCTGGTCTTGTTGTTTAACCTTCCTTCAGGGTTAGTTTTATACTGGACTATGAACAATGTATTCAGTTTTTTAAGATTGTTTGTAACCAATAAAGAGATTTTCAGAAATATCGATTTTAGTCATCCCCGGCGCCAGGAATTCTATTCAGTAATTCAGGTTTTCATAAAGCAGCACGATATCATGTTTCGAACCATGGTAATGGTATCGGTTGCTTATTTATTCTTAACATTTTTGGTACAAAAGGATGCTATCAGTCCATTTGCAACTCATATTTTGCAAATAATAATAGCTTTATTGTTTTTTGTAAATATTATTTATTCTTTCTCTAAAAAGAGTAAACCCAATCGGAAATGGTTTAAACGAATTACGGTTGTTTTTTGGATGGTTGAAATAATAACCATTCTAATATGGTTTATACATAGTTGGACGCTAAATTATTTATACCTAAAACTATTTTTGATTTTTATTCTGACATCTCATTTTGTAAGCCTGGCCTTTTATAAATATATTTTTGAAGGAAGGATTATTAGTCAACGAAATGACCTTGATTTAAAAGTTCAAAACAGTTTTTTGGTTTACCTGGTAGAACCTGTTTTGTTGATATTACTGGTTGTGGTACTTGCTCCTTTGCTTATTTACCTGTCTTCACCCGACGATTTTAATGGATTAGTTTCACACTTGTTGGTTTATCAGCTAATTATTGGTAGTTTATTGTTGCTTATTTTTACTCTTCTATTTGGGTTATTAAAAAGATGGCGTGAAAGTCTCAGCAAAGGTTTAAAGATTCTCTTGTTGATGGTAATTGTATTTGGTTTTATGTACCAGAAGAATTTGGGAATTATGCGTGGTTACCGCTTGGTTAACGACTATTTATTGCACGTTGATCTTTTGGTTGTTATTACCGACTTAAGCTTAATATTGGTCATTATTTATAGTGTTCATGCTTTTTACCGAAGGTTTCGTTACGTTTTTTTGATCCTAATTCTATCCGTTTTGTTTGTTGAAAGTATTTCGGTACTAAAAGGAGTTAAAGAACAACTTGCTTACGAGAAGGTTAATTATTATCAGGAACTACCCAATCCGGATGAAGCAAGAGAAAGGCTTGAAAACCAGTTTGCTTTATCGAAAAGCGGACAAAATATATTGATTTTTGTTATCGATGGTCTATCAGGATTTGTTTTTGATGAAATGTTGCAAGAACAACCGGAATATTATGAATTATTCGATGGTTTTACCTGGTATAAAAATACCATTTCATGCGGTAGCTTTACATTTCCAAGTGTATCGGGCTTAATTGGCGGACATCAGAAAACCATCAACCAACTAAACGAAGACGAGGAGCATAATTTTAGAGATAAAATACAAAACACCCTTTTAATGCATCAAAAAACTTTTGCCGATGCAGGTTATTCTACCATTTACCATAAAATCCCCTATTTCTTAAATGAGATTTCGTCATTTGACAGTGCTGTTTATGAGAAATATAAACAACATATCGTTCATCGAAACGATTTGTTTACATACCGGACAAACTTTGTGAATGATTATGCCACGCCAGAAGCCAAAGATGCTTTTTCAAATATTCCTCATATAAAGTTGGATAATATACTGTTAATGCGATTAACGTTTTTTAAAATAGCGCCTTATGTTATAAAAAAAGCAATTTATGACAAACATACTAAAGCAGCAGGTAAAACTTCAGAAAAAGCTACAGAACAAAGAATAGTTGAAGTTAAGTGGCGTTACCGGGTAAGCGATAGCTACTGGTCGTCTATCGGTTCACTTATCAACAACAATTCAGAACAATCCACCATAAAAATACTTTGGACAAAAACCATGAACCGAAGATATCATGTAAATGAACACTTTGGACCGCCGGTTCTGGAAATAAGCAACCGGAAATATAGTGGATACTCCAAAGAAGAAGGAAAGAATTCAGCCAAATATATTTTCTCGAAATTATCATTCATTTTTGAAAAAATGAAGAGTTTAGATGTTTATGACAATACAACATTGATTATTGTATCTGATCATGGGGTTCATTATAATTCCAAGGATTCCTGGGACGAAAAAGCCATACATCCGGTATTAATGATTAAAGAAAACAATGAAGCAAGAAGGTTAAAGACATCGGAACAACTCATGTCAAATGCCGATGTTTTTTCCATAAGCACAAGAGCCGTATTTGGAAAATCGTTCGATGTAATTGAGTCACCACTTACGACGAAAAATCCCCGTGAACTGATATATTGGAGCACTGACCATGGCGATAAAAATACTTTAGATGAAATAAAGGTGCCCATTCATTTTGGAATTAGGTTACAAACCGGAGACGATGTTACCGATAAAACAACCTGGGACACCGTTTTTGTGGATAAAAAGAACTAAAAATAAGTTGCATGCGATTTTTTGAAATAGTTTTCATGCCTTTCGAATATATAATTAAGTTATTTTTTCAGTTAGCTTACTTAGTTACCGGAGATTATGGCTGGGGTATTGTTTTGCTCAGCTTTGCTATCTCGCTACTCTTGTTGCCCGTTTTTATTCTGATAGAAAAAGCCAAAAAGCGCGACGATGCCGTAAAGCGCCGAATGCAGCCTTTTGTTGAAGAAATTAAACGGTGTTACAAGGGACAGGAGCGCTATTATTATTTAAAGACCCTGAACCGCCAATACAATTACAGTCCCTTGCGGGCTTTAATCCCGGTTTTGAGTCTGCTCTTGCAGATTCCCTTTTTTATTGCTGCTTACAAGTATCTGGACGGATTAGAAGCTTTGCAAGGCGTTTCGTTTTTGTTTATTAACGATTTAAGCCAACCCGATGGTTTGCTGGGCTCCATTCACCTGTTGCCAATTTTAATGACGGTGATAAATTTAATTACCGCCTGGTTTTATACCCGAAACGGAAACACGGGCGAGCGAAAACAAATGCTTGTTGTAGCAGCTATTTTTCTGGTCTTGTTGTTTAACCTTCCTTCAGGTTTAGTTCTATACTGGACCATGAACAACGTGTTCAGTTTTTTCAGGTTGTTTATTACCAATCCGGAAGTGTTTAAAAGATTTAAACGATCAGAAAATATAGGGGCAAAGTACAATGTTAAAGATTCGCTTCAGGTTTTATTGCCGAAATTAAAATCCACCTTTTATTTTCTTACGGTACTTTTAATTTTGGGACAATTGAACTGGGCTTTTCAACACAGCTTTGAGGATATTTTTGTTCGAATTCTCGGTGCAATTCTCGGAGGTTTTTTGCTTACAGGTTTTTTGGGCTTTTTAATATTAATTCATCAACTAAGGAATGCATCACAGGTATTTATAACTAAACAGACGTTTTATTTCTACTGGGCAGTATTCCGTAAATTTTTCTTTACCATTTGGGTTTTAGCCATCTTATCGCAGATAAATTGGGCATTACACTTTAATTTTAACAGCATTACCCAGCGATTGATACTGGCATCGCTTGCCAGCGCACTACTAACTTTCGTTTTAGGTTTTATAATTGTTGTTTATCAGCAAAAAGTTAGCTGGATTGCATCGATAAAGAAGTTTCTACACACCAAATGGACAAAAGCATTTCGTGTATTTTTTGGAATTCTTTTGATTACAGCTATTTTCAGCCAGATAAACTGGGCTCTTCAGTTTAATTTTGATGATATAATTTTACGATTAACCTTAGCTGTTTTGGGTAGTTGGTTTTTTGTTAGTTTGGTTTTCTTTTCAATTAATTTTGCGAGATCCATACCCAACGAAAAACTTAACATACTTAAAAATCAAATAGTAGCAGCAAAGAAAAAAACCTTTTTGATTTTTACTTTTATCGCGGTACTTGCTGTTGCATTGCAGATAAACTGGGCCATACAGCATAATTTTGATGATATAATTCTTCGTTTGGCTTTAGCAACTCTAGGGAGTTTTGTTATATGGGAGTTATGGATTTTGGCACTTCTTAATAAAAAAAGCTTGCAAAAAGTAACAATTCATCCGAGTGTTTTAACAGGTTTCATTTTTGCTATTTTTTATTTTCAACTGGCTTCGTTGTTTTATTATGAACAACCAAACCTGGTATTGAACCGGATTTCGATTATCCTGTTAGTTTTAATTCAACCTCTTGCCATCACCCATTTTATAAATGTCAATCGAAATAATATTAAACTAAAGGTTAAGCTAAGAATACTTGGTATAGTTTTATTAATACAATTTCTGTATCTGGTTGAATATTCTATTCCGGATGCTCATCTTTTAAACTTTTTAGGAGTGAAAAAGTTGTTCGATCTTACCATGTTTGTTTTTGTAGGTTTATTGTCACTTTTATTAATACGAACTTTTTCCTATTCAAAAACGAAACTCAATTACGTTCGATCTAGTTTTTGGATAATTTATTTATTGGCAATTTTTTATATAACAGGTTTTGTTTTTCTGTGGAATCCCCTCATTACATTTTCAACTTATGCAGCTGCTTTCGGTTTTTCTGCAGTTGACATTATAGTTACAAACCTACCTTGGTTTCTTTTATCCTTTGGAAGTTTAACGCTTATATTTCTTCTTATTCCAAAAAGCAGAAAAGAAATTTGGTTAAGGGTTGTATTGGTTTTATCGGTTGTTGGGTTAATTAACAGTACTTTTTTTCCTATCGATTTAGGAACTTTACAAGAAGGAAAGTTTATTTTACAGGAAAAGCTGGCTCAACCAATTATATTTTATGTAATTGAATCAATTGTTATTATAATATTAAGCTTGTTTTTTAAATGGTTGTTGAGGCATAAGAAATTCCAGTCAATAATAATATTTCTTCTTGTAATAAATATTGTATTGATGGCGCAAAGTATTGTAGAGTCGTACCAAACGGGTTCTTTTTTTGAAGTAAAAAACCCCGATCCTGATTCATCGAGTGCGGTATCTTTTTCAAAAGACAAGGAGAATACTGTTTTTATACTGGCTGATATGATGCATGGGGTTTACTTAAAAAAGATTCTTCAGGAAAATACGGAAATAGGTGAATCACTAAATGGTTTTACCTGGTATCCCAATACTTTGTCGGGATCTTGTATAACTTGTCCTTCTATTGCTGGATTATTAGGAGGATATGATTACACACCCGATAATTTAAATAAAGATCCTCGTCCTATCGGCGAGAAGATTACAGAAATTAGCGCTGAATTTATTAATAAAATAAAGTCTCAGGGAATGAACTTTATCGGTAACCAGATTATTTACTCCACGTTGGATAAAAGTACTTACGATGTTTATTTACCTAAATGGCACGACGACTGGGACAAGTGGAATTCAAGATTAAACATAGGTGTTTCAAAGGAAACCGGATATAAAATACTTTGGCAGAATGCCTTGCTTTATAGCAGTCCCCTTGTTTTTAAACCGGGAATTTATAATAATGGTAACTGGCTAAATATGACTGTTGAATCCAACGAGAATAACGCCCGGGTTTATTCGTATAATTTTTTGCGATTGTTGCCATTTATTTCAGACACCAAAGGAGAAAAACCCAATTTCATTTATATTCATTCGTATGCAGCTCATCAGCCGTGGGACATTGTTGATGATAATGGCAGGTTAAATGAAGATGTGGACACCTACGATAATAATAAATGGACCATTGAAGCCATAATTAATTGGTTTGAATGGATGAAAAGGAATAATGTTTATGATAATTCCAGGATTGTATTGCTTTCAGATCACGGCCCACATATACCAAGGTGTTCTAATGGGTGTAACGATTCTTTGTTTTTTACTTATAATAGCAGCATTAATGCAAAGCAGTCAAAAATGGAAGCTCTTTTTCCAATTTTACTGGTTAAAGAAATTAATGCGACTGGTAGGTTGAAAACAGATACGCGCTTAATGACAAATATGGATGCAAGGTATATTCTCTTTAATGAAAACGATCCTACAAAGGCAAATCCTCACAGAATGAGAAAACTTTTTGCAACCTATGTTACCTGGATCAAGAGAATATGGGAAGTTGATGATTATCTTATTGAATATAGGTTTGAAGTAACTGACAGCGTTTATAATTTTAATAACTGGCGCCGGATGGATGAAGAAATTACATCGTATCAGGAAATTCTAAACTAGCAAAAAGCTTGATGGTGTTAATATAATGAGACTTAAGTAATGAAAAAAAATGTTTCAACCAGTTATTCATTCAAATAATTTGAGAATGATAATGATTTTGCAAACCTTACGAAAACAAAATTAACTACCTAAAATGGATTTTTTTGAAATAGTTTTCATGCCTTTCGAACATATAATTAAGTTATTTTTTCAGTTAGCTTACTTAGTAACCGGGGATTATGGCTGGGCTATTATTTTACTCAGCTTTGCCATCTCGCTACTCTTGTTGCCTGTTTTTATTCTGATAGAAAAAGCCAAAAAGCGCGACGATGCATTAAAGCGCCGAATGCAGCCTTTGACGGACGAAATTAAACGGAGTTATAAGGGACAGGAGCGCTATTATTATTTAAAGACCCTGAATCGCCAATACAATTACAGTCCCTTGCGGGCTTTAATCCCGGTTTTGAGTTTGCTTTTGCAGATTCCCTTTTTTATTGCAGCATATAAGTATCTGGACGGATTAGAAGCTTTGAAAGGCGTTTCGTTTTTGTTTATTAACGACTTAAGCCAACCCGATGGTTTGCTGGGCTCCATTCACCTGTTGCCCATTTTAATGACGGTGATAAATTTAATTACCGCTTGGTTTTATACCCGAAACGGAAACATGGGCGAGCGAAAACAAATGCTTGTTGTAGCTGCCATTTTTCTGGTCTTGTTGTTTAACCTTCCTTCAGGTTTAGTTCTATACTGGACCATGAACAACGTGTTCAGTTTTTTCAGGTTGTTTATTACCAATCCGGAAGTGTTTAAAAAACAGCAAACAAGCGGAATTAAGCAATTTAGCACCTTTAAAAAGACTATCGAACTTCACCCAAACCTGCGACTGAAGCTTTTAAGAGCTTTTCTTGTTTTACTTGCCTTATCCATTTTAAGTCAGTTAAACTGGGCTTTTCATAACCATTTTGATGATATTGTTGTGCGCTTAATAATTGCTCTTTTGGGAAGCATTATTATAACCGTTGTTGCTTGTATATTTGTTTTAGCTTTTAAAATTAACAAAGAAATACTACTCAAATTTACCGTTTCTCCAGCGGTATATTTTTCCTTACTTTTTATGCTAGTGTATTTCTATTTGGCGGGCAAATTCTATTTTAACGGTGTAAACTATTCCTTACAGGTTATAGCTGCCGTAATACTCATAGTATTGCAGCTTTTAGGCATTTTATACTTCATAAAAAAGGAAAATGCAAAAAATAAAAAGATTTATTCCTTTCTTACTTTTCTATTAGTTTTTGTTGGTCTGATTCAACTTTTTAATTTAATTGTATTATTCAGTAATCAAGCCATTCTATTAAGCTTTTTTAATGTTCACCTTACTGTCGAAAACAGCACCCTTGCCGATTTTATTTATTCAGGAGTTATTTTTATTTTAATCACACTACCTTTTTATTTAAAACACATCAACCTTAACCTGTTAAAAGCCTCAAAAAAGGACGGGTTTATATTTGTCCTTTCCTGGCTGTTTTTAGCCACCTACCTGTTTTTTTGGAATCCCATGTTGGTTTATGCTTCATCACCCGATACATTTAACTTTCCAGTAATAAAATTAATCAGGAATAATCTACCTCTGTTTGTAATGAGCTTTTTAATTCCCGTTTTATTATTTTTTGTTCTTCCCCAAAAAGCAAAACGGATAGCGGGAATGCTGGCGCTGTTTTTAATGTCCTTAAGTTTTGTAAATAGTATAATACTGCCATTAAACCTGGGATCGTTGCAGGTTTCACGATTCTCAGAACAAGAAAACCTTAGTGCACCTTTGTTTCGCTATGCAATTGAGTCGTTGCTTATTTCCGGGCTAATGCTTGCTATTATTTGGGCTTACCGGAAACAATTGCTTAAAACACTGTTGGGTATTGTAATTGTTTTGAATGTGATGGTATTTTTGCAGAGTGCTTATGCCGGATATAAAACCCATCAGTTTTTTAAAGTGGGTAATGAGAATGAGCAAGCTTCGGTAAATGAGCTGAAACCCATTCCTTTTTCTAAAACCAAACCCAACATAGTGTTTTTTGTAGCCGATGGTTTTCAGGGTTGGTTTATAAAGCCCATTATGGATGAACATCCGGAATTAAAAGAACTTTTCGAAGGTTTTACCTGGTACCCGAATACGGTTTCGATGGCCAATTATACACATGCATCTATTCCTGCTATGCTCGGTGGTTACGATTATTCGGTCGATAAAATGAATGCCGATAAAGAGCGTACCATAAAGCAAAAAATGCATGATGCTTCTCGAAGTTTTTTTGAGAAAGCCCAATCAAAAGGATATTATACTTCAAGTGAATTTATTCATTACACGCAGTTTGACGATAATTTGGTAAATAATATTATTCCATATTGGAAAGATTCGTGGCGAATTTACCAGGATGAAATTCATTTGGGGGTGTATAATGAAGTTTGGTACACCCGACTTTATGAGAATGCCTTGTTTAATATGGTTCCACTGGCTTTTAAGCCAAAGATTTACAATAATCAGCAATGGTTAAAAGCTTTTAAGGAGAAAACTATTAGTAATTATTCGTTTACCTGGTATAATTTTATTCGTTTGTTGCCCTTTCTATCGAATAGTGATTCAGAGCAGTCCAATCTTATTTATATTCATAATGCAGCGGCCCATATTCCTTATAATGTGGTAAACGACAATGGGAAGCTTATTCCCGATGTTACGCCATTCGAGAATAACCGTTGGTATCTTCTTCAAGTAAGTAAATGGATTCATTGGATGAAACAAAACGAGGTTTACAACAATACCAGAATCATTCTGGTTTCCGATCATGGCCCTTCGTGGTACGAATACGATGGTTTGCTCGATTTTGAATCTCCGGTCCAGCCCGATACCATTACGACTTTCGGTATTGATGAACGAATGTATTGGCGCTTAAACCCCTTATTGATGGTAAAGGATTTTAATGCTGAAGGTGTATTTAAAGAAGATTGGAAGTTAATGAGCAATGCCGATGCATCTTATATCGCATTTGATGAAGAAATACCTATGCATCCTAATCAGAAAAACAGAAACATTGATATTTACTGGACCAATTGGGTTAGCAAAATGATTGATAATACAAGCATGCCGGTACATAAAAAATTCAATGTGGTAGATAACAGCTTTCAGTTGGTTAATTGGAAAGAAATAGAATAAGATAGAAAACTAAACATAAAAGCATAAATTTGAAAAAAAACTTTATGTCACTTATAAATCTTAACGTGGTTGTTTCGGTGTATAATGAAGAAGAGGCTTTACCGCTTTTTTATAAGGAATTGTCTAACGAACTGGAGCAATTAAATATTTTGTACCAGATTATTTTTGTTAACGATGGCAGCCACGATAAAAGTTATTCGATACTTAAATCTTTTGCCCGGGAAAACAGCCATGTAAAAGTAATTAATTTCTCGCGAAATTTTGGGCATGAAGCTGCTATGTTGGCGGGACTTGATTATTCAAATGCTGAAGCCATTATTTTTATGGATAGCGATTTGCAGCACCCGCCAAGCTGTTTAAAACAGATGTATGAAACCCACAAGAGTGGGGCTGATATTATTACCATGATTCGTAAATCGAGAAAAGACGGGGGAGTTCAAAAAAACCTGATGTCGAAGCTTTTTTATGGCTTGCTAAATAAGATTTCGAAAATTAAGATAGAGCCCAATGCTTCTGATTTTTTTCTCATATCAAATCGGGTTGCTCAAGTGCTCAAAACAAACTACAGAGAGCGTACCCGTTTTTTACGCGGGCTTATCCAAATTATTGGTTTTAATAAAACTAATCTTGAATTTGTTGCTCCCAAAAGGATTGCCGGCGAAAGCAAGTACTCGTTTATGCAATTATTAGTCTTTTCGTTTTCTGCTATTTCTGTTTTATCAAAAGCTCCTTTAAGAATAGGAATCTATACCGGATTGGTTTTTGCATTTTTTAGTATAGTTGTTGGGCTTTATTCAATAGTTATGCGATTTTTAGGCCATCCTTTTTCAGGATATACCACAATTGTAGTATTATTAAGTATAATGTTCAGCATCCTGTTTTTTGTGTTGGGTATAATTGGCGATTACATAGGTTTACTTTTCGATGAAGCAAAAGGACGCCCCCATTACATTGTTATGGAAGAAACTAGCGAATAATCAATAACTTTTTTTTTCAACTCTTTTCATCAGCAATAAGTCTTTTGTCTTGTTCATAGTTTCCCATTCGGAGGAATTAATTAGTTCTGAAACCTTAGTATCGAATTCAACTTTATTTAGAGGGTAGGTAGTACTATTAAATAAAAGGATTAGGTATTCAGCATCTCTGATGTTTGGAAAATAATAAATGTGATCACGAAACGCCAAGTGAGCTACTAACTTCTCACTTGCACATACTTTTGCATTTTTAGGAATTTGATCCAGAACCAGTTGAATTGATTTTATATCATGTTGTGAACTATAAAAATTTTTATCATAGATTTTTTCTTTACCCTTGTTATACCACTTTGATTCTCTGGCATTCATTTTAATAACTGTTACTGAAAACGTAACCAAACAAAGCATCGATCCAGCAAAGAACCGTACTTTGCTTTTGCGGATATCTTTAAGTATTAAAAAAGCAACAATTGAAAGTATTGAAACCACTTCGATGGAGTAAAATATATTGATTCCCCACATTTGATAATCATTTGAGAACATTTTCTGGGCTATAATTGGAACGAACAAGAGCAAATAATGGGGTTTTTTAATTAGAATTACACCCCCTGATAATAAAAAAACATACCAAAACTCAGCTTTAACATTGTTATATACCGGATTCTCTAAATGATTAACAAACAGTAATTTTATTGCTTCAATCGGGTGTTTAAGTACAAACAAAAGAGCTTCCGGAATATTTGCTCCTAAACTGCTGTATTGAAAACGGTTATAGCTATAACCTTCTTGTTGAAATCCCGGAATTAAAACGGTGAATATAAGAATAAGATACAATAGTGAAATTATACTTATTCGAAGCGGCCATTTCAATGATTTTTTATTTAATACATTATCAAAGCCCAGGAACATACCAATAAACACAAACCAAAGTGGCATATTTTCACGTGATGAAATAATAAAGAAAAGTACAAGTATTGAAGCCCAATATTTTTCTTTAAAAAAGTAATAGAAAAACACCGGCACCAGAGTCGATGCAATGGTAGCATCGATATACTCAAATGCAATGGCACTGAAATGTCCCCATAGAACAAAATAATGGATTAAACTAAGAAAACTTAATGAATAGTTATTCGATTTTAACAGAATTACTTTGTAAGTATAATAGCCACCTAGAATCAAAAAAATATTTTGCACCAACAATAAAGTATAAGAGCCAAAAAGAGGTTTTAGCAACCAATTTATTGGAGTTAGAAACAATAGAGTAAAACTGGGATGTATCTGAAAATAGGATTCTAAGACTTTTCCAAAAACAGTTAATGGGCCCGATTTAAAATGCATAAACCGATACATCGATTGCAAATGAAATCCATAGTCAAGGGCATTGGTTCTAAAAAAATAGTGATTCAGAAAAGCTTGAACTCCATAGATTATAAAGAAGAGCAAAATTATTCCCCAAAGAAGATACGCGCTTTTGTTTTGTGCAAAGGATGTTTTTATTGTGGTTATCATTGGTTGTAATATATTTAATTAATTTTGGCAAATCATGCAAAAATAGAAAACAATACGGTAATATTTAGCATTAACTATTGATGTTTGCCCAAATTCAAAACAAAAACAAATGCCCAAAACCACCTGGAAACCCGGAACCATGATTTATCCCTTGCCTGCTGTTATGGTAAGCTGTGGAAGTAAGCCTGAAGATTATAACATTATTACCATTGCCTGGACAGGTACTATTTGTTCCGATCCGCCCATGTGTTATATTTCGGTTCGTAAAAACAGGCATTCGTACCAAACCATAAAAGAAAGTGGCGAGTTTGTCATCAATTTAACCACCGAGGCCCTGGCAAAAGCTACCGACTGGTGTGGGGTGCGTTCGGGAAAGAAGTACAATAAGTTCACTGAGATGAAGCTCACGCCAATACCTGCCACCCTGGTAAAGTGTCCCATGATTGAAGAATCGCCCATTAATATTGAATGCCGGGTGACCGAAATAAAAGAATTGGGAACCCACGATATGTTTTTAGCCGAAGTGCTGGCCGTTCATGCCGACGATAAATACCTCGACGAAGAAACCGGAGCTTTTAACCTTTCTAAAGCAGGACCCATAGCTTATTCGCACGGACATTACTTTACTCTGGGAAAACCCATCGGAAAGTTTGGCTGGAGTGTCGAAAAAAAGAAGAAGAAAGCTAAATAGCTGCAATATTTATATGCCGCGAATGCGCGAATTATTATTTCTATACGCTCGAATTCAATAGACGAAACTTTGACTGCTAAAGCTCAGGTAGGCCAATAATTAACCTTTTCCACATGGATTAGTCTTCTTATTCGTTTTCAATTGGCGAATTTGTGGCAACTATTTTAATGGAGCGGTGTTTAGCTTATATTAACCGCGAATGCGCGAATTAATTTTTTCTATACGCTCGAATTCAAAATGCGAAACACTGGCTGCTAAACAAACCATGCACACCAGTTTTTACCTTTTTTCACATGGATTAGTTTTCTAATTCGTTTTCAATTGGCGAATTAGCGGCAACAATTTTGATGGAGCGGTTCTTAGCTTGTATTAGCTGCGAATACACGAATTAGTAGTGTTTCTTTATCTACAATTCGCGAATTCGCGGCTTCAATAAATCCTTATTTTCCTTTGTTTTTGGTTTCGTTTTTCGATTTTTCAATTATTTGCATGGCAGCATATTTTGCTGCGGCAATGGTTTCGCGGTTCACTTTTTCCACAATGCTTCCACGGGTTAAATCTTCAGGCAAAATGTAACCATTCAGCAAAAGCAGTTGTATCACCAGGTTATTTACCACGGTTTCCTGGTTGTACCCTTCGGCCAGATACAAAGTGTTGGAAACCCGGGCAAATTCAAGCGCAAACTCCGCAATATTGGGTAAATTCATCAGTTGCAGATAGGTTTCGCTAAAACTGCTCAGTTCAATATTCAGATTGGGCGTTACCAGCAACGGACTGAATTCCTTTTCCTTTTGCACCGGTTTAAAACCTTTGAGTCGCGATAAATCCACTTCTTTTTTTGGATTGTCGATGCGCACAAATTTAGCTTTGCGCATTTGTTCCATTTGCCACAACCAGAAATTGTAACGGTAAATCTCAGAGTTTCCTTTGCTTCCGTTAAAAATGTGCTCGTACTTTTGGTGGATGATTTGCTTTACCCGGTTTTTATTTTCGTTTATTTCGGGACGCGAAATCCGAACCTCACGAATCAATCGCCGCATATCTTCGGCAGCAATCTGCGGACCGGTAATTTCTTTTCCTTTTCGTCCGATATCGGTCGATAGAATTCCCAGCTGAATTTTTTTGCCATCGCCGGTTTTTAGCACTTCAACCAGGTTCTTTTTCCCTTCGAGCTCGCCCTGTTCATCAATAAATGGTTGTCCTCCCGGAGTGCTTGCCAGAGCATCGAAAAACTGATTAAATAAACCCCGGTCAATCCTTAGCTGTATTTCTTCATCGTTTCCGGCAGCCGTGGCAATAAAGCGGTTTTTAATGATGTCGAAATTCACCCCGGTAATGGTATATTCGTTTCCGTTCTGATTAAAGACTTTTCCTTTGAAAATCTTATTAACCATGCCGTCCACATCAATTTTATCAATCATTTTATACGACGAGCACAGGTAGAATTTTCCGGTAAACGGTTCCAGTTCCCAATCGAGCACATCGTCGATGTAGCTTCCGTGTGAATCGAGCACATCAACCACATTTTTGTCGCTGCTGTAGCGCAACAAGGTGCGCTGGAAATTTGGATTGTCGCCACTGGTGGCTTTTTCTTTCCGCTCACCGTGCGAATCGCGGTAAAGAATAAAGTTTTCCGGATTCTGGTAGCGGATAATTCCGGCTTCGTCGCGGGCAAAGTTGCTGGCGGTAAGCATAATGTCAATTTTAAAGGGCATGCTTACATCGCACAAACCGCTGATGGTGCTGCGTGAGTTTAAGTCTTCCACATTGGAGTCGGCAGCACTTTCGAACAGCGAATAGTAATATTTTATGTAATCGGGGTCAAAATCGGTGACGCGACTAAAATCGCCCACTTCGGTTCCAATACCATACAGGTTTCCGTTTTCGTCGGGGAACACATGGAACATATCGCCGGCAATACTTTTCAGCGAGCGGACTCCCGTAAGATTTTTCTTCATCCATTTCAGCATCATCGCGGCAAGCATTTCAGATTTACCCACGCCGCTATCGCCCGAAATCTGAACCACAAACAAAGCTCCGTCTTCTTCTTCAACGGCAAACATAGAACCGTGTACCGGAATACCACCCATTTCTTTCACCTTTTCGTTCATGATGGTCAGACGCGGTTTTTTGATATTCCCATAGTAATCGCCCTGCTGGGTGAGCGGGGTTACAATGGTTTTAATGTTTCCATTGGGACCTTTAATATCGAAATAGCCCACTTTAGGGAACGAGATTACCTTTGTTGGTGCGCCATAGAAGCAGATGGTGTCGGGGACAAACCGCTGCACCTCTTCCAGACTGGCATCCTGCACATCGAGTAAGCGGAAATTATCGGCCATGTACTTCATATAACTTTTATGATACACAAAAAGTTCGTTGATTAAACCACCGTTAAAAATCTTACAGCGGTAATCGCCCATGTCCATATTTTGCACGAATTTTTCGAGTCGGTTCATAAAAAACGAACCCAGCGGCCGGGTATCCAGAATTTTGATGTATTCATTCGGACTTTCTTCGCTTTGAGCCTGGGTTTTTTCTTTCTGCGCATTTTCCTTTCCGTTTTCTACCCGGTCGATGCGATGAAAAGCATATTCCCGTTTTTTGGCATCGGTAGCAATCCGGGTATGTGTCTGTACATTGGTCTCAGCACCCACAACGCCACAGTCGCTCATCAGTCGGGCAATCCAGCTTAAACGGCCTTTTTCGTATTGACTTAGCGGATGTTTGCTGATGTCAAAATCTTTATAAATGGTAATTCCATGTTGTACCATTTCGTTGATGGCCGAATTTTGCCGGGCAAACTCGGCTTCGGTAAGCCGGATAACCGAATGGGTATAACGATCGTAGTGCTCGTTACTTTTGGTCTGGTTCATCAGGTTAATCAGGTACAAGGTAAACAGCCGGATTTCGCTGTGCAGTATTTCCGTTTCAATGTTTTGTTTTCCCAGTTCCAGCACCTGCTGCCATATTTGCTCTATCTCAGCAGGTAAGGACTTGTACAGAAAATCGCCAATAATTGCTTCGGCTTCAAAGTTGTCGAGTGCTTTTACTTGTTGATTAAAGCGGCTCACCAGTTCCAGCACCCGGCTTTTATAGAATTTGTTTCGGCTTAGCAAATACAAACGGCTAATTTTTTCAGTTCCACTGATTTCCGGATCCAATATTTTTTGGTTGATGCTTTTCTCAATGTATCCAAATAGCTTTTGCCCCAGCTTATTGTTATCGGCATCAAAGCCATCGTAAATCTCAGCAGCCATTCGTTTCAGGAAGAACGCTGCATTAATATCCCGGGCTTTTTTCCCCACTACAAACTCAAACTTGGCAATTCCTTTTAGTACCAGTTCAATAAGTGAGGGTTCCACCGGCAGGTTCTCAAAGGGCAGATTAAAATGAAGCATCAGTTCGCGAATGTGCTTACGCAGAATGCTGTTCACGCCTTCGAGCCGGGCAATATCATCGGAATGTTTGCCGGTACTGTTTACCGCCAGAATTTTAGTTTTGGTGGGAGAGAAGAGTATGGCTTCCATTTCGAGTAATATTTCGGCCATTATCACATCGTGTTCAGGAGCGTCGAGCACAAAATCGTTGGGCTGGTATTCCAGTTTGTTGGTAATGTATTTTAACAAGGCCGATTTCCCAAAGCGTGCCAGCACTTCGTCCTGATCGAGGTGTTTTATCATCGGTATTTTTTTGTAAACCTGAGGCAACAGGTTTTCATAAACCGAAGTAAAGGCAATGCTGCGGATAAACTGCGTTAAATTGCTGCATTGACCCATGTTTTCTGAAAATTCAAACACGGAATTTTGCGAATTGTCGATGGTATTGATGCTAACCCCGCTCATGCCCGGTGCCGCATGATACAATGTCCATGAATTGTTTATGCGGAGTACCTGATTTTGCACTTTTTTCAAATCGCGTATCAGGTAAAAATCGTCGAGCACCTGACGCACAAACTGACGATCGGATTTTGCCGCAAACAATTCATCCAGAATTTCGTCGGAGCTTAGTTCGGCATTTGCCGGATCGTTTTTACGGGTGGCAAATGCTTCCCAGTATTTGAGCACAATTTCGAGGGCGTTCTTAAATTCTTTACGGAAAATATCGTAGCCTTTGGCCGTTCCATCGAGGTAATCGCCCATGGAAAAACGCAGAAAACCGGTTTGATAAGGAATTACAGCAATACCACGAGCCTCGGCCAGCTTTTTGGTGAATTTTTCCAAATCCTGGTACGAGAAGAAATTGTTTAATTGAATGTTAAACAGGAACGAACCATCGGAGGCGATGATGCGGGCCATCGATCCCCATTCGCCGGCCAGCAATTCACTGGCGGTATCTTTGGCAATTTTCAGGCGCAGCAAGGCTTCATCCCTAAAATTTTTATTCACCCTGAATTTATTAATCTCCTTAACCAATTGCTTTTGGTAATAAGTAAAAAAGGGTTCGTTTCGGTATTTAAAATCGTCGGGAAGTTGCAATACATCCAGTTTGTCGAGTGCTACCAGTTCGTTGAGCAGGAACAAGTGCAGCGGACTTCCCTCAAAGGGTGAAAAACGCAGCAGTTCTTTGGTTGATTTGTGTTTTTGTTTTTTCCGGTAGCTTTCAATCTCGGCAAAAATATACTGTTCAATGCGTAGCTTAATTTTATTTCGTGATGCATTTTTGGGCAGCCTTTCTTCCAGGTTGTCTTTGATGGATTTAGCCAGTTGCGCATTCTCCAGAATATTTACCAGCATAAACAAGGAATTGGTATTGCCTTTTTCGCTGGGATTTTGCTTGCGTGCAAAGTCAATCACCTCTTTTTTAGCCGGCGATGCAATAATAGAGCCCAAACGATCGCCGGTGGCCCCTAAGTTTTTCGTGGTCGAGATGGACGAAACCAGGTTGATGCGTGCAAATTGCTGGTTCAGGTTATTCATAACATACCGCGAAATGGTACGCCATTTGGGTTCTTCCTCGTTGCTAATTTTTACCGAGTCGTTGTAGGCCTCGTCGAGGAAGAGCGTTATTTTGCTGCTGCTTACAAACTTCAGGAAGCGCAGCAACGACAGGTTGTTAAAATCGGAATAGCCCGAGGGGTTGGCCGGGTCGTTGACTACAATGGTCAGGTTTTCGCAAAAGCTGTCCCATAAATTTCCCGATTCATCGAACACCTGAAAGGTATTTTTCATGCGTTCCAATCGCGTGCTTAAGCGGTCAAAGTCGATGCGTCCCTCGTCGTTTATGCCAATCTCGAGGTCGAAAGGATTGATGTCGAAACGATCGGTTGGAAATAAATCCATGTATTCCCACGACGAATATTTGTTAAATAATATGTAAGGACGCAGTACTTTATCTTCTTTACCAAACAGCACGTCGCGGATAATCATTTGCACATCGTCTGAAATGGATGTTTTGCTGAGGTTCGATAAACTGCTCAAAAATTCCTTGATAATATCCTGTTCTTTTGCCGAAAGCGAATTGTATTTCTCAAATATGCCCAGGTCGATCAAAAAGTTACTGAATCGGCCTTTGTTATCGGCTTCGTTTTCTGCTTTAATCAGGTAATGCTTGTATTTTTCCAAAAACAGGTTGATGCCAAAGTTTTTGTGAAAATGGTTTTTCAGGGTGCGCTGATAGGTGTCGGGAATCACATCGAGGATGATGCGGCATCGCTCAATAATGGCTTTGTCCACAGGCTTTAGCTTGCGTTGCAGCAGGTATTCGCCATAGGTTTTAATCTGGTTACGACCACCGCCTTCAACAATGGTGGCAATCTCAACCTGATCGTTCTCGGAATAAAAGTATTTTTTGGTACGTTCTTCAAATTCCTGAATCAACCTTTTGTTTTGTTTGGTCAGCTTGTCGGGAACGGTACAGTCGAGAATCATTAAAAGGTAATCGCGCAGTTTTTCGAGCGAGTATTTGTCTTTAAGTATCTGCCGGCTAAAATCGTCGAACTTAAAGAGCACCAAATCTTTATTCAGGTTGTTGGTTTCGCCCAGTTGCTCCTGTTTCAGTTGTACCAGTTCGGCTTCGTAATCGGCAATTTTGGTTTCAATTAACGATTTAAAGTGTTCCAGATTTTTTTCGCTCACTTTTTCGAGAATCAAACGCAGGTTAAGCTGGCTGTTTGCCAAAGCACCCAGCTTTTTGGTGTGCACCTTGTTCAGGGTTTGAATAATTTTGTTGTGCAGGCAAAAAACCAGGGTGGTGTTGGTGCTTTTTGAAACCGGTGTATCATCGATAAATATAATTCTGGTGAACAACGGGAACCAGCGCGAGTGGTTGAACTGATTTTTGCGCATGTGGCTTACGCGCACCGCAAAAACGGAGGTTTTATCCTGATTAACCAACTGATAAAGGCTTTCTTCGTCGGTAAAGACAACTTCTTTAACAACGACCGGATTGAACAGTTCTTCTTTAATTAATTTAATGGCAGTTTCGGTGCTTCCGCTAACTACGGTTTTCAGGAAACCGTTTAACCCTTTAAAATCGATGGTTTGTTCCGAGCGGGTCAGGAAATCTTTTTTCTCGGTATCGGTGGTATAATGTGAGCTTTGCACCACCATTTGGTCGAACACGTCGAGCAGGTAGTTCCATTGGGCTTCTTCAATTTCGTCTTTAATGCCCAGTACTTCGCGAAAGCGGCGCAGCTCGCTCACCTGGTCGCCCAGTAAAATGGTGTACCTGAAATTCAGGTTGGGTTGGGTTACGGGCGGTGTGCCTACCGAATAGTCGTGCGAGTCGAGAATGTTACGGGCCTGGCGCTGTTCTTCCTCGTCAATGGCTTCGGTGTCGATAAGTGAAACCAGGCGCTCGCGGAACAGGGTCTTTTTGGTGCGGTATTCAAAAGCTTTCGATTCCTCGTGGGGAAAAAGCATTAACGACACATCGGTATAACCGGGAATGGCTTCCTTTAGTTCGAGCAGTTGCCGGTCGATTTCTTTTTGCTGCAATACCGGATCATCAGGCTCTTCGTAGCACAAACGGGTAAAAGTGCGGAGGTTATCCACAATATGCCGTGGTAAAAAATTCTCGGCCCGTTGGCCCAACGACAGGTAAAGGTTAATAAAGTCGCGTACATCGTCGCGCAGTTTCAATTTGGGTTTCCCGACAATTCTCATAGTTTTACTTTTTATGCTCTTTTATTGCAACCATCCGGTTGAAAGATTTCGTTTAAATGAATCGTATATAAAAATAAGGATTTAATTGAAAAGATTTTTCCAATTCAGGAAGCGAAAATTTATATTTTGTTACATCCCTCATCCGGGGATACAAATATATAATATTTTACAACATACCGTATAAAATTGTAATCAAAATATAGTATATACTTATAAATATTAATAAATAATTGACAAATATGGATTGATTAACAATACATGTGTTGTTTCTTGCCAACTTTCCTTATAGTATGGACGCAGATGTTGACAAATTTGAAAGCTTGGTATTTACGCCCGTACCTTATTACAAACTTATAAAATCAGGTACTCCCTGAATCGGGCAAAATGTCTAAGCCTTGTTATCGGGTTGTGGAGTAATGCTAAAGGTAAGCAATCTTTTACATATTTATTTAATTTTTGTAGCTTTAACTTTGGTTAGTAACAGGTTACTGGTATATTGTTTATGAAATTCAAGAGCAATCTGGTTGTATTGTGGTTGAAAGTTAGCTTTATTGCTGTTTAAATTAAAAATGTCTTAACCATGATGAAAAGGATTATAGGATATCCATGATTTTTGGTATCGCCCAAATAAAGGTAATATTCATACTTTTAAGACAAAAGCTATGAAATATGAAGAATTGACAAAACGGATTATTGGATGTGCCATGCGGGTTCATTCTACTTTAGGAAATGGATTTCAGGAAGTTATTTATCAAAGGGCCTTGGCTATTGAGATGCATCTTGATGGTTTAAACTTTGAACGCGAAATGGAAATGTCCATATATTATCGTAATGAGCGTATTGGAACCCGCAGGGTTGATTTTTTTGTAGAAGATTGCATTATGGTGGAATTAAAAGCAGTGATTGAATTGGAAGATGTACATCTTGCCCAGGCAATGAATTATTTAGAAGCTTACAAGATGGAAATAGGGCTACTTATAAACTTTGGCTCAAAGAGCCTGGTATTTATGCGCGCACATAATAATAAACTTTTAAAATCAGGTAATCCCTGAATCCGGCAAATCATGGATTAGACTATGAATGATGCAGGAAAAATAAAAAAAGACCAAATACTTCCCGAACCAGTTTAGGAACACTTTGGGAAAAATCAGGAATGGATTAAGCCAGTGGCTAGCTGCCATGGTTTAATAACAGACTGTAAGTAAAAAACTGTTTCGCATTACCGTTTGGAAAATTCAAAATTTCATTTTACTTTTAATTGTTTTTTTAACATAAACCAAATTAAACAAATCGCACTTCGTTTACAGGGTAAAAGCACAAGCCTCTAGCTAAGTTTAACTTTAAATTAGTATGTATATGAAACAATTGGTGTTTTTTTTAAGTGTGGCCTTATTATTCTCGTCTTGCGTGGCCACCCATCTGGGGACTATCAATTCCTCGGCCCTTGGTAAACCGGTAAGCTATGTCGACCGGGCTTATGGCGTAGCGCAAACCCAGAAATATTTTGCATTGGGTGGCCTTTCGCAGGATGCTTTGGTTCTGGAAGCCAAAAGGGAATTGTACCGGAACAGGCCCTTGAATAGTCATGAGGAATATGTGAATTTTACCGTCGATTTTAAAAACACCTGGGTGTTTTTTCCGGTTTATACCCAAACAAAAGTTACCCTGAGTGCCGATGTCATTAATTTTAACCCCGCCAACCCGGCTAGGGTGTTTACCGACGAATACGCCAAGAAATTAAGCAGTCCCTTTCCGGCCAACCCATTATTTTCAGTGAATGATTCCGTGTTGACCCGTAGTGGAAAAGAAGGCGTTCTTCTTGCTTTTACCAATGAAACCAAGGTTAGGGTACTTTTCCTTACCAAAAACGATAAACTTAGAACCAAAAAACTGGCGGTGAATAAATTGTTTACCCGCAGTAAATCGTACAAAGGATTCACCGTAGGTGACAGCTACTTTTTTTCAAAAGAATATAAAGGAATTGAAGAGGCAGCTAATGCAAGGATTATTGGCATCGGATTAAATCACCTCCTGGTAAAAGAACCCAACGGGAATGTGAGTAAGGTGGTATATAAATAATAAGTTGCCTAATCGTTTTCCAAAAAAAACCTTTAAGCGAGCTTAAAGGTTTTTTTATTTCCGCCTTTACCATTTACCAGGTTTGGCGGGGTCAATCCCTAATGCAGTCTGTGGGTTTGTTAATCAATTTCAGTTGTCTCAGTGGTTTCGGTAGTTTCGCTGCCAGAACTGCGACGACTTAAACGCAGGTTTATTTTTTCGTTTAGCTCATTCACCAGTTCGTTTACTTCGGCCTGCAAAGTACCATAGGTAGCATTATCTACCCGACCCATCACATTCAGGTAATCAATCATACCATTTAGCTTTTCAACCAGTAAAGGTCGTAAACTGGTTGAAGATTTAATACCATCCTTTATTACTTCAAGTGAAGCCGATTCGAGGTATAGTGTGGCAAAGTTATCCTGAGCCTCGACTAAATCGTTCCATAAATCGGTCAATTCGGTATCGGTCAAAGCCTGGATATATTCAGGAGCCTGCATAGCCTGTTTGATGGCATCCATACGGGCGCTTTGCTTCTCGTAGCTTAAACGGGTAAGCGAGGCAGCCCCATGAAGCTGAAGTAACTGATACAGTTTTTGTGCTGCTACTCCTACGAGTGCTTTGTTCCAAAGCAGCAAGGCTCTTAAAATAAGTACCAGAGCTTTAAACAACTGGTCTCGCCGGGTGTCGGCCACTTCCAGTTGCCCGGTCAGCTCTTTTCCACGGGCTTTGTTCATGCCGCTCTGCATTTGTGCTTCGAGGCTTTGCAAACCCTGATTCTCGTTGTTCAGGTAATCGTCGGCCAGTGCTGCTTTATTTACAACACTCCTCACATTACCCGCCAGGTTGGTAAGCTCGGCATGGGTAGCCGAATCTTTTAAATAATTATTTTCCATAACATCTGGATTTATACAGACCGCATAGGGGACAAAAAAATGGCTTATCCTTAATCGGGACAGAAGGGATCAAATCGTTTGGCTGGCTCTCTTTATTCATTTGCCGGCTTTTAGTAGTTCTTGCAGATTCAGCTACCTAAAGTACATCAAATTTCTGTAAAAAACAAATTAATTGGCTGTTATTTAAAGGTTTGGATGCGTATTTTTTCAAAAGTCAACGCTCGTATGCGATTCCGCTTTATTGCTTTTGCAATCGTAACTGCTTAATTGGTCTAAGAATCTGACTGCTGCATTTTGCAGCTAATCAACCGTAGTTACGGTCAAGCTCCTGCATTTTGCAGCCAATCAACCGCAGTTGCGGTCATGCTCCTGCAATTTGCAGCTATTCAACCGCAGTTGCGGTCAAGCTCCTGCAATTTGCAGCTAGTCAACCGTAGTTACGGTCAAGCTCCTGCATTTTGCAGCTAATCAACCGAAATTGCGGTCATGCTCCTGCATTTTGCAGCTAATCAACCGCAGTTTCGGTCATGCTCCTGCATTTTGTGGCTATTGAACCAAAATTGCACTTGAGCCGGGGCAAAATGTCGGAACTATGCACCCGATTCAAACAAGCCTTCTTGTTTATAATCAGTTTAAATTATAGCCCGGCGCTGCGATTGCTGTGAAAATTTAAACAGGATTATTAATTTTAGCTGCTATTAAAATTGTTGAATCCTTAAACGTGGAATTATGGAACGTCGTGAATTCTTTCGGAAGGCTATCGGAACAACCCTTGTTGCCGGGGCAGGTTTAAAAATGGCAGGGTACAATGCCCTTTTTGCCAGTGATTTTTCGTCCATCGAAAAACTGGGCGCAGCTTACGACCTGGTGGCTGTTATGGGTGGTGAACCCGAGGTGATGTTCGATAAAGGAATTGCCGAACTGGGCGGGATGCAAAATTTTGTAAAACCCGGGCAAACGGTGGTGGTAAAGCCCAACATAGGCTGGGACCAGCCCGAAGAGGTGGGAGCCAATACCAATCCGGCACTGGTAAAACGCATTATTGAACATTGTTTTAATGCCGGGGCCAAGGAAGTATTTGTATTCGACAATACCTGCGACAAATGGGTGAACTGCTACAAAAACAGCGGCATCGAAAAGGTGGCTAAGGAAGCCGGGGCTAAGGTGGTTCCTGCCGACGGAAAAAATTACTACCGCGAAGTGCAGATTCCCAACGGACGCAATCTGAAAACCGCCAAAGTACACGAAAAAATACTCGACTCCGATGTATTTATTAACGTGCCCATTCTTAAAGACCATAAAGGCGGGCGCATCAGCGTATGCATGAAAAACCTGATGGGCATTGTCGAAAATCGTTACTACTGGCACGGCCACAACCTGCATCAGTGTATTGCCGATTTTGCCACTTACAGCAAGCCTACCTTAAACGTGGTGGATGCCTACCGGGTAATGGTGAAAAATGGTCCACGCGGCATTTCGGCCGACGATTGCGTAATTAAAAAGTCGCTGTTAATAGGTACCGATATGGTGTCTGTGGATGCAGCCGCTGCAAAAATATTTGGCATCGATCCCGACGAGGTGGAATACATTAACCTGGCCCACGAGATGAAGGCCGGAAACAAAAACCTTTCGGAATTAAATATTAAACGAATTAAAGTAGCGTAAACCAGGCAACTTATTTATTTTTTTTAGGATGCGTTATTTAAAATCCATTCGGGTAGCGGTAGCCGTAATGTTTTTGCTGGCTACCACCTTACTTTTTTTAGATGTGGAAACCCTGCTGAAATCGAAATTCGATAACGTGGTGTTGGGTTTTCAGTTTGTTCCTTCCTTATTAAAACTGATACGTGGGGGCATCTGGTTATCGCTTGGATTTGTGGCTTTTTCGATGCTCGCATTGGTATTGGGGCGTTGGTACTGTTCCTTTGTTTGTCCCTTGGGCATCCTTCAGGATGTGTTTATCCGTCTGCATCGCCGCCTGGCAAAAAAGAAAAAGCCCCGCTACGCTTACCGCAATTCCCTGCCCTGGCTACGTCACGTACTTACGCTGGGAGCCATTGTTTCCCTCCTGATGGGTTCAACAGCTGTATTAATCTGGCTCGACCCTTACAGCAATTTTGGGCGCATGGCCTCGCATATGGCTCAGCCGGTTATGCTGGGGGTAAACAACCTGATTGCCCTGGTGGGTAAGCAATTCGATTTTTATGGTATTTATTTCATCGAGTTCCGGGCATTCGACTGGCTCACCTTTGGTTTTGCAGCCCTGGTGCTGGTTTTGCTGTTGCTTTTTACCCGCAAACGCGGACGTTTCTTCTGCAATACCTTGTGTCCGGTGGGCGGCTGGCTAAGCTGGCTGTCGCGTTACTCGCTGTTTAAACTCCGCTTCAACGAGCAGGCCTGCATTTCGTGTGGCCTGTGCGAGAAAGCCTGCAAGGCCGAAAGCATCGATTACAAACAAATGAAGATTGATTTTGATCGCTGTGTGGCCTGTTTCAACTGTGTCGATAGCTGCTCGGTTAATGCCGTGGGCTATGCCTTAAGCTTACCGGGCAAGACGGCTCCCAAAGTTGATGCATCGAAACGAAATACCCTGAAAACCCTGGCATTGGGCGCAACGGCCCTTTCGGGACTGTCGTTTACCATCGATAAAGAAGTATTCAGCAGCTTTAAATCGACCAAACCGGCCAAAAGCAAGTTTCCGGTACTGCCTCCGGGCGCCATTAGTATCAGTCATTATAAGGAAAGCTGCACGGCTTGTCACCTATGCGTGAGTTCCTGTCCGTCGAACGTGCTGCAATCGACCTTTGCCGAGTTTGGCATCGATGGTTTGTTTATTCCCAAAATGGATTTCGATGTAAATTATTGCCAGTACGAGTGCAATTTGTGCGGTCAGGTGTGTCCCACCGGAGCCATTAAGCCTTTTGAACTCGATGCCAAGAAAACCATTCAGATGGGCAAGGTTACCTTTATTAAAGACAATTGTGTGGTGTCGGAACTCGAAAAAGATTGCGGGGCCTGTGCCGAACATTGTCCTACCAAAGCCGTACGCATGGTTCCTTACACCGGCAAAAGCGGGAAGAAGTTGTTTATTCCCGAGGTGAATACCGACATTTGTATTGGCTGCGGAGCCTGTGAGCATCCCTGTCCGGTTCGTCCGCACAAAGCCATTTACGTTGAAAGCAATCCCCACCACCTGGTAGCGCAAAAACCCAAAATTGAAAAGGTGGAACAACCCGAAGGCGAAATGGAAGATTTTCCGTTTTAGTTGGAATTTCGATTGTTAGACTATAGATTTTGGAATTTAGATTGTTAGACTATAGATTTTAGAATTTAGATCTTAGACTCAAGACTCAAGACTGAAGACTCAAGACTGGAGACTGGTTACTGGATTTTAGATTTCAGAATACAGATTTTTGATTTCAGAATTTGCTAATTATTCACTGTTCATTGTTAATTGCTCATTGTTCATTGCTCATTGCTCATTGTTCATTGCTCATTGCTCATTGTTCATTGCTC
Source organism: Salinivirgaceae bacterium (assembly GCA_050179685.1). Taxonomy (GTDB): domain Bacteria; phylum Bacteroidota; class Bacteroidia; order Bacteroidales; family SZUA-534; genus GWE2-40-63. The sequence goes on from JBFXEW010000034.1 coordinate 43,612, forward strand.
ATTGTTCATTGTTCATTGCCCATTGCTCATTGTTCATTGTTCATTGCTCATAGCAGACAACCCGGAGGGTTGAATCACAATAGCCGTAGGTGAAACCTACGGATTGTTACCCGTACCCAAATCCGAACCCGAAAAGGGTTCAATAAAAGACCGGTACTCTTGTTTTGATACTTGCGTATGGATGGCAGATTTCAGATGCCTGCCTGTCGTCAGACCGGTGCGATTTTCGATTTCAGATTTTTGAGCTAAGGAACCAATGCGGGTTTACCTGTTGGTGATTTTAGGAGAATATGTAGCCAAACCATTGGCGGGGCAACCACTGTAGTCACCATGGAATTCTTAACCCTCATGCCCCGCAAGATAATAAGTTAGCCAGAACGGAATAAAATCTCCGCAGGGTCTACCTCAGTTTAGATTCCCGAATGCTAATGAACACCTGCTTATTGCGGTGCATGCGATGCCCGTTTTTCATGGCTACTTACTGCTTGCACCGCTATTTATTTTGTGTTTCCTATTCCCCGGGTTAAAACCCGGGGCTACCAATCTATAACCCCTCTGGGGTTTTCGTTCTGCTGAGGCTTGCTGCTAATTGGGGGCTGCCAAGTTGAGGGTGTGGGTTAAAAACGGGTGGTACATATCAATAAAGAATTAATAAATCAGCGGAAATCAGCGCTTCTGCAAAGCAGAATCAGCGATATCAGCGTTCATATAGGCTTAGGTCTAACATGCGAGAGTTTTTGATTTTTGAGTTTAGGTATTTACTCATTGCTCATTGTTCATTGCTCATTGTTAATTGTTAATTGTTCACTGTTCATTGGCTGAAGACTGTGTACTGTAAGCTACAGGCTGGTTTAGAGTCTAAACTCTAAAATCTAATTCTCCCGGTAAAAACCCAGTGGTTGCAAATCGGGTGAATTAATGCCCTTATCGATAACCAGAAACTTGCGGATATCATAACACAGATGGCATTTCGAGATGTATTCGGCACGAGGTTTAAAACCATATTTTTGTGTGGCCAGCTTATATAAACTGGGAATTCCACCATTGGTGAGAATACTTAGGTAAGGATATTTTCGTGGGTCGATGGCATTTCCCACATCGTCGATATGCTGAGCTACACCATTGGTATGCGAAAAGATAAAATTGCCATACAAGTCCACGTGAAAATGGTGTTGGGTTGGGAAACTGTCGATGCAGGGACTGTAATTGTTTAAAATATTGGCCACCGGGTATTTATTCAGGTATTTTTCGTAAGCATCAAAGGTTCGTCCGGCAAAAGTAACATTAAAACATTCCGCCAGTTTTTTCATGTAATCGGGCCCAAATTTCTTAATGTATTGATTCAGACTGTGTGTTTTGGCACGGTCGAACGAAGCAACCTCAGGGTACACTTCGTTGTCCCAAATCATAACATTGATGCCCAGCTTCTCAGCTTCCTGAGCTACATGGTTTACTTTATTCAGGGGAATATTTTCGTTCTGAAACGGACTTACTTTTAATAAAAGTCGGCGTAAACCATTTTCCTTCAATTGTTTTAATAAGATTCGGGTGCTTTTTTGATTCTGGTACCACGAGCCATTAGTAACTATATGTTCCAGCGAAATCTTACTGCGGTTTATTTGTTTAACTGCCCTAAGCAGTTCTTCAGGATAAAGAAAAGGTTCTCCACCCTCTAAATGTACCGAACGGCAACCCAACAATTCCAGCTTTTGAAGAATATGGTCGAGCATGGCTTCCGATATAAAACCACTTTCACGCTTGGGCGATGCATTATGACGGCAATGAGCGCACTTTACCGAGCAATTGTAGTTGCACATAATTCCACCGCTAATCAGCTTGTTCACTTTAAAACTCATGGTTTACTGCAATAGTTTTTTCTCCAGTTTATTCATAAACGAGAGCAAAAGATGGGTGTCCGTTTTATTGGCACCAGCCAAACGCTCCATAATCCGACCAAATAAGTTCTCCTCTTTACCAATGCCGGCTACATTTAAAAAATGGGCAGCTTTGGTTTTAAGTAAATTAAAATCCGATGGTGACTTGTTTTCAGATTTACTTTCGTTTTGAAAATCAGAAAATACATAAGCCATCAGCATTACAGCCTGAGATAGGTTTAGCGATGGGTAAGAAGCTTTAATAGGAATTGTAACGGCTAAATCGCAGCGCTGAAGCTCCGAATTGGTGAGCCCGCTCTCTTCGCGACCAAACACAATACCAAACTTATTAATAGAATCTCCTTTTCGTAAACTTAATTGCAAAGCTTCTTCCGGGGTGTAATAATCAAACTTAACACTCCGGTTCTTTGCTGTAGTACCCAGCGAAAAGTCAACATCTTCCAGGGCTTGCTCCAAACTGTCAAATACCCGGGCCTTATCCAGAATGTCGGTCGAGCCATGAGCCAGCCATTGCGCTTCGTCAGCTTTATGTTGCCGGGTGTTTACCAGGCGCAGCTGATCAAAGCCCATGGTTTTTAATGCACGGGCTGCAGCGCCAATATTTTCGGGTACTGCTGGTTCAACCAGAATAAAAATTAGTTCCATTCACATTCCTTTCAAGGTCAAAAGAAACAAATATTTTCCATTCGGCAAAGCAGCTACCTTTCAAAGTATAACGATTGTGTAATCTGGAGAAGAATTAAGCCTTAATGTTTCGCTTTTGTTGCATTTATTATTCGATTGCTATCGGTCATGAATCCCCGTCCCTATAATAATATATGCTTTGAGTTTGGATAGGATGAAAGAGAATAAAATTGTGGCGGTATCAGGATAAAAAACATCAGGTGTAAAGTATTGGTTAGCATAGGGGTAAAAAATAGTTTATCAAAAAGATAAAAAAAGGGGTAAAAATATTTGGAGTGTAAAGGATGAACGCTTACTTTTGCACCCGCTTTAAGAGATAATAACTAAGGCGAGGTTCTCAAGAGAAATGCAGGGTAAAAGGGATTCAGGCAGGAGTTGCCTGGAGTAAATTTTGGAAGGCCGAAGGGGCCGACAAAAAAATCAGAAAAATCTTCAAAAAAGTTTTGCAGATTGCAAAAAAGCGATTAGTTTTGCAGCCCGTTTCCATTAATACGGAGACA
>JBFXEW010000035.1:0-45623 GCA_050179685.1 Salinivirgaceae bacterium
GGTACTTTCTTTGGTAACCTGGTTCCTGCTGCTGTTCGCGATGGCATTAAAAAGCGCTTCAACCAGGAAGAGATTCAAAAGAAAATTAAAAAGCAGGAAAACCCACCCATGTTCGACCTGGTTCGGGCATCGGTAAATTTAACCGTGGCATCCATTTTAATTTCATTGGCAACCTCGTTTAAGCTTCCGCTTTCAACAACCTATGTTACGTTTATGGTAGCTATGGGTACATCGCTGGCCGATGGTGCCTGGGGGCGCGATAGCGCTGTTTATCGCATTACCGGAGTTTTTGCGGTGATTGGCGGATGGTTTTTAACCGCTTTAATTGCCTTTACTGCCGCTTTTGTTATTGCTTTAATCTTAAGTTGGGGAGGTTTTTATGCAGTGATAGCCCTGGTGTTGCTGGCTGTTTTTGCCGTGTACAAATCGGGCAAATCGCACAGCAAAAAAGAACAGGAAAAGAAACTTGATGCTGTTGCCGAAACCATTACATCGGCCAGTAAAATTGTTGATAAATGCAATACCGGCGTTTCAAATCTTATATTGGAAACTGCTGCAATTTTCAACGACACTATGCAGGGTTTAATTGGAGAAGATAAAAAACTACTGAAGAAACAGGTACAATTGGCCGACGACATTAATGTTAAAACCAAAACACTGAAGAACAACCTGCCCAAAACCATTGCAAAACTTCAGAAAGATTCGGTGGAAACCGGGCACTATTATGTTCAGGTGCTCGACTATGAGCGTGAAATTTCTCATTCGTTAAATTATATAGTGGAACCGGTATTCCGCCACGTCGATAATCATCATAAGGCGATTATTGGTGAGCAAATAACCGAACTGGAATCAGTAGCCGAAGGCATCAATAAATTTGCCGCTTACCTTCAGGAATTGATTACCAGGGGAGAACTTGACAATTTGGATGAGCTGATTCAAAAGCAAAACAGCTTGTTGCAGTTGATTAAAACCATCCGTAAGAATCAGATTAAGCGAATTAAAAACAAAGAAGTAGGTACACGAAACAGCATGTTGTATCTGAATATTTTAAGCGAAGCCCGCAATTTACTGCTTTACATGGTTAATATGGCCAAAGCACAGCGCGACTTTACGCAATTTTCGAACGGAGACGAACAAATATAAGTAAGTAGCTTTAGGGTTTTTGGTTACCCTTGGGCCCCGACACCGGATTAGTCCGGTTCGGGGCTTTTTCGTTTTTCCCCCGCACCAATGCAGGAGCTCACTTAGCAGTTTGGTCGAGCTCTCACTCAAGTGCAAGAACTCACTCAGCGTTCCGGTTAAGCTCTCGCATAAGTGTAAGAGGTCAATCAGCGTCCCGGTTAAGCTCCCGCACAAGTGTAAGAGGTCAATCAGCAGTTTGGTTAAGCTCCAACACAAGTGTAAGAACTCACTCAGCGTTCCGGTTAAGCTCTCGCACAAGTGTAAGAACTCACTCAGCGTCCCGGTTAAGCTCCAACACAAGTGCAAGAACTCACTCAGCATTCAGGTTAAGCTCCAACACAAGTGCAAGAGCTCACTCAGCGTTCCGGTTAAGCTCTCGCACAAGTGTAAGAGTTCACTCTGCGTCCCGGTTAAGCTCCTGCACAAGTGCAAGAGGTCACTCAGCGTTCCGGTTAAGCTCTCGCACAAGTGTAAGAGGTCAATCAGCAGTTTGGTTAAGCTCTCACACAAGTGCAAGAACTCACTCAGCGTTCCGGTTAAGCTCCTGCATAAGTGTAAGAGCTCTTTAAGTAGTCAGAGAAAGCTCTTGCATAAATCTTAAGTCTTAAGTCTAGAGTCTTAAGTCTAAATTCTATAGTCTAAATTTTAAATTCTAGAGTCTTAAGTCTAGAGTCTTTGGTCTAAAGTCTAGAGTCTAAACTCTAAACTCTAAACTCTCCCTAACTATTGCCCAATATGATCTTTATGAACGAATTCGCAGCGGCTATGTCCTGCAACCCGCATTCGCTGATAGGTAATTGTTGGCAGTCCCTGCCGTTCCCAGGCAACCAGTCCGCCGGCCAGGTTGGCAATGGCAGTAAGTCCGTTTTCGCTGGCATATTCCATGGCATATTTACTTTTTATGCCGGTTGCATCTACAAATATAAGCAGTTTATCAGCAGGTAAGTTTTGCATAACTTCTTTAAAAGTCCGTAAGGGAGCGATTAAAATTTTAGCTACATCAAAAGTTTTAATATGACTCATAAACTCTTCGCGTACATCAACAAAAACAGCTCCCTGCTGGCTAAGTTCAAAAGCTTCGTTTGGCGATAAATGAATCTGTCCCTTAATAATTATGCCTTTATTTTTTAGTAGTTCTTCCATCCTTAGTTATGGTTTTAAATTGCCTGTAAAGTTAATCTTAATTACACCAAAAGCCAGTATAAAGGATGCTTTTGCCGTCTTGTTTTACTATCAGACAACCCAATAGGTCTTTGGGTTTAAACTTTACGAAATACATGTAATGCTTTTGTAACATTTATAATACCGAAGGTTAATGTTGGCATAATTTCCTAAACACATGATGTGGCTAACATTGTCGCAGATTTTGAAACACAGTTTTATCGAATGTTTGAATTGAATTGTAGAATGAAAAGAAGATTAGTAATTATTTTTTTAACCCTCTTTATGGGTGTGAATGCGATGGCACAAAAAGGGATTATTCAGGGCGTTTTAACGGAGGAGCAAAATAGCCAGCAGGTTCCGCTTCCTTTTGCCAATGTTTATTTAGAAGGAACCACTTTGGGAACCACCAGCGATTTCGACGGTAATTTTACACTGACTGTACCAACGGGTTCCTATGTGCTTATTTGCGCTTTTATGGGTTACGAAACCATTAAAAAACCTATTGAGGTAGGTCAGGGAAGTACCCTTACCCTGGATATTCAAATGAAGGCAGAGGGAATTGCCCTTGAAGCGGTTAAAGTGGTAGCCAAAATGAATCGCGAAAGCGAAGTGGCTTTAATGCTGGAACAAAAGAATGCAGGCTTAATTAAAGAAAGCATCGGCGCTCAGCAACTTTCAAGCATGGGAGTTTCTGATGCCGCTGCAGCAAGCACAAAAATTTCGGGAGTGACAAAAAGCGAAGGTTCCAGCGAAATATACATCAGAGGCCTGGGCGACCGCTATTTATTAACTACCATGAACGGACTGCCCATTCCATCGGACGATGTGGATAAAAAGAACATCGACCTGAATTTGTTCCCCACCGAAATAATCGAAAACCTGGGAATTAGTAAAACTTATGATGTAACGAGCTACGCCGATCAAACCTCAGGATTGGTCGATATCAGTTCAAAAAGCACCGTCGAAAAGCTTACGCTTGGCTTATCCTCTGGAACCAATACCAATGTGCTGGCCAATGGTTTTGGCGCATTTAAGGCCACGCAAAATTACAACGATTTAACTTTTGGATTCTATCAGCGACCTTACAGCACAAACGATGCGGTAACGAATCAAAGCTGGAATACGCTGTCGCGAAGTTTACCCCTGAATTATGGTTTTTCGCTGGCAGGCGGAAAGCAAATTACAGCATTCGGCAATAATTTGTCATTCTTTGCTACACTTTCCCATGATGCCTCGTCCGATTATTCTCAGGGAACTTTTAAAAAGTACCGTTCCAATGTGTTGGATAATTCTTTTACCGATGTCGAAGAATTTGAAACCCGCATAAATACCACCGGACTTATAAACCTGGCCTATCAAATTAACGACAGGCATCGGATAAGTTATAACAGCATGTGGCTGTTTAAAACAAGCGATAACTTGTATGAGCAGGGCCGTAATGGTGAAGGCTATGTGTTTGATCAGGATCCCTCGGAATATGGAGCTTTTGTGCGCGATCAAAACCTAAAGCAAACCCGAATCAGTATAAATCAATTGCTGGGTTCTCATGAGTTGGGCAAAAAAAACACGACACTATGGGCCTTAGCCTATAACCGCGTAAAAGCCGATGAACCCAACCGCATCAGAAACGAATTTAACCTTATGGACAATGGCAGCTTTCAGTTTGCCCATGTAGGCGACTTTCAGCAGCGTAAATCGCAACAAAACATTACCGATGCGGAATTTACCGGCTATGTTAAAAACGAGTTCCGCTTTATTGATACCGATAATTCCCGCTTAACTCTAAATGCAGGGGCTGATTTTCGTAACAAACAGCGCGATTTTAATTCACTTTTTATTGGCGTAAGAGCCAAAGGAGTTACTGTGGAATCGGCCGATAATTTGGATGAAGCCCTTTTGAATGAATCATTATATCAGTCGGGCGATTTAATTCTTCGCGAACGTCCCTTCGATAGTTATTCGGCCCGTCTGGGAGTTTATGCCGCTTATGCCAATGTCGATTTTCTGTTGTCCCGCTTTAGCGGTAATCTGGGTTTGCGCTACGAAAACAATCAGATGAAGGTAGATTGGGATGTAGCCAATTATGTGGGCAGGGTAGGAGCTATTTCGTACACTTATGAGAACCTGTTGCCTGCATTAAACTTAAAATACCAGTTAAGTGATAAAAGTGCCCTGCGCCTTGCAGGTAGCAAAACCATTACTTTGCCCGAATTTAAAGAGCTGGCGCCGTTTGAATATGTTTCGCCGGTAGGACGCGTTACCAAAGGAAATCCTGACCTGGAAAGTTCAAAAAACTACAATTTTGATGCAAAGTGGGAAATTTTTCCCAAGCCCAAAGAACTTATTTCATTGGCTGCTTTTTATAAGCTAATAAACCAGCCCATCAACCTGACCCAAACCCGTGGGTCGTCAGGTAATTTTATTTATGAAAACACCGGCGAAAAAGCCGAAGTTTATGGCCTGGAATTCGAAGCACGAATCGATTTAATTGAATCAGCAGCATCGGGTAAACCCGGATTAAAACTAAACTTCAACGCAACAAAAATGTGGTTTAATCAGGATTTGCTTGAAGAATTTCAGTACAACAACAAAACATCCATTGGTCTTCAGGGAGCATCCGACATTATTGTAAACGGTTCGTTAAGTTTTTCGAGCCATACGGATAACGAATTTACCGCAACGCTTACGGCTAATTATGCTTCCGATAAAATTTTCGCTTTGGGCTCGCCCGAGGATTTTGCAAACAGCGCCACCTTGTTTAACAGCGAAATCATCGAAAAAGGCTTTGTGTCACTCGATGTGGTGGTAACCAAAAAATTCTCTGAGCGGATTTCGGTAAAACTTTACGGAAAAAACCTGTTGAATCCTGACATTGAACAAACCCAGGAAATTAAATCACTGAACAATGGTCAGGTGACCAACGAAGTGGTGATGTCCTATAAGAAAGGAGTCCAGCTGGGGCTGGGTATCAACATAAACTTAAATTAAACTTTTTACTATTTACTAATTAAACAAATTTGAAAAATGAAAAACATTGCATTTAAAATTTTTGGTCTTGCTTTACTGGCAACAGTTGTGCTATCAGCTTGCGACGAGGAAGAAACTCCCCAACCCAAACTGGAGGTTATTGAGAATCTTGAAAAAGGCATTATGAATGGAACCTTAACCGAAGATTACACCTTAAGCGCTTCGGTACAGTACCAACTTACCGGTTCGTTTATTGTTCCCGCTGGCTTTACCTTAACCATACCGGCCGGTACTCAGATTCTTGCCGATGCAGCCGGAACCGAGGTTTATATTGCCATTTTAATGGGAGGTAAAATCAACATCGAGGGAACCGCTGCAAATCCTGTGGTTATGGCATCGGCCGATGCTTTACCCGGCGACTGGGGAGGTTTAACCATTTGTGGAAAAGCTACTACTACCGCAGGAGTTGATGCCGAAGCCGAAGTAGGCGGATTCAAATACGGCGGAGCCGAAGATACCGACAATTCAGGTTCGGTAAAATACCTGGTAATTAAAGGTACCGGAGCCCAGATTAATTCTGAATCGCAATACAACGGCGTTTCGTTGTATGCAGTAGGTTCAGAAACCATTCTCGAAAACATAGCAGTAATTAACGGAGCCGACGATGGTGTGGAGTTTTTTGGCGGAACCGTATCGGTTACTAACCTCTACCTCGAGAACAACGAAGACGATGCCATCGACTGGACCGAAGGTTGGAATGGAACCGTTGAAAATGCTTATGTGGAACATACCATCGAAGGTTTCTCAACCGTGGTTGAAGCCGATAAAGACAACCAAAACCCAAAGTTGATTAACTTAACCGCGGTTTCAACTACCGGTGGAACGGCTCTGCAATTCAAAAAAGAATCGGGAGCCACAATTACCGGTCTCTACCTCGAAGGTTATGCAGCCGATTTGGATATGAAAGACGGAGGCGCTCTAGCCAATGTGCAGATTGATGGAGCTAATGCCGATGCTACACTTATCGATGGCCAAACCACCCTGTATACCCTGAATTCAGGAAAAACCAGTACCAAGCTCGACATTTCAGCCTGGACCTGGTTTAGTATCAACTAATTTTTTACAATAAGAGCTGCCCCTGAATTTAGTGTTTCAAAAATCTAAATAAACTAAATGTTGTTCGGGTAATTCAAACAATAGGGGGCAGCTTATTGCTTTTAAACTTCAGGTTAACTTAATATTGAGTTAACCTGTTTTGTTTTCTGTTGAAATATTTTTGTCAGGAAAAATTAATATAGCGTTACAAACCCTATGAACATAAAAGAATACAAACAAACAGCACGGATTCTGGTAGTTGACGATGAACCCGATTTGTGTCAGATATTGCAATTCAACCTCGAGGCAAACGGCTATCAGGTCGATGTGGCAAACTCAGCGGAAGAAGCTTTAAACTTGAATCTGATAAAGTACAATTTGATTTTATTGGATGTAATGATGGAAAAGATTTCCGGGTTCGAGATGCTTTCCATACTTCGTAACGAGCGAAAGATTAAAATGCCGGTTATTTTTGTTACCGCCATGAGTTCCGAGAGCCACTTACTCAAAGGCTTTAACATGGGAGCCGACGATTATGTGCGCAAACCTTTCTCGATAAACGAAGTGCTGGTTCGGGTTAAGGCAGTGCTCGATCGCTACCAATCGTTGGAGCAAACTAGCGGTAATACCTCTTCAGCTTTTCAGATTGATGCCCTGCAAAAACGCGTGTTTATCGGAAAAACAGCCGTCGATTTAACCCGCACCGAGTACGATATATTAACCATGCTTTATCAACATCCCGGGAAAGTATATTCGCGCGAGGCCCTGGTCAGCAGTATCTGGAGCGACCAGCCCTACATTTCCGATCGGGCAGTCGATGTGAATATTACCCGCATCCGGAAAAAACTGGGAGCCTGGGGAAAATGCATTGTTACCCGTTCAGGTTATGGTTATTATTTCGATGCCCAACCTTTGGCCCGGGTTAATACTTAAGTTTTTAAAACAATCTCATTTTTTACTTTTAACTTTGCTCAAAATTATTGGCTTGCTGTAATGATAAAACTGAAAAACGTATCGCGATACCGGCGAAAACTATTTTACAATTTCTTTTTTCTTTTTGTTGCTTTTGCTTTGGCAATTGGCGGTTTTCAGTATCAGCGCGAGCGCCTTTACCGGGTAAACCAGCTCGAAACCACGCTGCTTACCTACATCAATATTTCGAACGGCTATATTTTAGAAAACAATTTGCTGGAAAAAAAGCAATTCCACAGCCTGTATAAATTTATCCACACCTTTCCGCAATCCGACCTGCGAATGACGGTAATCGATAAGCGGGGAATGGTTATGTTCGATTCCTTTGTGGAAGACTATGAAGCGCTTGAAAACCATTTGCAGCGGCCCGAAATTCAGGAATCCCTTCATAAAGACTTTGGAAAAAGCATCCGTTTTTCCACTTCAACCAATCGCGATTATTACTACTGTGCCATTAACTTTAATCAGTATTTTGTTCGCGCGGCTTTGCCATACAACATTCAGGTTGAGAATTACCTGAAGGTGGATACCTTTTTTATCTACGTTATTTTATTTCTGTTTGTGGTTTTTGCGGTGCTGTTAATTTACCTTTCCGACCGCTTTGGTAAATCAATTTCTACCCTGCATCAGTTTGCAGCGCAGGCCGCCGACGGAAAAAACGTGGATTTTGATGTGGAATTTCCCAATAATGAACTGGGGGTTATCGGAAATCAGATAGTTGAGGTTTACCGCCGTTTGCAACGAACCAAGCAGGAACTGGCTGCCGAGCGCGAGAAATTGTTCCGGCATTTGCAGATATCGCACGAGGGAATTGCTGTTTTTTCAAAAAAGAAAAAGCAATTGCTGGCCAACAATCATTTTATTCAATACCTGAATATTATTTCCGATGTGTCGTCGGTTACTCCCCGAAAATTCTTCGAGTTAAAGGAATTAAAACCCATCAACGATTTCATCAACCAAAACCTCGATAAGGATAGCGATAGTTTCTTGTCCGATTTGTCGAGCAATATTCTTACCGTACACAAAAGCGGAAAATATTTTGTGATTCAAGCCATTGTTTTTAAAGACCGGAGTTTCGAGATTTCGATAAACGATGTGACCAAACTCGAGAAAGAGAAGAAACTAAAACAGCAAATGACCAGCAATATTGCTCACGAATTAAAAACTCCGGTGAGCAGCATTCTGGGTTACCTCGAAACCATGCTCAATACAAAAATGAGCGATGAACAACGCTTGTTTTTTATGGAAAGGGCTTATGCCCAATCGCAGCGTTTAAGTTCGCTTATTCAGGACCTTTCGTTACTCAATAAAATTGAAGAAGCCTCCAATTTGTTCGAACTGGAACCGGTCGATGTGAAAGCCCTAATTAATGAAGCCATCGACGATTTGCGGACACGTATCGAGGAACAGCAAATTACCATTAAAACCGATTTGCCTTCCAATTTAACCATTAAAGCCAATCGTTCGGTGTTTTTCTCCATTTGGCGAAACCTGTTGGAGAACTCGGTAAATTATGCCGGCTCCGGAATAACCATCAGTATTAAAAATTACCACGAAGACGAAAAGTTTTTGTATTTCTCTTACGCCGATTCAGGAACCGGTATTCCCGAAAAACACCTGGTTCGCATTTTCGAACGTTTTTACCGTGTCGACAGCGGACGTTCGCGTTCCATGGGCGGAACCGGCTTAGGTCTGGCCATTGTTAAAAATGGCGTCTTGTTCCATAAGGGCGAAATATCGGCAAAGAATCTAAAAACCGGCGGTATCGAATTCGTTTTCTCCATTTGTAAGGAGTAGGTTCCTTTGAGTCAACTTTGTGTTTTCGTGTCTAATGGCTAAAACCAATTGCATCAAATAAAATATGCACCCCGAATATTCCGGGCCAAAAACATTTAATTCTGTTTTTAAATTGATTCCGGGTCAAAGGTATGCAAGTGTCAAAGTCGCTATTTTAAAAACTGCTCCAGGCTTTTAATATTGGTCTTTAACGAATTGATATTTTGTTTACAAATGCCTGCTGCATTTTTTCCCTGGTCCGATTTACTTTGCTTTAAATATCCGTAGGCTTTTTGATTGATAAGCAATAGCGTTTGATTCAGTTCCAGGGCTTTTTTATAATCCTTTTCGTCGTAATATTTTTTGAGTTCACTACCCATTTCATAAGCCATATTCAGGTAAGCAAAGCCTGGCGCTTCAACATTGGTGGGATTAAAGCGATAGGCGCGGTCGGCTGAATTTATCATTTGTTCCACCCGGTTTAAGCGCTGGTAGGCAGCAAGCGTATCCTTATAATTAAAACAGGGTTCACTCGAGTTTATTTTCGCTGTAATGGCCGCATCGTCTTTCGAATAATCATCCAACGAAATAGGGCAGGGAAGCAGTTGCCACATGGGATCGGAAGGAAGATGTTTTAATACAAATTTTGCCGGAGCGGTTAAAAAAAATTCGTAGGTGGGTTCATTAATAAATTTCTGTTTGTCATCAACATGGCCGGCGCCCCAGGTAGCATCAATCAATTGCCATTCCTGGTCAACCAGTACTACATTCCAGGCATGGTCCGACTCGGTAAATTTCTTACCCTCGCGGTAACCGTATCCCTTACTGTAGCCCGAAACAATGTAGCAGGGAATGCTGCTGTAATCGCATAGTGCTTTAAACAATTCAGAATAACCCTGGCAAATGGCTTTTCGGCTTTTCAGGGTAGCATCAGCACTTGTTTCGGGAGTCGATTTGCCACTAAAAAACGATTTTGTATCGTAAGCAATATGATGCGTAAGCCAGGTGTAATACGAACGAACCTTTTCCAAATCGGTTTGGGTGTATTGATTCAGGTATTCGGCCAGTTTTTCAACCGAGCGGGTAGCCGCTGCCGGAGCATTTTTCGCGTGCTGGTCAATGGCATCGAAAGCCTGCCCCTGGGTCTGCCCCAAAGCGCTGGTACTGATAACAAAAAGGAATGGCAAAGCAATAAATAAACGCATGGTATAAGTTTTAAAGATTAACAATACAAAAATAGGAAATGTTTTATTGATGCGGTGCAAAGGAATACGGAGCATGGAACACGGAACACGGAATGGTACGCTGATCTTTTATGAAAACAACTGATTGATTAGGATTCTTTTCTGTAATCCATTCAGCCTTTGGTGCGGCCACGCTTACATTTATCAGGCAAATGACGAGCGACTGAAGAACGGGAACTGCTTACTGTTTCAGTTAGATTGGTTCCTGGATGTTGGAAGCTTCAATTTACCTTTTTTATGTTTTGTATTCAACTTCAATTCGTAATTCCTTGAAAATATAGTCCATTAATCCGGGTAAGTTAAAGGCCAGGTTTTGTAATAATTCCAATACCTTGCGATGACGAAACCTGTTTTGTCCTAAATCGGTAATTTGTTGCATAATCTGTTTTTTTACCATTTCCTGCGAAACATTTCCTTCCATATATTCCGAAGCGGCCAGGTAGATTTGAATGAATGGAATGTATTGAGCGGTTCCGTATAGTTGTTTTTCTTTGGGAACCAACTTATAGCGCCTGATAAGGGAGGCAATTTTTGCATATTTTTCGGCCCGGAAAAGTGCTGAAATGTATGTGGTAAAAAACAAATGCCAACGGAATTCAAATATTTCCCGTTTGTAGGCGTTTAGAAAAATCTCACCATAATCATGCGCCTTGTCAATCATTTGGTTGGCCAATAAGGTTTTGATGTAAAAAACAGCAAATCCAATTTTGTAGTAAAAGTTACCCGATTTTTTAAATTCAGCAAACGACTGGGTGAGTATTTCTAATGCTTCGGCAGCCTTGTTGCTGCGTAATAGAATATCGGCGACATTAGCCAGGTAAAAAAGGTAATCGCTGTTTTTATAGCGGATTGACAGCAAGCCGTATTTTTCGGCTTCGTTGAGTTCATTCAGCTTGGAGTGCATCATAGCCCTATTGGCATAATAGTTTGCCAGAATGCGTTTTGAATAAAAAACAGGTGTTTTAAACTGTCGATCGAGGTGCTGATATACATTTCGAAGTTTATCGAATTCGCGGTTGGTGTAATACAGAATGGTAAGCCTTACTACAGCCCTATAACGGGTGTAACCATCGAGGGTTTCGTTAAAATAAATGTCTGAAAATAGAGTTTCCCAAACGGAAAACTCTTCAGCAATTAATATCTTTTTAAAGACCACTTTTTCTGTGGCTTCGTTCATTTTGTTATTCAGCGACTGTGAAATAAGGTAGTTGTTTTTATTCTGCTCCAGGTAATTATTGATGATGGCGTAGTTTCGGGTACGATTTCGAACAATGAGGTAATCACGATAGTGTTGCAGGACCCTGAAAAACTTCATAAAATAGTAGCTCGATGGGGTAATATTTTCAAGCTCTTTGAGTAAACGTTTTTCGTGATGGGTTTCAATCCGGTCGGTCATAATATCTTGCTCAACACCGATTATCCAGTCGTAATATACATCGACATTGGTTTTTTCAAGACTTTCTGAAATCCAGTTTTTAAGGTAGGAGTAAGTTCTTTTGTCAATGGCTTTGTCGAAAGGAAGCTGATTCTTGGGATTATGACTGTTATAATTTATCAGGTTCAGTATTTTAAGATTATCCTCTTTCTTGAATTGTTGAATACTCAAGAGGTATTCAATTTCGTGGGGATATAAGGCTGAGGTGAATTCAGTGAACGATTCGAGTTTGTTTTTCATAATATACCAAATTGAAAGCAATGCAAGGTAAAAAAAAAACCGGCATAAGCCGGTCAGTATTTATGCTACACCGGAAAGCCAGTCGATAGCATCGTTCATATGGTAAAAAAAATCAGCCTGAAAATGTGTTCCATCTCTTTTCGACATAATGTTTTTTACCGCAAAACTCACAAATGGGTCGTTTTCTTTTACAAGAACAGCCGAATACCGATAACCCAGTTTTTGGGCCTTTGGCAACCATTCCTGGTTGAGCCATCGCTGATCGTCCATTGAAAAGACTTTTGCCATGGTATTGTCGGTAATTACTTTTGTTAGGCCATTGCGCTTCATTAAATCGAGAACCGCTATACATCCTTTGCGGAATTCCTCGCTGGAAGGAAGTCCATTCCACCGGATTACCACACATGGAACGGCTTCTAAAAGTTCAACAGTACAGTGTTTGCCAATAACAAGAGGCTCCATTTATTTATTTTGAATAAATGTTTTTACTTCATTATTAAATGTTTCTGCCTTTTCGAACATCATAAAATGCCCACACTCAGGAACCATTATAAGTTTGCTGTTTGGTATTTTATTGGCTCCATTTTTGGCAATGTTGACGGTAAAGCCGGGATTTAAATAGCGGTTAGGAATCAGGTTGTCGTTTTCACCAAAAAATATCAGTGTTGGAACCTTTATGTCCTGTAAATAGTTCAATACCGGTTCATCAACCATTCCATTTACCGATTGAACTACAGTGTAACAATACGCATCAAAATCAGAGGCGCTGCGCATGGATATACGGTCAGTAATCATAAAATCAGCATCTTCGGGTAAGCGGTAAAAATTCGTAGCCAAATTGTTCTGAATGGCTTCAGTAGTGGTCAGACGAACTCCATCAAAAGTCATGACTTCGCGAAACCATTGTTTTTGTCCTTTATTAAAAGATTCAAAGCCTGCCGGATCGACTAAAATCAGACCGGCTACAATTTCCGGATGGTTCAAAGCGGTGGTTATTGATATTTGTCCTCCCATGGAATGACCCGAAAGGTAAACTTTGCCAAGATTGAGTTGCTTAACCAACTCGTTAACAATGGAGGCATAAAAAGTCATTTTACCACTGTGTGGTTGTTTGCCCGATTTGCCATACCCCGGCAAATCGATAGATATGCAACGGTAATTGTTTTTTAAGACCTCAACATTTTTTGTCCAGGCTTGCAGGTAACTGCCCAAACCATGAATAAAAATTATAGTTTCGGCTCCTTTACCCTGGTCGGTGTAGGCAATGTCGTAGCCACTTTGCGGCAGATGAATTTTTTTAACCGGATGCAGGTATTGCATGTCGTCCATTTTTGAGAATGGTTGTACCGATTGGTAAGGAGTGCTGCAACTGCTCATGAATAATAGCGTTATTACCAGTCCTAAATATATATGCTTGTTCATTTTTACCATTTTTTAAAACTTAAAACATGAGCCATTTAAAAACAACAAAAGTAGTCCATGGATTCACCGGTCGTTCGACAGAATTGCCATTTACCGGACTTCCATAAGAACTTTGGGTGCTATCGTAAAAATCGCCCAAAACCAAATAAGCGGCATGCCATTCGAGACTCATAAACGGGCCAAAGTTATAGGCAACGTTCCCGTTAAACTCAGTTCCAATTAAATTTCCGCCGCCCGCAGGTTGTACATTACTTAAGGCAATAGCACTGCCTAGTTTGGCATTTAGTTTATGGGGAATTATTCCTTTCGATGCATTCAAATTTACCGAAGTTAATCCATAACCCATATTCGAAATATCCATAATAGCGGGCGTAAAACGATTAACGACATTTCCGTGGGGCATAAGCAGATAGGACCCTGAACTTACGTGTATAGCTCCGGGTGCTCCCCATTGATTACCGGTAATTACTCCATTGTATTTTCCATCCTGCAAACCATTGGCATCGCCCGACGAATACATGGCGTCCAAAGTAAAATTATCGCTTGTGGTTTGCCCGTAGCGGTACGAAAGACGTAAGTTCCCGGCGTAACCAAAAATATCGGTGGCACGACTCCATTCCTTGTCCGATAGGGCCTGATTGCTTAATGTGTCTGCTTTTCCTAAATTGAAATTTACAAACCCGGTAACCATCCACCGGTCGAGCCAGTGTTCGGTATTGCGACCGAAATAACTTCCCAGCCATACCACATCGGCTTTGTAAGGTACATCGCCATAAGCGAATTTGTATACTCCATTGTGGGTTGCTAAAAGACTGTTAAATCCCTGACTTAATATCGAAACTCCGCCAGCACCCGAAGCCCGGTCGCGCATGTAATAGGCTGAAGCTCCCAGTTTCCATTCTTTTGTAATGTCTTTTTCGCCGGTAAGTTCCATTAGGGTTACGTCGTCGTTGAGTTGGACATAGTTTTCGTAGAGCTTGTAATAACCCGATTTGATTCGGGCATAATCCCAATCTTTACGAACTGAAATGCCTACACCATCGGTTCCAAAATAGGTGAGCCGATAACCTGTGGTAGTCATTTTGTCGAACATGGTCTTGTAGGGATTGTAAGGCGTATCGAAAATACGTTGCAACCCAACATTTATATACCATCCTTTAAGCGGATTGAATTCCAGTTCCAGGTTTTGCGTTTGAAGGTTTACCTGATCGGCAGAAAAAGCTCCTCCAAAATTTCCTCCAACGCCATAGGCCACATCTCCCCAGGTCCAGTCAATTTCGAACGAGGCCCGTAAAGTGGCTTTACCATTGAAAAGGTGAGGCTTATAAATAAAAAAGGGAATCAACCTTTGTTCAATGTAACTGCTGGTAAATTCGTTACTGGTTGTGGTGGTGTTGCCTCCAAATAAGCGACCCACAACCTGTCCTTTAAGAAAATCGTTTTTCGGATAGCTGTTTGAAATTACAGCCTGGTTAATATAGAATGCCAAAAATTGGAATTCCTTGTTGGCCTTTTCGGGAATTTCTCCACTGAAGTATTGGTTCGAAGGGTTCTGACCCCATATGCTTAGGGCAAAACACAGGAACAATACGATGCCGAATGTTTTTTTCATCAATCTCAATGATTTTAATTTGTGAAAACAAAACAAAAAAGTCAGCATAAATTAGAATTAATATTTATGCTGACTTCTAAAAGAGATTCAATTATTCTTGAATTTTAATAAAATTTTGAATATTCATTGTGCCTAAAGCACCACTGCTAGTACTTCCAAATCCAGCCTCAGCTGTGGGTGCAGTAGCTCCAATATTTGGTTCGGTTTGAGCAACTTCGTATTTCATGGTAAAAATATTATTGGCTTCAGTAATCTCAAAGATACCTTCACTGGTTACTGCCGAAGGTGAACTTTGGTTTAAAACAATATTCCAGATACTTCCTGTCCCTGATTTTTCCTGAGTGTAAGTTCCGGAATACGTAGTTTTAGCTCCATCGGCATACGATTCTACAACATAGGTGTTGTTCGATTCAAAATTGGCATAAATGGAATCAACGGCAAAATAAGTAACCAATAAGACGGCAACATTATCACCCGATGAATACCATTCGCCTGTTATTCCGTCATTTGAAGGATTGTAGGTCGATTCTTCATCACTTTTTTCACAAGCCGCAAAGACCATTAAAAATAATACGAATATTGCTACTAGTTTTTTCATAATTGTAAAGTTTAGATTGTTATGTTTTTTTAAATATATAAATGTGGTACCAATTAATAAAACTTAGTTTGCTTAGTCAACTTTTTAAGCAAATATAGGTGGTTGACTTATTTTTGTGTATCTAAGCAGTGGTTTGTTAATATTCATTATATCAGCGTTATAGTGCTTTAATATGTTGCTGCGACTACTTTTGTTTTCCCCAGCGGATAACATTAGCTCCCCAGGCATATCCAATTCCGGCAGCAATCATCGAAATTACTGTTCCGTCTTTAATTTTTCCTTGTTCCAGTCCTAAGTGCAGCGACAGAATCTGGTCAATTTGTCCCAAATGACCAAAGTTTTCCAAATAAACGGTTTGTTCCATGCTTAGTCCCAGCTCGGTTACCATGTATTCATACATAGAACGTTTAAAATGCAGGCAGGCCAGGTAGCCCATTTCAGAACGCTTAACACCTGATTTTTCGAATGCCCGGTTGATGCAATGCATCCAGTTATCCATGGAAACTTCGTTCAGGCGGTCCTTCATATGTTTTTCGTTAAATACCCGCAGCGATTTATACGCTTGCGATGCATTCTGACAGTTTACCGGATTCACCGTTCCGCCATATTCCACAGCCACATCACGAGCCAGAGAGCCATCGGTTATGATATGTGTTCCCAGTAATAGATTGCTATCCATTCCTTTTTTCATGATAAGTGCACCAGCACCGGCTGAAAGATTGTACATAAAGGAAACTGAAGGATCGGCAAAGTCAATAAAATCGCCATTGCGGTAGCCACCCACAATCATTACTGTGTTTATATCCTCGTCGGCAATCATCAGGTCTTTAGCCATTTTCATGCCCGCCACGGTAGTTCCGCAGCGCTGCTGAATGTCGATAGCCCAGGCATTGGTAGCGCCAATTTGTTCCTGTATGTATATGCCCGATGTGGTAAGCGGGTATTCTTTCCATTCTTCGCCAATGCACAAAATTAAATCAATGGTTTTCGGATCGGTTACGGTGTTTTTTAAACAATCGAGTGCCGCTTTAACTCCCATCTCCTGGGTTCCGTCTTCGGGTCCCGGAATTACGATTTCGCGAATACCTAATTTTTCAATAATTGCGTCTTCAGTCCACCTGCCTTGCGTAGCTTTTGCTATTTCAGCGGCCGACATACGCTTTTTGGGAATATAGATGCCAGTTCCTAAAATGCCTATGTTGTGTTTCATCGTAATAATTTCGTTTTAGTAAATAAAAAGATTACTGCCTACGGCCAATCCGGCTCCGGATGCCATAAACACTATTTTATCTCCTCGTTTTATGGCTCCCTCTTTTACCGCATGATGAAAAGCCATGGGAACACAACCCGAGCCGGTGTATCCGTATTTATCCATTACAAAGGTGGTTTTTGAAAGCGGCTGGTTTAATGCTTCCATTACTTTAACAATCACCGATTTATTAATTTGTGTAAAAATAAAGTGATCTACTTCATCCACTTGCACCTTATGGTTGGCTAAAAGTTGCTCAACCACCATGGGCCATAAACGAACATTACGGTCGCCGGGAAGTGGTTTGAGGCTTAGCAGACCCTGTTCATTAGCATTCAGCACTTCCTTGGTAACTGGCTTATGGGCGCCACCGGCATAAATACCAATGAAATCCCATTGGGTACCGTCAGCTAATTGCTGACCACCAAGGTATGTTGACGGGGAGTTTTCGTCGCGCTCAATTACAACAGCTCCGGCACCATCGGCAAAAATGGGATAGGAAAAATTATCATCCTTGCGAATAAATGCGGGCATGTTGTAAACCCCAATAACTACCGCATATTTTATAGTTGTATTTGTAGCTAACATGCGAACGGCGTTGTCGTAAGCAATGGTAAAACTGGCGCACGATGCATTAACATCAAAAGCGGCACACCATTTTTCGGCACCTTGCAAACGGCCTTGCACAACAATTGCTGTGGCTGGAGAGATAAATTCCGGAGTGTCGGTTCCTACAATTACCAAACCCAGGTCGTCGGGAGAAATGCCCGCATCTTTTAGGGCTGCCTGAGCTGCTTTGGTAGCAAAATCGGCAGTGCTTTCGTTAATGTTTTGTAAATGTGCAATATGCCGGTGTGTAATGCCAATTTTATTTTGGAATTTATCCTCATCAAAGCTAAGGCCGGTCAATTGCATCAGTTCCTTATTGCTGATTGGTTTTCCGGGTGCGTAGATACCGGTTCCTTTTATTTTTATGGGTAACATAATTTTCAGTTTATAAATAGCCTAATTTTTTTGCTTGTTCGGTTAATTCAGATCTAAAATCAGGATGGGCAACTGATATCAGTGCTTTGGTACGTTCTTTAACGGTTAAACCGGTTAAGCGAACAGAACCCCATTCTGTGACAATGTAGTCGGTATGGCTGCGGTGTAAAGTTACCGCCGTTCCTTCGGGGAAAACCGGAACAATAGTCGATAGTTGTCCTTTTTTTGCGGTTGATCTACAGGCAATAATTGATTTTCCCAAACCATCAAATCCTTCGATGGCTCCAACTGCGGTATCGGTTTGACCACCAGTACCTGAGTATTGGTTCGTACCGATGGATTCGCTGGCTACCTGACCGGTAAAATCGACCATGATGCAAGTGTTTATGGATACCATTTTTGAATTTTTGCGAATCAGGCAGGGGTCGTTGGCATATTTTCCGCGTACAAATTCCACCGAAGGGTTGTTATTTAACCACTGGTACATTTTTTCAGAACCCATGGCAAAGGTGCAAACAAATTTTCCGTTGTAATAGGCTTTTTTCTTGTTGGTAATTACGCCAAGTTCATATAGTTCCATCATCGAATCGACCAGCATCTCGGTATGAACGCCCAGGTTTTTCTTTCCTTTTAATGAGAGTGCCGCAGCATTGGGAATTTCACCAATGCCCAGTTGAATGGTTGAACCATCTTCCACCAGTTTGGCAATATTTTCGCCAATGCGCAGTGCGTCTTCGTCAGGTTCTGGCGAAGGCAAGGTTGGCGGTGTTTGGTGGTGTTCTACAAAATAATCCACCTCACTTATGTGTACATGAGTGTCACCTTGAGTTCGGGGTAATTGATTGTTTACTTCCAATACGGAAATGGTGGCATTTTCCAGTATATCTTTTTCGTAGGTAATGCCCAACGAAAGTGATACAAAACCTTTGTCATCGGGTGGCGTGCAGGTTCCCACAAACAAATGGGGTTTTCGAACCTTTAAGCGATCGGTGGCGGCACGGTGCAGCATGTTGGGAACATAACTTACGGTTCCGGTTCCCTGGTTAATTGCCTGGCGCGAACCCTGAGCATGAAACCAACTGCAAAGTTCAAAGTGACCTTTCATTTCAGGGTTTATATAAAACTCATAGGGCTTTAAAGTGAGTACTGAAAACACGTTAACATTTTCAACCCGGTCTTTGGCCAAATGGAATTTGCTCATGCAACCCTGGGGTTCCGAAGCACATTGTGCTACAATAATATCCGTATTGCTTTGTATTAAGTTGGCAACCTGTTCGGTGCTTATAAGTTTGCTTTGGTATAGTTTAACTAAATCTTTCATATCGAAACTTCGGTTTTTTTGCTTTGTAATTTAGTGATGCCCAACAGACCAAACCCAACAAGGAGCGATAGAATTATGGCTGTTGATGCGGCAATGGCAGGATTGCGAACTTGTCCCTGTAAAAATACATCGAAGGCGCCAAAATGCAGACCCTTGCTTACCAAAAATGGAAGAAAATAATATACCCCAAAATGGGTAAGGGTGGCTACAATAGCTGCAGTAAAAGGAATCCACACCTTAACTTCTTTCATAAAAATTCCCATCAGAATTGGAATAAAAATGATTGAAAAGTAAGCATAAACTCCGTTTTGAGCCAGAATGGCCACACTTAATTTGGGGTGTAGTAATTGGTCGCGCGACATTAGGAAAGCCACAATAGCTAGAACTGCAATGGTTATTTTATTCAGTTTTATGTATCGGGCATCCGTAATTTTTCTTTTTTCGCCCCAGAGCGGTTTTATCAAATCGTTTGAGATGCTTGAACTCAGGCTTTGAATTAAACCTTCTAAAGTGGATAGGCCGGCAGAGACCAATCCCATGATAACTAATAATCCAACCAAAGTGGCTATGGCTCCGTTCGAAAATACTTTTACTACATAATTGGGAATAATGCTGTCTGTCATCATGCGTTCACCGTTGATACTTAAATCGGGAAATTCGATACGTGCATACAAACCGGCAATTACGACCGAAAAGAAAAGCAATTCAACAACAACCGCTGTAACGAGGAATTTATTTACATCGCTTTCTTTTTTTAGTAATAAACTTTTGGTGATGATGTGAGGCTGACAAACTACCGCTATTCCAATAATAATTTGTGCAAATGCTATTTCATAAAAATTGCGGAAAAGCGGACTGCTTGCATTGGTCTTGCTAACCAGGTTCGGGTCGATAGCACTAAGTTTTTGGAAAAATCCACTTATACCTTCCTGAAAATGCGAAAGACCTGAGAATATAAGAATTACAGCTACAACAATCATGATGCTTGATTGAATCATATTGGTGTAAACCATGGAGTTGGCTCCTCCAAACATCATGTATCCAAATACAAATAATATAATGGCAGCTAAGGTGGCTACTTCGTTTGTGTTTAAAGCGCTGGCAAATACTTTGGTTAAAGCTACCAATATGAGTACAATAAATGTTATTAACAGCACCGATAAGAATGCAATAAACAAAGCAAACTTATCGCTGTTAAAACGCTTGCCTATCCAGCTGGCCAAAGAAACAGCGCTTACCGATTCACCATAGCGGCGAAAGCTTTTGGTTAAAACAGTCAGCGAAATTACTGAAGCGAGGGGGAAAAACAAGCCGAATGATAGTACGCCACTCCAACCGTATGTGGCAATTAGCCCCGGGTTGATAACAAAAGTAGCGGCACTGGTCATGGCCGCTGCTAAGGAGAGTCCTACAAAAAAAGGAGAAAAACTGACGTTTCCTACTGCATAATCTTTCATGTTTTTTATGCGACTGGCTCCTTTTATCACAAAATAAATAATAACTGAAGCATATAAAAATATGAGTATCCAGGTGCCTAAAATTTGTCCGCTGGTTGCCATAGAGTTTGTTTTATTTAAAGATAATGAAAACCACCTTTAACTTAGCATTAAAGATGGTTTTGTATTAATTAAATGGTAATTCCGCCGTCAACACTTAATACGGTTCCATTAATGTAGGCAGCCTCGTCGCTGGCCAGGAACAGGTATGCGTTGGCAATCTCTTCGGGCAGGCCCAAACGGCCAACCGGGACTTTATCTTCCATAGCTTTTAATACATTCTCAGGCATTTTTTTAACCATTTCGGTAGCAATAAATCCGGGAGCTACGGCATTAACAGTTATACCTTTACGTCCCAATTCTTTTCCCCATGTTTTGGTCATGCCAATTAACCCGGCTTTGGTAGCTACATAGTTGGTTTGTCCAAAATTTCCATAAAGGGCAACCACCGACGAGGTGTTAATAATGCGCCCATACATTTTTTCAACCATGTAAGCACTAACACACTTGGTGCAATTAAAAACACCGGTCAGGTTCACATCAATTACTTGTTGCCATTGTTCCGGAGTCATCTTTTTTAAAGAGGCGTCGCGGGTGATGCCGGCATTATTTACCAGGATGTCGATGCGACCATAGGTTTCAGCTGCTTGTTTCGATGCCTGGTCAACTTCTTCAAAATTGGCAGTGTTAACCTTGACAAAAGCAGCTAAGCCTCCGTTCTTTTTTATCTCAGCGGTAGTTTCTTCTCCTTTAATCGGGTTCATGTCCCAAATTACTACAGTAGCACCTTCAGCAGCAAAACGTGTGGCAGCTGCTTTGCCAATTCCGTCGGCTCCACCGGTAATAATGGCTATTTTATTTTCTAAACGTTTCATTGTACTTGTATTTTATGGTTTATATGTTTTCAATTATCAGGGCCGTTCCTTGTCCACCACCAATGCAAAGGGTTGCTAAACCGGTTTGGGCATTTCGGCGTTTCATTTCGTAAATAAGCGTGGTTAAAATTCGGGCTCCCGACGCTCCAATGGGGTGTCCCAAAGCTATAGCGCCACCATTTACATTTACTTTTTCGGGATTAAGTTTTAAGTCGCGGACTACGGCGATGGATTGTGCCGCAAAAGCTTCGTTGGCTTCAATCAAATCTATATCGTCGATGGTCATGTTGGCTTTTAACAAAGCCTGACGTGTTGCAGGAACCGGGCCGTATCCCATAATCCTTGGGTCGAGGGCAGCATTGCCATACGAAATTATTTTTACCAAAGGTTTTAAGCCCAAAATTTTGGCTTTTTCGAGCGACATGATTAGTAACATCGATGCGCCATCGTTTATGCCTGATGCATTTCCGGCAGTTACGGTTCCGTCGTTTTTAAATGCAGGACGAAGTTTTTCCAACTTTTCGGGAGTCATGCCCGGTTTTATAAACTCATCGTTTTCAATAACTATTGGGTCGCCTTTTCGCTGGGGAATAACCACCGGCACAATTTCGTCTTTAAATTTACCGGCTTTTTGAGCAGCTTCTGCTTTATTCTGACTGGCAGCGGCAAAAGCATCCTGTTCCTGGCGACTTATGTTCCATTGTTCAGCTATGTTTTCGGCAGTAATGCCCATGTGGTAATTGTTAAAGGCATCGGTCAACCCATCCAGAATCATACTGTCTGTAATCTGTCCGTGTCCCATCCGGAAACCGTTCCGGGCTTTATCGAGCAAATAAGGAGCGTTGCTCATACTTTCGGTTCCTCCTGCCAGTATTACATCGGCATCGCCAAGCATAATAAACTGGGCCGCCATAGAAACGGCACGCAGTCCGGAACCACAAAGTTTGTTAATGGTCATGGCCGGACTTGTTTCAGGCAGGCCTGCTTTAATGGAAATTTGGCGGGCAATATTTTGTCCCAGGCCGGCCGACAGAATGTTTCCTATAATAGCTTCGTTAATTTCCGTCGGATTTATTCCTGCCCGGGCAATGGCTTCTTTGGCTGCAATGGTTCCCAATTCCACGGCACTTAATCCGGATAGTCCACCGCTAAAATTACCGATTGCCGTACGGGCTGCAGATACAATTACTACTTCTTTCATCTATCATTAAAGTTTTTGGTTTCGAATTTTATGACACGAAGAAACAGCTTAACTGCTTATTGGAGACCATGTCTTAAAATAATGTAGGGGTGGACAAAAAACACAAAATATTCATCAATAGATTTTAAGTTATTGGAAAACAGCATTCAAAAATTACTTAATCCAGGGTTGACAGCGCTTGAATTTATGTCGGCACTCTTCACTCTTCACTCTTCCCTATGTAACAATATTGCTCAGCAAGGGTCTTTTCCCAAACCTAAATATTGTACAATGAAAAATATACTCTTTTTATTAATCACCATTTGCTTTTTTGAAAGCGCACCAGGCCAACAACAGCAGGACACTCAACCTCAAACACAAATTATGACCCTGGGTGTGTTTCACTTTGCCTATCCTAATCTGGATGCCGTTAAAACCGTAAAAGAAGATCAGATTTCGGTATTCGATGAACCCTATCAATCCGAAATAAAAGCCATCGCCGACGCCATTTGCACTTACAAGCCTACCCAAATTGCCATTGAGCTTACACCCGATCAACAGGCCCGCATCGACTCGCTTTATGCCTTATACCTGGCGGGTAAATTCGATTTGGAACGCAGCGAGGTGTATCAGCTGGCTTTTAGAATTGGCAGGAAAGCAAAAGTGCCTGCCATTTATTGTGTTAACGATTGGGGCCGGCATTACGATAATATTCAGGAATTATATACCGACAGCATCCGTGGAGCCCGATTGGAAAACTATTA
Organism: Salinivirgaceae bacterium; assembly: GCA_050179685.1. Classification (GTDB taxonomy): domain Bacteria; phylum Bacteroidota; class Bacteroidia; order Bacteroidales; family SZUA-534; genus GWE2-40-63. The sequence continues at coordinate 23,577 of JBFXEW010000035.1, forward strand.
TTTAAACTCGCCCGATTCGGTTTATGGCGCTTCCGGCGAAGCCAAAAAGGTATCCGGCATTGTAGATGAATTGCTCAGTCTAAACAATCCGGAAGAGATAAAAGAACGCTTAGCCATTTATTTACTAAACCCCTTTAAATACGAAGAGCAGGCAGGCGACTTTACCGGAGTCGATTTTGAAACCGGACGATGGTTCAGCCGCAATCTGCGTATTTTCAGAAATATTCAGCGGATACCTCATCAACCGGGCGACAGGATTTTATTGATTATTGGCCGCGAGCACCTGAATCTTTTAAATCCTTTTTTCGAAGTGTCGAAAGAATTTGAATGGGTTTCACCCTTGCCTTATTTGGAATCCTCAAGACATGATAAATGATTATAGCCTTTAAACCGATTTCGGAATGCGGGTCACGGAATACGGAATACGAATTACGTAATAGTACACTGATCTTTTAAGAGAATACCTGATTTATTAAGATAAGCTCTGTGTAACACTGTGATTACTCTGGGATACTCCGTGTAACTTTTATAACTGACAAGTCGCAGTCTATAGTCTTAAGTCTACAGTCTCATGTCTTTAGTCTCATGTCTTAAGTCTATTCTCTCAATTAATTGCTATTTTTGAGCCTGAAACAGGCTATACGCACTGTTCTTTTAATTTTAATTACCAGTTTTATGGAAGCACCAATTTACCTCGATTACAATGCCACCACGCCGGTCGACCCTGAAGTGCTTGGCGAAATGTTGCCTTACCTGCAAACGCACTTTGGAAATCCTTCGAGCGCCTACGCCCTGGGCCAGGCGAATAAAGAAGCCCTCCATAAGGCACGGCAGCAGGTTGCAGCGCTTATTAATGCCGACCCCGACGAGATTTATTTTACCAGTTGTGCTACCGAGTCAAACAATCTGGCCATTCAGGGAGTGGCCATGGCCAATAAAACTAAGGGAAAGCATATAATTACTTCGGCCACCGAGCATCCCGCAGTAATTGAAGTGTGTAAACACCTCGAAACGCAGGGATTCGAAGTTTCTTACCTTCCGGTAGATGCAAACGGACGGGTGCAACCCGAAATACTTCAGCGGGCCTTGCGCAGCGATACCTTGTTGGTTTCCATCATGCTGGCCAATAACGAGGTGGGAACCCTGCAACCCATAAACGAACTGGCAGCCATAGCCCGGCAACATAAGGTTATTTTCCATACCGATGCGGCTCAGGCCCTGGGGAAAATTGAAGTTGATGTAAACAGGCTTGGCGTCAATTTATTAAGCATCGCCGGACATAAATTGTATGCCCCCAAAGGAATTGGTGTCTTGTATGTGAAAAAGGGAACCCCCATTAAACCCTTGCTTTACGGAGCCAGTCAGGAAAACGGTTTGCGTCCCGGAACCGAGAACATTCCCTATATGGTGGCCCTGGGCCTTGCCTGCGAAATTGCCGGCCGCGATTTTAAAAAGAATGTAAGTGTCATGCTTTCGGCAAAAGAGCGCTTGCTCCATAGCTTAAAAAGCCAGTTGGGCGAACTGATTACAGTGAACGGGGCAGATGCTCCAACGCTGCCCAATACGCTTAGCGTGGCTTTTAAGGGAATCGATGCGCATGCCCTGGCTGCTTCAATCAGCGACGAAGTATTGATAGCTACCGGTTCGGCTTGTCATGCCACTTCCATTAAACCATCGTCGGTATTGAGCGCTATGCATCTCGATACCGCCACGGCCTTATCCACCGTGCGCATTTCCACCGGAAAACATACAACCTTTGGTGATATTGATAAGGCTGTTAATCTTATCATTAAAAAAGTAAAACTTTTTAAACAGTGAAACCGTGATTTCAGCTAATAAACTCAGTTTTTCACTCCTTGGCGCGATACTATTTATCTTTCCTTTCAATGTACCTCGTCAGCTTGCAACAAAGTAGTTGATTCGAAAAATTAGGTTGACCCAAAAATAATACACCTTACCCAAAAACTTACAAAACGGAAGTCAGCTTCAAAAAAGGAACGCTCTTGCCTGGCCGGCAGACAGGGATGACGCGGATTTTGACTGATTTTCACAGATCTAATCAGCGTAAATCAGTTTTTTTTAGCGTTATCAGCGTTCTATCCCTTTTAATTTGAAAGTAGTTAGTTTAAATCTTTTGCTTTTTTGGCACCCTCATAGTTTGTTTAAGATATTTTTATATTAATTAATGTGAGTTCGACATAAGAATATTCATCCCCCTAACCCCCTTCAACTTAGCGAAGCGCTTTCACGAACGAAGTGAGTAACTCAAGGGGGACAGCCCCTTTTCAGAAAAAAAATTAATTTGGAAAGTGTGTTCCGCCCCGGCGGAGACTTTAGGGGTGAATTCATTTTCTTTTTAAATAATTTTCATTTTGCTTTTTTTACATCGAACTCACGTTATTTAACCGGGTTCTTAAAGTGAATCAGCTTTGTTTGTCCTGTGAAAGTAATTCCCGATTCCAACTTAACTTCAGCTTCAAAAACCACATCGTTCGGAACCCATTGGTAGTCGCTAAGTTCTATTTGAAAACCATCGTGCCATTCTTCGCGGATTTGCATAAATTCTTCCAGTCCCATTAAATCGCTGTTGTACCCGCTAATCGAGAACCACGATGTGGCATTTATTTTTTCCGGATTGTTTGGCTCAAGGGCATAAATTTCCAGGGTTTGAATGGGGTCGGGGTAAAGGTAAGTATCCCCTTCGCAGCTAAATGCAAAAGCGGTATTAAACCGGGGTATGGCCTTTTTCCATGCGGCAGCAATCGGTGTTGATTCAAAGTTTACAAGAACAGTTAATCCAAAGGCGTTTTTATAAACACTGTCGCTTATTTCAGTCGGATAAAAACCCGCTGTATTGTATGCTGTAATACTAACCCCATTATAGATATTCTCGAAGGTTACCGGGTCGGGGCAACGAAAAATGCAACTGTTTATCGTTTGTAAAACAAAGACTCCCAGTAAAAGCAGAATGGTTTTTTTTAACATGCGTAAAGTTATTCGTGATTATCCCTGGCTTATTTCTCCCGTTTCATAATTTAGTTCCGAGCCAAACATGCTGTGAGGTATTGAAAATATCAGCAGGGTGACTATTGCTGCAACAATTATTGAAGTAAAGTTGGCCTTTTTAAGGTTTTTATATGCCGCAAAAATCCAAAACAAAAAGGCAATCAGGGTTTTGTTGTCGGTAAGGTCCCAGCCAAAAGGCACTCCGGCCCATAATTCGCCAAAGGCATGCAATTGAACCAGCGGACCAAAAAGCATCCCGCCAAGGCTAAGCATCCCCAAGGTAATAAAAGTGTAGGTTCGTGCACTTTTGCGCCGGGCCAGTGCTATTATGGCGGTGTAATTTGCCAGCAGCATGGCCAAAAAAATGGCAATAATATGCGGAATAAGAATGCGGTCGGGCACAGCACCTTTAAAACGAACAACTACATGCATGGGTTCTGAGGGGGTGAGCATTTGCTGGTTTTTATAAACGCTAAGCCGGTATTCTATTTTACCAGCCGGTGGCTGCATGGGAAGCCAGCCCACCAACAGGTCTCCCTTTCGCACAAGAGAATCTTTCTGCCAGCTTTCGTTGGTTGGGAAACGCCGGTATTCCAAAAAAGCATACATGGTGGAATCGGGCAGGGGAAATTCTACTTGCAAATCGCCTGTACTTTCGGCGCTGCGAATCAACTTCAAAGCATGGTTTTGTTTGCCATCGTTCAGACTTATTTTTTTGGGATACGTGGGGCCTGTCATGCGCTGATAAATGGCCGCACTTAGCGTTATAAGCAAGGCAAGCAGCCAAAACAAGGTCGTCTGTAAATATTTATTCATGGTATTCTTAGTTTTGAACTTCAGTAATGTTTTGTTTAAAATAATTCTGAATCCATTTAAGTGATGCCCAGCCCACCACAAGCGCTATAAGCAGCGAGAAAATATAAATGCCCCCACCGCCCATCAGTTCGCTAAAACTAGTGTTGATGTCCTGAAAACGGTAACCCACATAAAAGCTAAACGAATTATTTACAAAATGGATAAACACACCCGGCCATACCGATTGGGTTTTCCAATAAATCCAACCAATAAACAAACCAATAATAAAAGCCGGAACAAATTGCCAGGGATTCAAATGAATCACCCCAAAAATAACAGCCGACCAGATAATGGCTTTTTTTGCCTGGTAACGTTGTAGCAGCCCTTTTAGAATCAAGCCCCTGAAAATAAGTTCTTCCAAAATGGGTGCGGCAATACCCACCGTAAGGTAGCCCTTCAGGTCAAGACTAATCATCCCCGAAAACAAATCCTCGATGTATTTGGGCATGGGAATTAAGCTTACCAGGGCTTCGGTTAAAAACAGGAGCGAAAGTAGGGCTGGTAAGATTATCAGGTAAACATTAAGCGATACATTTTCGGAATCGATGCGATCAATTTGCCAAAGTTTCCGAACTATAAAATATAAGGTTCCAAACGATAAAAGGTAATTCAGCAAAATGGAATATTCGCCAACCAAAGGAACAAAGCGGGCAGTCAGGTTTATCAGTAAACCCGAAAGCAAAGCCAGTAAAATGGCTATTAATAGTAAGACTAAGGTTTGCCCAAAGGGCGACAGGTTTTTAGCGTCAATCTGATTTTCCATTCAAATAACTTACAAGAGAATTAAAACTACTTCTTTTTTGTGATTCCTTTCAAACTCTACCACAGCGGTTGTTCCTGTTTTGAGTTTGGCCATCCGGTACATATAATCGTAAATATTGGTAACCGGCTCGCCGTTGATGCTGGTAATTTTATCGCCTTTTAGCAGGCCGTTTTTATCGGCAAGTCCTCCGGGACGCACCCCATCAATACCCAGTCCGTTCTTCTGAATGCCGTTCATATCGGGAATGATTCCCAAGGTGATTTTTAAACGGGTGCGCCGCTGACTGCCCTGGGGTAGTCCGGTACTCTGAAAAGTCAGGCTGTTGGTGTCGGCAACCAACGAACCAATTAGTCGGGCACTGTACTGCAACAGTTCGGCTTCTTTACCAGTATTAATTTTATCGATATCATCAATTGGGGTGTGGTAATCTTCGTGCGCACCGGTGCTTAAAAACAAAACCGGAATATTCAGTGAGTAGAACGAAGCATGGTCGCTGGGGCCATAGCCGTCGGGATTGGGAGTTACATTAAATGCCGGTCGATGCACGGCAAGCAGCGAATCGAACTCGGTAGCAGTTCCGGTTCCACCTATAGTAATGCCAATGCTGTCGGCTTTCATCCGGCCAATCATATCGAAGTTTATCATGGCTGCTATTTGCTCTTTGGGAACCGGCAGGTTCTGGGTAAAATATTTGGAACCTAATATGCCCATTTCCTCGCCATCGAAGGCAACAAAAATCAGGTTCTTTTTCAGCGTGTCGCTTTTTGCAGCAAAGTATCCGGCCAGTTCAATAATTCCGGATACACCCGATGCGTTGTCGTCGGCACCGTTGTGCACGGCCACCGTATCGGGTTGCCGCGACGAAACCCCTTTGCCGCCCATTCCCAGATGATCAAAATGAGCACCGACCACAACACATTTGGCATCGGGTACTTTTGAATGAATGGCAAAAACAACATTCGAAGCCTGAACCGTTTCCTGAATTACATCGGTTTTGGCGCTTACCTCGGTTTTGGTGCGGATTACCACTGGACTTTTTTTGTCCATAATCTTCTTTTCCAGCGCTTCAATACTTTCGGTTCCCGCCAGAATTTTATTGGCAACATGGCGCGTAATACTTATCAGGGGGATGCCTGCATCGCTTAGGTTTTGATCGTAATTTAGTTCCAATGGCTTGTCGGTTTTCGAAGTCGAAAGTCCGTTTATAAACAGAACGCCTGCGGCGCCTTTGTCTTTGGCTAGCGTAGCTTTTACCCTGTCGTTGGCAAAAGGAATAAACGCACTTTCCATATTTTCAGGTTCCGGATCTTCGCGTAAAATCATTACCCATTTTCCGGCGACATCGAGCATGGCGTAGTCGTTCCACTTCAGATTTTCGGTTTCAATTTCAAAACCGTATCCGGCAAAAACTACCCGCGTGCTTAGCTCCGCATTGGCCGAAAATGCCAGGGGAAGGTAGTCGGTGCCGGGAATCAGCGTGTCGTTGTTCACTACCATTAAATTGTTTTCGCCCAGGGAACATCCGGTAGTAACGGTAAAATGTTGAAACCCTTCATCAAAGAGCGGCTTAAGCCTGTAATCGGTAAATTGTTGGTGAATGTAAGCACTTGCCAGCTTTCCTCCAGTACTGCCGGGAAACCTGCCCTGTAAACTGTCCGAAGCCAGGTAAGCTATGTGCTTATGCAATTCGTCGGCAGTAATGGCCGGATTTTTTTTGAGCTTTTGACTGCAAAATGTCAGCACGAAAACGCTGCTAAATGCAAGAACTGCTACGATAATTTTCTTCATAATTTTCAGTTTATAAGATAATTTCGCCGGGTTTTCTGATGATATATACCAAATAGTCGCCCAGGTAGGTAAATCCGGATTTTTCATATAATGTAAGAGCCGGCAGGTTGTCGCGATGCACCTCGAGCTTAATTTGCCGGTTCATTTGTTTGGCAAATTCGAGCGATTTCTTTAACAAGGGTTTCGATAATCCCTGATTTTGGTATTCCGGTTTTATTCCAAAATGATGCAGGTAAAGCCGGCGGCCATCGTTGGTAATCCACGAAGTTCCAATAAGTTCGTTTCCGGGTTCCGTTTTCATTACATACAAAACACCCTCAAGTGCCAGGGTTTCGGCAATGGTTTGCTGGTTATCGCCCCGTGCTGCATTTCCTAATCCGGTGCTAATCCACAGGGCTTCCAGCGCTTTATAATCGGACGGTTGATATGATGTTATCTTGTATTCCAATGCGTTGAAAGTTTAAATCTTCATTACGTAAATCTGGCTGGTTTCAAATCGGGTAACCACTACGTTTTGTCCTTTTTCAATAAACCCAAATTCGGCTTTGGCATCGTAGGTTTCTCCATCAATAATTACCGTTCCCGAGGGGCGCAAACTGTTTTCAGTAATTCCCTGTTTGCCAACCAGAAATTTTAATGAGGCATCGACACCTACATAACCTTCGCTGGTGGTTTGTACCGCCTGAAGTGCTATTTTGCTTCCCAGGTAACTCGATTCAAACATGCGCTTGCTCAGGTAGAGCGAGGCCAGGAAGGAAACAAAAATGGAGCCGATAACCAGGAGCATGGCCTTTAAAAGCAGGCTCACAAACAAACCCGATCCTTCAAAATCGAATTCAAAGGCATCGACCATAGCCAGCGAAAGACCAAAAATGGCCAGCACAATGCCTGAAACACCGGCAACTCCAAATCCGGGTATCACAAACAGTTCTAAAGCAATCAAAAGTATTCCCAGAATAAAAACAGCAATTTCCCAATGGGCAGCTATGCCTTCGAGGTAAAGCGGGGCAAAATAAAGAATAGCAGCTAAAATGGCTATTCCCAGGGGGAATCCAACACCCGGGGTTTGTAATTCAAAATAGATGCCGCCAAAAATGGCCATTATAAGTAAGCTTTGAAATACGGGGTGCATCAACATCCCGATTAACTGGTCGAGTTGGGTGGGTTTGTATTCTTTTATTTCAACGGGTTTAAGCGCAGCTTCTTCTATCAGTTCCTGAATGTTGTCAACAATTCCGTCGCAAAAGCCATATTCTGAGGCTTCAAGTGCGGTAAAGGTTATTACTTTACCCGTATCAATTACTCCGGCCACTGCCATATCGGGATCCACCATGGCTTCAGCAATTTTTGGGTCGCGTTTCCAGCGGTAAGTAGTGTCGTTCCCAACAATAAGAGTGTCTTTCCCCTGAGCTTCGGCCGTAGCACGCATGGTACTGCGCATATAACTCTGGTATTTGTCGGGCATTTGTTCACCGGTTTGATTAACCACCGTAGCAGCTCCGATATTTGCTCCGGGGCGCATGTAAATTTTATCGCAGGCAATCGATATTAACGCTCCGGCCGATGCGGCATTGTTATCGATAAATACATAGACCGGAATTTTGCTGTTTAGTATTTTGGTGCGAATGGAATCGGCGCTAACAACCATGCCGCCGTAAGTATTCATCTGAATGATGATTAAATCGGCATTGATACTTTCAGCTTCTTCAAAAGCTTTTTGTGTTTTTCGCCATAAGGCTGGAGCCACCTCTTCTTTCATATCGAAAGTGAGTATAACCGTGGTGTCGGTTTTTTGCGCATGAAGCGGTGACTGGAAAGCCAGATTAAAAAGAAAAGCCAGTAGTATTAAAATTCGTTTTTGCATAGCTGGAGCAGATTAGTTGGATGTGATTTGGTAGTTCTTGGTTCGTTCTTTAATTTCAGGGAGTTCGTTCATCGATAAAGTGGCTCCTACAGTAGCAATAATTGCCGTAAAACCACCTAACATTACCCCGCAAAAAGGAATCAGCAAGGATAATGAAAAGAGTGAGCCATTGGCAATGGCCATACCCCGGTATTTTCGCATCAATTTAATGCTGTCTTTTACCGGCAGGCGAACGCGTTCGTTGGTATAATCCATGTAAGAGAATCCGTAAAAATAGCTCGATACAATAAATATAAATACAGCTCCTGCAGGTGCTGTAATAAAGTTAAGTACCGGAATTAATGAGGCGATAAAAACAAGGATAACAATGCCTGTTTCGTAAAACAGGTTACGCACGGCAATTACCATTCCCCGCCAGATATCGCGCATAAATTGACTGAACTGAAAGGGGTAATCGGTTTTGTTAAGCAGTTGATCGGTTCGCTCCGAGAGCCAGGCAAAAAGCGGAGAGAGCAGAATCAGAATTATGTATCCGCTGAAATAGGCAAAAATAAAAAAGAAACCGATTTGTATCAGTATTTTGGCAAATCCGGCCAGAAATCCCGGCAGCATTTGCATGAGCCCGCTTTCCGTATCGGGTTTAATCCACGCATCAATTTTTAGTCCCAACATATCGGCCAGCGAATCCATCAAGGCAAAACCACTAAAGTAAAGCAGCAGGTTTAAAACAATGGGTATTAAAAAAGTCCACCAAAGTCCCTGATTAAAAATAAATGGGATGGCTTTAAAAAAGTTTCTGAATCCGGTACTGAATCCGGCTATGGGTGATTTTTGCTGCATCGGGTAAATAATATAATAGTTCAACAAAAAAAAGCCGTATGGCTAATGAATGCTGCAATTTATCGAATTTTAATGAATTTTAACCCTTTATTTTGCTTTGATGATTATTGTTTTCGTGCAGCATCTTGCTAATCGTTTTATAATCTGCTATTTTTGCCTGCCCCTTTGCCTGCATAAGCCTGGTTTTGGTTCATAGCATGCAGGGCATTGGCTTATATTATGAAACTAGATACAATGAAAGTAACAGGATTTTCTTTTATTCGAAACGCAATAAAGTTCGATTACCCCGTGGTTGAAGCCATTCAGTCGGTTTTACCGCTTTGCGACGATTTTGTGGTAGCCGTTGGTAACAGCGAAGATGAAACCCTGGAATTGATAAAAAGCATCAGTCCGAAAATAATAATTGTAGAAACCGTGTGGGACGATTCCCTGCGCGAGGGCGGGCGTGTTTTGGCGGTGGAAACCGATAAGGCGTTTCAGGCCATTGATGCCGATACCGATTGGTGTTTTTATATTCAGGGCGATGAAGTAATGCACGAAACATACCTTGAGGTGGTGAAAAAAGCCATGCAGGAACATCTTAATAATCCGCGTGTCGATGGTTTGTTATTTAATTACCTGCACTTTTACGGATCATACGATTATGTGGGCTCGGCATCGAACTGGTATCCGCATGAGATTCGTGTGGTGCGAAATAATAAAAATATTTATTCCTATCGCGATGCTCAGGGTTTTCGAAAAGATGACAATCAAAAACTCAGTGTAAAAGCCATCGATGCTTATATTTATCATTATGGCTGGGTAAAAGACCCGCGTGCCATGCAACGAAAACAGGAAAGTTTTCATAAACTCTGGCACAGCGATGAGTGGCTCGATAAAAATGTAGCTAAAGCCGAAGTGTTCGACTATTCCCATATCGATGCGCTCGAGAAATTTCAGGGTAGTCATCCGCAGGTAATGCATGAACGAATTGCCAAACTAAACTGGAAATTCGATCACGATATTTCAATGAACCGGGTTTCTACGAAAGATAAATTTAAACGACTGGTAAAAAAGCTATTTGGTATTACCATAGGGTATAAAAATTACCGAATTATTTGAGTTCATTCTCTGACAACAGAGGGTGCACAAACCGGGGAATAAATAAATTGGCTCACTGGTAAAATAAGTCCTTAGGGCTGTGAGTTTTTTTTTACTTTTGTGCTGAATTTTGTTGAAAAAATATAGAATCATGCAACTGAACGATTTAACTGCCGTTTCACCCATCGATGGACGATACCGCTCAAAGATTGAAGCTTTAGATAGCTATTTTTCTGAATTTGGCCTTATCAGGTATCGGGTTTTGGTTGAAATAGAATATTTTATTGAATTATGTAAAATTCCGTTAAAGCCACTCCAGGGAATTTCGCCTGATTTATTTCCCGAATTTCGCAAAATTTATCAGGAGTTTTCTTTATCCGACGCACAAAAAGTTAAGGATATTGAAGCGGTTACCAACCACGACGTTAAAGCCGTGGAATATTTTATTAAAGAAAAGTTTGAGGCTCTGACTGTGGGAGAAGCCCTTGAGTTTGTTCACTTTGGATTAACCTCGCAGGACATTAATAATACCGCTATTCCCTATTCGTTGCGCGATGCCATTCAGGAGGTTTTTTACCCAATTCTTGAAGACCTTATTGGGCAATTAACCGATTTGGGACGTGATTGGGAAAAAGTTCCCATGTTGGCCCGAACTCACGGCCAGCCGGCCAGTCCTACCCGTTTAGGAAAAGAAATTATGGTGTTTGTTGAACGCCTAAACAAGCAGCTCGATTTATTGAAAAATGTTCCATGTTCGGCAAAATTTGGCGGAGCAACAGGTAACTTTAACGCCCATGTAGTAGCGTTCCCCGATATTGATTGGGTCGATTTTTCGAACAATTTTGTTAGCGAAGTTTTGCATCTGGAACGACTGCAAACCACAACACAAATTTCGCATTACGACGACATGGCCGCTATTTTCGACAACCTGAAACGTATCAATACCATATTAATCGATTTAAGTCGCGATGTGTGGACCTACATTTCGATGGAATACTTTAAGCAAAAAATTAAACAGGGCGAAGTGGGCTCATCGGCCATGCCTCATAAAGTAAATCCCATCGATTTTGAAAATGCTGAAGGAAATCTGGGAATCGCCAACGCCGTGTTTGATCATCTTTCGAACAAACTCCCCGTATCACGTTTGCAGCGCGACTTAACCGATTCAACTGTTTTGCGCAACATTGGGGTGCCCATGGCGCATACACTCATAGCATTAACTTCGATGAAAAAAGGATTGGGAAAACTTATTCTGAACGAAGATAAAATAAAAGCCGATCTCGAAGCCAATTGGTCGGTGGTAGCCGAAGCCATACAAACCATTTTACGGCGCGAAGGTTATCCAAAACCCTACGAAGCATTAAAAGAACTGACTCGAACCAATCATAAAATTGATAAAGAAGCCATTCATCAATTTATCGATGGATTGCAGGTTTCTGATACTATAAAAGATGAGTTAAAGAAAATATCGCCTCAGAATTATACCGGAATCTATTGTTAAGTGAGTCCGTATGATAGCAGTAAAATTATTGTAATTAATAGCAGGACTTAATTTATTTAACCTTTAAAAACACAAACTTTGAAATATTTAAAGCAAATATTAAAATATGTTTTCCCTAAATACTGGAAAAACGCAGCCTTAAATTTCCTGTTTATCTTGTTGATGGTGGTTTTTGGACTTTTTTCGTTTACCATGGTAATCCCCTTTCTGCAAGTGCTCTTTAACGACCAGCCTGTGGTTACCAATCCCGTCCCCTTTGCGTTAAGCATGGACGCCATTCAGCATAATTTTAATTACTATTTGCATCAGGTAGTTATTAACTATGGTAAAGCCAATGCCTTACTTTATGTTTCAATTTTTGTGGTAATTGCCGTGTTTTTTAAAACCGGATTTTGGTATGCGGCACGATATGTTATGGCGCCACTCAGGGTGGGAGCCATTAAAGACATCCGAAATAAAATGTATTCCAAAATTCTGGGTTTGCCTTTGTCGTATTTCTCCGAAGAGCGCAAAGGAGATATTATTTCGCGTATGACCAACGATTTACATGAAGTGGAAGCATCAATAATCCGTTCCATCGATGTAATTTTTAAAGAACCCATTTCCATTATTATTTCCTTAGGCGTGCTAATCTATATGAGTCCGCAATTGACACTTTTTGTGTTGGTATTATTACCGGTAACCGGATTTATTATTGGTCGGGTAGGCAGCAGCCTGCGACGAAGTTCCATGATGGCTCAAAATAAATTGGGCGATATTTTGTCTTTAATTGACGAAACACTGGGAGGCTTGCGTATTATAAAAGCATTTGTGGCTGAAAAAAAGATGGATACCAAGTTCAGAACCGAAAACCAAACCTATGCCAGTATTATGATTAAAATGTGGCGTCGTCGCGATTTGGCCGGGCCCTTAAGCGAGTTTTTAGGAACGGTGGTAATGGTTTTGGTGCTTTGGTATGGAGGCAGGTTGGTATTAGAGGGAGGATCAAAAATGTCAGGTCCGGGTTTGATTGGTTTTATTGTAATTTTTTCTCAAATAATTAATCCGGCCAAAGCTTTTTCCGATGCCTTTTACAATATACAGAAAGGGATTGCTTCCAGTGAGCGCATCGATGAGATTATGATTGCCATGGAAAAAATTGTAGATGCTGAGAACGCTGTTCCAATTACGGAGTTTAAAAGCAGTCTGAAATACAACAACATCTTTTTCCGATACAAAGACGAATTTGTGATTAATGGCATTACGCTCGAAATAGAAAAAGGAAAAACCGTAGCGCTTGTCGGGCAATCAGGTTCGGGAAAATCAACCCTGGTCGATTTGTTGCCCCGTTTTTACGATGTGAATCAGGGCAGTATCACCATCGATGGCATCGATGTTAAAAACTACCAGTTGAAAACCCTGAGAAAATTAATGGGAGTGGTTAACCAGGAAAGTATTTTATTTAATGATACCATATTTAATAACATTGCCTTTGGAGTTAAAGGAGCAACCATGGAACAAGTGGTTGAGGCAGCAAAAATTGCCAATGCACATGAATTTATTTCTGAAATGACCGATGGTTATGAATCGAATATTGGTGACCGGGGTTCAAAACTATCAGGCGGGCAACGCCAGCGTTTGAGTATTGCCAGGGCAATTCTGGCCAATCCGCCCATTATGATACTCGACGAAGCAACTTCGGCACTCGATACCGAATCGGAAAAGCTGGTTCAGGAATCACTTACCCGACTCATGGAAAACCGCACTTCCATTGTTATTGCGCACCGTTTATCAACGGTTATTCATGCCGATCTTATCTGTGTTATACACGAAGGTAAAATAGTTGAGCAGGGAACTCATCGGGAATTAATTGAACAAAAAGGCTACTATAAAAAACTTCACGATGCCCAAATGTTTGCTTAATAATAAAAAATATGCCGTTGACGTAATTTAAAGGTAAAACGTTAGAAAATTATTGTTTAAGTTCTTTTATCTAAAAAAAATATCTTATTTTTAGCCAGATAATTATAATTTATGCAACTTGAATCCAGTAAAAATACTATGAGTGCCGATATTAACTTTATAAAATCTGTATTGTCGCTGCACGATGAAATGGCTAGTAATGGTTTTTCATTAGTGTACGAGGGAGAGTTTAGTCATGAAGTAATGAAAATGTTTACCTCAATGGCTGAACGCGATATGGACAAAACAAACGAGGAACGATCTGTAAAGCGTAAAGTATTCCATGTAATGGTTGAGTGTTTGCAAAACATGACCAAGCATTCCGACGATTACGATGACGATGACCGGATTGGCAATGGTTTGTTTATAGTTGGAAAAAAAGATGGCTTTTGGAATGTGATAACAGCCAATAAAATTTTAAACAGCCGGATTGACGACCTGAAAAATTCAATCGACTACATTAATTCCTTGTCGAAAGATGAGTTGAATGCCCTTTATAAAAAGCAGATTCGTGAGGGTTCGCTTTCCGATAAAGGAGGTGCCGGCTTAGGATTAATTGACATTGCACGTAAAACAGGGCGTAAACTCGATTATCAGTTTCTACCGCTCGAAGACACCAAAAACTATTTCTTTTTGCTTAAAGTAAGAATTAGTTCTAAACCAGATAACGAATAAAATAGTAAGGCCGTTTTTTAACGGCCTTTTTTTTTGATTTTGATTTTGATACGGCATTTCTTATCTTTCCGCCAATAAAAAGTAACAATTTATAAAACGGATTTATCAAAACACTCAATAAACCGTTTAACAAAAATAACCCATATTTAAAGTTGCATGGCATTCTTAAGTGTGATTAGCATCTTTACCTCCGCCTGGTTACCTATACTATTTCTGATAGGTATAATGTTCGCGCTTGCTTATTTCATTCAAAAGACCCGAAAACTGCTTAATCGGTATAAGAAAATCCTGTTCAGGTATAAAGAGAATATGAATGCTTTAAGGAGTTCGCTTTTGCTTGAAAATCAAACAGTAGCTCTTCATCGCGAGGAATTGCTTGCCCAGGCTGAGCACTTGCAGGAATTAAATATGGAATTGGAACGCTTATCGCTGGTGGCCAGTAAAACTGATACGGCAGTAATTATTGCCGATCAAAAAGGACGGTTTACCTGGGTCAATCAGGGCTTCGTTAATCTTTATGGGTTTACACTGACCGAAGTTTTAAACGAAGTTGGTCCCGATATTTATAGCGCCAGCAACGAAATGAATATCAAACCGGTGGTTGACAGGGCGATAAAAGCAAAAAAGTCATTGAATTATACTTCAATGATTCAAACCAAAAGTGGCGAGTCGAAATGGATTAAAACTACCTTGAATCCAATTTTAGACGATGACAAACGGATTCAGCAATTTGTGATTTTACAAACCGATGTTTCGGAATTAAAACAAATAAACGACAAACTAAAAAAACTTTCGTTGGTAGCCAGCAAAACAAGTAATTCGGTGTTGATTTTTGATGCTGCGGAGCAAATCGACTGGGTAAACGAAGGCTTTCATAATTTATATGGCTATACAAAAAGTGAGTTTATAGCTTTGCATGGGAATTCCCTTAAAAACTTTCTCAAGGTAAGTGGCCACGAAAATCTTTACAATAAGGTGCTTGACGTAAAAAACACCTACACCTTTGTTTCTTCCATTGTAAACAGGGATAATGAAACCAAATGGAAGCAAACTTCAATTACGCCTATTCATAGCGATGCCGAAAATATTGTGAATTTCATTGTGGTTGAATCAGATATTACCAAGATAAAGGAAGCTGAAGCCCGGATAGAAGAAGAACGCGATAAAGCTGACCGTTTATTGCTTAATATTTTACCCGAAGAAACAGCTGAAGAATTGAAGTCGAAAGGTGAGGCTACACCCCGTTTTTACAGAAGTGTTTCGGTGCTTTTTGCCGACATTCAGGATTTTACCAAATTGGCTGAAAATCTTACGCCAAAAGAATTGGTTGAGGAGTTACAATCGTATTTTTCCCGTTTCGACGATGTGGTGAACCGGAATTTTGTTGAGAAAATAAAAACCATGGGCGATGCATTTTTATGCGTTGGAGGTATCCCCATGCGAAATAAGAGTCACCCTTTCGATGCCGTTTTGGTGGGTTTGAATCTGCAACGCATTATCAGGGAACTGGGCCACGAGCGCGAAGAACAAGGCAAGCACGCCTGGAATTTACGCGTGGGAATTCATTCCGGTCCGGTGGTTGCCGGAGTAGTTGGTAAACAAAAAATGACCTACGATATTTGGGGCGACACGGTAAATATTGCCAAACGTATTGAGTCGGCATGTGTTCCGGGAATGGTCAATGTATCGTCAATTACCTACGAGATTATTAAAGATTATTTTGAATGCGAACACCGGGGTAAAATCCTGGCCAAACATAAAGGCCATATCGATATGTATTTTGTTCATCGCATTAAGCCCGAATTTTCAGAAAATCAGGACGGCATTACCCCCAATAATTATTTTAAAGAAATGTTGGCGCGTCTGTAAAAGGCAGCTTTATTTTTTGTCAAAATAAACATCGAGCAGTTTACGAGCCGCTTCAAATGAACTCATGCGGTCGTTTAAAACATCCCCTTCCATTTGCTGAATCAGGTTTTTTACTCCTTCGTGTTGGTAGAAATTATCGCGCAGGTAATTGTTTATGGTTTCGTACATCCAATATCGGGCCTGTTCGCTTCGTCGTTTGTCGAAAAACAGATTCTTTTGGGTGTGTTGCAGGTAATCGCTTACCATTTTCCAGACTTCGTCAATATTGGTTTTGTAAAGAGAGGAGCAGGTTAATACTTTGGGATACCAGCCCGATTGTGTGGGCGGAAACAAATGCAAGGCACTTCGGAATTCGGCTGCTGCCCGTTTGGCTTTTTCAATATTGCTGCCATCGGCTTTGTTAATTACAATGCCATCGGCCATTTCCATAATGCCGCGTTTAATACCCTGCAATTCGTCGCCGGCTCCGGCAATCTGAACCAACAAAAAGAAATCGACCATGGAATGAACGGCAGTTTCCGATTGCCCGACACCAACCGTTTCAATAAATATCACATCAAAACCCGCAGCTTCGCACAACAGGGTGGTTTCGCGCGTTTTGCGGGCAACACCTCCCAGCGATCCGGCCGATGGGCTGGGTCGGATAAAAGCATTTTTATCGTTGCTCAGTTCTTCCATCCGGGTTTTATCGCCCAAAATACTTCCTTTTGAACGTTCGCTGCTGGGGTCAATAGCCAAAACTGCCAATTGGTGATGCTGGCCGGTTATATATTTACCCAAAGCTTCAATAAAAGTACTTTTTCCTGCTCCGGGAACCCCTGAGATGCCAATGCGTATCGATTTTCCTGAGTGTGGAAGGCATTTCTCGATAATTTGCTTAGCCATTTGCTGGTGTTCCGGCAGCGAACTCTCTATCAGGGTAATGGCCTTGCTTAAAATGGTGCGGTCGCCCCGGATTATCCCTTCAAAATATTCATCGGCAGTTAATTTCTTTCTTTTAATATTAAGAAACCGTTGAGCAGCACCTTCGTCAACCGATGGTGGTTGTTCAATTCCCTGATTTACTTTTAAGGCGCTTTCTGATTTTGGCTTTTGCTTCATGATGCTAAATAAATTGATTCAAATTTAGAACTAATCGGAACACCATCCCTGAAGATTCGGTATTATTTGTTAACCTCCGATTGTTGAAAATTTTGTTCGATGCTTTGCAAAATAACAAAAGCCATTGAACGCATCCAATGGCTTTTGTCAGTTCTTGCTTACTTATATTTTAACTTCCGCTGGCCGGTTCAACCATTCCGGTAACCCGTAAGGTGACCTGGGGTTGACTGGGGTCGTTGGTAATTACGGTTATACTTTTGTTTTGACGGTTGAGTTTTCCTACTGAACTAAACTTCACTTTTAAATCGGCTGTTTCTCCGGGTTTCAACAGGCTTTTCGACGGATTGATTACGGTACATCCGCATGATGCTTTGGTTTTGCGGATGATTAAATCGCTTTTGCCGGTATTTTTAAATTCAAAGGTGTAATCAACGCTTTGTCCCTGGGTGATGGTTCCAAAGTTGAAGGTATTTTCATTAAATTCAATTTTTGGAGCCTTGGCTTTTTCTGTTTCGCTTAAACTTGAAAAATCTTCTTCAATATTAGCGCTTATCGAGAGTAAGTTCCGGTTTTGTTGGGTGTCGCCGTTTATGGCTACGGTAATGCGATCCATTAAAAAGCCCCAGTCGTTTTTCTTTTTGGCATCGTACCAAACTTTAATAACGCCTTTTTCTCCGGGTTTTAGTGTTTCGGGAACCGCTTCGGCTTTTATGTGTGCCGGAACATTACGGAACGATACATTCAATAGTTTACTGCTGGTATTTACCATCTCAAGTTCTCCGGTCTTTACCTCATTTATATTGACTTTCATTAAGGCCAGGTGGTTTGTTTTTAATCGCAATTCACCCAATACCCTGGGGTATTCATCTTCGATGGTTAGTTGTTTGGGAATTACATTTCCAACAATACGCAGGGTCGATGTGGGCGGATTACTGTTGGTGGTAATGCTAATCGATTTTGAAAAGCGGTGTGGACGGTTCATCGGATTAAATACCGCTGATACAAAACCTTTTTGACCAGGCATTACCGGTTCTTTGGTGTAGTCTGATGTGGTGCAACCGCACGACGGACGAACCTGGGTAATTACCAAAGGAGCATTTCCGGTATTGGTAAAGCTAAAGTTGTGGGTAACTTTTCCGCCGTCTTCTTTAATGTCACCAAAATCGTGGGTGTCGTTGTCCCACGAAATATTGGGCCCTACCTGCTGGGCTTGTACCAGACCAAGCGATGCGATAACTATGAATAAAATAAAGCTTAATTGTTTCATAAGTAAAGTATTTAATTACTGTATAGGGCAAATGTAAAAAAAATGACCTGTTAAACCACTTGTTTGCACCAATTCTTATGTTAATGGAGTGTTAAAGTTTTTTGCCAGTTGCTCCACATTAAACGACGAGGGGTTTTGAAAAACCCGCAATTCAAATTCGGGCAGAATAGCCAGTATATGATCAAATAAATCGGCTTGAATGCTTTCAAAATTTGCCCAGGCCTGGTCCTTGCTGAACACATAAATTTCGATGGGCATTCCTTTTTCGTTGGCTTGCAATTGCCTTACCAAAAAAGTCATGTCCTGATGTATTTTGGGATGATGCTTTAAGTATTCCTCTACATATTTTCTGAAAACTCCCAGATTGGTCAGTCGACGGCCGTTAACCAACACCGAATCATCAATTTGATTTTCCTTATTAAATAATTCCAGTTCTTCCAGCTTTTCTGAAATGTAGGTTTTCAGGCGGTGAATCTTTTTAAACTTTTCAATCATTTCCGGAGAGCAGAATTTTACGCTGCTCATATCAATATTTATCGATCGCTTGATGCGTCGTCCGCCCGATTCTTCCATTCCCCGCCAGTTGGTAAACGATTCTGAAACCATGGCATAAGTGGGAATGGTGGCAATGGTCTTGTCCCAGTTTTGTACTTTAACGGTATTTAAAGTTATCTCCAGAATGGTTCCGTCGGCCTTGCGGCTGGGCATTTCAATCCAATCGCCTATACGCACCATATTGTTTGCCGACAATTGAACGCTGGCCACCAAACCCAGAATGGTATCTTTAAAAACCAGTAAGAGCACTGCGGCAAGAGCTCCCAGTCCGGCCAGTAATTTTCCCGGCGAATTTCCGGTAACCAGTGAAATAATTATAATGATGGCAATAAAATAAAAGAATATGTTTATCAGTTGAATGTATCCTTTTATGGGACGGGTTTTTGAAATATCGCGCCGTAAATAAATTTCGTGGAGCGATTGGGTTAACGACACCAGCACCAGCAATACAATAAAGGTTATATACAGATAAATCAGTGTCTCAATAAAAGTAACCCACTGCGGATAGTTTCCAAAAACCAGATTAATAGAAAAGTGCAACACCAGCGCCGGGGCTAAATGGGCTATTCGGTTAATTACTTTGCGGTTTAATAATATATCGTCCCATTCATTTTTACTTTTCTTAATAAACTGCGAAATGGAATTTACAATTACCCGCTTGGTAATTATATCGGCCAGAAAGCATGCCAGAATCAGAATCAGTAATAAAATACTCAGCTGTAGTAAGTTTGCCTGGCTGGTGTTTAATCCCAACGAAAGCAGTTTGTTTAAAAATCGTTCACTTAATTGTTCCATAATTCTTTCTTTTGCGGCAAAGGTAATAAAAATAGGGGGAGACCCTAAAATTGGACTTTATGCGCTTTCGTTGAGCAATATTTTTGTGAAATATTACGGTATCGGTTCAGAATATCAACGAAGTTTTGGTATTTTTAGGGCAAAGTGAAAAGGAAAATAATGAATCGATAATTGGCAGGTTTTGAAAACAGCGGGCACCATAGTATTACTTTTCCTGGGCATTGTATTGCATGCGCAAACCGATAGTTTGAGCTTTTCAAAGCCTTATGTGGGACATCGGTTTAAAGAAGGCCTTTACCTGAATCATCAGCAATTGCTTACCAACAGTCCCATTCCTGTAAAATACATCATTACCAAATACGACAAAACCGATTTCGATTTCTTTAACAAACTTTTGTCGGAAGAAACGCTTATTTTTTTCGATAAATTTGGATTGAAAAACGAACTAAAAGTGGAAGATTTATGGGGTTTTTGTCGCCGGGGTTCGGTTTATATTAATGTGGGCGACGACTTTAACCGCATTCCCGTAATGGGTTCCATTTGCCATTTTGTGGCTACCATTACCACGCGCGAAAACAATTACGCTCAAACGGGCTATCCTTACAATTACAACTACGGCTATTATGGTACCCCGGTATCGTCGGAGCGAACCGAGGTGTACCAGTTTGTAATGGATTTTAAGAGCGGCAAAATTCTGGAATTTACGGTCGATAATGTGAAAATATTGCTAAAAAACGACGAGGAACTTTATCAGGAATATTCCGGACTGCGAAAGAAAAAGCAGAAGCAGCAAAAGTTTTTGTACATTCGTAAGTACAACGAAAAACACCCTTTACCTATTGAGCGGGAAAAAGATTAAACCTGTTTAACTTATAATTGTTACCTATGCATACAATTGCAAACCTAAAAATGAAACGAATCAACAAAAAACAGATTATATTTAACCTATTGTATTGAAATCAATTGTCGAACTTATTTAATATGAAAATGAAAAAACTTCTTCTATTTGCCGCATTTGCATGCATCTTTACGGGTCTTAAAGCGCAACAAGCCGTAGGAACCCCCGAACAGTTAAAACAGTTTATGAATACCACTACCTATGTGGTTCTCGAGAACAACCCCATGTTGCGCTACAATCATGTGATTAAAGAAACCGTTGAAAAACACTGGGATATAACCAAATTTGAGTTTGTAACCTTCTCAACCGAGGAATTTGAAGAGGCCCGTAAGGACCCCAACAAATCGTTCCTGATTGTGAACCTGCATTACTTCGACAAAGACAAAACCAAAGCTAAATACAAGTATTTGAGTGTTGAATTGGGCGGCCCATACGAATTTGTTCGCCAGATGCCCGACATTGCTTCGGTTCCCATCGCCTACGATGGCATAGGTGAGGAGTATTACGCCCACAAATTGGGTATGTTGTGTCGTTTTTTGCAAAACCACATCAAGCTTACTTACGAGCATCCCGAGTTAAACTCAAAAAATATTCTTAAATACTATTACAAAAATCTTACAGCCGATATTCACGATAAAGTATTGTATGTTACCGAAGGCGATTTACCCAAGTCGCTCAATACCGTTGAAAAAATCAAAGCGCTTTATCCCTATGACGTTAAAATTGTGAGCCGCGACGATATTAAAGCAGCCATCGATAATAAAGACGAAAACGTAGTTTTTGTGCATAAAGTGGGCCCCGAGGGAGCAAAACGCAAAGCCCGCTGTTTTAATACCATTGTGGGCGCTGCCGATGCTCAACTGTACTATTTTAGTTGGCACATGATTAGTGATAAGAACCCCGAAGGCCTAACTCTGAAGGATTTTAAGAAGCTGGCCAAGGCTAAAAAGCAAAACTAACTTTAAAGCCGGAGCGGATTTTTTATGGTGCCTTGACCTTTTTGCTTCGTTTTTGGGTCGACCGAGCTTGCGAGCTCATGACCGTAGGAATTCCGAAGGGAATAACCCAAAAATGAAGAGCCCAGCCGGCTTGAGGCGAAAAAGAAACTTTATATCTTTATAATATTTGATTCGTCACGATTATGCCAGTAAAGAATAAATGTTTATCTTATCAAAAAACTTTTGATGTGAATATAATCAAATTTATCGAGCAGTTTCCTGATGAGGATAGCTGCAAAGAGCACCTTAGA
>JBFXEW010000036.1:0-40579 GCA_050179685.1 Salinivirgaceae bacterium
TTGCTCTGGTAATAAAGCTTTTATTAGTGTGGTAAAGTGGTCTGTTGCTATACTCATGCTTATTTAATTTTATAAGCTGCAAAGTTTATATTTTTATTTACTCCACCAACTTTTTAAAGTGACCCTAAGTGCGCAACCAAGGAACATTACAGGTACGGTAACCTCCGCTGAGGATGGTGTTTCATTACCTGGCGTGTCCGTTTCAGTAAAGGGTACAACTATTGGTACCATTACGAATATTGATGGGAATTATACCCTAGTAGTATCAGCAGAAGCAAAAACTTTGGTTTTTTCTTTTGTGGGGATGAAAACTCAGGAGGTCGAAATTGGATCTCAGAGTATGATAAATGTAGCATTAACACCTGATGTTATTGGTGTTGATGAGGTAATAATTGTAGCCTATGGAACTTCAACAAAGGGCTCGTTTACTGGTTCGGCAGCTACAGTGAAATCAGAAAAGTTAGAGAAGCGTCAGGTTTCTAACGTTACCCAAGCCTTATCTGGAGCTGTATCCGGTGTACAGGTATTGAGTGATAATGGACAGCCGGGTTCTTCAGCAACGGTTCGTGTTCGTGGTGTTGGTTCAATAAACGCCGGCACCAATCCGCTGTATGTTGTTGATGGAGTACCTTTTGATGGCGATATGTCGTCGATTAGCAGTTCTGACATTGAAACCATGACCGTATTGAAAGACGCAGCATCAACAGCTTTATATGGTGCCCGTGGAGCCAATGGTATTATCATGATTACTACAAAGAAGGGTAAAACCGGAGAAGCAAGGATTAACTTTGATGCAAAAGTTGGAACCAATTCACGTGCAGTAGAAAATTATGAAGTGCTGACCAGTCCTCAGAATTATACAGAAAAAGTATATCAGGCTATTTACAATGCAGGGATATATAATTTGGGATATAATCCTTTTGAAGCAAATGCTTATGCAAATCAAAGGATTGTTACTAATACTGAGGGTGGAACTGGCTACCAGATTTATACTGTTCCTGATGGTGAATCATTGATTGGTCTGAATGGTAAGTTAAATCCGAATGCGACCTTGGGTTATAGCGATGGCACTTATTATTATACTCCTGATAATTGGGCAGATGAAACTTTTGTAAATAATCAAAGACAAGATTATAACTTATCAATTTCAGGAGGAAATGAAAAGCAAAATTATTTTATGTCTTTTGGTTATATGGATGATCGCGGTATCATAACCGGCTCTGGTTTTAACCGTCTTTCCGGACGTTTTAAAGGAGAGAATGAAGTTAAAAAATGGTTAAAAGTAGGAGCTAACGTAAGTTATAATAAAATGAAAGTTGACTACCCCGGAGAGCAAGTCACTACAAATTCAAGTGGAAACGCCTTCTTTATTGCCAACTATATAGCTCCTGTTTATCCTATTTTCGTTCGCGATGCAGAAACACAAGCGATAATGCTAAGTAATGGACGTAAGATGTATGATTATGGCGATGGTAATAGTACCAACTTTTCACGTTCGTTTATGCAAATTGCAAACCCTGCGGGTGATTTAGAGTATAACAAGACAAATTATATTATGGATATTATGAACAGTTCATGGTTTGCTGAAATTTCGCCGCTTCAAGGGCTTAAAATTACTGCCAGATATGGTTTAAATGTCGATAATACCCGCTATAACGATTTGGGTAATGCCTACATGGGACAAAGTGCTTCCTACGGAGGAACAGCCTATCAAAGTCAAACACGTACACTTGGTTTAAACCAACAATATGTGGCAAATTATCAGTATGCATTGCAGGATATCCATCAATTTGATATTACAGCTGGTTACGATGGCTATTCGTATGAAACCGAGTATGTTTATGCCAGTGGTCAGAATCTTTATCATCCGGAAAGTTACTATGTAAACAATGCCATTGATAACATTAATGGTGGTGGAGCATTGGATACCTACGCAACCAAAGGATATTTTGGTCGTATCAACTATTCGCTGAACGATACGTATTTTGGTAATATTTCGTACAGACGTGATGGTTCTTCTCGTTTTCATCCGGATAATCGCTGGGGTGATTTCTGGTCGGCCAGTGCTGCATGGATGATTAGTAAAGAAGACTTTTTGTCGAGTTTGACCTGGGTAAATATGTTGAAGTTGAAAGCATCATACGGTCAACAAGGAAACGATAATATCGGAAACTTTTATGCATGGTTAGACCAATATCGTGTTACTGGTGCTGAAGGTGTATTTTCTGATGGAACTTTATTGTATAAAGGTAATCCTGACTTAACCTGGGAGACTACTACTTCATATAACCTTGGTGCCGATTTTGGATTATTTAATAATCAATTGAGCGGTACAATTGAATACTGGGGACGTAACTCAACAGACATGCTTTATTACAAGCCTGTTGCTGGTAGTTCAGGATATACTGAAATTCCTATGAATGTTGGATCGTTGACTAATACAGGTCTTGAGATTGATATTGCATACAATATTATTAATACGAACGATTTTACCTGGAGTGTAAATGGCAATGCCACTCTGATAAAAAATAGGATTAAAGAATTGCACCCCGATTTGAATGGTGAATTAATTGATGGCACGCGTGTTTTTGAAGAAGGTGAATCGATGTACCGCATGTATTTGGTAGATTATGCCGGTGTTGATCCAAATAGTGGTTTGGCACTTTACTGGTCACAGGATGAGGAAGGCAATCCAATAAAAACCGAAGACTATGTGCAGGCCCAATCATATAAAGTTAAAACAGACGATTTGTTGCCTAAAGTATACGGTGGTTTTGGGACTACTGTTGAAGCTTTTGGTTTTGATGCATCAGTGCAGTTTTCTTACCAGATGGGTGGAAAAATTTATGATTCAGGATATGCAAGACTTATGCATGGTGGAATAGGGAGTTCTGCCGGAAACAACTGGCATAAAGACATTTACAATGCATGGACTCCTGAAAATTCCAATACCGATGTTCCCCGTTTGAATGCCAACGATAAATACGCCAACTCTACTTCAACTCGTTTTATTGTCAGCTCTAATTACCTGAGTCTAAATAACATTAGCGTAGGTTATTCCTTGCCATCTAAGTTAATTAATAAGATGAAGATTGAAAAAGTACGTATATATTTGGCAGCTGATAATGTGGCCTTATGGACAGCCCGTAAAGGGTTAGATCCTCGCCAAAGCTTTACAGCTGCTACTACTGCACGTTATACTCCGATCCGAACAGTTTCAGGTGGTATTAATTTAACATTTTAACGATTAAAAAATGATTCGTATGAAAAGAGAATATTTATATATCTTATTAGCGTTACCTTTCTTTGCTTTTTTTGCCTGCGAAGATTTGGATACGCTACCTGAAGGAGATGAGGTTACCACTTCTCAAAAAGAAGAAGCTGTGGCTTTAGACCCTAAGAAAGCAGAAGCTGGAGTAAATGCTATATTTGCCCAGTTTAATCAGTACATGCCAAATGCAACAGCGCTGGGAGCTTCGCGGCACAACGATTTTGGCTACCCTTCTGTAATGTTGTTTACCGATGCCAATGGAAACGATGTGGTATCTGAAGATAATGGCTACAACTGGACAGGTAATAACCTGGAGTTTTCTGACCGGGTATATACTTCGAATGAAAGTCAGATTTTGTGGAACGACATGTATGCCATAATTAATACAACTAACCGGGTGATTGGCGCTATTGCTGAAGATACGGATGATCCAACAACCATGTTTTATCTTGCTCAGGGATTGGCAACCCGTGCGTTCAGTTATTTTACCTTAGCACAGTTGTACCAATTTAACTATGTTGGCAATGAATCAGCACCTTGTGTACCTATTATTACACCTGAAAATGCAAATGATGCTGCCATTGAAGGAGTGGCTCGCTCTACGGTTCAGGAAGTATATGATTTAATAACTTCTGACATCGATAAAGCTATTACCTTGTTAACAACAGCCGATGAAAATGGTATAACCCGTGCCGACAAGCGTTATATCGATTTAGCTGTGGCTTATGGCTTACGTGCCCGGATAAACCTGACCATGCAAAAATGGACTGAAGCTGCTGCCGATGCTACCAAAGCTATTGAAGTTTCCAGTGCAGTTCCGGCAGGTATTACCGATGTAAATAAACCGGCTTTTTCAAGTGTTTCAGAAAAGAACTGGATGTGGGGAATTATTATTGCTGAAACCGACCGTGTTGTGACATCAGGTATTGTTAACTGGATTTCGCATATGGGTTCACTGAATTATGGTTATGCTAATTTTTCAGGTGGAAAGCAAATTAACAAAGCACTATTCGAATCAATTCCTGTTAGTGATGTTCGAAAAGGATGGTGGATTGATGAGAACCTTTCTTCGCCAAACTTAGATGCTGCTCAAGCCGCTGCTATGGCTGGTTACGGATATGTTGCCTATACGCATGTTAAATTTGGGCCTTATAACAATGTTGTAAAAACAGCAACAAATGCAAATGACCTTCCGTTAATGCGTATCGAAGAAATGTATTTGATTAAAGCTGAAGCTGAAGCAATGTCCGGAGGCGATGGAAAAGCAACCCTTGAAGATTTTATCAAAACCTATCGCAATCCAAACTATACTTGTTTGGCTACTACTCCCGCCGGTGTTCAGGAGGAGGTTTATTATCACCGTCGCATCGAGTTGTGGGGTGAAGGTTTGAACTGGTTCGATTTAATGCGTTTGAAAAAAGGTGTTGATCGCCGTGGTGGTGGATATCCAAATGCTACTATGATATTTAATATTTCGCCTGATGAGGACATTTTATTATGGCGTATTCCGGAAGCTGAGATTCAGGCGAATCCTATGTTGAGCGAGGCAGATAATAATCCTGCAGCATCAGCTCCGTCTCCAGTTCCTGATTTATAATGTTTAACATTTTATTATTTAGATTATGAAAATAAGTAAATTTTATATAGCATTTTTTGTTCTGCTAACAGCTATAATGGTAGCTTGTAGCGAATACGAAGATACGGTGGAACCTAGTCCAACGGTTTCAGCTGATAATGCAGCTGTTAGGTTTGTTGCGGCGAATCAAACTATTTTTGAATTGGAAGTTACTGATTTGTCATTCGATATTGATCTTATCCGCGATAATCCCAGTGCAGCCCTTGAAGTACCGCTTACTGTAACCGATACAGGTGGTGTTTTCACTGTTCCTTCTTCGGTTTCATTTCCTGCAGGTGTTGATACGGTTACTATAACCATAACTATGGATGAAACTGCACCAAAAGGTGAAACTTTTGGGCTGGAAATAACTGTAGATGAATCTTTTGTAAATATATACAAAAGTGAGTTTGGTACTTATTTTGGTGAAGCAGCTATCTTAAACTGGGTTAAGTTTTCCGATGGAACCTATGAGAGTGGGTTTTTTGAGGCCAGCTGGCCTCAAGAACTTTATAGAGCTGAGGGTACAAATAAGTATCGTTTCTTTGACCTTTTTGCTGATGGGTATTCGTTAACATTTGTTTGGGCCGGTGGAAAGCAATTGGTTCCTGTTACTGGTAAAGATGCTGATGGATATTATCTATGGGTAACAGGTTTTGTAGACCCAACCTATGGAATGGTGACGATGCATATTGATGCATCATCAGATTGGACGTATTATAATGAAGGAACAAATTCATTTACAATTAATGCTAAATGGACTGTTGATGCAGGTTCATTTGGCTGGTTAGACGACTTTTATACAATGGCAAAATAAATTTAAGTTAGATTTTATTGAATTAAGAGGCTGTCCTTTTGGGCAGCCTCTTTTTTATGATCCATCTTTCGTATATACTTGGCTTCATTTTTTTATTGTATTACGGAGCTCTGATAAAGCTGTTTTAATATAGTTTGGGTTAGAGTTACTCCTTGATAGAAGTAAATATCCAAGTTTTGTAAACATTGAAATAAGCGATAACGATTACTCACACCACACCTATCTCTCTTGATATTTTGTTTTTAAAAAGGCTTATAAGGCTTTCCATCAAAACTTAATTCATATAGAATAGGGCCAAAATATTAATAGATGAATTAAGTACAGTTTACTTTGCGTGGTTCAGAGTAAAGTTTATTCAGTTTGCTTTACAAAGAAAAGATTATGGAACCTTTGTGATAGTATTATCAGGCATTGCAGGGAAATACCCGTTAAACAATAGAAGAATATAATTGTAGGAATAACAGCGAAAGGATTTAAAACCTGATAGCAAATTGTTTTGAGAAAGAAGGCAGACAAAAGATAAGGGCTGCCCTAAAATTTAAGGCAGCCCTTGTTATTAATTTTTAAATATTTTGCTGGTATTTATTGTTGTTACTTTTGCAACAGACTCTAATTTATCCATATCAATTTCTTTTTTGTTTCCTACAATTGCAATGGATATTGGACGCCCGGCAATTTCTTTTTCGTAGAAAGCAACAATGTCTTCAAAACTTAAATTTTTGTAGTTGTCTATAAACAGTTTGTTTGGATCATCGGTATATCCTTTTAACTCCCAACTTTCAATAATTTGGCTTAAGTTTTTAAAGTTTGGTCTGCTCGCTTGTGACGATAGCACCAGATATTGCCTGATATTATCTATGCGTTCTGGTTTTTCTGGCATTTCTTTAATTAATTTCACAAACTCTGCAACAGCATCGGCAGTTTTATCTGATTGAGTTCCAATTAAACCATAAAAGAATGTTTTTTTATTGGGAATTGGGGGCGTTTGATAAACAGCACCGGCCGAATAGGCAAATGAACGTTTTTCCCGTAATTCCTGTAATACTATGCCATTAAAACCTCCGCTGAAGTATTCGTTAAATGCATTTATCATTGGTTGATTTTCTGTACTATAGTTTGTACCATCAATAAATAAATACACCTGACTTTGGCGGGCTTCCGGATTATTTAGAAAATAAATTGTTTCTGTATTCGAACTGGCAACAGGCCTGATAAAGGGAGATTCAGAAGGCTTCAGATTAGAAGGTAAAAACAAATTAGCTTTTAGTACTTCTGTAGCTTTCTCAAAAGGTAATTTTCCAACAAAATGAACACTTGCTTCGTATTGAGTAGCTGAAATAAAAGCTCCGGTTAAATCTGAGATTGAAAGAGCCTGAATTTCAGCGTTCGACATACGGGTTAATTCCGGAGAATTGCTTCCATATACCATATAATCGAACAAAGCAGCAGCCTGAATATCTTTTTCTTTCTTTTCAACTCTACGAGAACCAAAAACACTACCAATTGCATTATTCATTTGCTTCTCGTCTAATTGTGGTAACAAGAATGTTTTTGAAAGTAGTTTACACGCTTCGCCTAAGTTCTTTTCATCACCTTTAAGGTAAATATATAAATAACTTTCGCTTACCGAGAAATTGACAGAACAACCCAGTTTGCTGTATTCATTCTTTAATTCTTGTGGTTGATATTGAGCCATTACACCTGCTGAGTTCATTAATTGTGTAGCTAAGGCTAGACCTGGAATTTTCCCGGTACCAACTCCAAATTTTAGGGTTAGATAGAAAATATTGTTTTTTGGATTTTCAGTATAAAACAACTTTACCTTATCGGCTAATTGTCCTCGTTTTATATCTTGATCCATATTTACAAAATCGCTTTTAACCTCCGAAAAAGGAATCTCTTCTAAATAAGCAGCAAAAGTCGATTTTGTTCCAGGTGTTGGATCTATTGGATCATAGCTGGGTTTTTTCAGATTGTCTTTTTTGGGACTGCCTATATCAGATAAATAAGTTATTCGATTTTTGGTAAAATATTTATTGGCAACACGAACAATATCTTCTTTGGTAATTTCCTGTATTTCATTTTTGTAATTAGAGAAATCTTCAAAGCTTGTTTCATACACAAAGTTTTGCATTAAAGTCATTCCCATGTTGACAGGAGATTCTGACGATTCGTCGAATTCCCTTGCCAGTTCGTTTTTTATTGCTTCAACCAACCAATCTTCAAATGCTCCTTTTTGTAAATTCTCAACTTCCTTATTAATCATTTTTTCAACGGTCGATAATGAAACATATTTCATTTGATTAACATCGAAAGTTGGAATAGCTTGAATTAAGGCGAGTCCTGAATATTTATGTTGAATGTAAGCTGCCTGAGCCGTTAAAAGATCGCCCTCAAGAACAAGTTTATCCAATAAACCCGTACGATTGCTGTTTGATAATAAACGGATGCATAATTCATATGCTTTTTCATCCGCATCATTTACAGGAACAGCGGGAAACCCTAGAAACACCATGGGATAAGGTGTAAGTTTTTCTTTATATTTTACAGCTTCAGTGTATTGAATGTTTGAAGGTTTTTTATGTTTGCCTGTTGCTTCTCTTTTTTCCCATTTGCCAAATGTTTCTTCAATAATAGGTTTTATTTCATCGGGGTTAATATCTCCCGAAAGGACTAAAGCCATATTTGAAGGCACATAAAATGCATTGTAGAATTCAACAATTCTTTTTATTGATGGATTTCTTAGGTGCTCTGTTAAACCAATTATCAGACGGCCATAAGGGTTTTCCTCACCAAAAGCTTTAAGTAAAAAATCATTTTGTACTGAACGAAAAGGATTATCGGAGTACATGTTTTTTTCTTCATAAACTGTCTCAAGTTCTGATTGGAATCCCCTATATACCGGATTCACAAATCGATGGGCATAAAGGTGTAACCACTTACTGATTTGGAATGGAGGAAATGAATTGTGATAAAATGTTAAATCATAACTTGTTCCTGCATTTAAGCCAGTACCTCCCATAGCCTGAATTAGGTTTGAGAATTCGTTTGGGATGGCATATTTCCCGGCAAGCAACGATTCTTCATTAATTTTTTTATTAATCTCCTTTTTCTTTTCCTCATCTTCGGTGCTTCTTAATTCTTCATAAAGATTAATAATATTTTCATAATGAGGCTTTTCCGCCTCCCAATCTGATGTTCCCATTTCATCAGTTCCTTTAAACATAACATGCTCCATGTAGTGAGCTAATCCGGTTGCGTCGTCAGGATCATCTTTTGAACCAGCGCGAACAACAACACTCCCAAAAACGGTTGGTTGGGAATGATCTTCATTCAGAATAACAGTTAAACCATTATCTAATTGATATTGTGTCACATTGCTCTTTTGAGCAAATGCTAAAAATGGAAATAGAACAATAAGGTAACCAAAAACAAATCTTTTCATGTTAATTAATTTAGAGTTAATTTCAAAAAGCTAAATTTAAGCTATTTGCTTAAACCGGAATATGATTTTTTTATGTTTTTTTTAAAATTGGGTTATTTTTTTATGATCTCAAATTTAGTAATTATTATTCGGTTGTTTGTAATTGTAGGTTGTTAGCTTTTTTGTCAGGATTTGCTGAATGGTTTTGCTTATCGAAAATGATGTTCTTAGTTTTCAGTTTGAATCATCTTGAAAATAATTTATTTTTGCCAAAAAACAGAACAAATGGAGTTTAAAGATAAAATAAAGCATTTCCCGATAACCTTGTATTCCGTGGTGATGGGTTTGTCGGGATTAACTATTGCCTTAAGTAAGTTCGATATTTTAGATTGGTTGCCGTCAATTTTTTACACGCTTATGCTTTGGGTGGTTTCGGGACTTTTTATTTTTATTACTTTAAACTATCTGGCGAAAGCCTTGTGGTTTTTTCCGCAGGTAAAGGAGGATTTTAAGCATCGCATACGCATTAACTTTTTTTCGGCCATTTCCATTTCGTTGCTTTTGCTTTCGGTGGCTTTTCATCATCATTACATCGGGATTGCCCGGGTTTTATGGTGGATTGGCGTAGTGTTGCATACTTATTTAATGCTTCACACCATTAGTTTTTGGATTAACCACAATTTCGAAATAAAGACTTTTAATCCAGCCTGGTTTATACCAGTGGTTGGAAATATCATTGTTCCTATTATGGGAGTGGAATTTATGCCGATGCAATTTTCGTATTTTTATTTTTCGGTAGGCTTCTTCTTCTGGATTATTCTCTTCACTATTTTTCTAAACCGGGTAGTTTTTCACGATCAAATGCCACAAAAATTTATTCCTACCTTGTTTATTTTAATAGCTCCACCTGCTGTGGGGTTTTTAGCTTATTACCGCATTAGCGATTCGTGGGATTTGTTTTCCATGTTTTTGTTGAATATGGCCTACTTTTTTGTGCTTTTATTACTGTTTTTGTACCGGTCGTTCCGAAATTTGAAGTTTTATATTTCGTGGTGGGCTTTTACTTTTCCGCTCGATGCTATTACCATTGCTTCGGTTACTGCCTACCAGATTACCGGACAGGCAATCTTTAAATTCCTTTCGTTTGGGTTTCTCACAATAACGCTATTGGTTATTCTTTTGGTAACCATTAAAACCCTGCAATTAATGGCTAAAGGCGACTTGTGTGTTGAGGAGGAATAGCAAATTATGTCCGGCTTGTATTCCATGATGTCTGTGATAGAATAATTGAGCTGCGATAACTTTATAGTTATCAAATGGCAATTTAACTTTCAGGTTTTAAAAATGATAAAATGTTGGATACACATTCCAACCAATTAAATTTGCAGCTAAATTTCAATGCGATATGAGTTTAACTAAAAAGGTTTCAACCCACAATTTTTATGCTTTTTTATGGCATGCCGGTTTTTTGGCTTTTGCTCAAAATTTTATGGATATCGACACCATAATTCCGGCCATGTTAATTGAATCAGGGGGAACAGCCTTTCATGTAGGATTAATGACTGCAATATTATTGGGAGGCTCTAGCTTTACCCAATTGTTTTTTGCTCCTTTTATCAGTAACTTTTCATTTAAAAAGCGCTTCCTTTTATTTGGGATTAACACCCGGGTAATCTCGTTATTTGGCTTAGGGGCTATTATGTTTTTCACTGTTATAAATCAGTGGGGATATACCATTGGTTTGTTGTTTCTTTTTATCACTACGTTTGCCGTGGCTGGAGCGTTTACCAACATCAGCTATACCGATATTTTGGGGAAATCGGTAGGTCCTGAAAAGCGAAAATCATTTTTCTCGATAAAGCAGGTTTTGGCTGGCGTTATTGTCTTTGGTTCTGCAATTCTGGCGCGTAAACTAATTACGTTGCAACCTTTTCCGACCAATTATGGGATATTGTTTTTTATTGGGGCATCGGCGCTGTTAATTGCTTCGTTTGGATTCTGGAAAATAAAGGAAACTGAACCCTCGTATCTAAAGATAAAAAGTCTGAAGGAGTTTTTTCAAGTTTTAAAAAGGGAATTGGTTGGGAATAAAAAACTGGCTTATTTTCTTGGTTTTATCAACACACAGGGAATTGCCATTTCGTTTCTGCCTTTTGTGGTGTTGTATGCCAAACAGAATTTTCAGGCACATAGCGATCAGGTAGGCAATTTTTTACTTTTTAAAGTAATCGGCATTGTGTTGGTCAGTTTGCTGGTTGCCCTGGGTGTTAAAAAACTGAAATATAATTACATGCTTTACGCTAACGTAGGTCTTTCCCTGCTGCTGGCTTTAATGGCTTTTTTAATTAACGATGGCGCCATGCTGAAGTATTTGTTTGTTATCGGAGGCCTGGTTTATTCGCTTTATACCATTACCATGAACGGCTTGTTACTCGAAGTTTCGGGACAGGAGAATCGCGCTATTTATGCGGGTTTTGCCGGAGCCGGGAACCTTGTTCCTGCAATTTTTCCATTGATTGGCGGAGTTGTTATCGCTAAGTTGGGATTTCCCTTCTTTTTTGCGCTTTATGCTTTAATCATTTTGATGGCTTTGTATTTTATTCGTAAAATTGATTGTCAGAAATAAGCAGTTCCGAAAAACTCCGTTTGTTGGTGGTAATGATGGAATTTAGTACTAAAATGCTTATCATCGTGAGGCTAACTTAAATTTTCTAATCAAAAAGTCTATTAACAATGCAGAGATACTTCCTAATAATTATCCTTTTTTTCTCACGCCTTTTGGCTGCACAGGAGTTAAGCATCATTATAAAAGAGCCGGAGCCGTATTACGTATCGGAGACAATTACCTTCGAAGTTTATTTAACGAATACTACCGATACTTTACTCACTGTTTTTGATTCGCGCGGACCCTCGTGGGATTCGTTTAACGAAGGCTGGGATTTGAGTGTTAATATGCGTTTCGAAGAGTTACTTTCGTTAAACACCGCTTCCGAAGGCCAGTTTACCGACACCATGATTCGTACCCTTAATTCGGGCGATACCTTACTAATTCGATATAAAGAATTGAATTTAAAGGATTATGGCGATTATCGATTAACGTATTGGCAGGAACAAAACCCCGATTTGATAAAAAAACAACTTGCTGATTTTCCTTTACACGATTCGGTGATTCAGAAAGTAGCAGCCTTTAAATTGACGGAACATATTGAATTTAAAGTGCACAAACCTTACGACACTACAATAACCGAATTAATAGAAATGTCCTGGGAAGAGTGGAAAGATTACCGCCATGTGCAGGTTTATACCCGCGATCATTTTTACGATAATATATATGCAGCGCTAAAGAATCCGCAAGAGGTTTATGCACTCGATCTTTATTGCAATGGCCTTACACTGGAAGAAATAAAACGACTGAGCCGGCTAAAAAATCTTAAGGCCTTGCGTTTGTATAATTACGAACCCGATACGTTTCCTGAAGAACTTACCCGGCTGAATTTATACGAGTTGACGCTCCTTCCCAAAGAAGATAAAGCCATTGCTTTTCCCTGGGGTTTTTCAGCAAACCGAACCCTGCGCGAACTCAGGGTAAAATTGTTTGGAGCTTTTCCCGCCTCACTTTTGGAGCAGCACGAATTAATTCAGCTCGATATTAATGATTCGTCCCTTGAAGGGCTTCCAAACATGAGTTCATTAAAGAATCTGGAGCTTTTAAACGCCAGCGATTGTAGCTTGAATTCGCTTGAAAACCTGGGTCTGGAGCAATTGCCAAAACTTATTGATCTGAATTTTAGCGGGAACCGCGAAATCAGGGATATCAGCCCGCTTTTAAACGTTACCAGTCTTGAGTTTTTGGTACTCAACCGAAACCGCATAACTACCATTCCCGACGAAATTAAAAACTTGTCGAAGCTTAAAAAGTTAAGTATTTCAAATAGCCTGACTTTTATTTCTGATAGTATTGGCACTTTGCACGATTTGCGCTTGCTGAGTCTGGGAGGAAACACCGAGCTTACTGAGCTTCCGCCAACAATAATAAATCTAAAAAAACTGCTGAATCTAAATTTAAACCGAACGGCAATTGGGATACTTCCTGAAGGAATTGCCGAATTACCTTTTGAAGAATTTTCGATTCAACAAACTCCTTGTAAGGTAACCAAAGATTATAGGGAATTAAAAAAGCGTTTGAAGGATAATTTTAAAGAGTAAATTTACTTAATGTTGTTTCTCAACGGAAATTATTTATCGAATTAAGCTATACTGCATTGTATTAAAAAACCCCAGCAAAAATAATTTTGTTGGGGTTCTGCTTTCTAATAAACTTTTTTATTTCAGGTAGTTATCGAGCCACTCAAAAAACTCACGTTGCCAAAGAATGGCATTCTGTGGTTGAGTAACAAAATGGGTTTCTTCAGGGAAGTACAACAATCTGCTTGGAATTCCCTGCAACTGAGCCGCATTAAATGCCTGCAGCGATTCGGTATAAGGAATCCGGAAATCTTTTCCGCCATGAATAATCATAATTGGGGTATCCCAGTTTTGTACAAAACGGTGCGGTGAGTTGGCATAAGCTTTCATGGCAACTTTATTGTCGGTTTCCCAGGGCATGCCACCCAAATCGTGATTGGGGAAGAAGGTTTCTTCAGTTGCTGCAGCAAAACTTTCCAGGTTGTACATACCGCAATGCGAGATAAATGCTTTAAATCGTTTTTGGTGATGCCCGGCTAAATAAAATACCGAGTAGCCGCCATAACTGGCACCAACGCATCCCAGGCGGTTTTCGTCAACAAAAGGTTCAGCTTTCAGGGCATCAATAGCCGATAAATAATCGTCGATGTTTTGTCCGTAATAATCGGTCGATATTTGTGCATTCCATTCCTCACCAAACGAGGGTAAACCACGGCGGTTGGGCGCTACAACAATATAATCGTTGGCTGTCATCATGCTAAAGTTCCAGCGATACGAGAAAAACTGACTTACTGCCGACTGAGGCCCACCCTGACAATACAATAAAGCCGGATATTTTTTATTGGGATCAAAATCGGGTGGATAAATTACCCAAACCAGTTCCTGTTTACCGTCGGTGGTTTTTACCCAGCGCTTTTCAGAATGTCCCAGTTTAATGTTATCGTAAATAGGCTTGTTTTCAAAAGTTAACTGGGTTTCATTTCCGTTTGTGGCATCAACCAAAAACAGTTCGGCTGCCATTTGATGTGTGGTTTTTGTTCCCACCAGATTATTTCCGGCTAAAGTAAAACCGTTATAGTCGTGGTCGCCATGAGTAATTTGTGTGAACTGTTTGCTGGCCAGTTCCACTTTATAAACCTGGTGCGTAGCATGGTAACCGCTAATAAAGAAAATCTCAGTTCCCTCAGCGTTCCAAACGTATTGATGTGCATTTTGGTCCCACGAATCGTTAATTATTTCACGGTTTCCGCTTGCCAAATCATAAATTATCAAACGCTCTTTGTCCGATTCGTATCCCGGAGTTTTCATGCTCAGGTAAGCAATTTTGCTTCCGTCGGGCGAATAAACCGGATATTTGTCATAACCCTTGTTGGCTTCAGTAATGTTGGTAGTAGTATTGTTTTCGAGGCTATAAAGATAAATATCGGAGTTTGTACTCACAGCAGCTTTACGTCCGTAAAGTTTTTTGCAGGTGTAGGCAATGGTTTTACTATCAGGACTCCAGCTTATTTCAGAATCGTCAAAGTAAGGAGCCAATGGAGCATCGAACAATTCACCTTTCATAATATCGGATCCTTCGGTAACTAAACCTTCTCCAAGATCAGCCACAAAAATATGCGAGTAGCTGTAATCGCTCCAATCGTTCCAGTGGCGATACATTAAATCGTCCATAGCCCGGGCGTTTGCCTTGGGCAAATCGGCATGTTTTTCAAGCACTGTAGTTTCCATTTTTACATCCTGGGTGTAAAGAATTTTAGTTCCGTCGGGCGAAACTTTAAATGCATTGATTCCACCCTCAATGTTACTCATGGGTTCGCGGGCTGAACCGTCGCTATTCATTTTCCAAACCTGGAAGTTTCCATAACGATTCGATAAAAACAAAATTTGTTTTCCCTCGGTGGTCCAGGTGGGAGCCGCATCGATAAAGCGATCTTCGCTCAGTTTTTTTGGTTCACCACCAGCGGCAGGAATCACAAAAATATTCGATGTTCGTTTCTGAGTCTGGGCGTCGTAGCGGGTAACGGTGTAAACCACCCATTGTCCGTCGGGCGATATTTCGCTACTGCCGATACGCCCAAATTTCCATAAGATTTCAGGGGTTAACCTTCCACCATCAATTTCAGCCTGGGTTAACGCTCCACTGAAATCAGAAATGGGTTCGGTTACTTTCGAGTCAGGATTCGATTGGCAGGCAACCATAAGCGTTCCGGCCAACAATCCCCATAAAAATAGTTTTTTCATAGTTGAAAGTTTAATTAGCTTTTTATTCAAGTTCAGGTGTGCAAATTAGTATGCACCTAACAAGTTCAAATATAAGCAACTTGCTTTGTACAAGCCACCGGAATTGTAAATTTTATAGCAGAAAAAAGCTCCGAAACCTTTGGGTTACGGAGCCTGGTGTTTTTTATTTTACAGGAACAACGGCCAAACTTTCAATTATTTTCTTTTCAAGTTCGGCGGCCAGTTCCGGATTGTCCATTAATAGTTGTCGAACAGCTTCACGACCCTGTCCCAGCCGGGTTTCGCCATAACTGAACCACGATCCGGCCTTTTTAATTACGTTTTGTTCTACGCCCAAATCAATGATTTCGCCGGTTTTTGAGATGCCTTCGCCATAAATAATGTCGAATTCGGCTTTACGGAACGGAGGCGCCATTTTGTTCTTCACAATTTTTACCCGCACCCGGTTTCCGGTAACATCTTCGCTGTCTTTTATCTGCCCAACCTTACGGATATCGACCCGTACCGAGGCGTAAAACTTAAGCGCATTACCACCGGTGGTTGTTTCAGGATTACCAAACATTACACCAATTTTCTCGCGCAATTGGTTGATGAAAATACAGCAGGTTTTTGTTTTACTGATATTCGAAGTTAGTTTACGCAGTGCCTGCGACATTAAGCGCGCCTGGAGACCCATCTTGGAATCGCCCATTTCGCCTTCAATTTCGGCTTTTGGGGTTAGAGCAGCCACAGAGTCAATAACAACAATATCGATAGCACCTGAGCGGATTAAATGATCGGCTATTTCAAGAGCCTGTTCTCCATTGTCGGGTTGCGAAACCAAAAGGTTTTCAATATCAACGCCAAGTTTCTCGGCATAAAAGCGGTCAAATGCGTGTTCTGCATCAATAAATGCGGCAATTCCACCTGCTTTTTGTGCTTCTGCAATAGTATGAATGGCCAGGGTAGTTTTACCCGACGATTCGGGTCCGTAAATTTCAATTACCCTTCCTTTGGGGAAACCACCAACTCCTAAAGCTAAATCAACCCCTAAGGAACCGGAACTTATTGCCGGAACATCTTCAATGGCATTGGCGCCCATTTTCATGATGGCTCCTTTGCCAAAATTCTTCTCTATTTTATCGATGGTCAGCTGTAGTGCTTTTAGTTTTTCTTTTTGAATGTCCGTTTGTTCTTTACTCATAGTATCAGGTAGTTAATCTATTTTTAAATTGGTATTTGCGAAGGGTAAAGATAACCTTTTATGGGCAATAATTTACGAATCAGCCAAATTGTTTGTTTTTAAATTGTGCTTTGTTTTTTGGCGAGCAGGTAAGCGGCACTTGTTGGCTTTAGTATAAAAAACCAGAAAAGAGCTTAAACAAAAAGCTCCTTTCCGGTTTATTTTTATTTCTTTTCTAATGCACTTAAAATTTGTTTTACGTGTGCTTTGGTATCTACTTTAGTAAATATTTTTTCGATGGTGCCATTTTCGTCAATAATAAAAGTGGTTCGCAGCACACCTTCGTACTCTTTCCCGTACATCTTTTTTAATCCCCAGGCGCCATAGGCTTTCATTATTACTTTGTCGGTATCTGCAATTAAATGAAAAGGCAGACTGTACTTATTAATAAAATTTTGGTGTGATTTTTCACTGTCCGGACTAACTCCCACAACCTCGAAGCCTTTTCCCAACAAATCCTCATATCCATCGCGTAAATCGCAGGCTTCTGCAGTGCATCCGGGAGTATTATCCTTTGGATAAAAATACAGAATCAGCTTTTTCCCTTTAAATTGTTCTAAACTAATGGTTTCACCCATTTGATTTTTACCTGAAAAGGTCGGTGCTTTGGGTCCTTCTTTTATGCTTGTCATAATTTGTTTATTTTAGTTTTGTATCAAAAACGCTTCAGTATTTCTTTTGTTTTAGATGCAAAGACGCTTTTTCTGAACCTCAAGTATTTATCGCAAAAAGGGAGTTCAAATAAAAAAAATCAATATCTTTGAAAACTTCATGTCAATTGAGTAAAAAGAAGAATACAAATGGGAAATCAAGAAAAACTGAAACCGGCCTATGATGAATTTAACAGTCCGGACGAACTTCAAGGACTGAATTTGGTTTTGCATAACGACGAGGTGAACACTTTTGATCATGTTATTGAATGTTTAATCGAAATTTGCAAACATGAGGTAGAACAAGCCGAACAATGTGCATTTATTACTCATTATAAAGGCAAATGCGATGTGAAAACCGGCTTGTTTGAAGAGCTTTCGTTTATGAAAAAACAGCTCGATAGTAAAGGACTTACTGTAACTATAGAATAAAATGAGCCTGACCGCAGTTATTATTTTAATTATCGTTGGATTGTTATTGGTTTTGGTGGAGTTTTTTATTTTGCCAGGTACCAATGTGGCCGGAATTATCGGAATAATCCTGATAATTGGTGCTGTTTATTTTAGCTATCGCGATTTGGGGACTCCGCAGGCACACTATATTTTAGCTGGCTCAGTTTTGCTAATGGTGGGCAGTGTTGTTGGAGCCCTGCGTTCAAACACCTGGAGCAAGCTTTCGTTAACATCAACTATCGATGGTAAAATGGTTAATGTTGAGCCCGATCAGGTTTTGCCAGGCGACAAAGGTGTTACACTTACCCGTTTAAATCCGATGGGTAAAATAATGGTAAATAATTTAGTTTTCGAAGGAAAATCAGGCCATCATTTTATCGATCAAAATAAACCCATAGAGGTAGTTAAAGTTTCAGGAAATCAAATTGTTGTTAAACCAATAGAATAAAATATTATGGATGGAGTAGGAATCAATGTAGTAGTTATTATTGCCATTATTGTAGGTATTTGGTTTATTTTGTATGTGATTCCCATTAAGTTGTGGTTCACTGCACAAATTTCAGGAGTTAAAATATCGCTGTTGCAGTTAATTCTGATGCGATGGAGAACAGTTCCGCCAAACCGAATTGTTAAGGCCATGATTGAGGCGCATAAAGCAGGATTGCAGGGAATTAAGCGTGACGATCTGGAGGCGCATTTTTTGGCCGGCGGTCATGTTGAAGCGGTAGTTCATGCTTTGGTTTCAGCCGAAAAAGCAAACATCGACCTAACATTTAAAATGGCTACAGCCATTGACCTTGCCGGACGCGATGTGCTGGAGGCGGTTAAAATGTCGGTTAACCCTAAGGTAATTGATACGCCACCGGTAACTGCTGTGGCAAAAGATGGAATTCAGCTAATATGTAAGGCCCGGGTTACGGTTCGTGCAAGTATTAAGCAATTGGTTGGTGGTGCCGGCGAAGATACTGTACTCGCCCGTGTGGGTGAGGGTATTGTATCATCAATTGGTTCATCGCAATCGCATAAATCAGTTTTGGAAAATCCCGATAGCATTTCGCGCGTTGTACTGGAAAAAGGATTGGATGCAGGAACCGCTTTTGAGATATTGAGTATCGATATAGCTGATATTGACATAGGTAAAAATATTGGAGCCGTATTACAAATGGATCAGGCTGAAGCCGATAAAAATATTGCTCAGGCAAAAGCTGAAGAGCGTAGGGCAATGGCGGTTGCTTTGGAACAGGAAAATAAAGCACTGACCCAGGAAATGAAAGCAAAAGTTATTGAAGCCGAAGCTGAAGTACCCAGAGCTATGGCTGAGGCTTTCCGCTCAGGAAATTTGGGAATTATGGATTATTATAAAATGAAGAATATTGAGGCCGATACCAACATGCGCGATAGCATTGCCACACCTCCTGTGGCACCAACACCGCCGGTTTCAAAAAAAGATAAAGACAAAAAATAAATTAAAATCCCGGTTTTGCCGGGATTTTTTTATTTCGTGAAACTAAATTTTCACAAGTGAAAGTGAAAATTATAAGTTGAACAACTCCCGATAGCGCAGTGTATCGGGATAATGAATTCAATAATCGGTTGTTTGCATCGAAAGGATAGGAATTTCTTTATTGATACCCTGTCAGTTTGCAGAGGGGTAGTTCATTTCCAATTGTTGAAAACTATTGGGGAGAAATTGACTTAAAAGTTTAGACTCAAGAATCAAATAGTTATTTTTGCAGCAAAATAAAATAAATGGATATATCAGGAAAAATAATTCAGATACTGCCCGAAGTTGGTGGGCAATCGGCAAAAGGCCCGTGGAAGAAGCAAGAGTTCATTATTGAGACGCAGGAGCAGTTTCCAAAAAAAGTTTGTTTATCGAATTGGAACGACAAGGTAGCTTTAACACAAGCCATGATTGGCAGCGATGTTCAGGCCTCTATCAATTTGGAAAGCCGTGAATACAACGGACGCTGGTACACCGAAATCCGGGTCTGGAAAATGGAAAGTTTGGGTAGTGCCGCTAATAGTAATCAGCAAATGCCTCCGCCACCCACCGATATTCCTCCTTTATCCGAAGAAACGGATTTAAACGACATGCCTTTTTAAGGAATAAAAAATTCAGGAATAAATTTGCAATATATATTGAAATTTATACTTTTGTGAACCTAAAAATTTAAGGGCGTTCTAAGAGATTTAGTATAATCTGGAGAGGTGGGTGAGTGGCTGATTCGCCGAGGCGGATGCTAAACTGACTAAAACTTGAGATTGTTTATTAAAATAAATATTATTTTAGAATAAAGAAATATTGGAGAGGTGGGTGAGTGGCTGAAACCACCAGTTTGCTAAACTGACGTACGGGTTAAACTGTACCCCGGGTTCGAATCCCGGTCTCTCCGCAACAAAAGGCTTATCATAAAAATGGTAGGCCTTTTTTGTTTTTTAAAACACTTCAAGATGAATTGAGGGATGAGAACCGGGTTCGAACGGCGAAGCCTTCATGGAGCGAAGCGGAATAATCCCGGTCTCTCCGCAACAAAAGGCTTATCATAAAAATGGTAGGCCTTTTTTGTTTTTTAAAACACTTCAAGATGAATTGAGGGATAAGAACCGGGTTCGAACGGCGAAGCCTTCATGGAGCGAAGCGGAATAACAAAGCAAAGCGTTCTCATGAGCGAAGCGAATAATCCCGGTCTCTCCGCAACAAAAGGCTTATCATTAAATGGTAGGCCTTTTTTGTTTTACACCAATAAAAATCCAAATTATTGGGAATTGTGTTACCATACTACTTCCCATACTTTTTCACAGCATTAGATCTATCTGATATTTTTATAAAAGAGTCTTTTGGAGATGGCTATTCCGGTTCGATTTGTGCCAGTGATTTCGGTTGGTTGGAGCTTGACTGTTTTGTCCCGTTTAATTTTTTCTGTGATAAATCCTGCCTGCAATCACTAAAAAACATGATATACAAAAGGTAAAAAATTACATATCGATAATAAGTGGCAGTTAATTAGCTTAATACAACCACCATCCTTCAATTTTACAATATTTAGCCAGGCTTATTTAGAATAAAAAGAGAATAAAATCCGAATAAAATAAATTATCTTTGACTCGAAAAATGATAAGTCGGGATATCAATACGGAAATAGATATGCAATCTTTAATTTACAATAATATGAAAAGAAGAATCAGTAATATCAGCTTTTTATTTGTTTTATTACTTCTGGGAGCTACTACCCTGAATGCACAGGTCCCCTTAAAGCTTAGTGCAAAAAGTTCTATGGTAGTTACCGGAACATCAACGCTCCACGATTGGGAGTCGGAGATTACCAATATTCAGTTGACGGGTAAAGGGAAAAAAGAAAATGGAAAATTATCGGTCATTGAATCGTTAACGCTTACCATTCCTGTAAAAGCCATTAAAAGTGGTAAGGGAATTATGGACGACAAAACCTACGATGCCCTTAAATCGAAACAACATCCCAACATTAAGTTTGAGCTGGTTTCGGCCGAGCTTTCCGAAGGCAGAATTAAAGCCGAAGGAAAACTGCAAATTGCCGGCAAGTCGGTATTGGTGCCAGTAAACGCAAGCTATTCCTACAATGGGAATTCCGAGCTTACGGTAAAAGGTGTACATAAAATTGACATGACACGTTTTGGCATCGACCCACCCACTGCATTAATGGGTTCAGTAACTACCGGTAAGGATGTAACCATTCCTTACGAGATTATAATTAATTATTAATCAATTAATAAAGCTAAAAAATGAAAAATTCGATGAAACAAATTTTATTTGCCTTTATAGCGCTATTTCTATTTAGTGGCCAGCTTATGGCTCAAAACGCGCTTCAGTATTGGAGACCAAACAATCAGGACGGTTTAAATGTATTTGAAGATTCAAAAAGTGACTCCGTTAAATTCGATGGTTTTAAGGTACGTGTGGGTGGCGATTTTGCCCTGCAGTTTCAAGGTTTAGATCACAGTACAGCCAGCACCGATACATTGTACGAACTGGTATCGAACTTAAACCTGCCTACAGCTAACTTAAACC
The DNA here is from genome assembly GCA_050179685.1 of Salinivirgaceae bacterium. Classification (GTDB taxonomy): domain Bacteria; phylum Bacteroidota; class Bacteroidia; order Bacteroidales; family SZUA-534; genus GWE2-40-63. Next base: position 21,927 of record JBFXEW010000036.1, read on the forward strand.
TCGATGTGCAATTGGCCGATGGTTTGCGGATGCACCTGAGAACCTACCTTTCTTCGCGCCATCATACCGAAGCTTATGTAAAAGGAGGTTACATTCAAATGGATAACCTGAACTTTTTACACGATGGATTATTGGAAGGTTTAATGAATGTAACCAGCATACGTATTGGTATGGACGAATTCAACTACGGTGATGCCCATTTTCGCCGGACCGATAATGCCCGCGCCATTTACAACCCTTTTGTAGGAAACTACATTATGGATGCCTTCTCAACCGAAGCTTTTGGTGAAGTTACCGTTTTAACCAATGGTTTTGTTGGAGTTCTTGGGGTTACCAATGGAAAGTTGAATCAAAACGTAACTGTTAATACCCGTTACAATCACGATAACGCTCTTTCGTTTTACGGTAAATTAGGTTACGATAGCCAGCTTAGCGAAGATTTACGTGTTCGTTTAACCGGATCATGGTACCTGAACCAGGGACTTTCTACGGGTACTTATTTATATGGTGGCGATCGCAGTGGAGCACGTTATTACTCTGTTATGGTTGTCGATGGCGAAGCCGATGCTTTTACAAGCGGTCGTTTTAACCCCGGATTTAAGCAAATAACAGCCATTCAAATTAATCCTTTCATCAAATTTAAAGGACTCGAAGTTTTTGGTATTTATGAAATGGCCATGGGTGGCGAAGCCGATGGCGACGGCAGTTTTACCCAATTGGCAGCAGAAGCTTTATACCGCTTTGGCGGAAATCAGCAGTTTTATTTGGGAGGTCGCTTTAATCAGGTAAGTGGCAAACAAACCGATGCGGCTGAAAGTATTTCAATAAACCGAGTGAATGTTGGTGGTGGATGGTTCTTAACAAAGAACATTGTGGCTAAAGCAGAATATGTTCAGCAAGACTATTCAGGCGATGGCTATACCGGAAGCACTTTTGAAGGAGGTAAATTTAACGGTGTAATGCTCGAAGCAGCAATTAGTTTCTAGCACAATAAAATATTAACTAAAGGCTGTTGGTTAAAACTAAGGTAAAACGTACCTGATAAGTTTTACCGACAGCCTTTTTAAGTAAACATCATTTGAAGGCTATTTGGAAACATACCTTACTTATTTTTCTTGCTTTTGTATCAAACAACGGGCTATGGGCTGGTGGTTTTGATGGAGGTAAGTTTACTGTGGGCGTGCGTGACAACAGCTTTCTGATAATTAATGGTTTTACCAATGTCGGAACCTTCGACTGCTCATTCAATATGGGTATGTTCAACACCGGTTTCGATGTGCTGGTTTCAGAAGAAGAAGATGGCTGTTTGAATTTTACAAATTTTGAATTGCTTTTACCGGTTCCGTATTTCGATTGTGGCAACGCGCAGATAAATAAAGATTTTCGGGACTTGCTTAAATACGAAGAGTTTCCTCAAATATCATGGCAGATACTCTGTCTCGATGTAACTTCATTAAACATCAACGAACTAAACCAGGATGTCTTGCCTGTTAACCTGCTTGTAAAAATTGCCGGTAAAGAGCGGAATTGCTGGGCCAATGTGGAAGTAAACAAAAACGGAAACCGCCTGTCGTTTTCAGGTGTACTTCCGGTTAACATCCGGGATTTTAACCTGGAACCTCCGCAAAAATTCTTTGGTTTGGTCGAAGTGTATCCAACCATTCAAATAAATTTCTCGGTCGAAGTAATTATACACGCCGATTTTCAACAATAAAAAAAGCCGCTAATTAAACGGCTTTTATACGAGTTTTTCCTAAACTTACTCTCTGCGGGCAAATATCGACAGGAGTTTTAATATCTCTAAATAGAGCCATATTAAGGTTACCATAAGACCAAATGCACCGTACCACTCAAAGTATGCAGGCAGTCCGGCTTCAGATCCCTTTTCAATAAAATCGAAATCAAGAACAAGATTTAAAGCAGCTACTGCTACAATTACCAAACTGATGATAATTCCAAAAGTACCTCCACCGTACATAAAGTTCATGTTTAGTCCAAACAAACCAAGCACAAAGCTTACCAGGTAAGCAACGGCTATTCCTGCTGTTGCGGCGAACACACCAGCACGGAATTTATCGGTAACTTTAATTATTTGCGACTTGTAGGCAAAAAGCAGGGTAAACAATACGGCAAAAGTCAACATTACTGCCCGTAAAACAAGGCCAGGAAACATCGCTTCAAAATAGGCTGAAATAGCGCCAAGAAACAGACCTTCGAAAACGGCATAAATGGGAGCAAAAATTCCGGCACGTTTTTTATTAAAAACGGTAATCATAGCCAGAACAAAGCCACCAATACCGCCTAAAAGCATCCATCCCTGAACAGAGGCAGCTCCTCCTTCAATGCCACCGGCAGTAAAAAACTTACTCCAGGTGTAGGCTGCTGCTGCAACAGCCAGCAATAACATAATAGCAATTTTATTGATGGTACCCTGAATGGTCATAACTCCGGCACCTTCTTTTTGAAAAGCAAACTCACGTATGAGTTTTTGGTTTAACGTTGGATTCGATGATTTCATAGTTATAAAAATTTTGCCGATTAAATCAAAAATCAGACCGAAGCTGATTCCTGATAATCGATTTTCATGTTTTGCGAATAAAATTTAAGCGCAAGTTCAGGTTTTAAAAAGCAGAATAGCTTAATTCCCCTGAAAAACAAGCGATTATAAAGACAAAAGGAATCAGGTGGCATTGAGCCAAAGAAATTCCTGTCCCAGGCTGCGAACTGAATTATTTTCAGTATGCATCATTTTTTCTGCCAAATCTTTCATTTTTTGTTGGTATTGCTCATTGGTTTGATAAACCGTTTGCATGGCAAACAGAATTGCCTGGTTTAATTGAGGATTGTCAGTTACCGCTGCAAGCTGAAAGGTGTTAGTTACCCAGCTTAGTATTTCATCTTTAGCAGGATGATTCTGTTTTATGGCCCAACTGGCAGTGTAAAAAGCCAGTGTCGACTCTTTCAGGCTTTTTGACAACCAGGTATCCAGAAGTTCGGGTAAGTTGGGAGCATGCGATAGCATGTTTTTACTAAACTGTTCAATCAATTCCTGATTGTTAAGTTGAGATGCAATTTCAAGAATCTGCCCCTTGGTAAGTTTTTCCACTTCAAAAAGCATCGATGAAATAATTTTTGCTTCGCGGATGTCTCTTTTCATAAGAAGAAAAGCCAACTCATTGTTGGGTAAATATTCAGAGCCTATCTGCCGCAAATGGGGTATCGACACGCCATAGTTTAAGCGGTAACTTATACCCATTTTTTGTAAGAGTCTTGAAACATCGCCGTTTTGCATGTGTGATACCTTACGCAGTATCTTTTTGTAGTTTTCGAGAACCGCTGAGGGAATATTTGTTTTCAAAGTATTTTAAGTGTTCAGTGAAGCTCAAATATAACGGTAATTATATCATATAACAAAGCTTTAAAATCAATAATAGCCATTTCATCCAATAAAAAAAGCCCTGGAAAAACCCGGGGCTTTGGGTGGAAGATCCCGTTTCAGGACTCGGGACGACCTTTGTAACCACCATTGTTTAGAAGCCAAATTAGCGCTTTCGCTCCGTTTTTAAAATTCTTAAGTTTTTTTCCAGGAGAACAGCTTCTGAGCGTGTTTCAGAACTTTTATAAGCAGCAATTATCCATGGGCCTTTATTCGTGAAGCTCAAATTTCAATAATCAAATTTCAAATTATAACTGTTGATGGGTTGAAATTTGTTAGCTGAACAATCCCGCCATAGGCGGAGGGTTTTATACCCGTGACTTCGGGTAAACTTATTTCTACCGGAGTTGTGCCTTTCCAGTCTGTCCACTAGGTTGTTTGTCTGCCCAATGTAAAAAGCACCCGATTTTTCGGAATACAGGATGTAAGTATAAAACATAGTTCATCCAATAAAAAAAGCCCTGGGAAAACCCGGGGCTTTGGGTGGAAGACCGGGCTCGAACCGGCGACCTCTGGAACCACAATCCAGCGCTCTAACCAACTGAACTACATCCACCATTTTGAGTGCGCAAATATAATTAATAATAATTTATTTTTGCAAAGGAACATGGAAAAATTGTCGCATTTATTTTTCTGCGTTTTTCGGAATAAAATACCATACTGGTATAAAGCATCAAAGAAGCTTAAAAACTTATATATTTGTGATTAAAATGAATTTTACCATGCGGATAAAACATAGCATTTTATTGTCAGGCCTATTATTTTTGAGTGTTTGGAGCTGGAGTCAGCAAACCTTTCATAGAAACGGAGCACTTGCCAGCAAAGGAGCATCGAATAGAGGAAAAGAGCAAGGTTTATGGACCTATTACGATAGCCTTGGTGTAAAATTACAGGAAACTGAATTTAATCAAGGGGTGGTTCAGGGAAGGCTGACCTATTTTTTTCGAAATGGGATTATTGAGAATCAGGGAACCTTTGATAATGGTATTCTAAACGGGTTTTATTTCGAAAACTACATCACAGGAAAATATAGAGTTACCGGTTATTATAATCAGGGACAAAGAGACAGCATCTGGACCTATTATACCGCTCAAGGAAATAAAATAAGACAGGAGAAGCATCAGGCTGATACGGTTTTGCTGCTGAATTATTGGGATAAGGAAGGAAAACAGTTGGTAGAAAATGGCTCGGGGGTGTATATTAGTTATTATCAAAATGGTCAGGTTGAGGAAACCGGGCCCTACAAAAATGGACGCCCCAACGGGTATTGGAAACGCTATTATATTAGCGGACAGATGATGTCGTCGGGTCATTACAAAGACGGAATTGAAACCGGGAAATGGCTTTCGTATTATCGCGACGGGAACTTGCTGAGTGAAATAAATTATGAGAACGGATACAATATCAGGTATTATCAGAACGGTCAAAAAGAGATGGAAGGCGTTATTCGTGACGGGGAAAAAGACAGTATCTGGAATTATTGGTATCACGACGGTAAGCCTAAGTTAGAAGTAGGATATAAGCAGGGAATAAAGTGGGGAAAACAAACCGATTGGTTCGCATCGGGCCAAAAAGCCAGTGAAATACATTTTGAAAATGGAAAAAAACAAGGCACAGCCATTTGGTGGAACGAAAACTCCCGGCCCGACATGGAAGGCAATTTTGTGGCCGATGCTCAGGAAGGTTTGTGGACTTATTACCGTACCGACGGGAAAAAAGGCAATGAGGGACATTATAAAAACAATCAGATGCACGGCCAATGGACTTATTGGTACGCCAACGGTGAAATATGGAAACAGGGAAATTATAAAAATGGCCTACGCGATGGACATTGGGTAATTTATTACGAGAATAAGCAAAAATTTCATGAAGGAGATTTTATTGACGGTAAGGAAGTTGGTTTTTGGCAGCGTTGGTACGAGAATGGAAAGTTGGAACTTACCGGCTACTTCGATGCCGGACAAATGGACAGTTTATGGCAGGCCTGGTTCGACGATGGAACAAAAAATTATCAGCTTACCTACCGGAAAAACCTAAAACATGTTACGGCAACTTACTGGTACCGGAACGGAAATAAACGTCTCGAAGAAAACTACAAAGACGGCTTGCTACACGGCACTTATGCTACCTGGCGGTTCGACGGAACCAAAATAATTGAAGGTTCCTATTTTGAGAACCAGAAAAACGGCGCATGGCGCTATTACAATGAATACAATAAAATGCTGCGTTTAGAAAGTTATTTACATGGAGTAGAAGATGGATTGTGGCAGACCTGGTATAAAGAAGGGCCGCTCCAGAGTGAAATATCGTACAAAAACGGTAAAAGACATGGCACCGTTAAGTACTTAAAAATAAGAGGCGAAGTTCTTTATGAGGGGGTTTATAAAAACGATGTGGAAGTAAAGGTAAAAACAGATAATCGCTTACCTCGTTAAGCGGTATTGCGTGAAATAAAAAAAGCCGGGTTGTTCCGGCTTTTTTTATGATAGAATTCTGTGTATTAATTTCTATTGATAGCATTCAAATCATCAAATGCTGTTTTTAAGCGGGCAATCATGGTTTCTTCGCCAGAGCGCAACCAAACCCGTGGGTCGTAATACTTTTTATTTGGTTTATCGTCGCCTTCGGGGTTACCAATCTGACCTTGAAGATAACCTTCGTTCTTCTTGTAATAGTTCATTACACCTTCCCAGGTTGCCCATTGGGTATCGGTGTCGATATTCATTTTAATTACACCATAGCCGATGGCTTCCCGAATTTCGGCCTGGGTTGAACCCGAACCACCATGGAATACAAAGTTTACGGGTTTTTCACCGGTTTTGTATTTTTCCTGAATGTATTTCTGCGAATTGTCAAGAATTTTTGGCGTCAATACCACGTTTCCGGGTTTATAAACACCGTGTACATTTCCAAACGATGCAGCAATGGTAAAGTTTGGCGAAATTTTATTCAATTCTTCGTAAGCAAAAGCTACATCTTCTGGTTGGGTATAAAGTTTGGCATTGTCTACATCGGTATTGTCAACGCCATCTTCTTCACCACCGGTAATACCTAACTCAATTTCGAGCGTCATTCCCATTTTGCTCATACGTTTCAGGTAGGTTTTGCAAATCTCAATGTTTTCTTCCAGAGGTTCTTCTGAAAGGTCTAACATGTGTGAACTAAACAACGATTTTCCAGTTTCGGCAAAATGTTTTTCACCGGCATCCAATAAACCGTCAATCCAGGGCAGTAATTTTTTTGCTGCGTGGTCGGTGTGTAAGATTACAGGAATTCCATAAGCCTCAGCCAACAGATGTACATGCTTGGCTCCGGCAACAGCTCCTAAAATAGCCGCTTTTTGTCCTTCGAGTTTTAAGCCTTTACCAGCATTAAATACGGCACCGCCATTCGAGAATTGAATAATAATTGGCGAATTGACTACTTTAGCCGCCTCCATTACGGCGTTAATTGAGTTGCTGCCAACTACATTAACTGCCGGTAGAGCAAAGCCATTGGCTTTTGCAATGCGGAATACTTCTGACACATCGCTACCAGTAACAACGCCTGGTTTTACCTTGTCAAAAATTTTTTCACTCATAATGTTGATTTATTAATTATAACTATTGTTTTATCTAAAATTCGAGGCAAATATATTAATTTGAAAACAGTTATTGGCAAATTATTCAACACAAGTTAAGGTTTCAATTAGCTTTGTTTGTTTCGATCCTTTTATGAGTTCTTCAACCCAGCCTGAAACCAAATAGTATCTAAATTTTATCAACGGACTGCTTTTTAATGTCTGATATTGACTGTCGGACAGTTTAAAAATAAGTAATGCCAATCCGGTGTCAAAGGTATCCATTTTGGTCGAATCGCTTGGCATTGTTCTTGGAAAAAGTGTTATTTCTTCGCCACTTTCGGTTACCAAAGCAATCTCTCTGTCTTCCTGAATTACGTAGTTGCTGTATTTGTAATATTGAAGTTTTAAGTATTTGTGTGGACCAATGCATTGGGCTTTTATGTAAACCGGTTGTCCATTAATCCGACAAAGTAATTCGGGGCGGGTTATTTTTACCTGAAACTCGGTAATGGCATCAACCTCATTTTTTTCGTAGCTGCATTTTTGTCCCATCAGTAACGACGGAAATAGTATCAGTGCTACAAAAACCAGTTTTTGAATGTTTCGTTTGTATGATTTAGTAAACATAAGGGTTATAACTTTGACAAAAGGTGCATGAATTTGGTATTGGGATGAATGCCCTTTGCATCTTTGGCATATTCGGCAACAATGCCTTTAAGTTCGTAGAGTTTTAGCTCATCGGTAGCTCCCATCGAAACGGTTCCTTTTTCGATGCAATTAAAATAGGTTTCAATTTCCTGCAGGGTACTTTCCGAAAGGCAGATACTTCCTTGTTCAATGATTCCTTCAATGGCATGGGCAATGGTTACCGTATCGCCCCAAACATCATACGACAATTTATTTTTTCCCACCACGCCGGCAATTACTTTTCCGGTATGGATGCCAATGGCGTATTCAAAAATTGGAAGCTTTAATTTAATGCGTCGGGTATTGATTCTTTGTAACTTTTCATCAATTTCTAAAGCCGCAAGCACCACATCAATAGGGTTACTTTTATTGCGCAAGGGAACCCCACCGGCTCCAAGATATACGCCACCCACTGTTTTAATTTTCTCAACAAAATGTTTTTCAAGTATGGTATCGAACTTTACCAGACTCTCGTGCAGTTGGGTAACCAGTTCTTCGATGGGAATATGTTCAGAGAGTTTAAAAAAGTTCCGGATGTTGAGGTGGAGCAGGGTTACCTTTTTATAATGACGCGGAGCAGCATAGCCTTTCTTTTTTAACTGAATGGCAACCTCATAGGGGATAACTTTATTTAAAACTTCTTCAGAGCGTTCTTTGGCAATCTCAAGAGCCTTTTTTTGTTCGTTAAGTTCTGTAATTTGTTCTTCAACATAATCTTTTACCGATTCCAGGTGTTCGGTTAACGTTTGTGTATTTTCCCAGCGTTGTTTCAGTTCTTCTTCAACTTCTTTTTGCTGGGTAATGTCGAATTCAATAACAATAAAACGTTCCACGTTGTCATCGTGCTTTTTTACCGGTGTCAGGGTCGATTGTATCCACTTTTTCTGGCCAGTTGGTGTACTAATAATCCGTGAAAAGCTGAACGATGAATTCTTTTTAAAGAAATTACGATCGGTGTCCCGAATTACTTTTATAAAGCTGCTGCTGTCGTCCGATTTTTTTTTCTTGTACTCATCCAGGGTATAACCATAGAGATGACTAAAGCCTTTGTTAGCCCATTGTATGTCGCCGGATTCCGATAATATGAGTATGGAGTTGTCGGCCGAGCGGGCAATAGAAGCCAGTAGTTCAAGCTCCTGTAATTTATCGTTGGCTATTTTGGTGGTGTCCTGCATAAATCTTTTTAAGGCATTTGTGGGAAAGGTTAAAAATACAAAATATTCTATTATTCTTTTAGTAATTTTGCAAAACCTTAGTGCAAAATCAGGTTTTTCTGAAACGAAACCGATTTTAAATTGTTCACAAGTTATTGCTTTAAAATCAATTGGTTTTGAGGCTTATTGAAAATAGTTTAACATTTTAAATTTATAAAAGCATGAAAAAAGCAGCCATACACACGGCAAAAGGAGTAATGAACGTGGAGTTTTTTGAGAACGATGCTCCAAATACCGTTGACAATTTTATTACACTGGCTAAAAAAGGATTTTACGATGGTTTGACCTTTCATCGGGTGATTCCTAATTTTGTGATTCAGGGTGGTTGCCCTAATGGAACAGGTTCAGGCGGACCGGGTTACAAAATTAAATGCGAGCTTACCGGTGGAAATCAATACCACGATCGGGGAGTTTTATCTATGGCACATGCCGGAAGAGACACAGGAGGTTCTCAGTTTTTTATCTGCCACAATCGGGAAAACACCGCACACCTCGACCGCAACCACACCTGTTTTGGTAAAGTTTACGAGGGGCTTGAAGTTATTGACGCCATTCGTGGGGGCGATATTATTGAGAAAATTGAAGTTTTCGAAGAATAAGAAAAGCAGAAATTAAGTAAAAGTCGGAATATTTCCGGCTTTTATTTTTGCCCCTTATGGCCAGGGTTCTCTTGTGTCTGTTTGAGCCCATAAAAATATCCGTATATTTGCCCTTTAAAATGCATTTTCATCGATGAAAAAAGCGCTTCTTATTATTGTAATTTTTAACCTGATAAGGTTACTTTTTCTTCCCTTTATGGGAATGATGCCCCAGGATGCGTATTATTATTTTTATTCCGAACATCTTTCGCTTTCCTATTTTGACCACCCACCTATGGTGGCTTACATGCTGTATTTATTTAGTCTGGTTTTTGGTAAAAGTGTAATTACCATAAAACTGGCCGATTTTGTAATAACAGCAGGTACACAGTGGGCTTTCTTTGCCTTTTCGTCAAAAATTTTGCGTAGCGAACGTAAATATACCAGTTGGATTCTGTTGGCATCAACCTTAATGATTTCAAGTCTATCGATGGTTACTACCCCCGATGTGCCCCTATTGTTATTTTGGGTGTTGAGCTTAAATTCACTGTATGTTGCACTATTCAGGAAGAATAACTGGCATTGGATATGGGCAGGTATTTTTATGGGTTTGGCTTTCGACAGCAAATATACAGCCCTGGCAATTCCGGCAGGTTTGTTTCTGTTTCTTGTTTTTTCGGGTCGCTACCGGGGCTATTTACAAACCATCTGGCCTTATTTGTCGGGAGCTTTTATGGTGTTGGCAGCCTGGCCGGTAATTAAGTGGAACATCGATAACGAATTTGCTTCTTTTGTTTTTCAGTCGTCGGAACGGGCCGAAACCATTTCGGGAATTACCATCCATAATTTTTTCGGATTGGTTGGCACCCAGCTATTTTTATTAGCTCCTATTGGTTTTGCCGGATTGTGGTGGGTGGCTTACAAGTATTTCAGACGTATTTTTATAAAACCCAACCAGGTAAATCCGGAGTTGTGGTTTTTATTGGCTTTCTTTTTACCCATGTTTATGGGTTTTTACATGATTTCGTTTTTTTATTGGGTTAAACTAAACTGGTTAATGCCCGCCTATATATCGGGAATCATAATTCTGGCCCGTTATCTCGACAAGAAATGGATAAAATGGCAATTGATTTTCAGTGGCGTTTTTCATGTATTGGTGATGATTGAGGTGCTTTTTTATCCGTTCCCCATTAAAAGCGATGATACCTGGTTTGGCTGGGAAGATTTTGCAAACCAAACCGAAGTGTTATGGAGCAAACATCCCGATGCTTTTGTGTTTTCTGAAGACAATTACAAAACCACAGCACAGTTGATGTTTTTTACCAACAAAAAAATATATGGACGGAATGTGATTGGTAAAAATGCCCTGCATTACGATTATATTGGCGACGATTTAAATCAATTGAAAGGGAAGAATGCCCTGTTTATTGACTCACACCGACGTTTTTCTGATGATAATAAAGCAGGCGAACAGCTTCCGGCAATTAATCAGTACTTTGAGTCGTACCAGGAGCTCGACCCCATATTAATTAAACACCGGGGCAAAACGGTACGCAAATTTGCCGTATATTATTGCGTTGATTATAAAGGAATCGACCCTTAAACTTGCGATTTAAATCATTTGATTTATTTTTGCAGCAAATTTTGTTAACAGAATTATTTATATCATATGGCTGATACTTCAGATTTTAGAAACGGATTATGCATTGAGTACAATGGAAAATTGTTTACCATAGTATCGTTTCAACACGTAAAACCAGGAAAAGGACCCGCTTTTGTGCGGACCAAATTAAAAAACCTTGAAACCGGAAAGGTTATTGACAATACCTTTACTTCAGGAGTAAAAATTAACACCGTTCGTATCGAACGTCGTGCTTACCAGTTTCTTTATAAAGATGAAATGGGTTACAACTTTATGAATAGCGAAACTTTTGAGCAGGTGTCGATACCGGAAAGTTTGATTGATGCGGCGGAGTTATTGAAAGAGGGACAGGAATGCGAAATTGTTTACCATGCTGAAAAGGAGACTCCCCTGCAGGTTGATTTACCTCCATTTGTCGAAATGGAAGTTACTTATTCCGAACCGGGAATTAAAGGCGACACCGCTACCAACACCTTAAAAGCAGCTACAGTTGAAACAGGAGCTACCGTAATGGTTCCCCTGTTTATTAATACCGGCGATATTATTAAAGTTGATACGCGCGATAAATCGTACTCCGAGCGGGTAAAAAAATAAGGTATTATTCAGCCTGGACTGAATTGAAAAAGTTTCTCACCATTGAATGAGAAACTTTTTTTTTGATAATCGGGCATATTTCTTACCATTTCGATACCAGAGCATTACTTTTCATACAAATTTTTGTACTTTCGGTATAATTTTAATTACAAGCAATTATGACGGGCAAAGCATCCTTAAAACGATTACAGTTTAGCAACTACAAGCTTGATGCACTGCTGCACACCACACTTTTAATAAATGAGAATGTTTCCATTCAGGCCTTGTTAAGGCATTTTGAATCGGTTTTGCACGATGAACTGAATATTGGTAAGATTCTTATTTACACCTATAACGAAAAGTGGGAATGCGTGCTTTCGTCGGGTATTCACCGGACTATTGCCGAAGGCATTCGGGTTGAAACCGATCTCTTGTATTATAAGCAGATAACCAACTTGTCGGTAGCCTTGAATCAAAATTTAGAGTTGTTCGATGTAATTATTCCTGTTTACCATCACGAGATGCCCATTGCTTATGTTATTATTGGCGATATTGACGAGGAGCGTGCCGGAATGAGCCCCACCATTAAACACCTGCATTTTATTCAAACGCTGGCAAACATTATTGTGGTGGCTATCGAAAACAAGCGATTATTCGATCAAAGTGTACGTCAGGAGGCAATTAAGAAGGAGTTGGAGTTGGCTTCGCGGATGCAAACCATGTTAATTCCCAATCCAAGAACTTTACCCAACAACGAAACTATTCACGTGTCGGCTTTTTACCTTCCACACTTTGAGGTAGGCGGCGATTATTACGATTTTGTGAGACTGAACCACGAGGAATATGGTTTTTGTATTGCCGATGTTTCAGGAAAAGGAATTTCGGCGGCTTTGCTGATGTCGAATTTTCAGGCCAACATCAGGGCACTTTTTTCGGCTAAGCTACCGCTCGACCAAACCATTTACAAACTCAACGACCGGGTAATGGAGAATGCCAACGGTGAAAAATTTATTACCCTGTTTATTGGAACCTACAATACAACAACCCGACTTTTAACCTACATTAACGCGGGTCATAATCCTCCGGTAATGTTTCATAAGGAAGGCAACCAAATTGAATTACTTACTTCAGGATGCATGGGGGTGGGCATGTTCGACGAAATACCCCGGATTAAAGTTGGTAGCTTTACCGTGAGTCCGGGTAGCAAGCTCATTTGTTATACCGACGGTATTGCCGAACTCGAGAACAATAAAAAAGAGATGTTTGGTACCGGAATTATGGAACAATGCATGCAAAAAGAACAAAGCATCAACCGGATTATCGACGAAATCATTTCCTTACTCGACAATTTCAGAGGCGACAACGATTATTTTGATGACATTTCAATTCTGGGGATGGAGTTTCATTAAGAAAGGGGAATTCATAACAGTTTTTGAGGTTCAGGTAAATTCCAGCCAAAATTCAGTAGAAAAATAAAATAACTTCGGTTTTGCTTCGTTTCGTCAAAGTATCGGTTTTGAATGGAATCAGGCCAATACAAATCTGAATAGTTTTATTATTTTTGGCTTTTCGTGCAAAAGCACAAGTAAATTAATAGCTCAATTAGGAGTAAATACAAGGTTTTAAATTAAGCTACAGTTATGGCAGATACAAACAACGAGTACCGTTTCGATTCAGTCGATCTAATTTTATACTTATGGGACCGCAAATGGCCCATTATGGGTATTACATCTGTGGCAGCTATCGTTTCGGTGATAGTGGCCTTATTAATTCCCGTGAAATTCAAATCGGAAGTTATTTTGTTTCCGGCAGCAGCCAGTTCTGTGTCGCACGATTTGCTTTCGAGCAATATCTCCAAAAAAGAAATCCTGAAACTGGGTGAAGATGAAGAAGTAGAGCAACTGTTGCAGGTATTGCAATCGGATGAAATTCGCGATCGCATCATCGAAAAATACGACCTGATGAATCATTATGAGATTGATTCTTCATCAAAATACCCTGTTACGGCATTGCATAAAGAGTTCTCTGAGAATATTTCGTACACCCCAACCAAGTTTATGTCAGTGCGCATTACTGTTATGGATACCGATCCTAAACTAGCCGCCAATATCGCCAACGATATCTCGAACCTGGTTGATACCATCCGCAATAAAATGCAGACAGAACGTGCCATTGAGGCGCTTCATCTGGTCGAAAAGGAATACTTTACCCTGCGCGATCAGATTCAGCAACTCGAAGATTCACTTAATGTGCTACGGAGCTACGGTGTGGTCGATTACGAATCGCAGGCCGAAGTGCTTACCGATGCTTATGGACAAGCTATTATTCAGGGAAAAGCCGAGGCGGCCCGTAAACTGGAGGCCAAACTCGATATTTTGGCCAAATATGGGGGGTCCTACGTATCGATTCGGGATTACCTGGAATTTGAGAAAAAACAACTAAGTAATTTAAAAGCCAAATATGCCGAAGCGCTGGTTGATGCCACTCAAAAACTACCTACCAAGTTTGTGGTAAATAAAGCGGTCGAGGCTGAGAAAAAATCGTATCCCACCCGCTGGTTAATAGTGGTTCTTTCAACTTTCTCGGCGTTTATACTTACCGTATTGCTTATGGTTGTTTCTGATTCCATATTAAAACGTTTAAAAGAAATTAAAAAAGCCAAGGCATAAGTGAACGGTCAAAAATACAGTTGGTGGGTTTATGCCGGGGCATTACTGTTTGTGCTACTGAACGGATTTTTTATTTACAATGAAGTCTTTTGGTTCAGTGTACTTCCGGTGGTTTTGCTTTTGGTAGCAGCTGCTTTTTTAAGCCTCGACAAGCTTTTACTGGCCCTGGTGTTTATGGTACCCTTGTCGATTCCACTCAGCGTGCTGGTAAAAGATTTGCCCATTGATATGTTTTTACCCACAGAGCCTTTGTTGGCCGGAATCCTCTTGATTGTAATATTGAAACTTATTTTCAGGGGAAACTTCGACAAAAAAATACTAACCCATCCGGTATCACTTGCCATATACCTTTACCTGTTCTGGATGCTGCTTACCACCCTTACCAGCACCATGCCTTTGGTATCGGCAAAGTTCCTGCTGGCTAAACTTTGGTTTATTGCCGCCTTTTATCTTTTGGCTACCCAGTTGTTTCGCATCAAAAGTAATGTTCGTAAGTACATGACTTATTATGTGTTTGCTTTGGTTATAGTGGTAGCTTATGCCATGTTCCGCCACTTGAAATTTGGTATTTTCGATGAGAAAATTGCCCATTGGAGTGCCAATCCTTTTTATAAGGATCACACTTCATACGGAGCCTTGCTGGCTTTTTATATTCCGCCCATGGTGGGCATTACCTTTTATAAGAAATACCCGGTCCGCAGCCGGTATCTTTTTGCGCTATTTACAAGTATTCTTTTTGTGGGACTCTTGTTCAGCTATTCGCGTGCAGCCTGGGTAAGCCTGCTTGGGGCTTTTGGTGTGTGGGTACTGATAAAGTTGCGTATAAAATTTTGGGTAGTATTCTCAGGGGCGCTACTGGTGGGTTTGGTAGTGCTGGCTTTTGGACCTAGTATTATGCGCAATCTGGAATCGAACAAGCAGGATTCCAGTACCGATTTGGCCGAGCATGTGCAATCCATTTCCAATGTGTCGACCGATGCATCGAACCTGGAGCGGCTGAACCGATGGAACTGTGCCTTACGGATGTTTGCCGAAAAGCCGGTGTTTGGCTGGGGACCCGGAACCTATACCTTTCATTATGCTCCTTTTCAATTGTCGCACGAAAAAACCATCATCAGTACCAACCAGGGCGACATGGGCAATGCGCACTCCGAATACCTGGGGCCGCTGTCGGAACAGGGAGTTATGGGCATGCTTGGTTTTGTGCTGATTATTGTGACGACTTTAATAACTGGAATCCGCGCCATACGCCGGGCTGCCGACAACGAACTGGCCATGCTTGGACTGGCTGCTATTGTTGGGCTGGTTACCTATTACCTGCATGGCATTCTAAATAATTTTCTCGATACCGATAAAGCTTCGGTTCCCTTTTGGGGATTCACTGCCCTACTGGTGGCAATCGATGTATACTACCGAAAGGCTGAAGAGAAAATCAAGTCCTGATTCCAATACTTGTTGTAATTATATTTACCCCGCTGTATATCAATAACAGTCGGGGCCTCATGTATTTAGCCAAAAATAATTGGCTTGTTTCATCCTTTTTTCCAATAAAACGCCTTAACTTAGCACTGCAAAGCAGTGTTCATTGGATGGGTTTTGGAAATTATCCGGGGATAAAAACACAGGAAGTAAGTTTTAAATACTTCACCAATGAAAACACAACAAGGTCGGAAAGAGCGCAAAACAGCCCGCTACCGGCAAAACATACTGCACGAACAACCTCCCTAAGTTGCCACTTAGACTTAATGCTTTTGGCATAATTACAGGCTTTCTTGTTTGGTATTAACCTGGTTAAGCCAATTCAACTATTGAATTATAGCCCGCATTCTGGTATATTCATAATAACTAACTTGATAATAGGGCTAAAACTTTATTATAATAGGAATATAGTTGGCTTGATGGTGTGTTCTAAGGATTTGAAAACATTTATTATCTACCTCAAATAATCACAAACCAGTACTACTACAAATGATTTAATTCATAGAAAATGAAAAAAACAATTCTTTTAAGTCTACTCACGATTTTTCTTAAATGGGCTTATTGCCAGGAATATGAGACGATTATTGCCAGAGGCAAATCCTGGGTGAGTTATGTAAGAAGTTCTAATGAGCCTTTTGAATATGGCTATACCTATAAATTACAATTTGGAGATACAACAGATATTGAGGGAGAAAAATGGATTCATGTGATGATGGCCTTCGATAGTTTGTACTCCATTTGGGAGCATAAGGGTTTTATTATTGAAGCAGATAAAGTTGTAAGGTATATGGACAAGACCGAAATGCTTATTGATACCATATATGATTTTAATAAAGGAGTGGATGAATTTCTTGATTGGTGCATAACCATTAGAGAAATTGACTCTTTGGAATTTGCAGGCAAAAAGCGGAAAGCTCAAATCATAAACGACCACCATTTAATTCAGGAAATTCATTACGAAGGTGTTGGAAGTAATGCTGGCTTATTGGGGCCATTCAATTTTTGCAAAACAGGTGTATATACCTATTTGGTATGTTACTACGAAAACGGAGATCTTCAGTATCTAAATCCTGAGTTCGATTCCTGTTTTAAAAGACATTTTATGGGAGGTAAAGCAAAAGAATTTGGTGATGAAATTGAATTTTTCCCCAACCCTACCCAGAGAATACTTTATATCAATATTCCACGAGGTAACTTCCGCCCTCTTATAAAGATATTCAATACACAAGGTAACTTGTTGAAAAGTATTAATACTAATACTGTTTTACAAGTTGATATTTCCGGTTTTGAAAAAGGAATCTATTTGGTAACATGGTTAAATAAGAATAATGAAAAACACATATTAAAATTAGTTATTAACTAAACTCATGAAAAAAATCTTACATATTATTTTTGTTTTAAGTTTAATAAAGCTTAATGCTCAAACTGTACCAGTAAATATTACTTCAAATCAGCCATTTGTTGTAGATCTTTCAAGCAAAATCACACAACCAATATTTGGTTTATCGATTAGTGGAATGGTTATTTTGGAGGATGAAAATAGTTATGTTACTGTTGTATTAAAGGATATTAATGGTAAAAAAATACTCATTAAAGAGTTTTTTTACCCACTATATTTGCCAGGTCAATACTTTTTTAGTGGTTGCGAAGAGATTGATTTAATTGAGAACATACATTCACAAGAACTAGAAATAAAAAGCATAGGGAGTTCAGTTTATATTGAAAAAATTGATTATTGCATGAATAATTCTGATCCTCTGAAATCAGGAGCAACTTCTATGGAAGTACAAGCACAGATAAAAGTGGATCAATTGAATGCAAATTTAATAGATCTTGGATTTTTGTGGTCTGCAGGACTTGATAATTCAGCACTTAAATATTCTGATAGGAAAGGTTCTTTAGATTTTGAGGGGAGTTCTTATGGGATGGAATATTATTCAAGAGGTCTTTTTACTATTAAGCCTCCTCAATTTGCTAACAATAATACTTCAAGCAATGACTTTCCACCTTTTTTTGATTGGAGGGTGCAACATAGAGCAACATTAGCTTCATCTCAATATTTTGATGGGAATCCTGATTTATCATGGGGATTTAATGGTTATGTTAATGAAGTTAATGGTTGGTTAACAAAAATTAGACCTCAAAAAACAGGCGATTGGACATGTATAAACGGATGTTTTGCGTTTGCGCCAACTTCTGCAATTGAAGCGCTAATCAATTTATATTATAATCAACATTTAGACTATGATATTTCTGAACAAGATGCAATTGACTGCAACTTGTATAATGCAGGAAACTGTTATTATGGAGGAGATCCTAATCTTGTTTGCAAATATTTTAAGTTAAATGGAGTGGTAGATGAAACATGTCTTCCATGGCACGATGATATGGGGTTCTGTGAAACAAAATGCTCCACGCCATCAACAATGGTGAAAATTAGCGATTACATATCTGTGTCAACGCAACTATCAGAGGATTTTATAAAAAATGAATTGCTGAATTACGGGCCAGGTGCAGGTGCAATATTCGGCCATTCTATGGCATTAGTCGGATTTGGAAAAGTCTATCCAGGTATTATTTTAAACCCACATACAGGTTGGGGAGATCCTATTTTTATTGATGAGAATAGTCCTTTAATTGGTATGAATTATTGGATCTTTAAGAATAGTAATTATGTTAGTTGGGGTGCAAATACCGAACAAATTGACCACCCAATTCCAATTTAAACTGACCACCTTCACCGGTTTAAATTGACCAGGCAGATTTTACCACGAAAAACAAGAACATTTTATGCAGTCTGGATTAAACAAATT
>JBFXEW010000037.1:0-40394 GCA_050179685.1 Salinivirgaceae bacterium
CCGGATCATAAAGCAAATAAACTCGGTGAACTTTTACCACAAAATTGGATAGCACAGACTTCTCTTCAATAGCCAAAGTTAAACCCTGACACAAATCTAAACAAGATGTAGTTTACCGGGTGGTTACATTTTTATTTAGATTTGAAATTACCAATATAACGCAAACAACGCATCTATTTCAGCATCAGTTACCCCGGATATTTTATTCGCCTTTAAAGCCTTATGTAAACTGCTAATATCAAGAGCAGTTTAAATTTGTTGTATTAAATAATTACCGGTGCAGTTTATTATGACAGCTGTCGCAAACCGATACCAGCCAATCAATGGGTTCTTTTCCAATATTCCATTTTGCGTACTTTTTGTGATGCACCTGAGTAGCCTTTGCCCCGCAATAAACACAACGCCAATTATCCCGTTTTAAAACCACATAGCGTTTGCGTTTCCAATCGTCCGATTTAAGATAAACATCGCGGTAATAGTTACGTCGCTCTTTTCGCCGGGCCTCAAACTGCAACCTTTTAACAGTTGCTATTAATAGCGCAACAACTATAAATAGTATTAAAAACGGCCATTCCAAAACATCCAATTGTTTATTTCAGTGTGATTATTCAATTCCTTGTTTGCTATTTTTAAAAGCATTAGTAAAGGCTATCCCATAAGCAATTGCCTGTATGAGTATGCAAATGTGCTTGGCTGTGCGGGTTTAAAAAAGGGATTCATAGACTTCATCTATATTAAAATCCGGAGACCCTTGCCTTGAATAATAATATGAGAATCTTGCAATTATGTCTTTTGTAAAACTGCTGTTTGTTGATGCTAAAATTTTAAAACTAATTTCAAATTCCTTTTGCCTTATTGACCTTAGTTTTTGGAAATTAATCAACCCTGCTTTAATCTCTTTATATTTTGGCAAAAAATGATATTTATTTGAATATGAATTTGAAATTAACGCCCTAATAGTTTCTTTGGCTTCATCAAGTTCTTCTTGTTTTGCATTACCTTTTTTAATTAAATTAAGTTTTTCATTTATTAAACCTGTATCAATATTTTCAATATTTACTAGGAGAAAATCCTTTGCTTTACGTTGAGCCATATCACAAGAGGGTGTTAAAACTATATATTTCTGATTAGTACCATTTTCAATAACTATATCACCAGTAAATAATCTTTCTTTAATTGTAGGAATAATATATACTTCAGCCGGATGATAATCCTCAAAATCTGAATCCTTGGATAATTCTAAATACTCTTGAATATGTAAAAGAGTATAACGTAAAAGTGATTTCTGCTTTTCTTCGGAATCACGTTTTTCATCATTAATCCATAAGTCTAACGAGTTTGATAGGTGTTTCCAAAATATTATATTTAAATAGTCATTTATTTGACCTGATTTCCCAAGTATCTTAGTTATACCTGTATTATAAATTGACATCAATTCATTTAAGACAGCCTTAAAATCTCCATCACGAGAACGCTTTTTAAAAAATGCATTTTCTTCATAATGTATTTGTCCTATACTGCCTGATACAATGAAAAGCGGAAATCTCAACTTATCATTAATTTCTTCAACTATTTCCAAACCCTTAAGTTCAGTTGTATTGGACGAAAGTTTTAAATCTACAATCGCAGCATCATAATCTGGACTAATTAAGGCTTCTTTGGCACTATTAATATTTTCTTTTATTACAGCAATTATTTTAGTGTTGGAAGTTTTATTAAAGGATTCAATATTATCTTGATATGATTGAATAGTTGGTTTATCATCTTCAACAATTAATAATCTCATATTCTATAGGATTTTAATTTCTATTTTAAAAAATGCTCCTTTATCAGAGAATATAGCTTTTAAAACCCCATCATTCCTCTCTATAGCTTCACCTGCAATTGCTAATCCAAGACCTGTTCCTCCCCCTGGTTTATCGCTGAATTCAGGCTCAAATATTATTTCAGATTCGATAAGATTCTTTTTAATACCTGGTCCATTATCTCTATATTCAATAATTAAATAATCTTCTTCCTCATAAGCTTTGATACTTATTTCTTTTTGCTTAGAATCTATACCATTAAGCCAAAATATGCTATTGTCAACTAAATTCGTTAAAACAATATAAAAATCATCTTTCCAACCAAATACCATTTGATTTATATCACAATCGATTTTATATAAAATTGATTGTGAATTTAATTCCGAGGAAAACACATCTTCAACACTTTCAATGACTTCTCTTAAATTAAAATCTCTCTTTCTGTCCCTCTTTTTTGCTGACAAAGGGTCTAACTTTCCAAATAGTTTTATAAATAAATTCCCTTGTTCACCAAACACACTCAATCTATTACTAATCTTTTCCAGTAATTCGACACTATAACTATTTTGCAAATCAAGTGCCCATTCTGAAATAATTGGAATTTGATTCTTAAAATAACCTAACGGTTTTCGTCCTTCATGAAGAATTACATTTACAATTTTACCTAGGGTTGCCTGTCCTTGATATAAAGCAATTGCTTGTTTTAACTCGTCTGCTATTTTATTGTTTTTCTTTTCTTTTTCAGATATTAATTTGTCAATATTTTTTCTTTTTTCAAGTTCAATACCTAGATTATCAAGTTCTTTATTAATATTTTCATATAAATCCTTGAAGTTATATAATCGATTTATTTTATCGTTGACATCTCTATTGCTTCTACCTAAACCAACACTTTGTCTATATGCAAATCTTCTATTTTCTAATTCTTTTAATACTGTAGTAGCGATATTCATTAGTCCAAAATATGATGGGTTTTCTTTTAATCCATCACGTGCACTTTTCTCAACTAGACCTGATTTGTCCTCAGAATCAATGTGTATAAACCCTATAACCTGATCACTACCAACTCTTACAGAGGGATTCTGCACCCTTTCCTTATCAAGATTTAACCAATCGAAACCAGAATCACCTAATGGCCTAATTCTAAAACCATTTCTAAAAACACCTATCCCACAATAACTATCTAGAATATATCTAGCCTCTCTCCTACCAACATAACTATTTGTTGAAGGATCTTTTAACCCTCTTTCAATTAAACCATCAATTGAATCAGCATCTCTATCAAATACACTAAAGTCAATTTTAATTTCTCCACAATACTCTTGAAAATCGGGAATTTGCTTATTATTGTTTAGAGGAATTCTAATTCTTATATCCTCAATTGGAGAATTTATTCTTTGGTTTTCAAATTTTAAATTTGCTACACCATCATTTGAAATTGTACCTGAGATTCTGTAATCAAATAATTCAAATAGTGGATAAGGCTCAATATCTTCTATTGTGTTAGAATAGTTTTCAAAAGGGAAATCTCCTAATTCTAGTGTTATCTTGAAATTCTCAGTATCGTCTATTGTTTTTATTTCATTCTTATCTATTGGAGGAATTAATTTCTTTAATTCAAATTTCAAATTTTGTAATTGCCTCTCTGTCCAATCATTAAGGTGGGTTTCACCCCCAACAATGACTATTTCTGTACCACTCTTTTTTGATGTCCTATAATTTTCGATTAATACATCAACATCATTTAAGTATTTAGCTCTTTCAAAATCTTCCCAGATCAGATACAAAGTGGTTAATTCACCTGATTCATCTACGGTTTGCAATACTAAATCATCACCTATCATAGATGCAGAATATCTTCCAATTCCTTTTTTACCCTGCATTAAACGACCTTTTGGACTTATAACTCGGTGTACTTTATCATCCGTAGAAGGAACCATCCATTTGTCAGTAACAGTTTCAAATGACATTCCATGACCTTCGTCTTTAATAGAAACGACAATGCCTTTTTCAATTTGGTTGTTTTTCTTTTTTATGTATGGAGACAAGATTATTTTACAAGTAGGAGAATCGGCATCGTAAGCATTTTTCACTAATTCAACAATTGCAGCATATTTATCTTTTATTAAATCACGTCCAATAGTTATTATATGCCTTCCAGCAGGTTTAATTTGATATAAACCATCTTTTATTTTTTCATCTGACATAACATCTCCTTAATTTTTATAGCAATATGTTCAGCCATTAATGGTGGCACAGCATTACCAATTTGTTTAAATGCTGCTGTTCTGCTTTGTCTTTCAGTGACACCCTCAAAAAAGTAGTCATCGGGAAAGCTTTGAAGCCTTGCAGCTTCTCTTGGTGTTAATGAGCGGTTTTGGTTAATATCCGGATGAATGTAATAATGCCCATCTTTACAAATATGAGCGACTACAGTTTGTGAATAAGGTAAATCAGCAGCAACCACTTTAAACCGGTCAACAAAGGATCTTGTATTTTTATGTGTTTGTAGTTCTGCCGGTATATCATTATAGTCAAGCCTTTGATGTCCATTCCGCCATTTTTCGACTGCAAGTCTGTAAATGCCTCTGTCTTGCGTTGTGTGTGGTCGGGCTATATGTTGTGTAGTAAAATCCAGTCCATTACGAATATGACTTTCGTATAAATAATTACCATTATAAGGAATATAATTTGTTGCATAATAATTACCTGATCCAGCTTCAATCTTAGGCAAATCTCTAAATATCTCTGATACAGTTACATTTTGTTCTACCTTTTTAAATTCAGGATAAAATCCCTCTTTCCCATTTTTTTTACCAATTAAAATAATTCTTTTTCTATTCTGTAAAACTCCAAAATCCTTTGCCTGCAACACTTTATACTCGGTATAATAACCTTTGTCCCTGAATAAATCAACCATCATTTGCAGGTAGGATTGTCCATCTTTTGTTTTGGCCGATTTTAAGCCAATTACATTTTCAAAAACAAAATAATTTGGCTGATAATATTCCAGGTACCTGGCATACTCAACAAAAAGAAAGTTCCGTGAATCACCATGCATTCTGTTTTTATCCCTCGACCTTCCAGCTATTGAATAGGCCTGACAGGGCGGACCACCAATAATAAGATCGATTGATTTATTTCCTTTTAAAGCATCAATTCTGTCAAATATTATCTTATTGTTTTCTTCGCCAATGGGTAAATTAATTACAGATTTTTTTTCTTTTTCAGGTATTAAATCATAAAACTCCGTTCTTGAAATCTTATTTTGAATATAATCGAGGTATGGCTGAAAATTTCCAGTCTTTTTTAAATAATGGTATGCAGTTCTAGTAATTAGTGTATTACAGGCGGCTTTATCCATTTCTACATGAGCAATAGGATTAAATCCAGCCCTTATAAATCCTTCTGACAAGCCTCCTGCTCCTGAAAATAAATCAATAAAGTTCATTTAGCTTAACCCTCCAAATACCTTTGTATTAAAAAACTCTGCAATGCTTATATCCAATGCTTTAATAATTTTTTCAAGATTTATGATTGAAATATTTCTTTTACCATTCTCAACACTTGCCATGTAGGTACGATCAATCTCGGCATTATTAGCTAGGGCTTCCTGTGATAAACTTTTCGCTTTTCTTAGCTCTCTTATCCGCAGCCCTATTATTTGTTTTATATCCATAAAAACTTCTGAAAAACAGGTTATAACAAATGTACAAGGGTGTGACTTATTAGTCAACGGACTATAAGTCACACCCTTTATTTTTTTTAAATACTTATTAAGCTAATTGACGCAGTAGTTTGCTCAGGGTAAGTTCAGTATTTTGTTGCTTAAGTTCACATTCCCAGATAATCAGAACCCGGTAACCCAAATCTTCTAATGCTGCCTTTTTCTGAATATCTCTTTGGATGGTACCGTTTATTTTTTCAAGCCACCATTCAGTTCTTGTTTTGGGGATAACAAAGTACTTGCAGTTTTGGTGACCATGCCAGAAACAACCATTGATAAAAATTACTGTTTTATATTTGGGTAAAACAATATCGGGTTTTCCTGGCAATTTATTATAATTCAAACGAAAACGAAATCCATTTTTATGCAAAAATTTTCTAACAAGGATTTCCGGTTTTGTGTTTTTTCCTTTAATCCTTGACATATTATAACTTCTGGTCTTTTTATCATGTACATCAGCCATACCGGGCAAGTTTAAACCTTAGCTACAAAAGCCCTTTCATATCCTAAACCTTTCTATCTTCCAACTTATTGATTCTAGCAGCCACAAAACAACCAGGCCAATAAACGCTTGTTCTGCTTTTAGGCAACCCGCTAACCTATTTCCCCAAAAACCAGGAGATATGGGTACAATAAGAACAAACAAAACAAGTGGCGCTGCGGTTGGCCCAATCCAGATTAAAAAACGAGGCCACGGCTGAGTTTAACTGAGCCCTTCGGGTCCAAAATAAATTATTAGCACATACCGGGCATTTAAGTGTATTTCCTGCCACTTCAACTGTCTGGGGTTCTGCTTTCTTAAATAGTTTCATGGATATTGTGTTTTTTTATTTTTCAATTAGTTAAAAGTTATTTTTAGTTGTTTTTTACCTACCCGATAATTACTGAAAAAATAAAGCAGGTGGCAGATCATTTTGAGGCAAGGTGAATCTTTTTTTCTTATTCTTCATTTTGTTGTTTCTCAAAATAGAGTTCTGGTAAAATAATCTTCACTTCTTGTTCTGTACCTTCTTTAAGCCAGTAGACAATGAAATTCACTTTTACACTTTTTAATTCATAGTTTCTTTGCTTCATCAATTCAATTTGATTAACAAATTGCATAGAAAACTTTAAAACTGATTGGTTTTTTGAATTCAAGCATTCGTCTCCATTTAAAGTCAAAATATCCCCGCTTGTTAATTTTGATATAATATACTGCTTGTTTCTAAAGTAATCTAACCAAACGTCTTTGTGGGTTAGATGCATAGCCAACTCGTTTGGTGGCAAATATAACTCCCTGTCTTCAACTTGCTCTAAATTCTCTACTGAAAGGCTATCAAGAAAATTTGAATTCAAATGAATAGTCAAATTCTGTTTTGCTCTTGTCATGGCAACATATAACTGTCGCTTAGCCTCGTCTGTTGATGAATTAAATTTTTCAAGCATCAGAAACACATTATCAAACTCTTTTCCTTTAGCTTTGTGTATGGTTGAGACAAAAATTGTTTCACCGCTGTCATTAACGAAATCCTCCAGTTTGGATTCACGAATGAAAACCTCCAAATCGGATTTATATTTCTTTTTAGAGTTTGTTACTTCAAAATCTTTGATTAGGTTTTTACAAACTTCCAGCTTATTGCTGTTGCGAAACCTGTTTAACAATTCTCTTTTTGCATCAGACCAGGTATCATCACTAATTACAAAAACATCGTCAGGCAAATTTAATTTGCTTAAAAAGAACCTGACTTCTAAAAGATTAAATAAACTGAAGCCATCGTTCGACTGAATTAGGTTCGCTTGTAGTCCATTTTTCAGCAGTAAACCGGTAATTTGTAAAGCTTCTTCATTTGTCTTAGTAAGAACACAAGTGGAGCCTTTGAGATCGGTTGCAAATATATCATTAACAAGTGGGGCCATAAGATTATCCCCTTGATAACGAATTAACTTTATTTTTCCATTGTCACTCTGCTTTGGAATTATAGGTGTCTCTTTCAATCGGTGTTGAATGCGCTTCACAAACTGATTTGTAAAATATACAAGGTTGCTTTTGCTCCTATAATTCTCAACTAATTCATGTCTGATTGCTTTGTTAACATGAATAAATTGCTCAAGATATTTCGAACTTGCTCCTCTAAATTCAAAAATATTCTGGTCGTCATCTCCAACAGCAATAACCCTCATTTCTTCATTCTGCTCCATTAAAGCATTTATCAGGTTGAATTCATCTACATCCATGTCCTGCGCTTCATCAATCACCAAAACTGTTTTTGTGATGCGGCTTAGTTCTACTTCTTTGTTCCTGATTTTCTCAACTGTTTTTTTTATAATCACATCTGACTTTTGCAAACTTCCAACTTTACCTAACAAGTCAAAGCAGTACGAGTGAAAAGTTTTTATTTCAATATAGTTTGCTGCATTGCCAATGAGTTTTAACAACCGTTTTTTAAACTCAGTTGCTGCTGCCCTTGAAAATGTAAGCATAAGCAATTGTTCATGCTTGACGTCTTCCATTAAAAGCAGGGATGCGAGCTTATGAACCAAAACCCTTGTTTTACCACTTCCGGGTCCTGCTGCAACAACTATGTATTTTGATTCATTATCGTTGATAATACCCAACTGTGTTGGAGATAACTCACCAAAAAGCTGCTTAAATTTTGATGGAGTCATTTTTAATTTAAGATCGTCTGCCTTACTTCCGGGGAAATATTTTTTTAGAAATGAATTATAGTTTAGTTGAAAATAATCTTCAACAAATTGGAGCGCATTTCGATAATCGCTTATCATTTTCTTGGCATATTCGCCTACGATATGAATTTGCTGAACTTTATTTTCGTAGAATTGATTAAGTTTTTCGTAATCATCCTTTGTGTAACGCTTTTTATTATCCTCTTCCAGGCGCTCAATGGTGAGGCGGTTATAAATAACAAGAAAGCCTCCTTCAATTTTTATTGCCTCTATTTTGGAAAGGTAGAAAAGTGTATCCTCAATATCATCAAGACCAACGTTTAGTTTAAAAAGATTCGGGCTATTTTCATAAGCTTCTTTTAATTCCTGAACGGAAAACTCAACCAACACCTCTTCTTTCCCTGTTTCATCATTCGAATTATTTGAATTACTCTTCTCATACAGATACTCAACAATGAATTTTGACAACTCATGACGCTTCTCCAGTTTTTCTTTCAGAAATTCATTTGGATGAAGGGAAAGTACAACAAAATGATTCTTTGAATACTCCAGATTCTGTCGCTTAATCCAATTTTTTATTGCCCAAAAATTAATGATGGTTTTAATCTTATTTATGCTTACATCTTCGCAGCCTTTCGCTTCAGCATCTTCGTTCAGTTCCTTTATGTGAAAAGTCTTTTCCTGTTCATCAAATAAGGGAAGTAAAAAGTTTTCAATTCTAGAGAATGTATTAACAATGCTAAGTGAGCGATTAATACTTTCACTCTTCTTTATAAAAACCGTTAAATCTTTTGCATCAGCCAGAATCTTTTCTTCTCGAAGGAGGTTTACTATATTTATAACTTCCTCTTTTACAATACCCAAATGATCGCTTATATAATCAATTCTGTATTCGGCTGGTTCTTCGCTTGCTTGTTTTCTGCTTTTACTTGAAAAAAGTTTCTTAATAATGCGAATTCCCTTTTCTTTTTGCCTTTCTTCAAATCTTTCAGAGGCATATATTTTGTCAATAGCTTCCTGTGCATTTTTGGAAAGAATACTGTTTGCAAAGACTCTTGGCATATTCTGACCCCTTTTCAGATATCCGGCATCTTCTAATGCAGCAATAGCAGTTGTTACTCTTGTTTCAATTTCAACCACATCATCATCCCAACCGGCTTTCCGTGCAATTTCCAATGCAGAGTTTGAAACTGTTGAACGAAACCTGGTAATTTCTTTTATGGCCTTCCAAATCTGTTGAATTTCTTTAATAGATAACTTGGTTTGATTTAGTAAAATAAAATGTTTACTAAGGTCTTCCTCGTTGTATAAGACAAAACAATCTGCAACAATATTATCATCTCTTCCTGCTCTTCCTGCTTCCTGAATGTAGTTTTCGAGTGAATCAGATATTTCATAATGAATGACCATGCCCACATCTTTTTTATCAACACCCATTCCAAAAGCTGATGTCGCTACCATTATTGAAACTTCTCCGGATATGAAGGCATTTTGATTGGCTGTTTTTTCCTTCACTTCCATTTTCCCATGGTATGGTTTGGCATTAAAGCCGTCTAGAGTCAACCTTTCTGCAAGCTGAAATGCTTTCCGTGTACGTGATACATAAATAATAGTCGGGCAATTTTTCTCCTCAATCAAGTCTCTCGCAGTTTGATACTTTTCTTCTTCGTTTTCCTTTTCAAAAACTTTGTAATGAAGATTTGTTCTTGATGCTTTTGAGGTGAATAATTCAAGGTCAAGTGAAAGTTTTTCTTTAAAATAGTCTCGAATATCTTCAATAACTTTTTGTTTTGCAGTTGCCGTAAAGCATGAAACAGGAATTCCATCTTCAAGATTTTTCTTATCCTGAATTGATTTAATGAAATCACCAATATATAAATAATCAACCCGGAAGTCTTGCCCCCATGATGAAAAGCAGTGTGCTTCATCAATAACAAAACGAACAATTTTTCTTCCTAAAATTAATCGTTCTATTGTTCGTGAACGTAGCGATTCAGGTGACACATAAAGAATGGATGCAGAACCATCTTCAACCCGTTCAAATGATTTTGCTCTTTCAATGGGGTCAAGCAATCCATTTATTGTTACTACCTCCGTAATTCCCGCTTTTTCAAGATTATCAACCTGATCTTTCATTAATGATTGTAAAGGAGAGATTACAATCGTTAATCCTTTTGTACTTTCTCCACTCATCAAGGCAGGAACCTGAAAAGTTATTGATTTTCCGCCACCGGTTGGAAAAACAGCAAGAATTGATTTATTATCAACAGCCGCTTTAACAGCTCTCTCTTGTAGAGGTTGTCCACCATAAGTCCTATAAGAATCAAAGCCAAAAAAGTTTTTTAATCCTTTATGAATATCTAAGGCTTTATTGCAATAATCACAACCTTTAATGCATGGTTTATTGCGTAGAAGGAACATTATCCTCTCAACTTCCGGATAGTTTTTAAGTACCCATGGTGGTGTAATAGAATGTATCTTTTTGTGGTTAACGAAAGAATTAATAAGAGATAAACAGTAAGCAAGTTCAATTGAGTGCTCTGAAATTAGTTTAACAAGGTCAACTTGCTCACAAATTTCGCTTTTGAATTTTTCACGAATCAGTTTTTCAAGATCCCTGCTTTCAGTTGTGTATCCTATAAAATAAAAAAAAGAATGAAACTCTTTTTTGTTATTCAATAGTAGATAGAATATTTGCCGTAAAGTATCGTCAGTTTCTTTGAACGCGGTAATTTCATCATAAAATAAATCCTTCGTCTTGATTGAATCATTTAAAGGATTGTTTATTTCTTCCGTTTGCAACTTATCGTCTTTTAATAACGCATGATAGGGCTTGGTCGGAAAAAGTAAAGGAGAAAGAAACAAAGTATCAACTATGTTTATGGCTTCAATACCTGCATCTGTTAATGCTTTACCGATGTATTTTATGTCATGATTTAAAATATTATGTCCACAAATGAATTTCGTGCCGCTTAAAAAATGAGTGAACTCAGCAACCGAATTTTTATGAAAAGAACTACCATCGTTCTTGATACTTCCAATGTCAAGAATCTTTTGGCTTCTTATGTCAATTTCAGTATCTATAAATGCTATTGAGTTCATGTTAAATTATAAAAGTTATTCAGCTATACTTGCCATTGTATCTATTGATTTTTCCAACATTTGTATCAACTAAATACCAACCACACCCCTTCCCTTTATCCTCTTTACAAAGGATGCCAGGGCTAAGCACTTGCGTTTATTTTTATTATAACCAGGGTCTCGATTCACGGTATTTTGGTATCAGTTAACCAAATGTAAGCTTTTTTTATAAAACCGTCGGTTTGATGAAGAATTATATTTCAGCTGACGTTTGGTGAAGGCTTCGTCTATTTTGGTTTTTTGATATTTGATTTTTTTACCGCTAAGATGCTAAGACGCAAAGGAAATGCTTCGCATTTTAAACTATTGTCAACAAACAGGCCTGCCCGTCCCTTCAGGCGGATTAGTCGATAAAGAGACTTTTTTGGTATTTGGTATTTGGTTTTTAAATATGAGTACACTGATTTTTATGAAAATGGCTGATTCTTTATGATTTTCTTCGTGTTAATTAGTGAAAATTAGTGGATAAAGAAATCTTTTTGATATTTGGTATTTGATTTTTAAGTAAGGGTACACTGATTATTATGAAAGTAACTGATTCTTTAAGATATACTCTGTGTGACTCTGTGTTCTCCGCGGTTTAATTATTTTTAACCGCAGAGGCGCTGAGACGCAAAGAAAATGCTTCGTTTCGTATCTGCTTTAAAAATTATACCACGACCACAAAGAATCACAGCCCCGAAAGCTTTCGGGGACCCAAAGGATTCTGTATATTACTCATTGATAATTGTTAATTGTCCATTGTTCATTGCTAATTGTCCGTGGACTGCCAACTTTGCGGTGCATGTAACATCAGCTTTTCATGGCAAGCTACTACTTGCACCGCTTTATTAGGTGGGACTGTTGTTCTACCGAGCTTACGCCCCGCTGGGGCTTTTCTTTTGTGATTGCTAATTTGCTACCGAACTTTACTCATTCGGGCTTAGTCGCTATTCACTTTTCACTCATTACTCATTACTCATTGCTAATTGTTCATTGTTCATTGCTAATTGCTACTTGTTGATTGAAAAAAAACCCGCCCCCGGACGCATCCGGAAACGGGCAAAGATTTAAGACGGGATTAAACTAGACCGGTTCCAGCCTGATATCGGAACGAACGGTTTGTCCGTGTTCCAGATACAGGGTAAGTTCCTGACTCTGATAACCCATCTTGGACACTACCACCCGATAGCTTCCTACAGGAGCGCTTAGCAGACGCAGGCCGCCTTTATCGGCACTGTATTTGACCATTACCAGCTCTTCGTTATTATTTTCGCCTTTCAGGTAAAAATTCAAACGGGCGCGGGCTATGGGCGCTTCACTTTGGGCGTCGCTAACCAGGGCACTTAGCATGCTAATGCGCCTTCCCAGCGGGAAAATCTGTCGCGACGATTGGTAGTCGTGATAAAACTCCGGAGCCTGATTTTTATACAACTCCAGCTCCAAATCCATTTGCAGACTTAGCAGTTGCATGTTGTCTTTAATCAGCTCCTCAATACGCAAGGTAGCTCCCTTAAAGCGGACTTTGGCCTCAATGGGCTTGGTCAGCACTTGCTCATAAGCACTAATATCGGCCAACAGGTCGCTAAGGGTAGTTTCCGTTACGGAATAATCAGCCAGTTCATCCTTCCGTTGGGTAAGCAGCTCGTGAACCACGTGGCCGGTACTTACCAAAGCTGCCTGACGCATCGAACGCAGCTTCGAAGGAGTATACCGCAGGCTTTGGCTCAGGGCCTGGTCGTTGGTGTTGTGCGCCAGCGACAGCAAGCGGTTTACAGCAAAACTAATGGAAGCCTCCAGCTTTTCGCGACGGAGCTTCCGTTCCTCAACCACTCCCCGGGTGGGAAGGATTTGCACGGTGTGCTGATGTTCCAAATCGCGGATTCGCGACTGAAAGCTTTGAAATGCGGTACTGAACACCGTATTTGCTGCCCATACCGGCTGATACTGAAGCACAATGGCCTCCACAGCCTGGAACATCGTCAGTTTTTGCACTTGGTCATCTTTCATAAGTGAAAAATTTAAGTTAAAAAACCCGTTAATAACAGTAAGCAGACAAATTCCGGCAGCAGGCTGTCGGTTTGGTATATTTAGGAAGGTGCAGGGCTGTTCGTATTGCTGCGGGCAGTCCATCACCCATGAATCGGACTAATAGTTTAAGCCGCCTGTGCCGGTTTTTTAATTTGTTTTTCCCATGCGGGAGGCGATTTAAACCACGGGTAATCACTAGCAAATATCGTGCCTAACTGCTCTATTTTTGGCACGTGGTTTGCAACGTTTTACCCTTTTTTGCGGTCCATTTTATTTTCCCTCTGGTGTACGCCTTTATTAATAAGACTTACAGCGTAAGCAACTCATTAAATACGTTTCTGATACCCCTTTTTCCAATACCAAA
The DNA here is from genome assembly GCA_050179685.1 of Salinivirgaceae bacterium. Classification (GTDB taxonomy): domain Bacteria; phylum Bacteroidota; class Bacteroidia; order Bacteroidales; family SZUA-534; genus GWE2-40-63. The sequence continues at coordinate 13,712 of JBFXEW010000037.1, forward strand.
CTCCCGGCATTATTTTCGCAACTCCCATCATTAATTGCATCACTCCCATCATTTATTCCGCCACTCCGTGAATTATTTTCGTGACTCCGTGAATTATTTTCATTATTCCCATCATTTTGCGCGTCACTCCCATCATTTTGTGCGCGACTCTTTCAATTATTTTGCTCCCTCCCCGAATTATTTTGATCACTCCCTGCTTCCCACCAGTTTCTCCCTGCTATATTTCGATCACTCTTTGCTTCCCACGCGTTTCTCCCTGCTATATTTTGATCACTCCCATCTATATTTTCAGATCTCCCGACTATATTTTGAGATCTCCCTACTATATTTTGAACACTCCCTGCTATATTTCAAATTCTCCGTGCTCTATTTTCAGATCTCCGGGCTCTATTTTGAACTCTCTTTGCTTTATTCGGGTCTATTCAATAAACTATAATAAGAATTTAGATTGTTAGAATCTAGACTCAAGACTGAAGACTGGTTACTTGTTTCTTGTTGCTGGAATCTGGATCTGGATTCTTGATTACGTTCCGTGCGGACTTCGTCATTTTTGATTTTTTGGTATTTGATTTTTTTTATCGCTGAGACGCCAAGACGCAAAGAAAATGCTTCGCATTTTAAACTATTGTCAGCAAACAGATTCGTGTAAATTAGTGTTGACCTGCCCGTCCGTTCAGGCGGGTTAGTGGATAAAGAGATTTTTTTTGAGGAATGGCACACTGATCATTATGAAAGTAACTGATTCTTTAAGATATGCTCTGCGGTACTCTGTGTTCTCCGCGGTTTAATTATTTTTAACCGCAGAGGCGCTGAGACGCAAAGGAAATGCTTCGCATTTTAAACTATTGTAAGTAAACAGGACTGCCCGTCCGTTCAGGCGGGTTAGTGGATAAAAAGATTTTTTTTGAGAAATATAAACTCTGTGTGACTCTGTGGCCCCGAAGGCTTTCGGGGCTGCGCGACCCTGCCTGCCTTTGGCAGGTCTGTGTAATTTTTTTTTTCGCAAAGGAAATGCTTCGCAGTTTAAAAGCTATAACACAGAGACCACTAAGAATCACAGAGTTTCTCATAGTAGCTGGTGGGCTGAATACTGAGAACTGCTACTGTGGGCTGATTACTAATTGTTAATTGCTAATTGTCCATTGTTAATTGCATACTGCCAACCGAGACCTGCCTTATTCACTTTTCACTACTCACTATTCACTTTTCACTCTTCACTCATTACTCATTACTCATTACTCATTGATAATTGCTAATTGCTCATTGTAAATTGCATATTGTTTTAGATAAATTTTAATTTTATACAAATTTTTCGGTCATGATTACCTTTTTACTGGCTTTAGCTGCTTTAATTGTTGGTTACCTGGTTTACGGCCGCTTTATGGCCCGGTTTTTTGGTGCCGACAATGCCATTGAAACCCCTGCCTTGCGACTTAACGACGGGGTCGATTACATTCCCATGAAGCCCTGGCGTATGTTTATGATTCAGTTTCTGAATATTGCCGGCCTGGGTCCAATCTTTGGCGCCATACTCGGTGCCATGTACGGTCCCTGGGCTTATGTATGGATAGTTTTGGGCAATATCTTTATGGGCAGCGTCCACGATTATTTCTCGGGGATGCTCTCGCTGCGAAACAATGGAGCCAGTCTTCCCGAACTGGTCGGAAAATACCTGGGCAATGGCTTCCGTCAGGCCTTGCGCATTTTTACCCTATTACTACTTATTATGGTTGGGGTAGCTTTTGTAAACGGCCCGGCCGATTTGCTTACCTACTACACCGGCATCCCGTTCAAATTATGGCTTTACCTTATTTTTGCCTATTACCTGCTGGCCACCCTGCTGCCTATAAACCAGATAATCGGACGTATTTACCCTTTCTTTGGCGCTGCGCTGCTTTTTATGGCTGTTGCCGTGGGCGGATACATGCTTTGGCATGGCCTTAGCGGCGATCTAATACTAAAAGAACTTTCCTTTTCGGGATTCCGGAACTGGCATCACCATCCCACCCAAAATATTCTCTACCCGATGATGTTTGTCGTTATTTCGTGTGGAGCCATATCGGGATTTCATTCCACCCAATCGCCCATGATGGCCCGTTGCATGACCAAAGAAAGTCAGGGACGTGTGGTTTTTTACGGTGCCATGGTTGCCGAAGGCATTGTGGCATTAATTTGGGCCACGGTGGCCATGAATTACTTCGGTTCGCCCGAAAAACTGAACGAAATGGCCGTTTCGGGTCATAATCCGGCATGGATAGTAAAAGAGATATTGCAAACCTGGTTTGGCCAGGCGGGTGCTGCCCTGACTATTGTAGGGGTAATTGCTGCTCCCATTACCACCGGCGATACCGCCTTTCGCAGTGCGCGACTCACCATTGCCGATATGTTTCACTTTAAGCAGGACAGTCTTAAAAACCGTCTGTGGGTAAGTATTCCCTTGTTTGTACTTGGTTTTCTGCTCAGTCAGATATCCTTTGCCACCATCTGGAAGTACCTGGGTTTATTTAACCAGTTTCTCTCCGTAATTGTGCTTTGGATGGCAGCTATGTACCTGGCTAAAAAAGGAAAAAACCATTGGCTCCTTTCGCTTCCGGCCACGTTTATGACAGCCGTTTGCCTTACCTACCTGCTGGTGGCTCCCATCAGCACGGGCGGACTGGCGCTCAATACAAGCATGGGTTACCTTGCCGGAAGTATTTTGGCGCTGGTTTCATTGGCCGTGTTTCTTAAGTATAAACAAGCCGGTTAAATCGCTACTCCAAAGCAAAGACAGCTAAAGGTTTTCTCGCAAGACGAAGTTGCAGACTATCAGACTAAATCATTAGTATTCGGTTAAAACAAATAACCTGGGTTGCATGCTGCTTTTAGAACGGGCCTGATAATGATAAGTCAATACATGGTTTATTTTCTTTGGCCCTTTTCTTTAATAAAGCTAATCGCTAAAAAATTACCGAACAACAATGACTTAAATTTATTTTTGAGAATACATCTTTTATTCTACTTTTGAGAGGCAAAAAAAAGAGAAAACATAAATTAACATAAACATTAAATCAAATGAAGAATTTATCACTGATACTGAACGTAGTCTTGTTTATTGGTTTGGGATTGCTTTACTTTTTACATTTTAACACCACAAAGTCTCCGGTATCGCAGGAGGCTAACGCCGAAAATGCTCCCCTGAGTGAGTTAAAAGTGGCTTATGTAAATATCGATTCCATTTTAATGGGTTACAATCTGGCTAATGAGCTCAACGAAGCCTTAACCAAAAAACAAACAGGTATGAAATCGCGTCTGGAAAAAGAAGCCCGCGATTTTGAGAAAGATGCTCAGGTGTTCCAGGATAAAGTACAGCGTGGTATTTTCCTTACCCAGCAACGTGCCGAAGAAGCACAGCAACAATTGATGATGCGTCAGCAGGAATTGCAACAACTGGAGTACGATTATACCAATCAACTGGCAGCTGAACAACAAAAAATGAACGTTCGTTTGTTCGACAGCATCTCAAACTATATTAAAGCCTACAATTCACCCGAAAAATACCAGGTTATTCTGGGTCATTCTTTAGGTGGGAACATGCTTTATGGTTCTGAACAATTAAACATTACCAACGAAGTGCTCGACGGCTTAAACCAACGCTATACCGAAACAAAATAAATATATAATCAGTATATTTACAGGAGGCTGTCTTAAAAGTACAAGATTAAATCCAACTGCTGTCAAATTAAAAAAGATAGAACGCTGATAACGCTGAAAAAACTGATTTACGCTGATTAGATCTGTGAAAATCAGTCTAAATCCGCGTCATCAGCGTTCCATTTTTAAGTTCACTTTCAAAGAGTTAAATTTTTGATTCTGCATATTGCTTTTAAGACAGTCTCTTTTTTTATGCCATGCTCCAAACCTATCAAAACTACCTGAACAAACACGCACTTTATCCTCCCTTAATCGATAAGGCTGCTGAAAAAGGACTGCTTACCGTGGTAAGCATTCCTGCGTTTAACGAGCCGGATATTCTTCACAAGCTGCGTTCGCTGCAACAATGCAGCCCCACACGTTTCCCGGTCGAGATACTGGTACTGGTTAACCACAGCGAGTTGGCAAAGCCCGAAATAAAAGCACAGAATACTGCTACCCTGCATGAGATTAAGCGCTGGGCTGCTGAAAACAACACGCCCCGCCTGAAATTTTTTGCTGTGTTGGCTGCCGATTTACCCAAAAAGCATGCAGGCGCCGGTCTGGCACGTAAGATTGCCATGGACGAGGCACTTCGTCGCTTTATAGGGGCCGGTGAATCCGATGGAATCATTGCTTCGCTGGATGCCGACACCCTGGTTTCGGAAAATTACCTGGCCGCCATCGAAAACGAATATCGGAACGACTCAAAACTCAAGGCTACCTCGTTTTATTTTGAACATCCGGTAAGCCAGCCGGCGTCTCCCGACCAAAAACCCGAAGCCATGATGCTTTACGAATTGTATCTGCGCTATTACCGCTATGCGCTCGAAGCTACGGGTTTCCCCGATGCCTTTTATACCATTGGTTCCTGCTTTTCAATCCGGGCTTCGGTTTATGCCAAACAAGGAGGAATGAATAAACGTCAGGCGGGTGAGGATTTTTACTTTCTGAATAAAATCTACCCCCTGGGTAATTGTCGCCATTTGAATCACATTGCGGTTTATCCTTCGTCGCGTCCTTCGGACCGGGTTCCCTTTGGCACAGGACCTTCCATTATTAAAATTCTGGAACAGGGCGAATGGCCTACCTACCGCCCCGAATATTTCTCGTACCTAAAGGAGTTTTTCAGTAAAATTTCCCGGTGTTATCAGGCTAAACCGGAACTCTGGCAGGAAGTTTACCAGGTACTGCACCCTTCGCTTACCGCTTTTATTGCCGAGGCCACCTTTGTTGATAAAATGCAGGAGCTAAACCGGAACACAGCCTCAGCAGCCAGTTTTGTGCAACGTTTTTTCCGCTGGTTCGATGCTTTTCAGATTATCAAATACCTGAATTTTAACCACAGCCCTGAAAACAAAATTCCGGTTACCGATGCAGCTTACCAGTTTCTGTGTCAGCAACATTCAAGCACGGTTTTTACCAAAAATACTTACGAATTGTTGATGTATTTCCGGTCGTTGGAGAAACGAAATCTGTAGCGATTGGTAAAAAAATATTAAAGTTGCTTTCATTTCGAATAAAAAACCTTAGCAGGAGTGATATAACAATTCAACGCTTTTTTTACGCCTCAAGCCGGCTGGGCTCTCTGTGTGTAAACCTGCCAAAGGCAGGCAAGTCTGTGTTCTCAAGCAACGCAGTTGCGGGTGGTTTAAAACTTTCACCACAGAATTACACAGAATTACACAGATTCGCCGACAAAACAGGAAAGTCCGAATGCAAAAAAACAGACTTCTAATTCGGTCTTACTATGTTCACTTAAAAATTACTAAATAACGTGAGTTCGATGTAAAAAAACAGAATGAAAATTATTTGAAAAGAAATTGAATTCACCCATAAAGTCTCCGCCGGGGCGGAACACATTTTCCAAATTAATTTTTTTTCTGAAAAGGGGCTGTCCCCCTTGTGTTACTCACTTCGTTCGTGAACTTTTCTCATGACCGAAGGGAATAAAGCGCTTCGCTAAGTTGAAGGGGGTTAGGGGGATGAATATTCTTATGTCGAATTCACGGAACTGAATCAAGAATAGAAAATGGTTTAAAGTACTTTATTCCACTTCGATAACCACAAAAACATCTTCGTTTTCCTTTTTCATCAGGTAGGTTTCGCGGGCAAATTTTTCGAGGTCGTCTTTATCCGACATCAATTCATGCATCCGCTGCTGGTCGGCTTCAATTTTTGCTTTGTAGTACGCTTTTTCTTCCTGCAACTGCTTTAGGCGCTTCATGGCCATCATCCGGTCGAGCAGGTTGTTCTGGTCGAACAAACCAACCCATACCCCAAAAATAAGGGTGGTAAGCACAAACTTATTTCGCAGTACAGGAAAAACACGGTTCCAGATTCTCTTAGCAGTCATGGCAACTTCATTTGTGGCAAAGTTAGCAAGCCGTGCGAAAATCGGAAAACAAAAGCCTTAAGATTTTCAGAAAGTTATTCACAGCTACCCGCCACTCACCAAATGCAGCACCATAACCTTGTCGCCATCATTTATAAGGGCTGTTTCGTAGAGTTCTTTTTTAACCAATTGCCCGTTAATTTTTATTACCAGCATCCGGAAAGTAAAATTTTTTAGTGCCAGCAGTTCGTTTACGGTAAGCTGGTCGGCCTCCAGCGTTTCCTGACGATTATTTAATTCAATTATCATGCTTGTTCATTTTTCCTAATAAGATTTCAAGTACCTGGTTGGCCTGCATGTTGGCTACAATACCTACCCGTGGCCCCAAAGGCGGAAGGTCTTCAGCAATTTCGCTTTGCTGGTCGCCACACACATAAATAAAATCGTAGTTTTGGGTTTGCAGCGCATTGTTAGCTCCCCATCCGGCCATTCCCGTTCCAATCACCAAAGGTTTTTGGGGAAAGTTTTCAAGGTGGGTTTCAATCAACATTTGTTTTTGAGCCTTGTCGTCGAAGGCTTCTACAATGACATCGCAATTTTTAAATAAGGCAATAATATCGGCAGGCTCCAGTTTCTTATCTACCATTTCAAGCTGCAATCCCGTGGCTATGCGATTCAGGTTTTGTTCAAGCGCAGCTATCTTTTTCATCCCCAGCTGATCCATAAAATAATACTGGCGGTTCAGGTTCGAGGCTTGCACCACATCAAAATCGGCTACCACCAGATTTTTTAAACCACAACGCACCAGGGCTACAGCACAATTGGAACCCAGTCCGCCCGCACCGGCAATTCCTACGGTAAACCCTTTTAATCGCTCTGCTATTTGTTTTGCATTCATCCGACGAATTAAAATTTTGGTAAAAGTAAGCATTTTATAACAAGCCTTTCCTGCTGCATCAGCAATACAAACAGGCTTCCCATGCAGGCTGACAAATGTACTCAAGCTTTAAGGCAGGCAAACTTAAAATAAGAACCTTTTTTAAAACATATTACCGACTTAATCAGCCCTAAAAACCAGGCATAAAAAACTATCTGATTAATTATCAATCTATTTAACCTGTATTTATCCGGCTCTAATCTTGAATGAATCTAAATAACTGATATTTATCGAATTGCATAATTTTACCAATTGACAATTTTCATAATTAAACCCCCCATAATTAGTAATTTTGTTGCCAATCAGTAAAAACTTAGGAGGATATACAATGAATATTGACGAAATTAAGAATGCTCACAAGCTGCTCAAAGAATACAAGTATGAGTGGAAGCCCATTGATAAAGGTTATAACAACCGCACCCTTTATGTTGGCCTGAGCACCAACCGCATAGAAGAAAAACCGGTAAGCGAACTGATGAAAGACAAATTCATTGGCGGAAAAGGTTTTGGTTTAAAGTTGCTTTGGGAAGCAACCCGGCCCAATACCAAATGGAACGACCCTGAAAACGAGATTGTAATCTCTCCCGGACCGGTTGCCGGAATTACCCAGTACTCAGGAACCGGTAAATCGCTGGTGGTTGCCATTTCGCCAACCGACTTTGTGATGGACAGCAATGTGGGAGGTTTTTACGGACCCTTCCTCAAGTTTTGTGGATTCGATGCCATCGAGATTCAGGGTAAAGCCCAGAACGATGTAATCATAGTTATTGACGAAACAACCGAAACCGTGCGCATCGAAGAGGCTCCGCTCGAAGCAGTGGACAGCCACCTGCTGGCCGCTCAGCTTACCGACATGTATGCCGACGACGACAACAGTAAAATCAATGTATCTGTAGTTTCAGCCGGTCAGGCTGCCGATCATTCCCTTATCGGGATGCTTAACTTCAGTTTTTACGATAAAAAACGTAAAGAAGTACGCTTAAAACAAGCCGGACGCGGGGGTATCGGAACGGTATTCCGCGATAAGCGCGTAAAAGCCCTGGTTACCAAAGTAAAAAACATCAGCGGGAACCGGAATAATGTGGTTAATCCTGAAGCGATATTGGAACGGGGCAAACGTTTCAACAAAGAGATGAAAGAACTCGACGATTCGCAATGCCGCATGAAGCAGGTTGGAACTGCTCACCTGATGGAAATTATGAACGATTACGATTTGCTGCCTACCCACAACTACAAATACGGTGCGCACAAAGACGCTTATAAAATTGACTCGGCCGAATGGACCCGTCGCTTTACCCAGGGAGTACCCGATGGTTGCTGGCTGGGTTGCAACATGAGCTGCGCCAAGGGAATTGACCATTACGAACTGCAAACCGGGCCTTACAAAGGACAAAAAGTAATTGTTGACGGACCGGAATACGAAAATGCAGCCGGACTGGGTTCCAACTGCGGAATATTTGACCCCGACTATATTATTGAAGCCAACTTTTACGCCGACACCTACGGCATTTGTACCATTACCTGGGGAACCCTTATGGCTTTTGTAATGGAATGTTACGAAAATGGTATCCTGAACAAAGAACGCACCGGCGGCCTCGAATTGAACTTTGGCAATAAGGATGCCGCCATGGAAGTTATGCACCAACTGGCGCGTGGCGAGGAGTTCGGAAAGCTGGTTGGACTGGGAATTGCCCAACTGAAAAAGATTTTTGTGGAACGTGGCTGGGGCGATAAAGCCTTCCTCGACGATATTGGCATGGTAAACAAAAACCTGGAGTATTCAGAGTACGTTTCAAAAGAATCGCTGGCCCAGCAGGGAGGTTTTGCCATGACCAACAAAGGTCCTCAACACGACGAAGCCTGGTTAATCTTTATGGATATGGTAAATAACCAGATTCCTTCGTTCGAAGACAAGGCCGAAGCCTTGCACTACTTCCCCATGTTCCGTACCTGGTTCGGACTGAACGGATTCTGCAAGCTTCCCTGGAACGATGTGGAACCTGAAAACAACGCCGAAACCGACGAGCCGGCTAAAGTTCCCGAACACGTGGACAACTACGTAACAATTTTTAATGCCGTTACCGGTAAAAACATCGACAAATTCGAAATGATTCGTCAGTCGGAGCGGGTATATAATTTCCAGCGCATTTTCAACATCCGTCGCGGTTATGGAACCCGGGAATTCGATAAACAACCCTATCGTGCTGCCGGTCCGGTTACCAACGAGGAATACGAATCGCGTCAGGAACGCTACGACAGCCAGTTAAAAGAATTGGTTGGCGTTGATCCCGTAGGTAAAACCACCGACGAGAAAAAAGCCATCTTGCGTAAATACCGCGAAGACCGCTACGAGCAACTGCTCGATGCCGTTTACAAGCGTCGGGGCTGGACAAAGAACGGAGTTCCCACACCGGAATACCTGAAAAGCATCGAAATGGATCTACCTGAATTACTCGAGGTAGTTACCCCCCTGCAATAACAGAGAAGCCAAAATAAAGAAAGCGCTGCCCAATTACTTAGGGTGGCGCTTTTGCATTTTGCCCGGTTTTAAATCGCTACACCTTATAATGGGTGTGGTAAACCTTTTCTAAAAATTCTTCCGACAACTCCTCATAAACCAATTGCTTTGAGGTAATGCACCAGGCACCACACAAACTTCCATATTTCATGCATCTTTCAAGGGCATATCCTTTCAAAAAGGCAAATAAAAAACCCGCGAAGTAATTGTCGCCTGCTCCATTGGCATCTACCAGGGGGAAACCGTTTAAGGCCGGTTCATAAAACCATTCACCCTGCCGGTTTAATGCGCTTGAACCCTCAGCACCCTGTGTACACACCACCAGTTCTTTTCCGCGGGCCATTAAATCCTTCATGGTCTGCTTATAATCGGGTAAATTATCGGAGCTTAGAAAAATAACATCCGAAGCATCGATAAAGGGTTCATGATACGGGTTGTTATCGGTGTAATCGTGCAAATCAGTCCAAATGGGTAAAGTACAATTTGCCAGCAGCGGTATCAAATTTTTGCAATACGAAATGATATTCAATACCACCACAGCGCTTTTTTTAAGCTGTTCTGCTACCCTTTGCAGATTTAAAGCCGGGTGCTCCGACGATTGGGTAACAAAAATTGAAATGCGCCGGCCTTGTTTATCCATCAAATTTACATGCCGTTCCGTTCCCTTTGGATCCCAATCGTAAATAAACCTCACTGCCTCTTTTTCAAGATGCTGAATTATGTGTCGGCCGTATGCGTCGTCTCCCAAAACCGAATAAAGCGTATTGGGCATCTTAAGCTTTGTTAAAGCAAGCGCTTTTCCTGCACCGGTTGAACCTGTGGTTTCGTTAAAAAGCGCCTGATGAATAGTTTGTGGTAAAGGTTCCGGAAATTCCGGCAGACTAATAATATGATCGAAGGTTGTACCTCCTATTACAAATACCTCTTGCATGGCTTCCATGGTTTAAATTCGTTTTTAGGTCAATATATAGGCCAAATAAGGACACCAACCAAAAATAAGCAGAAATTTTATTTCGCCCTAACACCTGTTACGGAATCTGAATGGCCTGTTACAACAAACATTCTTTACTGCGAAACAACAGTTGCATGCTTTGACAAACCATAAAGCAGGTCCCATTTTACAATTACCGGTTTTCACAAAAACAACTTCCGATTAAATCGGGGGTTCCTATCTATAATATATATCATTTATTATGCTTACCCCCAATTTTAATGTACACGTTTGCACTTTTTAATGCTTTTTTTATCAATTAACCCCTATTTTTTATAGGGTAGTTTTATTTTATTACTATTTTTGACCAAACAACTATTATTTATAACAACATTCACCACTTAAATTGTAAATTGTTATGAGAAGATTAAAAAAATTGGCAGGCGGTTTATTACTGGCCGGATTTCTTAGTTCATTTAGTTATGCTCAGGACGATGCCACAACATCTCCTTTTACCCTTGGAGCCGATGTGGTTAGCAGTTATGTTTGGCGCGGCACCAATTTTAGCGGACCGGCCATTCAACCCGGAATAGCATACAATCAGGGCGGATTCACCTTAGGGGCCTGGGGTTCCTGGGGATTCGATAATTCGGTTCGGGAAGCCGACCTGTATATCAGTTATGAATTTGGTTTTGGCTTATCGCTGGGACTTACCGACTACCATTATCAGGGTGGTGCCAACTGGTTACGTTTTGGAAGCGATTCAGCAGCCCATGCTTACGAACTAAATGCCGGATACCAGTTGGGCTCACTCACCCTGTCGGCCAACTACATACTGAACCAATCGGATGGCGGTGACGGCAGCGGTGCCCTTTCGATGGGTGGCGACACCTATTTTGAACTGACTTACGCTTTTAAATCCTTCGATGTATTCGTTGGGGCCGGAAATGGGTGGCACACTACTATAGATAAAGATAACGGAGACGATGCTTTTGGTCTTTGCCGGATTGGAATTGGCACAAGTAAGGAAGTTAAACTTACTGAAACCTATAGCCTTCCCTTATTTGGTTCGGTTGAAGTAAACCCCAACGGCGAAGCGTTTAACCTGGTTGTGGGAGTCAGCTTTTAACCCGGGTAAACCATCAAAAAATCACATTAAAATACAGGAACTATGAAAAAAGTTGAAGCCATTATTCGAAAAACAAAATTCGAAGAGGTAAAAGAAGCCCTCCACGAAGTAGGCATTGAGTTTATTACCTTTTGGGATGTTCGCGGGGTAGGAAAAGCCACCCAGGCACGCATCTACCGCGGTATAAAATACGACACCAGCACCATTGAACGGGTAATGCTGACCTTTATTTGTCGCGAAAAATACCTCGATCCGGCCATTCAGGCCTTACTCAAATCGGCTAAAACCGGTGCTGTAGGCGATGGAAAAATATTCATATCCGAAATACTCGATGGTTACCGCATTCGCACCGGAGATCAGGGCGACAAATCGGTTTACCTGGAAGGTGAAGAATAAAAAATGCAAGCATTAATCTGAAAAATTGAAATTATGGAAGAAACTATAACTACCACAGCCCCTGCATTAGCTGAAGCAGCTATCGGGCTCGATATATCAATAAATAACCTTTGGCTTTTGCTGGCTACCTTTTTGGTAATGTTTATGCAACCCGGCTTTGCCCTGGTTGAAGCCGGATTTACCCGGCAAAAAAACACAGCCAATATATTGATGAAAAACCTGATGGACTTTTCGTTTGGCGCATTAATCTATTGGCTTATTGGCTATTCAATCATGTACGGGACTTCGCTTTTGGGTGGATTGATTGGCAATCCTTTTGAAAAGTTTGCCTTCGATAGCTCCGGTTTTGGCGATTATGCCGACTACACCGACCTGCTGTTCCAAACCGTATTTGCTGCAACTGCGGCTACCATTGTATCGGGAGCCATGGCCGAACGCACCAAATTCAGTGCCTACCTGATTTTTTCAGTAGTCATCACTTTAATTATTTATCCCATCTCAGGACACTGGAAATGGGGCGGCGGCTGGCTCGACCAACTCGGCTTCCAGGATTTTGCCGGTTCAACCCTGGTACACTCAGTAGGTGCCTGGGTAGGATTAGCGGGAGCCCTTATTCTGGGACCGCGTATTGGTAAATACGGAAAAGATGGTAAAGCCAAAGCCATTCCCGGTCACAACTTAACGCTGGGCGCTTTAGGGGTTTTTATCCTGTGGTTTGGCTGGTTCGGATTCAATCCCGGCTCTCAACTGGCCGCCACCGGCGACAGTACCATTGCCATTGGTAAAATAGCCTTAACCACTAACCTGGCAGCCGCCGCCGGGGCTATTACCGCCATGCTGATTACCTGGGCACGCTATAAAAGGCCTACCCTTTCGCTGTCGCTGAACGGGGCACTGGCCGGACTGGTTGCCATTACTGCCGGATGCGATGCAGTTTCTCCCGCAGGAGCAGTACTAATTGGAATTATTGCCGGTGCGGTACTCCCGTTTAGTGTGGAACTTTTCGATCAATACTTTAAAGTGGACGATCCGGTGGGAGCTATCTCTGTTCATGGCATGAGCGGAGCCATGGGAACCCTTTTGGTAGGCATTTTCTCCCTGACGGATGGTTTACTTTACGGGGGCGGTTTCAAATTATTGGGGATTCAGGCAGTAGGCGTCCTCTCAGTGGGAATTTGGGCCTTTGGTATGGGCTATTTACTCTTTAAAATTCTTAAAGCCACTAACGGCTTAAGGGTTGAGCGAGTGATTGAAGAAGAAGGCCTTGATGTTTACGAACACGGTGAAAATGCTTACAATTAATTCATCAAATAAAAAGAACTTTAAAAAAATGCAAACAGGCTTTTTATTTACAGTACAAACCCTCTTCTGCCCGCAGCAGCTTAATTACCCTTTAAAGCGCTTCCTTCCTGTAAGCGGGTAAGCTTTCCATATAGAATGAGTTTACAAAAAAATCCGGCTCCCGCCGGATTTTCTTTATTCACACACAAAGTGATAATGTTTTTTTACATACTTCCTGATTTCCAAGTTGCACTTTAATCCCTTAGGACATTCAACAAAATCACCGGGTTTAATATGATAATTACCCCCTGAAGTGGTAATATCAATCTCTCCCTCGAGCAAATAAAACTGTTCCTTTTCATGATAACTCCAATCAAAAACAGAAACTTCTTTTTCCCAAATAGGCCATTCATCAATGCCCATTTGATGGTACTCTTCCTCAGATAATTCCTTCACTGAAATAATCATAGGCTTATTAATTTGTGGTTTAGGTGCCTAAAGGTACAACATTTAGTTTTATACTTTACAATAAACCACAAACGAAGTTTGCCCTAAACAGAAAAAAATATCTCTAAAAAGAAAATTCCCCGGGAGCTATACCGCGGGGAACTTCTTCACTAAAAGTTAAATTGTATGCCCTGAGCCAGCGGCAATTCTTCGCCATAGTTAATGGTATTGGTTTGTCGGCGCATGTAGGCTTTCCATGCATCGGAACCCGACTCACGCCCGCCACCGGTATCTTTCTCTCCGCCAAAAGCACCACCAATTTCGGCTCCTGAGGTACCACTATTAACATTGGCAATACCACAATCGGAACCCATGCCCGATAAAAACTGCTCTGCCTCACGCATATTCAATGTAAATATGGCAGACGACAAGCCCTGAGGCACCCCATTATTTAAAGCAATGGCTTCGTCTATGGTTCTGTACTTTATTAAATACACAATGGGTGCAAAGGTTTCTTCCTGAACAATGGCAAAATGGTTTTCAGCTTCAACCAAAGCAGGCACTACATAATTATTGCTGGCATAATGACCTCCACTTAACACTTCACCACCAAACAGCACCTTACCCCCTTCCTTTTGAACCGCATCAATGGCCTGGGTAAAGGCTTTTACCGAACCACCGTCGATAAGCGGGCCTACCAGGGTATTATCGTCCAGAGGATTACCAATTTTTGCTCCTACCTGGCGGTAAGCATCCAAAAGGGCTTCTTTTACTTTATCGTAAACACTTTCGTGAATAATTACCCTGCGTGTCGAGGTGCAACGCTGACCGGCTGTGCCCACCGCACCAAATACAATGGCCGGAATGGTCATGCTTAAATCGGCGTGCTGCGACACAATAAGGGCATTGTTGCCACCCAGTTCCATAATGGTTTTGCCCAAACGTGCACCCACAATGGCGCTGGCATGTTTCCCCACCCGGGTTGAGCCCGTGAGCGAAACTAAGGGAATGCGTTTATCGGCCAGCATGGCATCGCCAAATTCAGCTGAAGAACCAATAATTAAATTAAAGACTCCTTCGGGAACCTGGTTTTCTTTCAATACTTTATTAATAATCTGCTGAACGGCCACCGCACATAAGGGGGTCTTTGAACTGGGTTTCCAGACTACCACATCGCCGGCTATGGCTGCAATCATGCTGTTCCATGCCCAGACGGCCACGGGAAAATTAAACGAGGTAATTACGCCCACAACACCCAGCGGGTGGTACTGATCGTACAGCCGGTGATGCGGCCGCTCCGATTGCATGGTGTAGCCATTTAACAAACGTGCTTGCCCTACGGCAAAATCGCAGATATCAATCATCTCCTGCACTTCGCCTAGCCCTTCCTGATAAATCTTTCCCATTTCGAGCGAGACCAGTTTTCCCAAATCTTCCTTGTGTTCGCGCAGCGCCAGCCCTATCTGGCGAACCACTTCGCCCCGCTGAGGGGCCGGAACCCGTTTCCATACTTCAAAAGCTTCGGTAGCTTTTTGCATCACCATCTCGTAATCGTCGCGGTTGGCGCCTGAAACACTTCCTAACTTTGCCCCATCGATGGGAGAAAAAGAATCGATGCTTTTTCCATGCGATTTGTGCCAATCGGCACCCGTGCTTAAGCCCTGATTGTTTGTCTCAATATGTAATCGTTTTAATAATGCTTCCATAATTGTTATTTGGTTTAAAAAGAAAGGTGATTCTGCTTCAGCATAAAATCACCTTTACCTTATATTTTAATTCATATTATTATTCATCCAAAAAAGGATATTTAAAGCTGTTGTCGGGTAAGAAGTTCTCTTTTATGGTACGGGGCGAAACCCAGCGCAAGAGATTTATGGCCGAACCGGCTTTATCGTTGGTACCGCTACCGCGTGCGCCCCCAAAAGGCTGCTGGCCCACTACGGCACCGGTTGGTTTGTCGTTAATATAGAAATTACCTGCCGCATGCTTCAGAATCTGATAAGCCTTATCGATGGCTTCGCGATCTTTGGAGAAGATGGCTCCGGTAAGTCCGTAAATCGATGTTTCGTCGACCAGATGCAGGGTTTCTTCGTACTTATCCTTATCGTACAGATAAAGGGTAACCACCGGACCAAATATCTCTTCTTCCATGGTTTCGTAGTGCGGATCGGTGGTAAGAATCACGGTAGGTTCAATAAAGAAACCTTCGGTTTTATCGTAAGATCCTCCGAAAAGAATCTGGCACTTATCCGATTTTTTTGCCCGGTCGATGTATCCGGTAATGGAATCGAAGGCTTTTTCGTCGATAACGGCATTAAAGAAGTTGCCAAAATCGTCGGGAGTACCCATTTTCATTAAATCGAGGTCGCACTTAATTTCATTGTGTATTTCGTTCCAGCTTTCTTTAGGAATATACACCCTTGAAGCGGCTGAACATTTTTGTCCCTGGAATTCGAATCCGCCACGGGTAATGGCTGTAGCCACCTGACTGGGGCGAGCGCTTTCGTGCATTACCACAAAGTTTTTACCGCCGGTTTCGCCCACAATACGTGGATAGCTTTTGTATTTATGAATGTTCTCGCCAATGGTTTTCCAGATGTCCTGAAATACACCGGTGGAACCGGTAAAGTGCACGCCGGCAAAATCGCGATGAGTAAAACACACCTCCGAAGTGTCGCGTCCCGAAACAAATACCATATTAATTACCCCGTCGGGTAAACCGGCTTCCATCAGGATGTCCATAATCAGTTTGGCCGAATAGATTTGCTTTTCGGCGGGTTTCCACACCACGGTATTTCCCATCATAGCCGGGGCTGTGGGTAAGTTACCACCAATTGAAGTAAAGTTGAAAGGCGAAATAGCCAGTACAAATCCTTCGAGCGGACGGTGTTCGGTACGGTTCCAGTTCTTGGCATTCGACTCGGGTTGCTGCTCCATAATCTCGGTCATGTAGCGTACATTGAACCGGAAAAAGTCGATCAGTTCGGCTACGGCATCAATCTCACTCTGGTAAGGGTTCTTCGACTGGCCAATCATGGTTGCGGCATTCATCCGGTAACGGTAAGGACCGGCAATTAAATTGGCTGCTTTTAAGAAGATGGAAGCCCTGCTTTTCCAGCTCATGTTTTCCCATTTCTCTTTGGCTGCCAGTGCAGCATCAATAGCCATAGTCAGGTGTTCCTTACCTCCGCGATGGTAAAAGCCGATTTTATGGTTCCGCTTGTGCGGGGGATTAATATCAACCTGCTTATCGGTTTTAACCGCTTTGCCCCCAATAATCATGGGGATTTCGATTACTGAATTGTTGTAGCAATCCAGGGCTTCTTTCAGGCCCTTGCGCTCCTCCGTTCCAGGTGCATAGCTGTAAACCGGTTCGTTTTGCGCCGGAGGAACAATAAAAAAATTATTCATCATATCTACTTCTTATTTATACGCTGTAAAAAATTACTCCTATAACCCTTTTTTGCCTGTTTGGTTTTATTAAAATGAAAAAGCCGGCAAACTAAAACCCGGTTTTGCCATGTTCTGCGTTATGTATTGTTTTTCCACTCGCAATATTACAATTTATTCCTTTTTGAAAATCAACTGCTTGCTAATGATTTTTATCAATAAAACTTTTATTCTTAGTTATCAGTAATTTATAACAACAAAACGGTACTATGTTTACAAACATATAGGCAGGCACCAAAGGATAAGCTTTCGGCGAAGCTGTTTTTCTATTTTTGTTGGGAACTTAAAAACTTACAGCAATGTTTAAAACCAACGAATACTTTGAAGGTAAGGTAAAGTCGATAGCTTTTACCACCGAAAAGGGGCCTGCCACCATTGGCGTTATGGCTGCCGGCGAATACGAATTTGGCACCAGCACCGTGGAACACATGACCGTAACCTCGGGCGAAATGGATGTTCAACTGCCCGGACAGACCGACTGGAACACCTACAAGCCCTTTGAAACCTTTGTGGTTGATAAGGATGTTAAATTTAAAGTAAGGCTGAAGGGCGACACCTCGTACCGCTGCTTATATAAATAAGCTCTTACTTTTTACTGCTAAAGGTGCATGGAACCAGGCGAGGCGTTTTAACACAAACACCCTTCGCTTAATTCCATGCACTATTTGGAAAAAGCAAAATCGAAAGGTAAATTCGCATAAAAATTTACAGCCATGGCCGGATCAAAAGGTTCAAAATACTACAACATTTTTCTCGATTTCAGCATCAAGCTCGATCATAAGGAACGCGGCAATATATTAAATGCCTACAAGTTCGATTTACTGAAGCAGATTCAGGAAAACGGTTCGTTAAAAGCAGCTGCCGACAAACTGGGCGTGAGTTACCGCAAAGCCTGGGGAAATGTTGAAGAAGTTGAAAAAGCCCTGGGCTTTAAACTTCTGAACCGCTCACGCGGAGGTGCGCTGGGCGGGGCTACCTGCCTGACTGAAGACGGTGCGCAATTGATTAGCGCTTACGACAAACTCAAAACCGATTTTAATCAGGCCATTCATGTAATGACCCGCGATTTCTTTCACGCTATCAACAAAGACCCCAATGAATAAATTTTTTATTTTCAGCCTGATAACTGCCTTACTTTTTAGTTGCCAAAGCCCCAAAAAAGACAAACTTATTCTGTTTCATGCCGGAAGTCTTTCGGTTCCCCTGAAACAGGTTTGCGATTCGTTTCAAAGCCTTCATCCCGAAGTGACTATAGAACTGGAAGCAGCCGGAAGTCTGGCCTGTGCCCGTAAAATTACCGATTTGCACAAGCCCTGTGATATTATGGCCTCAGCCGATTACAAGGTTATCGATAATTTACTCATCCCCAATTATGCCAGCTGGAACCTGAAATTTGCCAGCAACGAAATGGCTATTGTGTATCATGCGAAATCGTACCGGCAAAACGAGATAAACACCCAAAACTGGTTCGAAATATTGCTCGACCCGGAGGTGCGTTACGGACGTTCCGACCCCAATTCCGACCCCTGTGGCTATCGTTCGGTGCTGGTGAGCCGATTGGCCGAAACTTACTACCAGCGTCCTGGTCTGGCCGATTCCCTGCTGGCCAAGGACCAGCATCACATTCGCCCCAAAGAGACCGATTTGCTGGCCCTGCTTGAGACTGAGGTTATCGACTACCTGTTTATTTACCGTTCGGTAGCCGAGCAACACGGATTAAAGTACCTGCTGCTTCCCGACAGCATCAACCTGAAAAAACCCGGGCTGACAGACTTTTACCGCCAGGCTACCGTAAGCATTAGCGGCAAAAAACCCGGTGAAACCATTACCCAGTACGGAGAACCCATGATTTACGGGATGACTCAATTAACTAATGCCCCCAATCCGGAACTGGCGCAAAAGTTTTTGGAATTCTTTTTCACCGACAGTGCCGGCATTAAAATTATGGAACAAAACGGACAGCCTTCGGTAATTCCGGCAGCTACAGCTACTTTTGAACAACTACCCGCTTACCTGAAACCCTTTGCCCTGATGCCAGAGAATCGTTAATTTTTCGATATATTTGGCCCCATGCAAAACGCTTCGAACTTTAAGCTGGTATTTACTTTACTGGGCGCTCTGGTGCTCCTGTTTCTGATTGCCCCCCTGGCCGGATTAATCCTGCACTCGTCGGCAACGGAACTTAGCGAAACCCTCCGCGACAGCGAAGTAAACCAAAGCATTGCCCTTACCTTATGGACCAGCATGCTGGCTACCGGGCTTTTTGCCCTGCTGGCTATTCCCCTGGCCTATCTGCTGGCACGTTACTCCTTTTGGGGAAAGAAACTGGTGCTCGGCATCATCGATTTGCCGGTGGTGATTCCCCATTCGGCAGCGGGTATTGCCCTGCTCACGGTTATCTCGCGTCAGGGAATGATTGGCAAAGTAGGGGGACTGGTTGGGCTCGAGTTCCCGGGAACCCGTGCGGGCATCGTACTGGCTATGGCTTTTGTAAGTCTGCCCTTTTTAATTAATGCCGCACGCGATGCCTTTGAGGCCGTACCCGAACGACTCGAAAAAGCCGCCCTCAACCTGGGGGCATCGCCGGTAAAGGTATTTTTTTCCATCAGTCTGCCCTTAGCCTGGCGGGGCATTGTTTCGGGTTTAATTATGATGTTTGCCCGCGGTATGAGCGAGTTTGGCGCTGTGGTTATTGTGTCTTACCACCCCATGATTACCCCGGTTATGATTTTTGAGCGCTTTGGCGCCTATGGACTCTCGTATGCGCGACCCGTAGCCATTGTATTTATTGCCGTCTGCTTGGTGTTTTTTATTGCGCTGCGCTTACTATCCAATTCACGACGTCATGCTTAAAGTTGAGAATCTAAACATCCATTTGGGAAACTTCAGCTTACGCGATATCAGTTTCGAAGTTAAGCCCGGCGAGTATTTCATGTTGCTGGGCGAATCGGGAGCCGGAAAATCGGTGGTATTGGAAAGCCTGGCCGGATTGGTGCATCCCGACCAGGGAAGCATCAGCCTGAATGGTACTGACATTACGCGCCTGCCCATTCAAAAACGCAAAGTGGGACTGGTGTTCCAGGATTTTGCCCTTTTTCCCCACCTTTCGGTAGAAGAAAATATATTGTATCCGCTGAAACTGCGAAAAATAAGCCGGAAAGAACAGTCCGAGACCCTGAACCGGCTGGCTTGCGAACTTAGCATCGACCACCTGCTTAAGCGACGCACCACTACCCTTTCGGGAGGCGAAAAACAACGGGTGGCGCTGGCGCGAACCCTGACGCTTGAACCCGATGTATTGCTGCTCGACGAGCCCCTGGCATCGGTCGATGTGAGTCTAAAAGGAGAACTGCGCTCGCTGCTGCGCCGGCTGAACCAAAAGGGGCAGACCCTGGTGCACGTAACCCACGATTACGAAGAAGCCATTGCCCTGGCTCACCGCATCGGCATTATTGAACAGGGACGTATTATTCAATGCGGCACCCCGCACGAGGTTTTTACCCAGCCCAAAAACCGTTTTGTAGCTAATTTTGGTGGCGTAAAGAACTTTTATCCGGTAACGCTCGAAAAGCATCCCGACAAGGAAACCACCCGGGCCTGTATTACCGAAACCCTTTCGGTTCAGTTGATGACCCACCTGAAAGCCCGTAAAGGCTTTGTGCTGATTGGACAAAAAAACATACTGCTGGCCACCGGGCCTCAGGAATTAGACACCGTGAACCAGTTTCGGGGTGTAATTCAGGAAGTGATTCCCGCCCGTTTTGGTTACGAGGTGGTGGTAGATGCCGGCATTACTTTTTATGTGTCGGTTACCAGCGAGGCGGTAAAAACCCGGGGCTATACCGAGGGGCAAACCGTATGGGTGGCTTTTAATGCCTCGTCGGTAAAGTTTATTCCGGGATAGTATTCGAAGGTGTTCAGCACCTTACGTTAAAAACATCGGGACTTTTTTAAAACAGGTAAGTACCTGTTTGCAATTTGGTAAGTACCTTTTGTAAATTTGGTAAGTACTTCTTTTGAAAAAGGTAAGTACCTCTTTTGAAAAAGGTAAGTACCTTTTGTAAATTTGGTAAGTACCTCTTTTGAAAAAGGTAAGAACCTTTTTAAATTTGCTAAGTACCTTTTTAAATTTGGTAAGTACTTATTTTTATTTTTGTTAAGTATCTTAATTACATTCGTTAAAAACCGCCAGGGTATTGCACAAAAAAAAGGAGCCTTTGTTCCCTTACCTCAAAAGCTCCTTACAAGTACAAAAACAATGAACACACGAGATTCGTCAGCTTAAGCGAAGCTTATTCACTAAGTTTTACAAATTCGGCATCGTTAAGTTCGGCCTTAAATAATTTACCCGGCCTGAAGTTTACTTTTACTCCCTCGATAAGGCTGGAGTGGTAATCCTCGGCAACTTCTGCCGAGCCGGCTTTAGCCTGAAGCCACATGTTTCCAAAATCGCCCAGATCGACGATATAGCCGTCGATAAGTGTTTCGGGAATAATCTGCAGAAAGCCCTCAATGGTTGACAGTACATCCATTTGATTAAGGGAAGAGCGTTCGGCAATTTGTTTGGCAATGTAGCGCATGGTGCGCCTGCCTTTGGCGTTAAGTGAAGCGTAGTACTTTTGACCTGCCTCACGGTTAAGCGGGTTAGCCCGCCCAACCACTCTGTAATTAACACTCATAATGGTATAATTTTTAGAGGTTTAACAATAAGCTAATTTATGGCAAAAAAATTAAAACCACCAAACAATAGCTGTTTTTTTTTCGCCTGCCGGGCGAATATTTTTCGGCCTACGCAATAGACGGGGAAGTGCAGGGTTTGGATTGCAAACCGGGGTCCACACAACACGTATCGAAAGTCTATTTTTCTGCCACAGTTCCACTTGTATTGCTTAAGGCCATAATTGAACCCAAATAGTCGGTAAGTAGGTAATATATTGACAATTACTAAATATAAAAAAATAAACTTATGGCCGGTTTATTACTTGTTGATGTACAAAGTATTTAACACCTTCTTGCCCATAAATATAAATTGTATCAGAACCAGCCATTTTTACAATAGAATCACCAACAAAAATATTATTATGTATGTACTCACTTTTATAGTCATAATTTTGAGATGAAGATATGCCAAAAGAATTGTCCTTTGTTTCAATAAAACATTCACCTTTTATCTTATTTAAAGATGTTATTCTACTATTTAAATTATCTTCTTTTGTAATAAGTGGATATTTATCATTTAATCCTTTATGATAATTTGTTTGCAATTTAAGTATCATAACAAATCCACCTAAGATTATTACAAAAGATAGTATTCTGAATATCTTGTTTCTCATACTAGAAATGTTTATGGATTAAAAAAAACAGTACCTTG
Organism: Salinivirgaceae bacterium; assembly: GCA_050179685.1. Lineage (GTDB taxonomy): Bacteria > Bacteroidota > Bacteroidia > Bacteroidales > SZUA-534 > GWE2-40-63. The sequence continues at coordinate 36,179 of JBFXEW010000037.1, forward strand.
AGTAGTGATTGACCAGGAAAAAGGAGAGCCTGCACCAAAACCAGCCCCCAAACCAATACCAATTAAATACTCATTAGGATACCTTGGGTGTGACATTGCTGTGATATTGGCTCCAACTACAACTCCTTCCCCAAAACTAAACTCCGCATCACCAGATATTCCAGAGAAAATACTTAAATTAAAGTGTTCGATGTCACCAATATAATAATAAGTCATAGGATTTATCATTGCGCTAGCTCCAAAAAATCCACCTCCAAGACCACCAGCAGCATAACCTTTATATTTCAATCTATCAGGCCCTCTTAATGCCAGTATTCCTCCGTAGGGTGTCCCCGAAGTTGCTCCTGCTGCTTCAGCAGAGCCTATAAGTTCTAAAGATACAGCAACTGGCATCAATCCTTTAAGGCGCGTAATAACTTGTTCTGACGTCAGACCCCCACCTCCTGCGGTAAAATAATATTTTGATGATACCAATAAGAAGCCATCCATTGATGAGTCAAATTTACCATTCACATATTTATTTATTTTATACCGTTTGTCATTCAATACTTCATCAATCCAAACATATCCTTTTTCATTTCTCTTTTTATAAAAGTCTACCATAGAACCATTATAGCCATAGTCCTGTTTAAAGCCATAATACTCTTTTCTTTCATCAAAGGTAAAATCTGTATTCTCGTTTGTATAAGCCCAATCTTGTCTGGAATCACTATTTGCACCAAATGAATATCCCCTATAATCGCCGCCTCCGCTTTGTCTGGCCTGCCCCTCAAAAAAGCCTAATTCCTGATAAGTCATCCGGTAGCCTGTGGGGTCGGTATACTTTAGGGGGTTGTTAACCACATAGCTGTAGCGGTTGTAATTCCTGCCTGTACTGGCGTTTCGGCAGGCAGGCTGCGTACTATAGGGATTTTGGAGTAAGGGGTCAGGGCTTAGGAATAAACCCAGGTCGGGGTCGTATCCCGATGTCGCTTTGCTTACCGGGACAGGCATATTGATAATATGCGCTTCGTCCAAATGTTCCCTCCTCCATTGGCATTGCGGCGGACAGGCGTGCCCGGTATATCCCCGGTAGAGCATTAAGTTGGTTCGGGTATCGGGCTGTGACCAGTTAAGTGGGTTACGTCGGTTACCCTCCCGTTTCGCAGTGCTCACGGGATTGGTTCCACCAGCGGAGTTTACTGCGCAAGCTTGTAAACTGCCGTGTGTCACGCAACATGCATCGTACGAATAATTTTCTACCACTGTGCCGTTTGTATTGCTTAAGGCCATAATTGAACCCAAATAATCGGTATGTGTGTAATAAATACCGTAACTGCCGGAGTTATCTTTTATGTGAACGGCAGCCAGTCCGGTTGGAGCACTAATATAAGTATATTCTTTAGAGCTGCGGACAGCAGTATTATTTTTTTACACTGAATTCAAAAATTTCTTTAATAAAAATATTGCTGCACTATAAAAGCAAAAAATCCCGGTTCCTGAACTGCACCCCAAATGTTATGTCCAACTTTTGGGGGTCATATCATTCCCCGGGCTTTTATAATTATTCTTTTTTTAACTTCAATTCTTTCGGTACTCTTAACTCATCTCTCTTTTGTAAATATTCCTCTTTATTAAAAGGACCATATATACTATCATTAGCATGTACAATTATCCAATATTTAGAATTGCCATTTTGTGATAAGTATTCTTGAAAATCTCCATTCTGTATCAAGTTTTCCCGTTTTTCTTCCGAAAGCTTAACGTCTTTCTCTAAAGCAATAATAAACTGATTGTTGTATTCATACGCAAATATCCATCCAGGAATTCCTTTTTCACCGTTTACCTTTCCAATTGATTGCATCCCAGCTGGTTCATGATATATATAACCATGACCAAGGTCTTTCCAAACAATTGAGTCAATTGCTCCAGGGCACCCATACATTAAGAATAAGCAGAATGCGTAAATTATAAAACCTTTGCTTTTATTCATTTTATTGTCCTCCTCCTATTATACCTATTCCATGAAACCAAATTTTATAAAAATTACCACCATATGTATTAAAATCCATTGGACTCCACGGCATATTTGTTCCCATCCAACCAAATCCTGTTGCTATATTCCGACCTACATTTTCTCCTTCAAGTAATTCACCCCAACGGACATTATAATTGAATGTATCAAAATAAGGCTTTCCTTTATTTGGACCATCTACAAAGAAATCAGCAACTTTAATTTGATTGTTTCCTAAATACTGAAGTAGTATATCCCCAAATACAAGACCTGCAGTTGATAATGGTTTAATACCAAAAATATTGATTTGCGCTAAAGAACCAATACCCCCAGGAAAATTCTTTTCCGATAACATTGACCAATCAATTTGGGATATATCTACATGATAATCCGTACCCCTACCAAATTTATAATGCCAATATGCGCTAAAAGGATTTATATCACCCCCACCTGAGTTGGCAAGCTCCCCAAAAATTACCTCCGATGGGTCACGGGTATAAGATAAACCACTGCCAGCTATGCTGTTGTCAATCTGGTGTTGCCGCTCTTCCCTATTACGGAATTCATTTTCCAAGGCCATGCCCATTGCAAGGGCACTAATAAACTCACTTGCATGGCTTCGAGATATGTACCCCTGTAATTCGCCGTTTACTGAATAAGAAATACCTGGGTCAAAATCCTGGTTTCCGGTTTTCCAACCCGCCCACCAATATGAGATTCTTCCACCAGAATCAAAACCTCCCCAACCTCCGGAACCTCCTCGACTTTGTCTGTCTTTTCCCTCAAAAAAGCCTAATTCCTGATAACTCATCCGGTAGCCTGTGGGGTCGGTATATTTTAGGGGGTTGTTTCCCGATGTCGCTTCGCTAAGCGGGACAGGTACTACATAACTGTAGCGATTGTAATTCCTGCCTGTACTGGCATTTCGGCAGGCAGGTTGCGTACTGTAAGGGTTCTGGAGTACGGGGTCGGGGCTAAGCCCGCCTGCGTTACGACTTAGTCGGGCAGGCATACGGCCTATAATAGGGTCGTATCCCGATTTCGCTTTGCTTATCGGGACAGGCATTAGGCCATTTCCGCCTTCGCTAAGGCTGCGGCGGACAGGCATATTGATAATATGCGCTTCGTCAAGATGTTTCCTCCTCCATTGGCATTCCGGCGGAACCCGGTCGAGTATTAAGTTGGTTCGGGTATCCGTTTGTGCCCAATTAAGGGGGTTTCTCCGATTACCCTCCCGTTTCGCTGTGCTCACGGGATTTGTTCCACCAGCGGAGTTTACTGCGCAAGCTTGTAAACTTCCGGGTGTCACGAAACATGCATCGTACGAATATTTTTCAACCACCGCGCCGTTTGTATTTGTTGACCTGCATTATTATGTAATAACATAATAACGCGGGAAATCCCGATTTAGTGAAGCTTAATTTTGGTTTCCCAAAATTCCAGCTGAACTTAGTCGCTATCGAAGATAGCAAAAATTCATAGAATTTTTGGGATTAATGCCATTATTGAACCCAAATAGTCGGTATGTATGTAATAAATACCGGAACTGTCTGTATTTTCTTTAATGTGAACGGCAGCCAGTCCGGTTGGAGCACTAATATAGGTATATTCTTTGTAGGTACCATCAGATATTACTGTTTAACAATCATGGATTTATTTTATACTAAATAAACCGGAACGCTAAAAAAAACAATCAAAAAAGTGAAAATAAGTGCTTCATGTTTTTAAAACTACGGACTCAAAAGAACACATTTCCCTTCAATTTTATCCATGTCAAAGCCTGGAATTTCATTTATTCTATTTTTAATTATTGAATCTTTATTATTCTCAAAATATTCTTTCTGATACGTAACCACCCGGTAAACTACATCTTGTTTAGATTTGTGTCAGGGTTTATCTTTGGCTATTGAGTGGGAAGTCTGTGTTTTCCAGTTTTGGGGTAAAAGTTCACCAAGTTTATTTGCTTTATGATCCGGTATCCGGTTTAACACATCGGTAAGCCATGCCTGGGGTTCAATATTATTTATTTTGCAGGTTGCAAAAAATGAGTAGAACATGGCAGCATGCTGGGCTGCTTTATGTGAACCGGCAAATAAATAGTCGCTCCTTAATATAAAATCAACATACTGAATATTAACAGCATAAAGTTGAAAACTTATTGATTTAGTATGTCTGGATTTGCAAGGTTTATCGTAATTTACATAAAAAAGCTTGCAGATTATG
>JBFXEW010000038.1:0-38269 GCA_050179685.1 Salinivirgaceae bacterium
AGGTTGATATTCCAAAAGAAAAAAATACTGACAATGGATATTTAAACAGGTTGATAAACCCCTTATTAACCTTAATTTCAACGGGAGACAAGAGCAGCAAAGGATATTACTCCCTTTTAAGCAGTACTACTTCGGCAATGATACATAAGATTGCAAAAATGAGCATCGAGAAACATAAACCCGATATGATAATTAATATACCATACGATTCGGCAAATACCTTTGATTTTTACAGGGCAAAAGAATTGATACAGTTAGGCGAAAGTGCAGCAAAAGAGGCAATCATAAATTATTCGAAAAACTAATAAGAAAATGGATTTATCAAAAGAATATATCAATATTCACAGGCTCATTAAAGCTAGCGATTCGAAACTTCTTAAACGGTTGCCCGACTTTGCGATTTACCTGGTTAAGCTAATTATCAGGCAAAATGAGATAAATCGAATTCTATCTGTTTACGCAAATTTCGAAGGAGTTGATTTTTTACCCAAAATAATTGACGAGCTAAATATAAAGGTTGAAATAGTTGGTAAAGAAAATTTGCCTGAAAATGGCAGGTGCTTTTTTGTGGCAAATCATCCCTTCGGATTTGTTGATGGCTTAATTCTAACCAACACAGTTGGTGAAAAATATGGCGATTTCAGGGCTATCGGCAACGACGTATTTAGGCTTATCCCCCATTTAAAGGGGAATATTGCTGCTGTAAATGTATTTGGAACTAATTCGAGGGAGTATATTTTAGAACTGGAGAAACTATTTAAGTCTGATATCCCCATAACCCATTTTCCCGCTGGTATAGTTTCGAGGATTAAAAAAGGAAAAGTTGAAGATAGTGACTGGCAAAAAGGGTTTATTAAGAAAGCAGTCATGTATCAGCGTAACGTTGTTCCATTTTATTGCTACGGGCGAAATTCACTTCTTTTTTATTTTATATATATCGCCAGAAAAACTTTTGGAATTAGTAAAAACTTGGAATTAGTTCTATTGCCTCATGAACTATTTAACAAACGAAATAAAACCATAAGGGTTAAAATAGGCAAGCCAATTTCATACAGCACCTTCGATATGTCAAGGTCTCACTACGATTGGGCACAATTTGTAAAAAAACAGGTATATAACTTAAAAAACGCAATATGAGAAAGGTATCGGCAATAATATGTGTATATAACGAAGAGAAAACGCTAAAAGATGTTATCCTTTCAGTTTCAAAATCTTTAATTGTTAGTGAAATTATTGTAGTTAATGATGGATCTTCGGACAATACCAAGAAAATAATTGAGGAATTGCAGCAAGAAATTGAAATAACAGCAATTCACTTGGCAGAAAACAAAGGGAAAGGCTACGCGATGGCGGTGGGTGTTGAAAATTCAATCTTTGATATTATGCTATTTGTTGATGCCGACCAAAGAATAATTCCCACTGGCTATATTAATCATATAGTTTCACCCTTATTGGTGAACGAGTGTGATATGCTTCTGGGGTATTCTACTGTAAATATTTTAAGCCAGGATGTAAATCCTTTAAAAATATTAACAGGTGAAAGAGCTTTATACAAAGAAGATATTATACCAATTCTTGATAAAATGAAGGAATCACGATTTGGTGTAGAAACCCTACTGTATTTTTATTACATATCGATTGGTAAATCCATAAAATTTATCAGATTAAAAGGGATGACACATAAGGATAAGTACAAGAAAATGAACCGGCTTAAAGCCACAACAAGCTATATAAACGAGGGTTGGGAAATTGCCTATACTGCCATGGAAAATTATGATTTAATGCTAAAAACCATTAAAAGACAAGTAAAGAAAGGGCTTAAATCATGAGAAATATTTCAGCAATAATTTGTGCGTATAACGAGGAAAAAACAATCAAAGAAGTAGTAACAACCGTGTGTGAATACTTTTTTGACGAGGTGATTGTTATAAACGATGGTTCAACAGATGGTACGGCCAAAATTTTAGGTGAACTTAAGTTTTTGCCATCACTTAAGTATATTGCACTTCCCGAGAATAAAGGTAAAGGGTATGCAATGGCAACCGGGATAGAAAATTCAACAGGAGAAATTATTGTTTTCATTGATGCCGATTTATCTAACCTGAAAGAGGAGCATTTTGAACGTTTAATCACTCCTGTTTTCAGTAATGAGGCCGATATGGTTCTGGGGCAGGCAACAGAGACCCTGATTAACTATAAAATCAACCCGTTCAAATCATTCACCGGCGAAAGGGCACTGTTAAAGAAAGATGTCCTGCCCTTATTGGAGAAAATGAAAACTTCAAAATTTGGTGTGGAAACATTAATCAATTTGTACTATCAGGCACAGGAAAAAAGGGTTAAATATGTGATGCTCGAAGGACTAAAACATCCAACCAAATTTGATAAAACCGGTAGTAAATCAAGAGCAATAAAAGAATTTGTTTTGGAAGGACACCAAATTGCTTTAGCATTGTATAACAACTTTAATTCATTGACAAAAATCGCAAGAAATCAAATAAATAAAATTTAAGCTATGAATACAAAGAATTTATTTTTAATGCTGCTGCTTGTTACCATTTCAAGCCTTACTAATGCACAAGATGAGAATAGCCTCAAATTGTCAGGTGAACTTTTAACCGACCAACGTTTTTTACTTAAATCACCCAACGATTGGGCCTGGAACGAAAACCGTCTGACTTTAAACCTTGACAAAAAAATTACCGATAATTCAAAATTTTACAGCGAAGTCTGGTTGCGCAATATTGGCCTGCCCGGTATTAATTCATCAGCTGACCTTTATAATAAAGGCATTATTGACCCTTATAATCTTGAAGTCAGGGAAGCGTATGTGCAGTTGTATGGTTTTCTTACTAAAAATTTAGACGTAACCATTGGTCGTCAACGCATTGTTTGGGGAACCGCCGATAAATTAAATCCAACCGACAATCTTAACCCGTTGGATTTGGAAGACATTTTAGATTTTGGTCGCCGTCGTGGTTCTGATGCTATTAACCTAAATTACTACTTAAACAACGACTTCTCGCTTCAAGGGATTTTTATTCCTTTTTTCCAGCCGGCAAATATGCCGGTTGGTATTTTTGCAAATACTTTAAATCCAACTATGGAATTGCCGCAGGGAATGGTTTTAAAAGGTTTCTCTGATACTTTAATGATGCCTCGATATAATTTGGGAGAAAGTTCAACGGCGGGTTTAAAATTTAAAGGCTTTGCTATGGGGGTTGACTTTTCTCTGAGTTATGTTTGGGGTCGGGATGGATTACCTTTCTCCACAAGGAATACTTTTTTGCCTGTTGACACCATTGGCGGAATTAATATCAATTCTCAACTTTCGTTTGCAAGAACACATATTATTGGTGCTGATTTGGCAACAAGTATTGCAGGTATTGGTTTTTGGGCCGAGGCAGCAGCATTTGTTCCCGATGAAAACATAATCATGACTAATGACTTGTCCGCTTTTTATCCGCAGTCGCCCGTTCCCGTAACCCAGGATTCATTAATCTTAGACAAAACAAAGCCTTACATTAAATTTGTTGTTGGTGGCGATTACAATTTTTCAGATGGCTCGTATCTTAATCTTCAGTATATGCACGGGTTTTTTCACGAACGGGGAGCCGAAAACCTGAATGACTATTTCTTTTTACGGTACGAAAAGAAATTTTTCAATGAAAAGTTAAAAGTAGCACCTATTGGTGGTGGTTTCATAGTTACCGACTGGAATAATATAAAAGATAATTATGCCCTGGTGTATATGCCTGAGATTGCTTACCAAGCCACTATTAATTCAGAAATCACTGTATCAACCACCATTTTTGATGGCAAAGGAGATAATTTGTTTTCGAATCTGAAGGACTACAATATGTTTATGTTTAAAATAAAATATAGTTTTTAATATGCTTTTAAGATTATTTACTTCGACAATTATATTATGTGCGATTATAACAAAAATGCCATAAGCCATCCTGAATTGTCTGCTGAAAAAGGATGGACAGAAATTGAGATTCCTGACTCTTATGGAAAAGGACAGTCATTTATTACAGGAGACAAAAATAGTGACCGCATTAGAGTAAGGTTTTTTATTAAAGACAGAGATAATTCATTTATTGCACGTGTTTGGTTTGGGCCTTCTACTGAGGGCCCCCCCGGATTTGTACATGGCGGCAGTATGGCAGCCGTGCTTGACGAGGCGATGGGAATAGCCGCCTGGATTCGTGGATATACAGTTGTTACGGCAAAAATAACGGTGCAATACCGGAAAATGCTTCCTCTTGGTTCTGTAATTACTGTTGAAGCAAAAGTTACATCTGTTAACGGGCAAAAAGTAACAACATTAGGAAAAATCTGTAATGAAACAGGTGATTTATTCACAGAGTCCGACGGCTTATTCATTAATATTCCGCAGGAAAAATTCGGTGAAATGATAAAATACCGCGATGCTTTCCACCAGTCAGGGTCCACTAAAAAAAGTGATTGATTTTACGGTGTAAAACGGATTTCATGACGATTTCTCTTTTTTCGCTGATGGCTCTTATATCAATGTACAATAGCTACCTGGGTTTATTCTTGAAAAAGGTAGGGATAAGGTAATGGATCAAAATTAAATATTAAGATACATTAATAAACAGGAAAAACTGTAGCCTGCTAAATAAAAATCTGCACGATCTGCAATACCTGTTTCGTTGATTTCTAAAATACCTGTCATCGGTAAACTATGTACTTATTCAAAATTATTTATTTTTGTGGATACGTAAAACCTGGTAACATAAGCTTTGGGATCTGAGAGAACAGATAGCTACAAATCGTGCGGCAAAATGCTTAAAACTATTTTAACTTTATTTATTTTGTATTGGTTTTATTGCTTATATTAAAATGCATACTTGCCAAAATGTAGAAAGATACTTGAGTATTTTAAAAAGGTACTTACCAAAATTAAAACTGGTACTTACCAAATTCAAAACTGGTACTTACCAAATTCAAAACTGGTACTTACCAAAATTAAAACTGGTACTTACTAAAATTAAAACTGGTACTTATGTATTTTAAAATTGATTCTTACCAATTTTAAACAGGTGTTTTCAAAGGTTCTTTAGCGAATAAAGCTGGTTAGTCGGGCATCATTAAAAGAACGAAAACCTTACTTTTGTAGCTAAAGGAATTTAGCAAAACCCTGGTTTTTTGTCACTAACTTATACAAAAGTCTTTTTGCTTAGAACATAAAAAAAATAGCTATACTTCTCAATTTTGGTTAAATTGCGGCTGTTTTGAATCGAAATGTTAACATGAAAAAGCATCTTCTTACACTGCTTGTATTAGTACTTTCTATAGTTACCGCTGTTTATAGCCAGAAAGATCAGGGATACCTCGAAGTGAAAGGTACCGTTAAGGTCGATCGGGAAGGTTTGGGCGGGGCAAAAATTAATGTATTTAAAAACGGAACCAAAGATAAGGTATTTAATGCCGATGAAGCCGGTCGCTTCGAGTTTCGGCTCGATTTAAACAGCAATTACGATTTGGTATTCTCAAAACGGGGTTATTTCTCTAAAAAACTATTCTTTAATACCCATGTTCCTCCCGAGGATGTGGGTATCTGGAATTATAAATTTGCTATCGAACTCATTCCAGAAATCGAGGGCTTTAATGCATCCCTTTTTAACGAACCCATTGGCAAGTTCGAGTTTAACAACCGGATGGGCGATTTTGATTACGATGAAGTGTACACCTCGAACATGCAAAAGCGAATCAAAGCGCTGATGGCCGAATACGAAAAAGCCCGGCGCGAAGCCTTCAAAAAACTCATAGCCCAGGCCGACGATTTCTTCAACAACAAAGATTACGACCAGGCCATCGAGTTTTACGACAAAGCCATCGATTTGGATCCCTTCGATCCCTATCCCGACGATCAGATTTTTATGATTGGAAAGATCATTCAAAAAGATCAAAACGCCGAAAAGAATTACCAAAAGAATATTGAGTTGGCCGATCAGCATTTCAGGGACGAGTTTTACGGTAACGCCCAAAAATATTACCTAAGGGCCATTAAATATAAAAACGAGAAGTATCCAAACGATCAACTGGCACTTATCGAAATCCTGCTCAATCAGGAAGAGGACGACGGAGGTGACAAACTTTATGTGCAAACCCTGGCTGCCGCCGATCGTCTGTTCGAAAGCCAGCAATACCAGCCTTCGCTCGACAGGTATAAAGAGGCCTCGGGTCTTAAACCCAACGAGACCTATCCCAAAGAGCGCATTGCTGAAATCACTACAATTCTGGCCCAGCTCGAGAAAGATAAAAATTCCCGTGAGCAGCTCGAAAAAGAATACAATCAGGCTATTATGCTGGCCGATTCGCTTTTCGATGCCAAAGATTTTACCACCGCCCGAACGCATTACCTGAAAGCCAATCAGTTGAAACCGGCCGAAACATACCCCCGAATCCGCTTAACCGAGATTGAGAACTTACTGGCAGCTCAAAAATCGAACGAAGAGAAATACCAGCAGTTTATTGCTGTTGCCGATGCATCGTTTACCGCACAGCAGTACCAATCGGCAAAAAGTAACTATCAGTTGGCTTTAAGCATGAAACCAGCAGAGGCATATCCTGCCGGGCGAATAAAAGAGATTGATGCCCTGCTCTTACAATTGGCTCAAACACGTAAGCGGGAACTCGACGAGGCTTATAAAAAAGTGCTGGCTGCTGCCGATGCTGCTTTTAACCGTAAAGCCTACGACGAAGCCAAAAATAGTTACCAGCAAGCGCTAAACCTGAAAAAAGAAGAAGCTTATCCACAGCAAAAATTAAACGAAATTGAACAGCAATTAGCCTTAATGGCCAATAAAAAACGGGCTTACGATGTAGCCATTGCCCGTGCCGATAATAATTTTAATATCGAAAACTGGGAACTGGCAAAAAGCGACTATCAGGAAGCACAGGCCATTTTACCCGACGAGCAATACCCGCAGACCCGTATTGCCGAAATAAATAATAAATTATTGGCTTTAAAGAGTGCTGAGGAACAGCGTGTAGCCCGGCAAAAAGCCGAAGCCGACTACAATGCCTTAATTACTCAGGCCGATGCGCAGTTCCAGTCTCAACAATGGGAACCGGCAAAGCGTTTATACCAGCAGGCATTGCTTGTAATTCCCGATAAAGTTTATCCCAAACAGCGAATTACTGAAATAGACAATGCCCTGGCTTTATTGGCCGAAAGAAACAAACGCTATAATGATGCCATTGTTATGGCCGATGCTAAATTCACCCAGAATTCGTATGGTGAAGCTTTGGCATCATACAATCAGGCTGCTCAGTTAAAACCCGATGAGGCTTATCCTAAACAAAAAATCAGTGAGATTCAGGCATTACTCGAAAAACAACGCAAGAATCAGGTAGCTTACGATAATTACATTAAACTGGCCGATGCTGCTTTTTCATCGAACCAACTCGAAACAGCCCGCTTGAATTATCAATCGGCTTTATCGCTTAAAGCTAACGAAGTCTATCCGCTGCAACGCATTAGTGAAATTGATAAACTGATGGCCGAACAATTGGCCAGCAAAGAAGCCCGGGCCCGCCTCGATGCACAATACAAAACCTATCTGGCTTCAGCCGATAATCATTTTAGCCAGCAACAACTACAGGAGGCAAAAAACTTCTATACCCAGGCTTCCGGCTTAAAACCCAACGAAGCTTATCCCAAACAGCGTCTCGAAGAAATAGATATACTAATGGCGGCACAACAGGCAAATCAGCAGGCTTACGATGCCCGTATGAACGAAGGGGCAGCACGCTATAATCAAAAAAACTACAAAGGGGCGCTCGAATCGTATCAACAGGCAGCACAAATAAAACCTGACGAAGCCTTGCCAAAGCAAAAAATTACCGAACTGCAAGGTTTATTGGCTAATGAAGCGCAAAAGCAACAACAGTATCAACAATGGATAACTCAGGCCGATTTATTCTTCAATCAGAATAAGTACACCGAAGCTAAAAATGTTTATCAGCAAGCTTCGAATCTGTTGCCCGGGCAGGAATATCCCAAAAGTCAGTTGGCACGAATCAATCAGTTGCTGGCCGATGCTGCCAAACGCGATGCCGCTGCACAGGCTCAGTTAAAAGCCTATAATGCAAAAATTGAAGAAGCCGACTTGTTTTTCGATGCGCAACGCTACGATCAGGCCATTTCGTCGTATAATGCGGCTAAAAAGCTTAAAGCCGACGAGACTTATCCCGATCAGCAGATTGCCCGTATCAATCAATTAATTCAAAATGCCTTGGCACAATTGGATCGGGATTTCAATCAGGCCATTTTACAGGGCGACCAGTTTAAAGAGCAGCGAAACTACGAACAGGCCAGGCAGCAGTATACCTTAGCGCTAAACCTAAAACCACAGGATCCGCTGCCACAATCGAAACTGGTCGAGTTACAAAACCTTATTGACGACGAACGTTTGGCCGCTGAACGACAAAACAAAACCGATGCCGAGTATGCAAATTACCTGAATAGGGCCGATAAAGCCTTTAAAATTGAAGATTTTAGTTCGGCTTTAGCTTTATATAAAGGAGCACAGAATATAAAACCGGCCGAATCGTATCCAAAAAATCAGATTCTGGCCTGCGAACGTAAAATTCAGGAGCTTCAGGCCCGGGCTATTGCCGACGAAGAAAAACGGAAGCAGGCCGAACTGGCGGCAGCCAAAAGCACCTTTAAAGGAAATGATTTTGATTACAGTGGCGAATCGCGCGACCAACGCTTCCTGAGCGAACTTTCAAAACAATATCCCGAAGGAGTAACCATTGAGAATTACGATAAACCCAATAAAAAGATTACCCGGGTAATTGTTAACCACGACGGTATTGCCAAAGAGTATATTAAAGTAGTTTATTCATACGGAACCTTCTATTTCAGGAACGGGCAAAATATTTCAGGTTCGGTGTTTAATTCTGAAACCAAAAAATAATGCTTCTAAAATCACTCACTGATTTCCGTCTTGTACTTACTCGAAGCATCATCCCGATGTTTCTTTTTGTGGCTTGTCAAAATCCTCAAACTTCAAACACCAGTGAGGAGCCAGCTTATCAGGTCGATTCACTCAGGTATGCGCAGGGTTTTATACTGAAGCATTCCGACTCACTTCAACAGCTTCAGGTTATAAATCCCTGGCAACATGCCAGTCAGGTTAATTTTAGCTACCTTTTATCTGATAAGCCAGCCAAACAAGCCCTGCAAATTCACACTCCGGTAAAACGGGTGGTTTGTTTGTCAACTACTCATCTGGCTTTTATCGTTGCCTTAAACGAGCACCAAAGTGTGGTGGGGCTTACTAATCCCAATTTGGTTTCGAATTCAATTATCAGAAAACAGATTGCTGAAGGAGATACCCGGGATGTTGGAAACGAACAAGCTTTAAATTATGAAACCATTTTGGATTTAAATCCCGATGTAATTTTTGCTTACAGTGTTGGTGCCGAAGCCCAGGGAATGTATCAAAAGTTTTCGGAGTGGGGAATACCTGTTGTAATGGTGGCTGAATATTTGGAAACTTCACCATTGGCAAAAGCCGAATGGATTAAATTCTTTGCCCGGTTCTTCAACAAAAGCGTTCAGGCCGATTCCATTTTTAATAACCTGGAAAGTTCCTATAACAATTATAAAAAACTGGTTTTAAACAGTACAGAGCGGCCAAAAATTTTAAGTAGTTTACCGTTTAAAGATGTTTGGTATGTTCCGGGAGGTAATTCATTTATGGCTCGTTTTATTTACGATGCCGGAGGTTCTTATTTATGGGCAACTGACACTTCGCGCGAAAGCCTGGCGCTTTCCATTGAGCATGTTTTTCACCGCGGACAGGAAGCCGATATCTGGATTCATACCGGTTTGGCTCAATCAGTCGATGATATTGTTAAAGCCGATCCCCGCATGGCCAATCTTAGGCCGATAAAACTTGGAAAAGTTTACAATAACAATAAACAGATGACTGAATACATGGGAAACGATTTTTGGGAAAGTGGAGTAATGCATCCACACCTGATATTAAAAGATTTAATCCGGATTTTTCATCCCCAAGCTTTACAGGATACTGTATTTACCTATTATCAACACCTGCCATGATTTATTACCAGGAAAAACTACTTGTTATACGAACCTGGCAACCAGGCGATGAACCCTTTTTGGCGCATCATGCCAATAATTATAATATCTGGAAATATGTGATGGATTTATTTCCGCATCCCTATACTTACGATGATGCTTTGTCGTGGGTTGAACTGCAGAAAGACCGGGAAAAACCTGCAAATTTTGCCCTGGTTTACGATGGTGAACCGGTGGGAAACATGGGCTTAATTCCCGGACACGATGTGTATCAAAAAAGCTTGAATGTGGGCTATTGGTTAGGCGAGGATTATTGGGGCAGGGGAATTACCACGCAGGCGCTTTTGTGGTTTATTCCTTATGTATTAAAACAATTTGAGCCCAATCGTTTGGCTGCATCGGTTTTTTCAAACAACAAAGCCAGCATGCAGGTGCTTATAAAATGTGGGTTTAAACAGGAAGCGGTTTTAAAAAACGCAATTGTTAAAGCAGGCCAGGTACTCGACGAACATATTTTTACTTACAATTTTTAAGTTTTGACGCGAAAGCATATTATATTATTGTTTTTTTTATTGCTCTTTGGAGTTGCTCTTTTTTTTATCGATTTAATGATAGGCTCGGTAAAAGTTCCCTTTGATGAATTTATTCAAACCCTGCTTACAAGAGACGAATCAATGCTTTGGTACCGCACAATTTTTGATTTTCGTTTCCCCAAAGCCATTGTAGCTACTATGGCCGGAGCTGCATTAGCTGTTAGTGGCTTGCAAATGCAAACCCTTTTTAGAAATCCGTTGGCAGGGCCATATATTCTGGGAATCAGTTCCGGAGCCAGTTTGGGTGTAGCTTTATTGGTTCTGGGTTTTCCTTCTTTATTAGGCTTGGGTTTTCATTTTATAATTGGCCAGTGGGCCATGGCTTTTGCTGCCTGGATAGGAGCTTCAGCAGTATTGGTATTAATTATGGCCATTAGTTTTCGCGTACGCGATATCATGACCATCCTGATTTTTGGTATTATGTTTGGCAGCGCGGCTTCAGCCCTGGTAAGTATTATGCAGTATTTTGGTGCCGATGCATCGGTAAAAGCCTTTGTTATCTGGACAATGGGTAGTCTGGGAGGAATTACCACGAATCAGCTATGGGTTTTTGTGCCCGGCATTTTAGCCGGTTTGCTCATTGCATTTTTTCTTCCCAAACGACTGAATGTGCTTTTGTTGGGCGAAGATTATGCCCGAACCATGGGCCTTAATATTACCCTTACCCGGATAATGGTTTTTGCCAGTACCAGTTTATTGGCAGGAACGGTAACGGCTTTTTGCGGTCCCATTGGCTTTATCGGTATTGCAATTCCACACATTGCCCGTTTGGTTTTTAAAACGGCCAATCATTTTGTCTTAGTTCCGGCCACGGTATTGTTGGGCATCAGTATTTTGCTTATAAGTGATATTGTTTCGCAATTACCTGGTAACAGCGCTGTTTTACCCATAAATTCAATTACTGCCCTATTAGGTATTCCTATTATTATTTGGATTGTATTCCGAAATAAAAAACTGTCGTCGCTTATTTAAGGATTCATGACAAAGAACCATTCATTACATATTGAGAATTTACAGATAGGCTATTCAAATAAAAAGCAAAAAGTAAGCTTATGCGAAGCTATTTCCGTTCAGGCTTCAGCCGGTTCGTTAATCGCTTTAATAGGTCCGAATGGTGTAGGGAAAAGCACTTTAATTAAAACCCTTTGCAAGTTGCATCCGGCCTTAAGCGGACAGATCTTGGTTGAAGGAGAATCACAACACAGCATTTCAAGAACAGAATATGCCAAAAAAGTAAGCCTGGTTTCTACCGAATTGATTCGCTTTAATAATTTAACCGTTGCCGAGGTAGTTGCTTTGGGGCGCTATCCTTATGGTCAGTGGTATCAGCATATTTCGCCTGACGATCAGGTTTTTATTGATGAAGCTTTAAAAAATGTGGGTATGGAAGCTTTTAATCAGCGACTGGTTAACAGCTTAAGCGATGGAGAGTTTCAACGGGTTATGATAGCACGCGCTCTGGCCCAGGATACGCCAATCTTAATTCTCGATGAACCCACTGCTTTTCTCGATTTGGCCAATAAGCACCATGTGGTCAGTTTATTGTGGCAATTGGCCCGCACGCAAAACAAAACCATTTTATTTTCGACTCACGATTTAAATATTGCCATGCAATTTGCCGATTTGTTTTGGGTATTAACAAAACAGGGACTAAGCGATGGTGCACCTGAAGATATGTTGCTAAACGGAACATTAAAAAGGCTATATTCCGAAACGGGTTTAACTTTTGATTCCGAAAAAATGCAATTTGTTTATCCCCATAAAAAAAATCAAAATGCTCATATAAAAGGCGATGGCCATGCAGCTTCTTTAACCAAATTAGCTTTAGAACGCCTGGGATTCGATACGGACTGTAACAAAGCAGCTACTTTTGTCGTCTCTATTGTCGTTAAGGATGGGCAAAATTACTGGAGCCTTAATGAGGATGAAGCAAAAGGGTTTTTAACCCTCAGGGAGCTTCAGCAGGAAATAAAAACAAATTATTTATAGGAAACCAAAACAAGTACTTATGGATATTACAGCAAAAAAGATTACCTCGTATGTGTTGGCCTTATTGGTGGTGGTTGTAACTTCAATTGCCTTACTGGCTATTTGGGATATTATTAGCCTGGAGTACGTGGTTAAAAAGATTATGTCGTCGTTGCTGGTAATTTTTGCAGCTTCGGTAGTTACGCTATTTATTTTTAATGTAGTAATTAAAGATAATTAGCCGGATAAAATCTGTTTTAAGATTTTCCGAACGTTCGGGAAAAAGAGGCCGGTAAAATTTTGGCTGCTTTTTCCGGCCTCACGAAGGATTTCTTCTATGTTCCTTCTGGTTATTTGATAGTCCGGTCAGTTTGGCCGGACTATTTCTTTTTAAATTCGTCCTGAAGCATCAGTTCCAGTGTTTCCACATCGATGCGTTTACCCAGAATATTTTTTTTCTTATCGAGCAGATAAATCGAAGGGGTAGAGCGTATGTCGTAATTTAAACGAAACTGCGACTGGTTGTATGGGTCCCATCCGTTGTGCCAGTTATCCAAATGTTGCGATTCAATATAATTGGTCCATTCTTCTTTATCGAATTGGGTATAAATGCCCAGCACCTCGACCCCTTTTTCCCAGTATTTTTCTGATAGTTTTTTCATTACCGGAGTGGTTTTTTTGCAATGGCCACAGGTGGGCTCATAAAAGAATAAAACCAAATATTCGGCATTTATCATATACATCGACAAAAACTGGTCGTTGGGATCCATTAAGCGAATGTCTTTGGCTTTTATTCCAATCAGGTTGGGCTTTATCTCACGAACCCGCTCTTCTACCTTTTTTAACCAATCGGGATCGGCCCAGGGAGCATTTCCGTTCAGGTAATAGTTTTCGGCAAAAAACACAAAGGCTTTATCCATTCCCATTATATTTGAATTGTTGTACTTGTTAAAAAGCATTTGCAGGGTATATTTAAAAACCTCTTCGTTGCTTTTTGTTTTTTCAAGAAGCAATCTGCTTTCTTTTATAACCGTATCGGGAGCGGGAACTATTAAGCGTTCAAAATAACGATCGATTTTAGGATGATAAAACTGTGTGCGTAACAGGCGTTCATCAGAAAAGTTGATGTTGTCGAAATAATGCGCTTTGTAGTATTTGTATTGAAACATGGAATCGATAATTACACCGTTCTCGTTGCGCGGTGGCTCGGGCACTTCAATTTCTTCATTAATTTTGAGTATCGATGCCAGCAGAGATTCCGGATGTTTGTTTTCAATTTCGTCCCACTTGTCCTTTACCTGCTGATGCAGTATTTGCAGGCTATCGTTCAGCCTTTGTTTTTCGTTTTCAGGTATAGCCGATTTCAGCCGATCGCGAATATCGATGGCTTTTTCGCTTTGGCGTGTCATAAACTGTTGGTAACTCAGGTATAAATCCATTTCAGGACTGCCTTTCGAGGAAAGATTTTTTACCAGGTCACCGGGATTCCCGTTGTATTTGGTCGATACGCTAAACTTTTGGTAGTTGTCGACAACTAATTCAAAAAACAGGTTCCCAGGAAGTAATACAAAATAAATACCTCCATCCAGGGGTTCATCGCCTGTAAAAGCCCCTTTTCCTTTATTGTCAAGAATAAGGGTGTCTTTTGCGTATTGTTTATCGCCATAATAATATCCTAAATAAATGGTGCTATCGGCCAGCTTGTCGATGTGAACTTTTATCTGGTACCCCTGAGCCAACGATTGCCAGGTAAAAACACTTAAAAATAAGCTGATTAGTAATACAGTACGTTTCAAGTTACGATAATTCATTTTCCTTATTTATTTTCAAAAATTAGAATGACCTGTGTTTATTTCGGAGGTCAAATTTAGTAATTAAGTACAAATGCACCAGTAATGGCATTGCTATTTTAAAGCTTGGCTTCTATTTCAGGCTTAGTAAAAGCAAATAAACAACTTAACTGTTTAATTGTAACCATTAATTAATGAATAAACTAATTAAATCAATTTTGGTTTAATTGTGTTGGGCATTCATTTTGATTATAATTAGAAAAACAGTACTTTAACCAACATTAATTCATAAGCCGTAGCGGATGCCAGAACCATTGTCGTATAAGGACTTAGAGCAGCAGGTTAAAGCGTTGAAACTGGAAAAACAGGCCTTGTTGGACGAACTTCAGCAAAGCCAGAAAAAGTTTCATCATAAAGAGAATTTGCTCAATCAGATTGCCAACGATACCAAAGAAGGTATTGTTGTTATTCAGCGCGACGAAATTAAATTTGCCAATCAAACTGCGCTGCAAATTCTGGGTTATAGTTTTGAGTTGTTAGAATCAATTAAGTTTACCGAATTGGTTGATGTTGATTACAAAGGACAATTGATTCAGTTTTTAAGTGAACTTGACACCATTAAGAGTCGTTCTGAGAGTCTGGAATTGGTGATGCTTAACTCAAAAAAACAAAAAATTGAGGTAAACCTTTTCTGCAAGAAAATAGCTTTCCCCAACAATCAAGTAGCCATAAAAATTCGCTTTGAAAATATTCAGGAACAAAAAAGCAAAGAAAAAGAGGTAGAAACTTTGCGCAAAGCCGTTGACTTCCTCGATAGTTACATGTCGGAAGGCATTGTTCTGCTTTCCACTACTAATCAGGATGATAATAGCTTATTTGCTTGTGCAATTGACGATTTGAATTCTGCTGCTGCAAAAATAATGGGAAAAGAAATCAGTCAAATAGTTGGGCACACTTTATACGATGTTATGAAACCTGATCATACAATTCAGGTACCCGAACCTTCCCGTACTTCTTTTGACGAAACCTTCGAACTATACATTACCAATCTAAAAAAATACATTCAGTTTCATCTGTTTGCCCTTGCTCCCGGCAAAATTGCCTGTAAAATTACCGATATCAGCGATTATTATTTAACCAAACAGCAGTTAAATAAAAACCTGCAGCGGAACGAACTTTTTACCGAAGTAATTGGTATTTTTAATTCATCCAGCTCATACAGTCATAAGTACAAGCAGGTTATCGATCGTATAGTTTATCACTTTAAGCCCAAACGAATTTTTATTATTCGTAATACCGAGAATCAGAAGAAAGGCAAATTGTTGATTCAATATGCCCATTCAGAATCTTCAGAATTACCAGTCGATTTTGCTATCGATTTTGAAGCGGTTCCCTCATGGAATAAAATGTTGATGGAACGGAAAATGATTCTGGGATTTATGCTGGATTACCTTCCCGACGATTTAAAACAGTACCTGAAAAGCCTGAATATGAAGGAAACCTACGTGTTTCCGATAATCATCGACAATGAGATTTTTGGTTCCATAGTTTTTGAAAATTTTAATAAAAACGAGTGGGATAATACCGAAATCGACTACCTGAAAATGGTGTCGGTACTGCTATCGAACCTGCTTTCGCGCCAGCGTTACGAAGAAAAGCTCTTGCAGTCGAAAGAAAAAGCCGAAGAAGCCGACCGCCTTAAATCGTCGTTCCTGGCCAATATGTCGCATGATATTCGCATTCCCATGACAGCTATTATTGGTTTTTCTGATTTACTGGCCGATCCTGACTTAACCATCGGCGAACGGGAAGAATTTATTGAACTAATCAGTAAAAGCGGACTCGATTTGTTGACTCTTATCGACAATATTGTTGATGTGGCTAAAATTGAAACCGGTCAATTACGAATAAACCTCGAAGACGTCGATTTGAATACTTTGTTGAAGGATTTATACAGCGTTCATAGCAAGTACACCAAAATAATGGAACACGACGATTTGGAATTGTTCCTCGATTTAAACAGCAAATACGCCAAACTACCTTTTAAAACCGATGTATTTCGCTTTAAACAGGTTATGAATAATTTAATTGACAATGCCATAAAATTCACCGATAGAGGCAGCATTCGCTTTGGTGTTAGCAATGTGTGGAACGACACCATGGAATTCTATATTCAGGATTCAGGTATTGGTATTGCCGAAGAAACCCAGCATATAATTTTTGAGCGCTTCAGTAAAATCGATCGAAGTTATACCAAAGAATACAATGGAACCGGATTGGGACTGGCCATTTCAAAAAGTCTTGTCGAGATGCTTGGAGGCGAGATTCGCGTAGTTTCTTATCCCGGTAAGGGTTCAACCTTTTATTTTACCCATCCCTTACCCAAAGAAGCCGAAAAAGTTGTCGAAAAAACAAATCCAACAGCACATCAATCGCCCTACAACTGGCAGGGAAAAACCATAATGATTGCCGAAGATGTGGATCAGAATTACAAGTTTCTTGAGTTTACCTTACAGCCCACACAAGTGAGTTTAATTTGGGCAAGAAACGGAAAAGAAGCACTCGATTTTGTGAAAGAAGGTGTTGATGTGAACCTGATACTTATGGATATTCGCATGCCGGTGATGAACGGAATTGATGCCGCCAAAGAAATTTTAAAAATACGTGAATTACCTATTATTGCACAAACAGCCTATAGCCTTGGCGAAGAGCGGGAAGATGCTTTACAGGCCGGTTGCAGTCATTACCTGACCAAACCCATCAATTCCAACGAACTGCTTAAACTTATCGATTCAGTATTGATAACTAAAGAGTAAAGCAATTGTTGGCTTAATTTAAGGTGTGGTAAGGGAACAAAAACCTGTTTTTTGTGCAAAAATCCCCTGGTTTTTTAATTATCTTTGTCACTTTATTAAAAGAAAAATTATCATACAAACTAAAAACGTATTTTATGAAAATTCTTGAAGGTAAAGTTGCCATTGTTACCGGAGCATCGCGAGGAATCGGTAAAATGATAGCTTTAAAATTTGCTCAGCATGGAGCCAACGTTGCTTTTTCTGACATCCGACTCGATGATAATTCCACAGCTGTTGAAAAGGAGCTTAAAGCCTTTGGAGTAGAAGCTAAAGCTTACGCATCCAATGCTGCCGATTATAATTCATCACAAGAATTTGTCGATCAGGTGATCAAAGATTTTGGAAAAGTCGATATATTAATCAATAATGCTGGCATTACCCGCGACGGATTATTGATGCGCATGACTGAAGAACAATGGGATTTGGTGATTGATGTAAACCTTAAATCGGTTTTCAATTTAACCAAAGCAGTTCAGAAATATATGTTAAAACAACGCTACGGATCTATTGTAAACATGAGTTCAGTAGTTGGTGTTCGTGGAAACGCCGGTCAATCGAACTATTCAGCATCAAAAGCCGGAATTATTGGATTTACCAAATCAATAGCCCGCGAATTGGGTTCACGTAATATTCGTTGCAACGCTATTGCTCCGGGTTTCATCGAAACCGAAATGACCGCTCAGTTGCCTCAGGAAGAAAAAGAAGGCTGGTTAAAGGAAATTCCTTTACGTCGCGGAGGAAAACCCGAAGAAGTTGCCGATGTAACTTTGTTCCTTGCTTCCGATATGTCGAGTTATGTTAGTGGCCAGGTAATTAATGTTTGTGGAGCCATGCTAACCTAAAAAAAAAATAATACACACAAGAATCCCTGCTTTTATAAGTAGGGATTTTTTAATTTTACCGGATGTCAAAATTTAC
Organism: Salinivirgaceae bacterium; assembly: GCA_050179685.1. Classification (GTDB taxonomy): domain Bacteria; phylum Bacteroidota; class Bacteroidia; order Bacteroidales; family SZUA-534; genus GWE2-40-63. The sequence continues at coordinate 18,212 of JBFXEW010000038.1, forward strand.
TTTAGTATTTACACAAACCCCATGGTGGATATTGTTGCTGTTAGTTGCGGCTGCAGTCAGTATATTTTGGCTTTATTTTAAAAACAAAAATACCGGACTCGATAAATCCAAAAGATATTTTCTGGCTACGTTGCGCTCCTTAAGTTTACTTTTGGTAATTTTTTTATTGATGCATCCGGTGCTTCGTACCCTCAAGCGACACAAGCAGCAACCCATTTTACTGATTGCTGTCGATAATTCGCAGTCAATGATAAGTAGTTCCGATTCATTGTTTGTAAAAGATACCTTACCGATGCTTTTAAAAAAGCAGGTAAATCGTTTGGCTGCAAATTATGATATCGATTGGCTCCAATTTGGCGAAAAAACCGATAGTGCGCAGTTTACTTTTACCGATAGGGAAACCAATTTTGAAGACTTGTTTCAATACATTAAAACCAGGTATTATCAAAGGCATATTGGGGCGCTCCTTTTAATTTCAGACGGTATTTACAATAGGGGCGAACAGCCGCTTTATATGTCGCAACAGGCAAATTTTACCATCTATACATTTGCCTTAGGAGACACACTTCCTCGAAGAGATTTTGCCATCAGGCAGCTCGATTACAATAAACTGGTTTATCAGGGTACATCGTTTCCTGTTTTTGTAAATATCGAAGCTTTTGATGCCACAGGTAAGCAGGCTGAATTGCTGTTAATGAAAAAGGGTAGGGTAATCCAAAAGAAAACGCTGGAGGTAAATGAAAAGTTTTTCTTCGAAAAAGTGGCCTTTCAGATTGAAGCCGATTCGCTGGGAATTCATGAATACGACTTGCTTTTGCAGAGCAATTTACCTGACGAGCCAAAAGCAAATAACGAAAGAAAACTGGTGGTCGAAGTCAGCGATAAAACAAAAGAAGTGCTTTTGCTTTATCATAGCCTTCATCCCGACTTAGCCATTATTAACCGGGTAATGCAAATGAATCCGGTATTTAAACTTACCATGGCTCGCGCCGATGCGGTTCCCGATAGTATTGATTCTTACCAATTGATTATTTTGCATCAACTACCCTCAGCAAAGTACAATTTGAACCAGCTTTATACAAAACTACAAGCGCAAAATAAACCCTTGTTTTACATTTTGGGCGCTCAAACCCATCTAAATGCATTTAATCAGGTGAATGCTGATTTTAAAATTGCGCAAACCAAAGAATTGCAGAGTGAAGTTCAAGCCATCGGGAACAATAGCTTTTCAAGATTTACCACTTCGTTTAATGCGGAGTTATTATCCACACTGCCTCCTTTGCAGGTTCCTTTTGGCGATTATGGCGAAACCGAAGTCAATCAGACTTTATTTTATCAGAAAATCGGAAGTGTTGCAACGCAGCGTCCGCTATGGTTTTTTACTGAAACAGGTTCGGTAAAAAATGCTTATATCCTGGGCGAAGGAATTTGGCAGTGGAGTATTCAGGAGTATTTGAAGTTGGGGAATCATAGTTTTACTCAGGAATTGCTTTCAAAAACCATTTTTTATTTAACTACCGATACCCGAAAAACATGGATTGAACTTGAAATTCCGCTTACACATTATCAACACATTCCTTTAGTATTAAATGCGCGTTTATACAATCCTTTGGGCGAACTTATAACGGAACCTGAACTGCAATTTGAATTGTTTAATGAGCAAAACCATAAATTTTCGTATGTGTTTCAGAAAAGTAATCAGACTTATACGCTCAATTTAGGAACCTTACCCAACGGAAATTATAGGTACAAGGCAAGTGCACAAATTGGCGATGAACCCAAACAAAAAAATGGCCGGTTTTTTGTTACGGAATCGAACATGGAACAAATTAATCTTCAGGCAAACCATCAGTTATTGTATAATCTGGCTGTTCAGCAGGGAGGTAGCATGACAACCCGAAACCAAATGGATGAATTAATAACTACCATTGAAGCAAACAATCAAATAAAACCAAGTTTTGTGGAATCAAAAGGCTTTAAATCGTTGTTTGATTTTAAACTTTTGTTTGTTATGCTGTTTCTTTTTTGGTCGCTTGAGTGGTTTTTTAGAAAATTCTGGGGTAGTATCTAATAATACACGTAGCCATGAAAAAAAATACCTTATTTCAATTTAGAAAACTAATTCTATTCCTGAGTATTGCTATTGCTTTTGCGGCTTGTAGAACAGTGTCTTCCATTAAAATTGAAGTAGTTAAACCGGCTTCAGTAATTTTACCCGACCACGTTAATAAAGTGTTGGTTGTTAATAATTGGAGTATCATGGCTGAACCGGTGTTTACGAATCCCATTCAAAAAGCCGTTTATCAACGCGATACTGCTGCATCGCAGCATATTATGAAAGAATTGGTTTACCAGTTAGATGCTTCACCACGCCTTGATTCAGCAAAATACATTACCCAAATGTTTTTCAGGCAACCAAAAGATCAGTTCAAACAAATGGATTGGCCCGATGTTACAAAACTTTGCCAAATAGCTAATGCTCAGGCCATGATTAGTCTCGATGGTTTTGCCATTGTCGATTCGTTGATGTTGGTTTATTACGACTATGGTTATGGCATAGAGCCTTTTAATTTTATTAAGCTAACCATTAATAGTTTGTGGCGGGTTTATTATCCCGAAAAAGAACAGTTTTTATTAAAGTGGTGGCAGACCGATGAATTGGAATTGCCCGATATTCAATCAATAAATCAGTATTACGATCTTATTGGTTCTAATGAAGGACGCAATTGGCTGGTTGATTTAATTACTGAAAAAGTTGCTTTGAATACATCTGATAAATTGGTGCCTTATTGGCTCGAGGTGGAACGCCATTTATTCTACACCACCCAGCCTGAATTAAATCATGCCAACAATCTGGCTTTTCAAAACGAATGGATAAGTGCTGCACTTATATGGAAAAAATATGCCGATGATAAACACCTAACTATAGCAAGTTCGGCATGTCATAATATGGCTGTGGTTTGCGAAGTGGAAGGAAAACTTGATTTAGCGCTGGAATGGGCCGAGAAATCGTTGTTAAAAAAATACAATACGTTGACATATAATTATATAAACGATTTGAGGCTGCGCATTGAAGAAATTAAACTGTTAAATCACCAATTTGGCTTATAAGCATTTTAAATATGTACAATACCTTGTTTTATCTGATTTTAGGAATATTAGTTGTTGAATTTGTCCTTGATCGTGTGTTGGATTGGTTAAATTCCACGTTTCGCGACAAGCCTATACCCAAAGAACTGCAGGGAATATACGACGACGAGAAATACCTGAAACAACAAAATTATGCCAAAGAGAATAGTCGTTTTGAATTGCTGAGCTCGGTGTTCAGTTTTGCAATGCTGTTTATTTTTTTGCTTCTGGGTGGTTTTGGTTGGTTGCATTACCAGCTTGAACCCCACATCAATCAGCCCCTTGTTTTGGGCCTGGCATTTTTTGGTGTATTGTTTCTGGCTTCTGATTTCGTTGGCATCCCCTTTGAATGGTATCACACCTTTAAAATTGAACAGAAATTTGGTTTTAATACAACCTCACCTAAATTATTTATCAGCGATAAGTTAAAATCGTATTTAATTACAGCTGTTTTGGGTGGTTTACTTTATGCCCTGCTTTTTACCATTTATCAGAAAACCCAGGAAATGTTCTGGATTTATGCATGGGTAGTGATTGTACTTTTTATGCTGTTTATGACTATGTTTTACAGTAAGCTTATTGTGCCTCTTTTTAATAAGCAAAAACCCTTAGCCGATGGCGATTTAAAGAATATGATTGAAAGCTATGCTACCAAAGCCGGCTTTAAAATATCGAATATTTTTGAAATTGATGGTTCAAAACGGTCAACCCGGGCAAATGCTTATTTTACGGGTTTAGGTGCAAAAAAGCGAATTGTTTTATACGACACCCTGCTAAAAGAATTAAACCATGACGAGTTGGTTGCGGTTTTAGCTCACGAGGTGGGCCATTACAAAATGAAACATACTTTATTGGGTTTGGTTTTATCAACGGCACAGGTTGGACTCATGTTATTTATTCTTTCCCTTTTTATTACTGAACCGGCCTTAGCTCAGGCTTTAGGAGTAGAGCAGCCGGTATTTCATATCAGTCTTATTGCTTTTTCATTAATTTACAGTCCGGTTTCTACCCTTTCGGGATTGTTAATGAATTGGATTTCGCGTAAGCATGAGTATCAGGCCGATGCTTTTGCCGGAAAAACCTACACTACTGAGAGTTTAATATCAGCATTGAAAAAGCTGGCTACAAATAATTTAAGCAACTTAACTCCACATCCATTTTATGTGAAGGTAAATTATTCGCATCCAACCCTTTTGGATAGGATAAGAGCCTTGCGTAATAAGGATTTTAGTAAAAAATAGTTTTTGAGTTGTAAGAAAAAATCCTTATTATTAAATTTGTTTTCTACAACAACAGAAAGCAAGAAGTCAAACAACAAGTAAAGCAGTTATTAATGGAAGCAAAAAGATTGGCGGGAACCGATGAAAGCCCCGAAGTTATTCTGGATAAATCGACCAATGAGTTTAAATTTATGGGTAAATCGTTGCCTGAAGATGTGAAAGAGTTTTATACCCCAATCCTAAATTGGATTGAAGAATATGTGGTTGATCCCAACGAAGAAACTGTGGTGGAATTCAATATGGAATACTTTAACTCAGCCTCGTCAAAACAAATTTTAGATATATTGGAACGGTTTGCCATGGTTACCGAAAAAGGAAAGAAAATAGCGGTTAAATGGCATTATATGGAAGATGATGAAGATATGGAAGATGCCGGCGAATCGTATGCCGATATTGTACAAGTTCCTTTTGAATTAATAAGTTGTTAATTGAATTCTATGCCAAAACTAAGCTTATTGGCATTTTTATTTTTAATAAATCAGATTGTTTGGGCCCAGATTTACCATTTTGAAACGGGTAAAGTTTTAAGTGGTAAACCTGGGCAAATTATTTGGAATTCAGGAATCTATGAAGGTTACTCAGCCGATTATGGTTCCTTTATTACGCTTGAAAATCCGGGAAATCCGCAATCAAAAGAATTGGTACTTCCACTTATCCGGATTAAGGCTTTGCAAAGTGATTCGTTAAAGGAGCCGATATTTCTTTTACATGGCGGTCCGGGTGAAAAAAACCTGCAAAGCATTTTGTTTTTCCCACAGCTTTTGAAAAATCACGATGTTATATTGATGGGCTATCGTGGGGTAGAAGGTTCCCGGGTTTTGGACGATACGTACTATAAAGATGCTTTATTTTCCGATTCACTCAGCCTGACTAATTACCAGGAAGTATTTACCCGCGCGTTTGACCAATCGATGGCCCATTATCAGAAAGCCGGAATTGATTTTTCAGCTTATAGCATGGAACAGGTAGCAAACGATCTGGAACAGATTCGTCAGATTGAAAACTACCATAAAATATCACTGTTGAGTTTCAGTTATGGAACCATGATAGCACAGACTTATGCAATAAACTACAACCATAGGGTTCAAACCAATGTGCAGATTGGAGTTAGGGCCCCCGACGATTTTTTAATAAATAACCAGATATTTAAAGAGCAACTTGTAAAGTTTTGTACTTACCGTGACTCACTGAATAATTTAATTAAAGGAGCATCGAAACTGGATTTGGATTGGATGCTAAAGCAGATTTTGGGTACTCAATCCGATGAGTTATTCCATCCCATTCGTTTCAGTCTGTTTTTTTATTCGCAGTTTTATACCCTGGAACAGGCCATGCATCTATTGGATGCAGCTGAATTATACCGTAAAGGAAAATCAAAAAAACTATGGCAAGCCTATACTTCGTTTTATACCTATTACCCCAACATGCTTTTGGGCGATTTGCTCTTAAAAAAGCAAAAAGGGTTCAATTTTACTTACCGGCATGAACCCGCCGATGCAGTCGATTCATTAATTTTAATTGTAAATAATTGGTACACTCCTCATAATACTTTATTTAATCAAAGCGAAAAGTCCCTGGTTCAAAATCTTCAGGTAGAACCAATAACAATTTATGGTGCTTTGGATGTGGCAACTCCTATTAATGACCCTGAAGAAACTGGAAAATGTAGCAGATGCTATATTATTCCCGAATGTGGTCACCTCGATTTTTTCTATTCAAAAAAGAAAGAGGTAAATAAGCTTATTGATTCTTTCTTTAATTGAAATTTTAGGATTCTTCGTAAGAGCTTGTTTCAGTTGATTTTATTTTCCGGTAACCACAATTTCAACCCTGCGGTTTTGTGCGCGGCCGGTTTCCGTATCGTTTTCGGCAATGGGTTTGGTATTGGCGTGACCGGTATATTTAACCCGGTTATACCCATTGGCAATAAGGTATTTGGCTATAATTTTAGCACGTTCCAGGGCTAAGTCTTCTTGTGTTTCACGAATCTCCAAATCGTCGGCATGGCCATGTACATCAATCTTAACCGATGGGTTTTTTCTCAATACTTTTAATAAGCGTTCCAGTTCAGGGAACGAGGTGGCCGGTATTTCAGCACTTCCGCTGTTAAAATTCAGGGTATTCATGGGAATTATGGAACCCACGGTTATTGCCTTAATCAGGATGTCTTTTTTAAGGTTTTTAAAAGTTACTATCTGGTTACTGTAAAGTTTTTCAGCGTAGAACCAATAATCATCAGCCATTACTTCAACATTATAGTCATCGCCTGCAATGAAACTGGTAGTGAAGACACCTGTTTTTGCATTTGAATTTGCTGATGTTATTTCGTTACCCTGTCCGTCAATTATTCGAATAGTGGCTGCTATTGGCTGTAAAGTGGTAGCGTCTTTAATTGTGCCGGCCAAATTGGTGCGCCGCACAATTTCCACTCCGGGACCATCGAGACGAGATCCATAATCGTACGAAGCCGTGAAGTTAATTTTTCGTTTCTTCTCATTAAAAATAAAGTTTACTTCAAACTGCCGGTAGCCATTCAGTTGTACTTCGTAATCGTTTTGTTCCAATTCAAAGTTTTCAAAAAAGATATTATTGACCCTTACTTTGTAGTTATCTACACTGGGCACATAAATGGTAAAATTACCCTGAGCATCGGTTAAAGTAGAATACCTGCGTCCGTTTGAGTTTTCAGCAGTAACTTTAATATTGCTAATATCAATGGCTCCCAGGTTTGATAACTTGGAACGATTTAATAGAACTCGTCCAAAAATTTTATTGTTTTCAGTAAACGGAATATATAGTTTTTCATTTTTTCCCAAATAAATTGACTGGGAACTAACCTCAGATGAGAATGAACCTTGAATTTCGGTTGTAGGCAGATAACTTATAAGGTAAAAACCATTGGGTATATTATTATATTGAATATGGCCATCTAAATCGGAGATAAGTTCAGTGGGCATAAAATTTCCTTCAGCTGTCATTTGTGACTCGGCTGTCATAACATCATCACGTTGTATTTCAAACAAAATTCCGCTTAATCCCGGTTCTCCATCATCTTTAATGCCATTTCCATTAAAATCTTTAAAGAAATAAACATCTAAATTATGATATTGGTATCGGGGCTGATTAATAAGAAAATCTTTTCGTAACCCAATTTCGAAATAGGTTCCTGAATACGAGTATTTTGAATCCAAAACCTGATCATAATTAGACTGAAAAATAAGTGATGCAGAAAAAACCAATTCCCATGTATCACCCAGATTTGCAATCATATTATTAGTCATATTTAACCTGTTTACTTTGGCATTAACATCAAAAGAGTAATTCAGGTTGGTTTGCAATCGCAAACTTCCGGGAATGATTGGAATATCAAACGAAGGCATTACCCTCACATACTTTGTGAAATAATTTGAAGCAAAGTATGAGTATTGCTGATGAATAGAGTTTGGGCCATTGTTGTAGCTCAGAAATAAACTCCAGAGCCTGAAATTAAAATTGGTAGACAACTGATAACTTATCCAGTTTTTATTGATGGATAAGGTATCAAACAGCTGTTTGTCGTATTGGATTACGTTAACTAATCCTCCTTCAAATGCTAAATTATACGAACCATTCGACGATGAATTCTTGTACCTTAGATTTCCTTTAAGTTGGTAGGAGCGGGTGCTAAATTCAAAAGTTCCGTCGGGACCGATAAATTGGTTTGAGGCTTTTCCCAGGGAATTTACACCTGCAGAATATCTAATATTATTTCCAATCGAGGAGTAGAGTAAAAACTCCGATTTATTATAATTGTTGAAGGAACTAGGTAGTAAAGAATCCCCAAGGTAACGTGGAGGGGCATAATTTATCTGATAATAGTTAAACGAAGAACTAACCTTATTATTGATGGCTCTTATTATACGGCTGTTAATTTGCAAACGTCCAGCGTTATTACCTCCATAATTATTGTCGCCGTAGATGGATGATAAATAAAACTTGGTTTTATAATAGGTATTGCTGTAATTTATGCTTCCAGAGTATCCCAGTGGCATTTTTTCATTGGTTAAAGTATGCTCTTTGAAACTGGTTAGCATATTAAATTTAAACGAGCCTATTTTATTTATCGACTTACCTACACTGAATTGACCTATAAGTGTATTTCTATTTGCAGTTATATCTTGTGCATAAGAACCACCAAGACCCACATTGACCAGTGGCGTTTGTTGATTTAAACTGAGACCCACCACTTGTTTATCGGTTATCATCGATGTGCTGAAGAAGGAGTTTAAATAGGTGTTTCGGGTTTTGAATTTAAAAGCAAATCCCCGGCCAAAACTACTCTGACCAATGCTCTCAAAAATATCTCCAACTGTTAAGGTGTACTTAGGACGGGTATAAGTTACATACATCTTACTGTATTTCCAGGGATTAGAAGCAAAATTTCTACCATTACCCTGCAAATAATAAAACAGGTTCTGATTTTTGTTTTTAAACAATAGGTTGCCATATAGTGATAAAGAAAAAGTGGGATTATCTTCTTTGAATAAGTCGTGCATAAACAGAGTAAATGATGCCATTTTATAATCATCGGGAATCTGGTTGCTGGTTGCACTTTTCAGCTCTTTAAGCCAAATGGTGCTATAAAAACTAGTATCCTGTGTATAGGTTTTTGTACTAATACGATGGAAAAATTTATTGTCGTAGTTTAGTTTTCGCATTAAGGTAATGGGAATTACAATCAGTGTATCGGATAAAGCTTTTAAAGAAAAAGACTCCCTATAAAACCGCTCCTCCAGATTACCAACTCGCAAAGCCTGATCCAGATTTACGTCTAGATAAAAAAATTCATCAGTATTCCCATTATTTGCAATAAAAAATTCAATATTGGTTGTGTAATTATTCTTATTAGTGTAAACTACCCTTTTTAAAGGTGTGTACAATACATTTTGTATTTTAGGTACTGTAATAAAGCTATATTCGTTTTTAATTGCATTACCTTTCAAATCGGTAATAGAAGCAACAATGGCATAACCTATGTCACCTTTTACATTGGTTGAAACCGAAGCACGAAAAGGCAATAATATGGAATCGTTAGCAGCCAGAGTCAAACGTTGCTGACTCTCTCCAAAAAAAGACCATTGGGCCGGGTAGCTAAACTTTACGATAACTTCGACCGGCCGATTGGACGGATTTTTTACACTCACAACATTGAAAAAGGTTTCACCTTTATTGGTTTCTATCTTTTTCCGTAAAAATTCAAGCTGCAATTGATCATAACTATCTTCAAGAAAATAAAACTGTGCCTTTACATTTGTCTGGGAAAACAAAAAAAAAAGCAAGCCTATTAATATCTTAGATAGTTTCTTGTTCATGGTTTATGGGGTTCCGGTATAAGAGCGGAGCACAAAATCTACTTCCACAAAATAGTTATCCGAATCGAATCCTAATAAAGGTTCAATGTAATAGGTCAGTTTTACCATGTCAGTCCGTGCTATTCCTTCTGTTGTCTCCCAATAACAAATAGGTTGCATTGCTGTAGATAGTTTTGATTCCAAAACGGAGGTGTCGGTTACATAAAACACATTGACAACTTCAGTGCCAGAACAAGTAAACTTAATTTTGTTTAATGGAATATTGGCTGTGGTTCCGTTTAATTGGGGTTGTAACGCCTGTATATACAAGGCAAAACCTGTATAGGTATTTCCACCAGGCATATCACGAAAATTTAAATCAATTACCGTATAATCACTCCTGGTAATTCCATACTGAATGGTATTTAAAGTATATAGGTTAAAGGATGCATTTACCCCTCGGTTAAATATCATGGAACCTGAAACTTCTTGTGAATAAATACCAGTAAACAGTATTATAAATGGAATAATAGCAAAAAGCTTATTCACTTTATGGATTTTGTTTTCAATAAGTTTATTCCTAGCTATAAGAACCCGATCATGAAGTTATCCTTCTGATCCGGCTCTTATATATAGTATTTTGCTTTTATATGCTTTATGGTTGTTTTCTAAGTTCTAAGAATACGTTAGTTGCATAACGGTCGGGTTCTAGACTTTCTTCCAATAAATTCAACCCATTGGTATTAATGCCCTGTACACCGGTTGTAGCTAATTCCCATTGAATCTCAAACTTATTTTGGTCAGAACCACCGGCACCACCTAAATCAGTACCATCTGCGGGGTTTGATTCAACAATTTTGGTTGCTGCCACATTTGATAGTACGTTGAGTGTTGCACCAGCACCATTAACAGTACCATCATCCATTAAAAGTCCCCAGTTTGCTCCAGTACCAGCTGCTCCAGCAGTTCCAGAACCAGTAGAAACCATAGTATAGCCAATTAAATCAAGTGGCATACTGTTATCTGTGGCGGCAAAAGTATTTTCAGCAGTTCCCATTTGGGTGCCATACAATGCATCGTTCTCAGCATACATAAAAACATCAAAATCTACCGACGAAGCTACGGTAAAAACGGTAGTATATCGTGTGGTGTTTTCAATACCATAGCGGTACTGGTTCATTGAGTTTACATTAAATTCAATAGCGCCACCTGAAGTAACGTTTAAGCGCAAAATAGAATTTAATGAAACGGATACAGGAATAACTGCATTATCGACTACAGCTTGTGCACTCAGACCTATCGCAAAAGCTATTCCTAAAACGGAAAGTGTTAACTTTTTCATGTTTAATAAGTGTTTAGTTTGACAAATAATTTAGTTGCAATATACAAAAAAACGTTAATAAGCTACTTAAGGTTTGTTTTTCTTGTCAAAAATATAAATTTTTTACACAAACAAACGAGTTTTGGTTATAGAATGGTAATTAATTGGATGTAAAATCCAGTTTAAAGCCAATAACCAATACATCGTCAATCTGGTTATATTTGCTTCCCATCCAGTCCTTTAATTCCTTCTCCAGGTGTTCTTTTTGCTGTTCCATAGGCCATTGGTAAATTTTGGCAATCATTTCCCTGAAATTTTTAATCATAAATTTTCGCCCGTTATCGCCGCCAAACTGATCAATATAGCCGTCAGAAAACAGGTAAAACCAGGTCGGGCCATTGACTTCAACTTTGTGCAGGGTAAATTTATGGTCATCGTTTTTCCCTCCAATACCGTTTTTATCGCCTTTTATTTGCTCTACATGACCGTTATTAATATATATCAAGGGATTTTTGGCCCCGGCAAATTCCAGGATTTTTTCTTCGCGGTCGATAACGCATATAGCCATATCCATTCCATCCTGATTACTGGTTTCTTTTTGTTTTAAGGTAAAACGTACACCCCGGTGCAGTTCTTCCAAAATTAAATCGGGGCGGGTAATACCCTTATTGGTAATTTCATCCAGCAAATTGTAGCCAATCATACTCATAAAGGCACCGGGTACCCCGTGACCGGTACAATCGACAGCTGATACAGCCAGCTTTTTAGGAGCATTATTCTGATTGGCTTCGGTCTCGCGGCGGTGCATGCCAAATATTTTAAAGATGTCCGATTTGGAATCAATTTCACGGAACCAATAAAAATCTCCACTAACAATATCGCGGGGCTTGAATAAAATAAAGGAATCTTTAATAAAGTCATTTAACTGCCCCGGCTTGGGTAACAGTGCTTTTTGTATGCCCTTGGCATAATTGATACTTTGGGTGATGTTTTGGTTTTGGTGGGCAATTTTCCGCATAGCTGAACCCAACTGCTCGCTCTTTTCTACAATTTCTTTGTTTTGTTTTTCGAGTTTCTGGTTAGCTTTTCTTCTGGCCCGGTTGGCCCGAAGCATCACAATAGCCAGAATAACCATTAATCCCAAACCAATGGCAACCATACCTATAATAAGTTGTTGATTGCGGGCTTTAGCTTCCTGCTCCAGCAAGCGTACCCGGGTAAGTTCCTTTTCCTTATTTAAGTTTTCAATTTGCAGGGAGCGGGTTCGCGATAGCTCCTCAACATAAGAAAGACTGTCTTGTTTGGCTCTGATGGCAAGTCCCAGGGAATCCTGGGTTTGTTCATAGATTAATTGTTGCAATTTAAAAAGCTCAGCAGCCAGTCGCTTTTCTTCTTCAGTTTTTGCTACCTGCTTTTGGGTTTCAATTACTTCGGTTGTGAATTGCTCTTTTAGACTTTCTTCCTGTAAATAGGCTTGATAAGTTTCTGCTTTGGCAGCAAACTCTTGTGATTTTCGGATATTTCCGTTTTGCTCGTAATTTAACGACAAAAGCTGGTAGCAATCCATAATTAAGCGTGAGTTTTTAAGCTCAGTTGCAATAGCCAGGGCTTCATCCAAATGCTTAATGGCATCGTCGTAAAAGCCCAATACCTGATAGATATAAGCCACATCGAATAGTCCGGCAGCAATTTCAGTTTTATCCCCAATTTTGCGACGAAGACTCAGACTCTTATTAAAATACACCAGGGCAAATTCCAATTCTTCCAAATCGGTATAAAGCACTCCTATATTGGAATAAATATTTCGTGTTTCAATAAACTTGTCAGCTTGCAAATACAATTCCGATGAGGTAATGAAATTGTCAATAGCCTCCCTCATTCGCCCGGCTTTCCAATAAATAAATGCCATTTGGCTGTATGTTTTTCCAGCATTCGAAACATCTTTATCGTTTAAAAAAACTTCAGCCATTTCGTTTAGCCGGGCTATTTGATCATTTTCCTGGGGTGAAAGAATCCTTAATTCTTGCGAAAAGGACACAGTACAAATCCATACAACAATTAGTATTAAAACCACAAGTTTCTTTTGCATAGGTAGAATATTGCTTTAATAAGGTTTTCAAATGTATAAAAAATAATAGAATTAGTAATAGTGATAAATTGACCTGAATTGTGATTTTGTGTTGTTTTGTTAATTATACTTATTATTACTGGTTTTTTTATATTTACAAATAGATGCTTTAATACCGATCGAGTATTCTTTTAAAAGTTTTGATTACCTATATAATAATGAGCTTCCATATTGCCTGATAAAATAAATATTAGTATATATTTGTCAAATTCATTAATAACGATAATTTTATATTTTCAAATTATTATTCCAAGCACTATGAGAAAGATTGTAATTTTATTATTTATATTCGTTCAGCTTACAGGTTATAGCCAGGATTTTGAGGTTTCACCGTTGCAATTGTTTTTTAATGCAGAACCCGGTGAATCACAAACAAAATATTTTAAGGTGATTAATCACAAAAGTACTTTAGAGACTTTTGTAATTAAGCTTAGTGATTATTCTATTAATAGTCAGGGTGTAGGTTCATACGAGGAAGCGGGCTCTATGCGAAACTCATTGGCAAATTATGCGAGTATTGCACCATCGTTTTTTGAATTGGCTCCCAACGAAGAAAAAGAGGTTGCTGTTACAATTCAACAACCAGCCGATCAATATGGATCCCGATGGGGAGTATTATTGGTGAGTACAGCCATTGAGCAAACCTCTTTTAGTGCTGATAAAGGAGTTTCAGCAGGACTAAGCTTAAGTGGAAGAATTGTTATAGATATTTTTCAGACTCCGGGAACTAACAAAGCTTATAAGGCCAATATCAGTAATTTGTCGGAATTGTCAGAATCAAGTGATTCAATTCGCACTTTTACTGCTTTGGTAAATAATTTAGGTGATATAATTACCAATTGTAGGGCTTATTTAATTGCTACCAACATTCAAACCGGTGAAGAGTTTAACTTTCCGGCTTATGACTTTACAATGTATCCTAAAAGTTCCAGAAAACTTGAATTGTATTTGAGAGGTAATTTACCTAAGGGTACTTATTCTCTTGCCGCTATTCTTGATTATGGGAGTAATACCAATTTAGAAGGTACACAAATGATGATTCAAGTAGAATGAGGCTTTATTTTTTTTTAATAATCATTTTTTTTTTAATGATTAAAAAATTTTGTAATGATAACCCTAATATTTTATATACATGAAACAACCAAATTAAATAAAATTTATTTTGTAAATTAAACCATAATGACAACAATCGAAATGGCATGTACCTTTATTATGCTCCAGAAGGTCATTTGGCACAAAAGGGATATTACGAATACGATAAAATCCAGGGAATCTTTGAAATATTCTATCCATCAGGTTTAACTAAAATCAGTTTCACTTTTGTTAATGGTCTGAAAGAGGGGCCCTATGCTTATTATGACTCCTCAGGAAAAATAATACAAAAAGGAAATTTTGTTAATAATGAACTGGATGGAGATTTTTACTCTTACCAGGCTAATGGAAATTTATTGCAGATTACCCATTATTCTCAGGGAAAGAAAAACGGACCTGAGAAAAAATTTGACGAAGAGGGAAGAATTAAAGAGGAGTTAACTTATAAGAACGATACCATTAATGGTTCATACAAATCGTATTACGATACAGGTGAACTTAATTACAAAGGGTTTAAGTTGAATAACTCTTTTAATGACTCCTTATTGGTTTATTATAAAAATGGTGCTGTTTTACGCCGCTGTTTCTATGTAGACGGAGCATTGGATGGAACCATAAACGATTTTTATTCATCCGGATCACTGCGCAGTTTGAGTTCGTATAAAAAAGGTGTTTGTGAAGGAGAGTTTGTCGAATATTTTGAAGCAGGACAAATAGCCCAAAAAGGAACCTACGAACAAAACAAGAAAACCGGGCTGTGGCAGGCTTTTTATCCCGGCGGGGCTTTGTTTTCAGAGGGGTATTTTACCGATAACCTTTTTGATGGCTTATGGACAATATATTTTGAGTCGGGACAATTAAAACAAGTAGGGTTCTATCGTAAGGGTAAAGCAACCGGATTGTGGTCGTTTTATCATCCCAGTGGAAATTTATGGAAGCGGGGAATCTATTTTAACGACAAACAGCAGGACTTGTGGCGTTTTTATAATGAGCAGGGAGAGTTGGAAAACATTATCCGTTTTCAACACGGACAAACTCAGGGAATGGCCCGGGTTCTTTTTGATGGAAGTTTACAACCCATCTACACCGTAAATGGCGAGGTTTTTCAATTGATTGAACAGGAATAGTTGCCGCTACCGGATAAATTAGCGTGGTATAAGCTTGTCTTTTTTAACGGTAAACTCTTTTCTACACTTTAATAAAAATAGGAATCCATCATTTATTTAAAAAGAGGCAATCTAAAAAGCACAAGATTTAGTCAACTTTTTTTAATTTAAAAGGAATAGAACGCAGATAACGCTGAAAAAAACTGATTTACGCAGATTATATCTGTGAAAATTAGCCTAAATCTGCGTCATTAGCGTTCCATTTTTGAAGTTTACTTACATAGTGTGAGTTTTTGGATTATGATTATTACTTCTGGGATATCCTCTTTTTTTGAATTTATTTGTTTAAGCGTTTGGGTCCGGCCTGGAGCACTTCGTTTGGAATGCCGTCGGCATACAGTTTAAAGTTCTCAATATAGCGCGAAACCAGTGCGTCGTACTTACGCCAGTAATCGTCTTTGTCGCCCCAGGCGTTCGAGGGTTCAAAAACTTCGTCGGGAACACCGGGGCAGCTTTTCGGAATACTAAAACCAAACAGTTTATCTTTTCTGAATTCAATTCCATCTAACTTTCCATTCATGGCAGCCGACAGCATGTTTCGGGTGTGCCGGATGGAGATACGTTTTCCCACGCCAAATTTTCCACCAACCCATCCGGTATTCACCAACCAAATGGTAGCTCCCGAACGTTCAGCTTTTTCGCGGAGCAATTTGGCATAATAGTAGGGATGATGCACCATAAAGGGCGCTCCAAAACAGGCCGAGAAGGTAATCACCGGTTCAATGCCCAATCCCAATTCGGTTCCGGCAATTTTTGATGTGTAGCCACTAATAAAATGGTAAATGGCTTGATTCATATCGAGTTTGGCGATAGGAGGCATTACTCCCTGAGCATCGGCAGTTAAGAAAATGATATT
This sequence comes from Salinivirgaceae bacterium, assembly GCA_050179685.1. GTDB lineage: Bacteria > Bacteroidota > Bacteroidia > Bacteroidales > SZUA-534 > GWE2-40-63. The sequence goes on from JBFXEW010000038.1 coordinate 34,514, forward strand.
CTTGGGTTGACTCGCTGCCAGTTTTTCAGGTACGGCATTGGGAATAAACTCCAGCGGATACGATAAACGTGTGTTTTCTGTAATATGGTCATCATCGAGATCGATGTGTCGCGAAGTGGGATCAAATACTACGTTTTCGAGAATGGTTCCAAAGCGGTGCGTACAGGCATGAATCTCAGGTTCTGCTTCTTCCGACAAACGGATGGCTTTGGCGTAACAACCGGCTTCGTAATTAAAAACGCCATCGTCGCTCCAGCCATGTTCATCGTCGCCAATCAGGTAACGGTCGGGATCGGCTGAAAGGGTTGTTTTTCCGGTTCCTGAAAGTCCAAAAAACAAGGCTACATCGCCAGCTTTCCCTACATTGGCCGAACAATGCATCGACATAACGCCCTCTAAAGGCATCAGGTAATTCATAATGGTAAATATCGATTTTTTTACCTCTCCGGCATATTCTGATCCGGCAATGATGGCCAGTTTTTTACTGAAATCAATAATAATAGCAGTTTCGCTGTTTGTTCCGTCAATGCGCTGGTCGAGTTTGAATGAGGGCAATACCATTAGGGTAAAGTCGGGTACAAACTGTTTCAGTTTGGCTAAATCGGTTTCGCTGATAAGCATATTCCGGGCAAACAAACTGAGCCAGGCTTTATCGGAAATTACGCGCACCGGTAAGCGGTAGTTTTTATCGGCTCCGGCATACACATCCTGAACAAAAAGTTCTTCGCCTTGCCAAAACGCCTGAAGACGCGAAAATATACCATCGAATTTCTCAGTGGTCATGGGGCGATTGTATTCTCCCCAGTCGATATTGGTATCTGAGCTTTCTTCTTTAACAAAATATTTATCGTTGGCAGCACGGGCCGTCCATTTTCCGGTATAAACCTGAAGAGCTCCGCCGTTTACTATCTTTCCTTCGTTCCGAAATACTGCTTCTTCGTACAATGCAGCTGTAGGCAGGTTCCAATATACCCGCTCCAGATGCACCAATCCGTGATTGCTTAATCCGTAATCCGATTTTAAATCGGCTGCGGTATCCTGGGCAGGGGTTTTAAATTTTAAATATTTCACTATAATAAGATTTAAATAATCAATACTTTAATTAATCGCTAAGTCCTGATGGATGCTTATTTCCAATCTCTCACCAGTTTACGCTCGCCAATAAATAGTTCGTTGGGTGAATTGGGATCGAGTGCCCATTTGATGCGTTCAATACCTTCTTTTATGTCTTTTATGGAACCGCAGAACGAAATGCGCAGGTAACCTTCCATGCCAAATTCCACGCCGGGCATGGTTAATACCCGTACTTTATCGAGAAGAAATTTGGAAAGCCGCGACGAGTCTTTATCGTAATGTCTGAAATCGACAAAAGTATAAAAGGTTCCGTCAGGCGGAGTAACATGCACACCATCGAAAGCTTTTAGCTGGGCAACCAATACTTTCCGGTTGTTCTCAAGAGTGGTTTTTAAACTTTCAACCGACGATTGTACCCCATTAATGGCTCCAATAGCCGCTTTTTGCAACAGCACCGAAGGACCCGAAGTCTGATGTCCTTGTATGTTGGCCATGGCTTTAACAAGTTTTTTGTTTCCAATGGCCCAACCAATTCGGAAGCCGGTCATTGCATAGGCTTTTGATACCCCGTTTATAATAATCAGTTTGGAATGATCAGAAAAGTCGCTAACAAAATCAAAAGGATTGGCTGTTTTTTTACCTTCAAAAACCAGACTTTTGTAAATGTCATCCATAATTAAATAGATGCCTTTCTTTTCGCAGAAAGTAACTATTTCTTTAATGAAAGCTTCAGGATAAATCATTCCCGAAGGATTGTTTGGGTTGTTAATAATGATGGCTTTGGTATAGGAACTCACATTTTGTTCAATGTCTTTCATTCGGGGAATAAAGGAGCCGTCTTCGGGAGAAACCGCCACCGGAACGGCACCACAAAGTTTTGCCATGTCGGGATAGCTAACCCAGTAGGGAGCTACAAATAACAATTCGTCCTGAGGATTCAAAATTGCTTGCAAGGCAACCATTAGAGCCTGTTTTGCCCCGCTCGAAACAATAATATTTTCAGGTTCCACTTTCCGTCCATAGTGTTCTTCGGTGTAACGAATAACGGCCTTTTTCATGTCAGCGGTGCCATCCACAGGTGCATACCTTACTTCGCCGGTATTTAAGTGGGCAGTCATCGAAGTTAAGGCATCCAGAGGAGCTTTCGATTTGGGCTCACCTCCACCTAAGTGAATTACCGGTTCGCCTTTTGCTTTTAAAATGGCAAAAGTTTCATTTAGTTTTAAAGTAACTGACTCTTTTACAGAGCTTCCTATCAAGCTAAGACTCATAATATGTAGTTTAGGTGTTAATTTGTTAGCATATTTTAAGGTAAAAGTATGTATTTTATGCATTGCTTATTCGCGATGTGATTTAGAACATATGATTATTAGTAAGTTCAGGCGATGAGGAAGGGGAGAAATCCATTTCGATTCAACTTATAAATTATAAGTTAAAAGGAGGGGTGGTACAAAAAGCTAATTTTTTAATTCGAGGTATTTAACAGATTGTTATTATAAGTTGATTTTTAATTTAAGCCTAATGATGCGGTATTTAGAAGTTTTGGAATAAATGCTGATTAAATGATGCTTTAAAAGAGGTTTTCCGGTGCTGAATATGTTGCTTTAGTAAAAAGATGTTAGTAGTATCTCAAAGTTTCCACCGAATGACAAAGATAAAATCTTTATAAAACAGTTATTTTCATAAAGATCAGCGTACCATTTATTTTGCGCCCTTGCGGTTAAAAAAAATAAACCGCGGAGAACGCAGAGTACCGCAGAGAAAATCTTATTAAATCCGTCTTTTTCATAATGAATTAGGGTGTCATTCCGCAAAAATCAAATGAAAGAAAACAAAAATTCTTTATCCACTAATCAACACTAATTTACACGAACCAGGCTGCGAAGGTTAGGCGGATTATATTGGTAAAAGTCGTAGCGTTTCCTTAGTATCTTTTCGTCTCAGCGGTTAAAAAAAAATCAAACCACGGAGAACACAGAGTATTGAAAAGAAAATCTTTATAAATCAGTTATTTTCATAAAGATCAGTGTACCATTTATTTTGCGCCCTTGCGGTTAAAAAAATATACCGCGGAGAACCCAGAGTACCGCAGAGAAAATCTTATTAAATCCGTCTTTTTCATAATGAATTAGGGTGTCATTCCGCAAAAATCAAATGAAAGAAAACAAAAATTCTTTATCCACTAATCAACACTAATTTACACGAACCAGGCTGCGAAGGTTAGGCGGATTATATTGGTAAAAGTCTTAGCGTTTCCTTAGTATCTTTTCGTCTCAGCGGTTAAAAAAAAATCAAACCACGGAAAACACAGAGTATTGAAAAGAAAATCTTTATAAATCAGTTATTTTCATAAAGATCAGTGTACCATTTATTTTGCGCCTTTGCGCCCTTGCGGTTAAAAAAACTAAACCGCGGAGAACGCAGAGTACCGCAGAGAAAATCTTATTAAATCCGTCTTTTTCATAAAAATCAGTGTACTATTCTGTCTTCCACCCAGGACCCCATTCCGCCGCGGCGGAGAAGTGCTCTACCAGCTGAGCTACTGAGTTAAATAGTGGCTCACTTTAATTTTCCGGTGGATTAATAAAAATTATGCCCAGATTTTAGCTACCCGATATAAGAAAAATCGAATATCTGTTACGCCTCTCAATGTGGCTCTAAAAGCTTTGAGTTTTGCATTGA
>JBFXEW010000039.1:0-26774 GCA_050179685.1 Salinivirgaceae bacterium
TTGAGGGGAATCCACACGACAGCAATACGATTGAACCGCTTTTGAGTCAAATGGAAAACAACTTCAATTACTTACCACAAGAAGTTGTTTATGACCGTGGAGGCCGGGGCAAACCCAATATTAAAGGAGTTACAATTTCAACACCTAAACCACTTAAGAAATCGGCATCAGCATACCAAAAAAGAAAAACACGCAAAAAATTCAGGCGAAGAGCTGCAATAGAACCGGTTATAGGTCACCTTAAAACCGATTTTAGAATGGGGCAAAATTACCTTAACGGAAGAAATTCACCTAAAATTAATGCCCTGCTAGCTGCTACTGGATGGAATCTAAAGAAAATGATGGAGAAGTTGAAACAGGAACTTCTCCACCTATATCTTTTACTCAAATCAAGATATTTTTATTCTTTCTTAAATTTGAGTTCGTAAGGAACGACTAATTAACGGCCAGCTAATTGCGGTGCAAATGAATCATATATTCCATGGCAAATTGCTGCTTGCACCGCTATATTTTGGTGGTGTCGCAAACCCCGGGTTTACACCCGGGGCTATTATAATAGCACCCCTATCGGGGTTTGCGTTTTAATTGTGGGTTGCCGACTAATTGCTTTTGTTCATTGTTCATTTCTGGCTGCTGGCTGTGAGCTGCTACCTGTGGACGGATTACTCATTGCCCATTGTTAAGATTGCTGAATTAAAACAAGCATTGCTATAAAAATTACCCTGGCAATGAAAATTTATCATTAAAAGGTGTGCATCAATTTTGGATTGGTTATTTTTGCTGTCAGTTCAAAAGCTTACATCCTTTATTGAATACAAAAACCGGTAGATTTGAACATTTTAAACCTTGAGTTTTTATAGAAAAAGCAAAACACTAATTAATACACGATACCAATGAGAAAACTAATCTTTTTATTTATGCTCAGCTCGCTGATTTTGGCTTCAGCCTGTAGCAACCAGACGGCAGCGCCTAAAGCAAAATACGTCTTTCTGTTTATTGGCGATGGAATGGGAGCCAACCAGGTATATTCCACCCAATTGTTTAAAGCCGCTTTAGCAGGCAATACCGAACCGGCCGAATTGAGTTTCACCACGTTTCCGGTGCAGTCGCACATGAGCACTTTTTCGGCAAACAGCCTGGTTACCTGTTCGGCAGCCAGCGGAACAGCCCTGGCCAGTGGCCACAAAACAAACAACGGGGTGTTGGGTAAAGATACCTCACTCACCATCAGTTATGAAAGCATTGCCGAAAAACTTAAAAAAGCCGGTTACAAAGTGGGAATTCTCTCGAGTGTGGGTATTAACCATGCCACACCGGGAAGTTTTTATGCCCATCAGGATCACCGCGGCATGTATTACGAAATTGCCAAAGAACTTCCGCTAAGTGGCTTCGATTATTTTGGTGGGGGTGGCTTTATTAACCCTACCGACCGCGATAAATCAAAAACCGATGCCTATCAACTGGCTACCGAGGCCGGTTACACCCTGGCCAATACGGCTGAAGCCATTGATGCGCTGAAAGCCGGCGACGAAAAAGTATTTGCAGTTAATCCGGGCATTTATCCCGGGGGCGATTTTTACTGGCGCATCGATAATAAGGAAGAAAGTCTTTCGCTGGCCCATTTTGTAAAGAAAGGGATTGAGTTATTGACTAATCCGCAGGGCTTTTTTATGATGGTTGAAGGCGGAAAAATTGACTGGGCCTGTCACAGCAACGATGCCGCAGCCAGTATTCATGAAACGCTTGATTTTGATAAGGCAGTAGCCGAAGCCCTGGCTTTTTACCAGCAATACCCCGACGAAACGCTGATAATTGTAACGGCCGACCACGAAACCGGCGGTATGATAGTGGGTAACGGACATAAAGTGGATGTGGGTTTGCTGCAATACCAGAATATTTCGGCCCAGGAGTTTGGACGCACCCTGGTTCATTTCAAGGAAAATAATCCTAAAGCATCGTTCGACGAGGTGATGGCCCTGGTGCAAAGTCATTTTGGTTTGGGTGATGCCGACAAAGGACTGGAATTAAATCCAGAGGAAGTAAAACAGTTTAAAGCCGTATATGCCGAATTGTTTAAATGCGACAAAGGGCTGAATCCCGATAAGGATTACCTGGCTAGCAACGAAACCCTTACCCTGCCCGATTTGGCACTTCAGGTTTTAAGCCGAAAAGCAGGTATCAGCTGGGCGTCGAACGACCATAGCGGAACACCTGTTCCTGTTTTTGTACTGGGACAAGGGCAAAATTATTTTAGTTCCCGCATCGACAATACCGATATTCCTAAAATTGTGGGCAAAGTTATGAATGTAGAATAATAAAGCATCCCGGGCAAACCCCGGAGAATTCTTTTAGATAAAGTTGTGTCGGGGATTATTAATTTCCGGCACAACTTTATTTTTTTTTTGTACCTCGCGTTTTCAGTATTCTATTCCCGGATGAAAAGCGAAAAGAGCTTGTCCCAAAAGTAAGGTGCATTTACCAAAAACTTACAAAATAGAAGTAATCTTCAAAAAAGGAACGCTCCTGCCTGGCTGGCAGACAGGAATGACGCGGATTTTGACTGATTTTCGCAGATCTAATCAGCGTAAATCAGTTTTTTCAGCGTTATAAGCGTTCTATCTCTTTTAATTTGAAAGAAGATGGTTTAAATCTTTTGCTTTTTGTACAGCCTCTTTAAACTTATTACCTATGGAAACCAATTATGCGGCAACGGGTTTGTTCATTCCCACCCATCCTTTAATGGTTTGCATGGCTTTATCAAAAAACTCATCCACTTTTTCGTATTGGTAATTTCTCAGGTACCCAACCAGCGTTAAAATGGGCAGTCCTATTAAGGCCATCATAAGCAGGAACATGGCAATGATAACGATACCCATAATTTTAATGATTAACAAGGGCGAAATATCGGTACCGCCACCTACTATGCTGCCGGTCGATGTATCCACAATTTTATAGTCCTCGGTAACCGGCAGGGCAATAAACAAGCCCAAGAGGAAAAACACCAGTTTTTTAAGCCAGCCCGCCCCGGTCATTATTACATGCATTTGACGCTGCCTTTTGTTTATTAAGAACACCGGCGCCAGCGTTGCTTTGTAGTACAAGCCTACCATAATAAACCAGAAAATGGCTGTACGGAAACTGCCAAAGGCATTTCGGTTGGCGCGCTTTTTCATTTCTTTCAGGTATTGGTCGGCATCCATTTCAGCCAATTCTACGGACCGTTTTTCCTGCTTTTTGATGTATTTTTTTCGGGCCTTTAAAACCGAATCGGGGGCTGTTGCCATATCTTTCAGGTAGTTCTCAACACGGGTAACTTCCATGTCGTAGTTTTTGGCAGCCATTTCAACCGTATAGGTTTTCTTGGTTTTAATACTTGAACAGCCATCGTACACAAAAAAGGCAGCAAAGGCAGCCACAATAATCATCAGCCATTTGAAACCCACAAAACGGCGCTCATAAGCTTCTTCGCAAATGGCTTCGTACATGGCTATTTCATTAAGTAATTCCGGATCGGTGGGTTCCAGTTTCCGGGCCTGGGCCATTAAGTCTTTAACGGCTTCTACTTCGGCTTTTGAACCCGGCTGACGACCGCTGTCATCCATGGCTTCGACAGAAAAAGTGTAAAATGCGGCATCCAAAATTTGCCTTACCTTTTCGTTGGCATTCGAGGTGGTGCTTGGTTTGTTCTCTTCCATAACTATTTAATTTAATTATTTTGAATAATCGGTTTTCAGCTTTTTACAGCCCGCTTTGCCCTTATTCTCACCTGAATCCTAATGTCCGCCTCTTTTTCCTTTGGTTATTCGAACAGTTGCTTGCAATTATCCTTTAAAATAGACAAGGTTTATAATTAATACTTTTGCTACCGATAAGCAGGCATTGCTAAACTATTCGAACTGGTTTAAATGGCAATTTGGTTGAACTGCTCTTCAAATATATGTAATTTTCAGCAAAAAATAATAGTGTAAAACATATAATTAGTATTCGATGCCTTAAGGTTAGCAGAAGTGGGGTTTCAGCTGATTTTTGTAAGTAGTCAGCTTTGAATTATTCGCTTTAATTGCTGTCAAAGGGCGACCTCTTTTTACTGTAACAATTAAACGTACAAAGGAAATCTAAAACCCCTGCAAACATTCCAATTGTAATGGAACGATGCAGGGGCATCCATAACAAAAATAATGAGGTTATTCGTTTTCGCGCTTTAGGTCTTTAACGGTTACCGATGCTTTATTTCGGGTATAAACTCTGAAAATACCCATGGCATCGTTCGACAAATTACTGGTTAAATTGGCCGGTAAACCACCAAACATGGGGTTGTATCCGTAATATCCCGAAATAGCTGTATTAATGTATTCAAAATAGGCCAAATCGATGTTTTCTATCTCCAGCGTTAATACATCGTCGTTTCTGACGAATTCATCCACTTTTTCGTCGTTTAAATACTGGCAATCTACCCCATTGATATAATTACCATTAAACATTAAATCGTCGACAGCCTGAAATTCATAGATGGAATCGGTAACCAGGGTATCGTTTTTCCATGCACGAAAATTGTAATAGTTGCGGTCTGGCGGATCAAGAGCCCAGCAATTCAAAGCCATGGCTTCCCATTCTGGAATGTAAGTATAAGTTACCGAGTCGATGTTTAAAGCTGCCGGCATGGTAGCTTCGGCAGTGTAGGTTTCGCTAATTCCATCGGAATTAATATCAATTTGGCTAATACTGAGCTGATAAGAGGTATAAGGAACTCCGGCAAAAACCGAGTCGGAATAATAATAGCCCGGCAGAGTGTCGTTTTCATAAAAATGAATCGTGGTATCATTAAACGAAACCGTTACCAAAGCATCACTAATACGCGGATATTCCACCTCATCAATCTTTTTGGTCGCTGATAGTTTAACCAGATGTTGTTTGTGCTCGTTGGTAATAGTGGCATCAACTATCAGCACTTTTTTATAGGTAGCCGGTTCCATATCAATGTATTCGGTACAGGCTGCCATCGATGCAAGCATCAGGATTAGCAAACCGTTGAGCTTAAGGTTTTTTATATGTGTTAAAAGTTTTTTCATGCTTAAAAAGTTATGTTGTAGGTAATTGATGGAACAATAGAAAACAAATAAGTCATTTCGGCCTTTATGGTATTGGTTTCTTCGTCGCGCACAAAATTTACAGCCCAGGGATTATGCCGCGCATAGGCATTGTAAATGGATAAATTCCATTCACTTTGCACCCTTCTGTTGGGTTTCTCTTCACTTTTCCAGGTAAGACCTAAATCGAGCCGGTGATAGTCAGGCATTCGGGCTTTATTGCGGTCACCTATGTTGTAATAAGGCTGAATTACATTATCAATCTCGTAAAATCCGGCCGGAATGGTCATGGGTGTTCCCGATGCATAAACCCAGTTGGCCGATAAAGACCATTTCGGATTAAATTGGTAATTCACTACCAGGGCAATATCGTTGGGTTTATCGTAAGGCGAACGGTAAGAACTTCCGCCGTTTATTTGGGGAATATCGCGAATGGTTTTCGATAAAGTATAACTCAGCCAGCCATTAAGCTTCTCGAAATTAAATTTTAACTGAAACTCGGCGCCAAAAGCATACGATTCACCAATCCGAAGCTCTCCGTCGACCTTTTGATTCAGGAAAAGCTGGGCATGGTCTTTAAAATCGATGGTGTTTTGCATTTGTTTGTAATACACCTCAACCGAACTTTCGAGCTGATTAAGCCAATAGTTACGAAAATACCCAAAGGCCACCTGATCGGCAATCTGAGGCCTTATGTTTGGATTCGATGCCACCCAAATGTCGAAAGGTGTTCCCCCAGCACTGTTCGATGCCATGTGAATGTATTGCCGGGTACGACTGTAACTGGCTTTTACCGACGAAAGATCGTTTATCTGGTAGGTTATGCCCATACGGGGTTCCAGGCCCTGGTAAACATTGTAAACTTTTCCGCTACCAAATACTGTACTGTCGGTGGCATTATAATTTGTATCGTAATTATAAACGGTTCCCGGTCCCACGTTTTGGAAAATTGAGAAACGTACGCCGTATTTCAGGGTAAGTTTTGGAGTAATTTCCTGCAGGTTGCTGCCATATACGCCCCATTCAATGGCTGAGTTCTGAAACAATTCGTAGCGGTTAAATATCGATTTCTCACCCAAAGGTTCAATCAGGCCGGGTTTAAAGCGGTGGTAAACCGACGAAAACCCAAACTTAATGGTATTCTCGTTATCGAGCAACACGGTATTGTCGAGTTTAAAGCCGTAGTCGCGGATGTTCGAATTCCAAACCATTCCCGAAGCTTCGTTGAATTTTGCTGAGGTTTGGTAACCGTAATCGCTGTAAATAAGTGAAAACTTCGAAGCCACATCTTCGCTAAAGGTATGGAGCCAACTGGCCGAACCGGCTGTGTTTCCAAAACCAAACTCAAAATCCTGCTGCACAAAAGCATCGCTGCCCTTGTAAAAGTTAAACGATAAATTATTTCGCGTATCTACCTTATGGTTTAGTTTGGCATTAATGTCGTAAAAATACAGCTTAACACCTTTCATGTCTTCTTCAAAATTCTGCATTATCCAAATGTAAAGCTGGGCATTGAACAGGCGCGTTCCCACAAAAAGGGTGGTGTTTTCGCTTCCCAAAGGTCCATCGAGCGAGAGACGGGTTGAGATGGTTCCAATTCCTGCAGTTCCTTTCCATTTCTTATTGTTTCCTTCGGCTACCTTAATATCGAGCAGCGAGGCCAGTCGGCCCCCGTAGGCAACCGGAATATCGCCTTTGTACAATTCAATTTCTTTAATGGCATCGTTGTTAAAAACACTGAAGAAGCCCATAAAATGCGAGGCGTTATAAATGGGCGCATCGTCGATCAGTATCAGGTTTTGATCCATATTTCCTCCGCGAACGCTAAAGCCGGAACTTCCTTCCGAAGTGGATTGGACACCCGGCAATAATTGTATGGCTTTTATAATGTCCACTTCGCCCATTAAGGCCGGAATCCGACGAATTTCTTTTATTTTCATCTTTTCCACGCTCATGGCGGTGCGGGTAATGTTTTCGTTTTGGCGCTCACCGGTAATTAAAACATCTTCGAGGCGTTTGGTATCCCGTTCCAGGTAATAGGTTTTTGATACGGGGCCGTTTACCTGAATTTGCTCGGTGCGGGTTTTGTAACCAATATACGATATCTGTAAGGTATATTTACCGGCCGGAAGTTTTAACAAAAAAGTGCCGTTTAAATCGGTAGCGGTTCCTGTTTTAAATTCGTTCACATAAACGGTAGCACCAATCAGGGTTTCTTGTGATTCTTTATCGAGCAGGACTCCCTTAACGGGAAAGCTCTCTGAAAAATAGTCGGTGGCCATGGCTTTACCACCGTTTATTCCAAATAACAGGGTGAATACAATAATTCTAAGGGTTAAAGGGTTCATAAATTCATTTGTATGTTTAAAGGTTAATTTTAAGCCGTTTCAGCAAAAGCAACACATAGATGATTTTCGTTCCAAATAGTTGCGCTGGTTTAAAACTACCGGCAAATATTTTTATTTTACCCGCCATGTTAAAAAGTTATTCGATAAACACACCGTTTTTATCGGCAAATGATGTATTTTGGCTTATGATAAATTGATACAATTAATTTTGCAACTGTATTTTCACTTTTCGTTATATGATGAACAGAAAAAAGCAAGCTATGTTCTGTATTTCTATGCAAAAAATCGACTATTCTTTTAAACTACCGGCTGTTGTTCTTTTTTTGATTCTGACCGCATTAACCAGCCAGGCTGCTCGCGTTGATAACATTACCCAACTGGTGTTTTTTACAGTCGACGAAGTGCCCTATGCAGCTTTTCAGGAAACCCTGTATAAACCCACCACACAAACTTATTCCAAAGGAAGCATGGCTTCGACCGGGTTTAACGAATCGCGGCTTTCGGTTTATAATTTAAGTAACGGAAGACTAATTGCACAAAAACACATGGGCCGAATCGACAGCGCCGAAGCTTTTTTATTATTGGGATATAGTCCGGGCCATTTATGGATATACAGTACACATTTTAAATCGGGTTTGCAGTCGTTGCATCCTTTAACTTTAGAAAAGAACCTGTCGCAGGCAAACATCTACGCCCGGCTTAGTCAAGCCATTGGCCGCTTTGCCGAACCAGACTGGCATGAGCTTGCCGATTATTATGCCTACAGTCGGGTGCAGCAAAAACTCATTGTTACCAATCAGGATGGGGAACGCTTTTATATCGATCCCGATAATTTTTGCCCCGAAAAGATTTCTGAAACGCTGGTTTTAAATCCGGAATATTCCGATTTTTTAAAAAGCTCAGCAAGTCTGAATGACAAAACCTGGTCTTTAAAAGGATATGATGGCTTGAAATTAAGCGATTCAGATGAGGCCGATTACGGGCTTTCATTTACTCATGGCAAATTTATTATGGAGCAAAACCCCCGACGTTTGTTAAAATACCAGCTAAGCAGGCAGGAAACCCTGATGGAGCAGCTGGCCGAATGGGAAGCACGCAGCGCATCGGAAAAGCAAAGCCAGCAGGTTTCCCGCTTAAAAAATGAACTGGAAGAGGCCAAAAATGAAATACAAGTGTTGCTTACCGGAAAAAAACCAGCTAGTAAACTTTTGCAGGCAAGTCCCGAATCGTTTTTTATTTATTCAAGAAACGACGATTCGCCGGAATCGCTTATCCGTATATCGAAAGTACGTATAAAAAACTCGGGCAAACCGGAGTTGTTATGGGAAACTGCTGTTACGGAAATGTTTTACAATGTGGCAACAGCCCGGAATTCACGCATGTTTAAACACTACTTCGGTGATTTCTCTCCCGAATTTAATTTCCATCATTTCGAACTGGTCGACAAACATTTGATTGTTATTTATTTGATGCAGGTTTGTGCCATCGACACACAAACCGGAGCTGTGGAGTGGAGCTTTGTTTTAAAGTAGCCAAACCATCCCTTGATTTACCCTATTAATTAGTGCTAAGAAACAATTGCTCTAAGCAACTGTTACTTATCGTAGTTTGTATTATCATAAAAAGCAATAATTGCACTTATAAAACCGGTAACCCCTGAATGCAGAATAATAAAAAACTTATCCTATATTTTGTAATAGCGTTTCTCATTCCCTTAGCAGGTTTTTCACAAACCAGCCATCAGCCATTTATTGAAAAAAGCCTTCAGACGCAAAATACCGGCATGTATATTTTGGGTAGCTGGGCCTTGTTAAATATTACAACAGGAGCCTATGGATGGAAGAATTACAGCGGATCACAAATGTATTTCAATCAGATGAACCTGTTTTGGAATACAATAAATTTGAGCATTGCCGGAATAGCGCTTTACAATAACTATTATACCAATATTTCCCTATTAAGTCAAGCGGATGTACTTGCCAATCATACACGAGTAGAAAGACTCTTTTTAATTAATTCGGGGCTGGATGTAGTTTACATTGGAGCCGGTTTTTTATTAAAGCACTTTTCCGTTAAATACCCCGACAATAGCAATTTATTTACAGGATATGGCAATTCAGTTATTCTTCAGGGGGGATTTCTGTTACTTTTTGATGCGGTTTGGTATGGCATAATGCGCTCGCAGCGAGTGAATTTTCTTACGTTGGGCGATGTCTCAATAATTCCATCGCCCACAGGATTGCATCTCAGTTTAATGTTTTAAATGAGCCAACTTAACCAATCATAAATTATCCTAATACAAACCATGAAAATACTATTAACCGGTGCTACCGGATACATTGGAAAAAGATTACTCCCGGTGCTGTTAGCTCAAAATCATGAAGTTATTTGCTGCGTACGCGATTTAAAACGTTTCGATGTAAGTGCCTACCATTCACCCAGGGTTTCAGCCATCGAAATTGATTTTCTTGACCGGGAAAGTAAAAACCGTTTGCCCCACGATATACAGGTGGCGTTTTACCTTATCCACTCCATGGCGTCGGACACCAGTAATTTTTCGGAACTTGAAAAAACATCGGCTTTAAACTTTAAACAAGCCATCGAAAAAACGGCCGTGCAGCAGGTTATTTACCTAACCGGAATTGTAAACGATAAAAACCTTTCAAAACATTTAGACTCCCGAAAAAATGTAGAGGAAATTCTTGAAAACGGAGCCTACGCATTTACTGCTTTGCGCGCCGGAATTATTGTTGGTTCAGGCAGTGCCTCGTTTGAAATAATTCGCGACCTGGTTGAAAAACTACCGCTCATGATAACGCCAAAGTGGCTAAACACCCGCTCTCAACCCATTGCCATCCGCAATGTTATCGATTATTTGAACGGAGTAATGATGCAGCCGGAAGCATTCAATAAAAGTTTTGACATTGGCGGACCCGAAGTGTTATCGTACAAACAAATGTTGTTAAAATTCGCAGAAATTCGGGGTCTGCGCCGCTATATTTTTACGATTCCGATAATGACACCAATACTATCGTCGTATTGGCTGTACTTTGTTACCTCAACCAGCTACAAACTGGCTGTAAATCTGGTAAACAGCATGAAAGTTGAAGTGGTTTGTCAAAACAACGACATCGAAAAAATTGTGGACAGCCCGATTATAAGTTACGAAGATGCCATAAGGCTGGCTTTTGACAAAATTGAACAGCAGGAAGTACTTTCAAGCTGGACCGATGCCCTATCGGGGAAAACACTTACCAGCGGTATTTCGCAACTGATAAAAGTTCCCGTCAACGGTTGCTATTTCGATATAAAAACCTGTGAACTAAAAGATCCGGCTAAAGCCATGGACAAGATTTGGAGTATTGGAGGAAAAAACGGTTGGTATTATGCCAATTGGCTTTGGAATTTAAGGGGTTTTATCGATAAACTATTTGGAGGAGTCGGCATTCGGCGCGGCCGCAGAAGTTCTGAAGACATTAAAGCCGGCGAATCGCTCGATTTTTGGCGCGTTTTATATGCCAACAAAAAAGAACAACGCCTGTTGCTTTATGCTGAAATGAAACTTCCGGGCGAAGCCTGGCTCGATTTTAAAATAGAAAACAATCGATACATACAAACGGCAACCTTTCGCCCTTTAGGCTTATGGGGACGCCTGTACTGGTATTCTGTACTACCTTTTCACTCATTTATTTTTAAAGGACTCATGAACAAAATAAGCGCATAACATGGCATTTTATCAATTTAAAAGGGAACAAATTATTCCTGCAAGTCTCAACGATATCTGGGACTTTATTTCGAAACCCGAAAACCTGAAGAAAATTACGCCTCCGTATATGGGCTTCGAAATAACCAACCAGCCCGCCAATGAACAAATTTACCCGGGCATGATTATCGCTTATAAAGTTAAGCCCCTGCCGGCATATAAAACTACCTGGGTGACCGAAATAACGGCTGTTGAAAAAGAGCGCTACTTTGTCGACGAACAGCGCATTGGCCCTTATGCCATGTGGCATCATGAGCACCACCTTAAGCATCATGAAAAAGGGGTGCTAATGACCGACATTGTTACCTACAGCCCTCCACTGGGTTTTATTGGAGCACTGGCTAACCGGCTTTTTATAAAACAGCAACTCAATAAAATATTTAACTACCGCGTTAAAGCCCTCGAAGAACTATTTGGAACAATTTAATACCATGTATTTCAGCCATCGGTTTTAATCCCCGTTCTTTTCACGGATATAGCCCTTACGGAAAGCTACCAGGAGTTTTTCCAGGTCGTCAATTTCCTTGCGTAATTTGAAACCAATGTCGGTATCGCCTACACGCTTTCGCACGTTCGATTTTTCGAGTATACGGGAATCGGAAATAATATCAACCTCTTCTTCAATGGCTTTTTGCCGCGACTCAAAAGGCTCATGAGCAGCCAGCATCAATCCGTAGGAATTATAAATTAAAGTGTAACCGGCTATTCCTGTTTCGGGCTGGTAGGCTTTGGCCATTCCCCCATCTATAACAATCATGCGTCCGTTGCCTTTTACCGGGTCTTCGCCTTTTTTAAGTTTAACCGGAACATGACCATTAACTATGCGCGATTCTCGGCTTTCGAGTCCAAACTCTTTCAGTATTTTCAGACTTAGATCTTCCTGATCGCGCAGGGTAAAGTAGGCATTTTTTTCTTCCACATGGGTTTCTTTATCGCTGATAAAATAGCGTTCAAAAGTAGCCATCTTGGTTTTGCCAAAAAGCGGTGAATCGGGTCCCGGCCACAGGTAGTACATGTAATCGAGGCCTACACTGTCGTCGCCGGTATTGTTACGGTAGTAATAGCATTGGCGTACAATTTCGTCGAATTTATCGAGCAGCGCTCTGCCGGAATAATAGGAACCTTCAATCTTCACGCGTTTAAATTCCCCTTCGGGTGTCATGGGGATGCATCCGTGGTAAAGCAGGTTAGCATTGTACTTTAGGTACATGCTCCCTTTATTTATTAAAAACTTCAGGTGTTTCTGTAGTTTTTGACTCTTTGTGAAAGAGGTTCTGATTCGCTCCATTACTTCCTGTTCCTGCGGCGTTAAACGATACGGATCGGCCGGATCGATGGTCGGAAAATTGGTGTCGTTCAAAGGATAGGTTTTGCGTCCGATTTTAACGGTTCCTTTCTGCAAATCCAGCTGTTCCAACAACAAACGATCGTCCATCTTAAAGTCGGGCCGGCGTTTTATCAATTGCCCTTCCAGTTTAAACTGGATGATGGATATGGCTTTATGCATCTGGGCCACCATATAAATTTCGTCGTCGTGGTAACTACGCTCGCCCGATAATTTGGGTTTAAACGGTGTGCAGGGGTCGTCTTTGTACGTTTGCATGGCAAAAGTGGCCAAAGGAATCAGGTTAATACCGTAAGCATCTTCAACGGTATCCAGATTGTCGTAACGTGCAGCAATCCGTAAGAGCGTTGCAATAAGCGGCATGGAACCCAGGGCAGCGCCCATCCAGACTATATCGTGGTTTCCCCACTGAATGTCAATATCGTTGTAGGTCATCAGGCTTTCGATAATCAAATCGGGATGCGGTCCGCGATCGAAGATGTCGCCCACAATATGCAGCCGGTCGATGGTTAGTTTCCGAATCAGTACACACAACTCAATAATAAACTCTTTGGCCCGGTTGGTACTTATAATAGTTTCGATAATGCCGTCGTAATAGTGTTGTTTGTTCAGCAGGTTTTCGTCCTCATGCAATAACTCTTCGATTACATAAGCAAAATCTTTGGGTAAGGCTTTACGCACTTTTGAGCGGGTATATTTCGACGAAACCGAACGACACACCTTTATTAACCTGTGGAGGGTAAGTTTAAACCATTCTTCCATTTCAGGCTCCCGGCGCATAATCCATTTGAGTTTTTCGTCGGGATAATAAATTAGGGTAGCCAGACTGTTTTTTTCTGATTCACGCAGCGAGTCGCGAAAAATGTCGTTTATTTTACGGCGCACCACGCCCGATGCATTATTTATAAGATGGGTGAATGCCTCATATTCGCCATGCAAATCGCTGAGGAAATGTTCGGTTCCTTTCGGAAGACTTAAGATTGCACTCAGGTTAATTATCTCGGTACTGGCTTTTTGTATCGACGGGTATTGCTTCGCTAATAGTTTCAGGTAGCGAATTTCGTCGTTTGTAAATTCCATAGTTTAGTGTTTAGGTTTAGCGATACGAAATTAGAACTTAACACTAAGCTTCCCAAAAATGTTTTCTCCTAAAAATATGTTATGCAGAAGTTTCGGATTAAGTTATCCGAAGGGAGTAAAAATAATTGCCGGAGTGTGTGTGAAAACTAACTAAAAAAAGCCGCTCCAATATAGAATCAGAGCGGCCTGGTATATAATTAACCCTATTACTTATTGAACGTAATCGTATCCCATGATTTTGGCTTCATTGAAAACTGTCATTGAGTTTTCAACCATATTGTTGTACCACATGCCATTGGTTCCAAACAACAGCGATTTGGCATCGTAACCTAACAAGCGAAGGTAAGCAGCCAGGTAAGCACTGGTTTGTCCGGTATAGCAATATACAACTACGGGTTTGTCGGTTGGTAAGGTTTTTAAGTCGGCAGCCAGTTTCATCGACTCTTTGGGAGTATATTGAATAGCTCCGGGAATGTGGCCTAAAGCATAGTGATTAGCTGGCCAGTAGTTCACAATGTAGTTCGATTCCAAAGCACCAAAAACCGTTGCGTTGGTTGTTTTTGCAGGGTCGAAACCTTCGGTAAACAAAGTAGCTACGCGGGCTGCAAGAATCTCTTCACCGGTACTTTTACCAGTAGCTAACTCAGGTAATTCACCGGCAGCGCCTTTAGGTGCCTCATCGGTTACAAATAAGGCTCCCTGTGCGTTACCAATATTATTGTTCCAGCTACCGGCAAAATCAGCGTGCCATGAGCTCATTCCAAAAGCCATTGAAAATACCTTATCGTAGCCAGCCAAACGAAGCAACGAAGCACCATAAGCAGCAGTTTGTCCTGAATAGCAAACAATGGCTACTTTTTCGTAATTGCTTAAGTCGGTTGATTCCATATGATTCAACAGGTCACCAAAAGTAACATTAACCGCATTGGCTATGTGTCCATTGGCAAAATCGGCAGCCGCACGAATGTCGATAATATAAACACTGCCCACAAGGTTACCTGAATTTACATCGGTAGCTGAAATAATTGAAGGCATGTAAGTGTTCACATAATCGGTAGTCTCAAGATAGGTAGCCAATACTTCAGCTTCGTTTACCTTGGTGGTTTCATCTTTTTCGCACGAAGTGTTTACAAATAGAATGGCGAATAGAAATCCGAATAATAAAAGATTTAATTTTTTCATAATTTGAACTATTGATATTGGTTTAATTAATAAATGTGTTTTTGTATGTTATTTAGTTTAACCAACTGTCGGGCAACTTATCGTCAACAGTTATGTGGCCGGTTGCTCCTTTTTCCCAATCGAGCAAGTCGTCGTTGAACAGGTAAAGTTCCTTATTAATCAGCACACCATCTTCGTTTCGCACGTGGCAACTGGTAGCACATCCTGCTCCTTCAGAAACCATGGTACGCGAGGTCCAGCGCATGATGTTGTGAGGACTGGTATAATAATAAGTTGGTAATACATCGAAATTGGCATAGGCTTCAACACCATACAAAGCAAAGTTATCCGGAGCTCCCAGGGTTCTGCGAACCAGGGTAAGGTCGAAATCCTTTTTAATGTCAGGAATTGGATTGGCTGCAATTTTAAAGCCTAAGTAAGAAGGAACACGTGCTCCTTCGCCGTGGACGTGGCAGCTTCCGCAGTTGTTGTAGTCCTGTGAGTGGCATACCTGACAGTTAAAATCGGTATAGTGTTTGGCATGATAGCTGTTTGATTCCTCGATACCGGTATGGCAATTGTCGCATTCGGGCAGACGGGAATAAGCATAACGCTGGTCTACAGGGATTCCGTTTCCATGCATCTCGCCTCCCGAGTGACAATCCAAACAGGTATATCCGGCAGTGCTCAAATGCACATCGGGTTTGGTTCCGGCGGCAACTCCCAGGTAAGCGTGTCCACCACGTGAAGTATGACAGGTAACGCAGGTATTAATCATATCGGGTGTTTTTCTGAAATTGTGTCCGTTGGCTAATCCGCCACCACCAATGGGAGGACGAACCACATGGCAGTTTCCGCAGGTACCGTGGCAGGTTGCACAGTTGGCATTATAACCCTCAATTTGATGAGCCGGTAGTTTATCGAAATCCTCGGCGCCGCTTAAACCACTGCGCATGGCAACTTTTCGCTTTTGTCCGGTTCCATTGTGCAGACTGGTCTCAAAATTCTCTACAATGTACTGATGGCAAGTAGCACATTTTTCATCGGCTTTGGCCGAAGGATGACTGATGAAATCGCCGCTGTGAGCCAGGGTTTTATCCGACTCATTTTCGTCACCGTTGTGACAACCCACACAGCCAATGCTGTAGTGTCCTGAGTTTTTATAAGCCTCATAACCGGCTCCGCCCATAAACACCCTGTCGTAAGGTTCGTAGTGGGGAGCTTCACCTCCACATCCTCCGGCAGGAGCTGCGGTATCGGGCGAATAAACCTGCTTTAATAAATCGTAGTTGGTATGGCAGGCTTCGCATTGCGAAGTTTGTTCTGCTTCTCCTGTAATCATAGGATGGTTCGTACAAGCAGCAAAACCTGCAATTAAGCAGATTAACAGTAAGTTGACGAATCTATTTTTGTGTATCATTTGAGTGTATTTTATGTGTTTAAATCTTTGCTAAAGATTGAATATTTGGATGGTTCAAAAAAAAAATAGACTTAGTCATGAATACTTGATAAAGTTGCTTTATGACAGCATCGATTATTGATCCATGTCAATGAAAATTGACGAACTTTCGTATCTTTGCATTGCGTTAAAATAAGAATTACAAACATGAGCATAAACCAACTTTCAGGATGTACCATCAGTACCAACCACTGCGACTGTTTTACCAAACTGACTGAAGAGGAAAAGAAACAACTGGATTCCAAATCGGTAGTAATTAAATACAACAAAGGTGAGGTAATTTGTAAGCAGGGAGGATTTGCTTCACATGTACTTTATATTCAGAAGGGTTTGGCCAAAGTTTACCTCGATAACGGCCAAAACTCGCTGGTCCTGAAAATTATTCCACCGGGAAACCTGTTGGGCATCTCGTCGCTTAACGACGAGAACAATACCTTTCAGTATTCGGCTATGGCTTATGTCGATTCGGAGGTAAAACAGGTGGATATAAACTTCTTTAACGAATTGTTGGTAAAAAACCCGGCTTTTGCCAAAGGTGTTATCAATATTCTTATCTCGAACAGCATTCAGATTAACGGACGCTTTTTCTGCTTAACTCACAAACAAAGCTACGGACGCTTAGCCGACATTCTTATCTGCCTGGCCGATCGCATCTTTTTTAGTCATGAGTTTGAATTAAATCTCACCCGAAAAGACCTGGCCGAATTATCGGGCATTAGTCTTGAAACGGTAGTACGTATTTTAAAGAAGTTTAAAGAAGAAACATTGATTCAACTCGATGGCAGTAACTTTAAGATTCTGGGTTACGACCGTTTAAAACGCATCAGCGAAACCGGGTGATATTTGATTTTAAAGCCTTTCCCAGCAAATCAACAAAAAGAAAAAAACAGGAATCAATTTATTTGTTTAGGAAGTATCATTCAATAAATTGAACCCCTGTTCAGGGGTTCTGCAATATTGGCGTTTCGTTTACCGTAGGTGCTACCTACGGCTATTGTTGTTCTATCCCTTCGGAATAGGGTATTCCATGGTATTGTTTCCTGCGTTAAACCATGGGTCAAAACACTTCGCTTAAATGGTTTGTGTTTTGGGATTGTTTTTTATTTGATATTCTTATGAGTTTGCCGGGAAACCCCTAGGTTTTAACTATAATAGCCGTAGTTGCAACCTACGGAATACGTTTGCTTAGTTTATGAGGCTGTCTAAAAAGCAAAAGATTTAAACCATCTACTTTCAAATTAATAGAGATAGAACGCGGATAACGCTGAAAAAACTGATTTACGCTGATAAGATCTGCGAAAATCAGTCATAATCCGCGTCATTCCTGTCTGCCGGCCAGGCAGGAGCGTTCCTTTTTGAAGTTTTCTTCTATTTTGTAAGTTTTTGGGTAAGGTGAATTACTTTTGGGACAACTTCTGCTTGGTGGTCAGGGTTGCGGGAATCCATGCTTTGGGTTCAATAATCTGTTGATGCAAAATTGAACCCCTGTTCAGGGGTTCTGATATATTGGCGTTTCGTTTACCGTAGGTGCTACCTACGGCTATTGTTGTTCTATCCCTTCGGAATAGGGTATTCCATGGTATTGTTTCCTGCGTTAAACCATGGGTCAATGCACTTCGCTTAGATGGTTTGTGTTTTGGGATTATTTTTTGTTTGATATCCTTATGAGTTTGCCGGGAAACCCGCAGGGTTTAACTATAATAGCCGTAGGTGAAACCTACGGTGTTTGGTGGATAGGGTCTCGGGAACCCTTGAAAAGGGTTCAATAATCCATTGATGCAAAATTGAACCCCTTATCAGGGGTTCTGTTATATTGGTGTTGCATTTACCGTAGGTGCTACCTACGGCTATTGTTGTTCTATCCCTTCGGGATAGGGTATTCCATGGTTTTATTTGTAGGTTAATCCCTTGGAGTTTGCAGGTTTTTCCTGTGGTTACTATTGGTACAATCCTTCGTGTTAGTTTGGGCCAGGATTGGAATCTTCTGTCATTCCAGGGCTAGGGTAAAAACCCGCAGGGTTTAACTATAATAGCCGTAGGTGAAACCTACGGAGTTGTATGGTTGAGATTGCGGGAACCCGTAAAACGGGTTCAACAATCTGTTGATGCAAAATTAAACCCCTTATCAGGGGTTCGGCTGTATTGGTGTTGCATTTACCGTAGGTGCTACCTACGGCTATTGTTGTTCTATCCCTTCGGGATAGGGTATTCCATGGTTTTATTTGTAGGTTAATCCCTTGGAGTTTGCAGGTTTTTCCTGTGGTTACTATTGGTACAATCCTTCGTGTTAGTTTGGGCCAGGATTGGAATCTCCTGTCATTCCAGGGCTAGGGTAAAAACCCGCAGGGTTTAACTATAATAGCCGTAGTTGCAACCTACAAAATACGTTTGCTTAGTTTATGAGGCTGTCTAAAAAGCAAAAGATTTAAACCATCTACTTTCAAATTAATAGAGATAGAACGCGGATAACGCTGAAAAAACTGATTTACGCTGATAAGATCTGCGAAAATCAGTCATAATCCGCGTCATTCCTGTCTGCCGGCCAGGCAGGAGCGTTCCTTTTTGAAGTTTTCTTCTATTTTGTAAGTTTTTGGGTAAGGTGAATTACTTTTGGGACAACTTCTGCTTGGTGGTTAGGGTTGCGGGAACCCATGCTTCGGGTTCAACAAATCGTTGATGCAAAATTGCATGTTGCCTGTGGAGGCTATACCTTTTATCATGCTTTTTTTTATCTGACTGCGAACAATTCGCCATCAACATTCGTTTGCCCAAATAATTCCTGTATTTTTGTGTACCCGCACCGGAATATCCGGAGCGATGTTTCAACAAATCAGCTAAACAAAGCATGAGTTTAACCATTGAAAATATTTTATTCGTCGGATCGATATTGTTATTTCTGAGCATTGTTGCCGGAAAAACTTCGTACCGTTTTGGGGTTCCCACTTTGATATTATTCCTGAGCGTTGGCATGCTGGCCGGCTCCGAAGGTATCGGAGGCATTCACTTCGACGACCCGTCGATTGCACAATTCATTGGTATTGTTTCGCTGAATTTCATCCTGTTTTCCGGCGGACTCGACACCAACTGGAGCACGGTTAAGCCGGTGCTTTGGCATGGCATGTCGCTGTCTACCTTTGGCGTATTGTTTACAGCTGGAGGTCTGGGAATTTTTGTGTGGGCCATAACCGATTTTACCATCTATGAGAGCCTGCTGCTGGGTTCCATCATCTCGTCGACCGATGCGGCAGCGGTGTTTTCCATTCTTCGCTCAAAAAGTCTGGCCCTAAAGTCACCTTTGCGTCCGGCACTTGAGTTGGAGAGCGGAAGTAACGACCCCATGGCCTACGTACTCACCATTGCTTTTCTGGGACTGGTGCTTAATCCCGATGCCAGTGCCTGGTCGCTGATTCCTTTGTTTCTGCAGCAGATGCTTTTGGGCGGTTTACTGGGCTTTTTGTTTGGCAAACTAAGCAAGCTGGTTATTAACCGCATCCGCCTCGATTTTGAAGCACTCTATCCGGTTTTGGTCATCGCTTTAATGTTTATCACCTTCTCGGCCACCGATTTTGTTGGCGGCAACGGATTTTTAGCGGTCTATATTTGTGCGGTGTATCTGGGCAACCAGGATTTAATTCATAAGAAAACCATTCTCCGCATGTACGATGGGATGGCCTGGCTCATGCAGATTGTTTTATTCCTTACCCTGGGACTACTGGTTAATCCCTCGCAGGTTTTTCCGGTGATAGGCATTGGCTTGTTGATTTCGGTTTTCCTTATTGTGGTGGCCCGTCCGCTGGGTGTGTTTTTAAGTTTATTACCTTTTAGGATGAAGCTGCGCAAGCGGGTGTTTATTTCGTGGGTAGGTCTGCGCGGCGCTGTTCCCATTGTGTTTGCCACCTATCCCCTATTGGCGGGCATCGACAAAGCACCCATGATATTCAATATTGTATTTTTTGTAGCGGTAAGCTCGGTGCTTATCCAGGGTACCACGCTTTCGGTGGTTGCCCGATGGTTACATGTTGCCTTACCCAACAAGGTGAAAATGCGCACGCCGCTTGAATCGTTTATGTCGGAAAGCCCAAAAGAAGCCATGCGTGAGATAACCATTGCGCCCGATTGTAATGCAGTGGGCCGGAAAATAGTTGACCTGGCTTTTCCCAAATCGGCCATTATTGCCATGATAAAACGTGCCGACCAGTACATTACTCCCAATGGTTCTACCCACATTGAACCGGGCGATGTGCTCATTGTTTTGTCCGATTCGCAGGAAGGCGTAAATAAAGTGAACGAAATTTTTACAACATCCATCGATTCCGATTAACTTTGCCCGCATGTTAAAGCAAAGGTATTTTACCGGTTTTTCAGGAATCTTATTGCTGGCTTATTTTTTATGCGCCGGCCTGAACCCCCGCATTGCTGCAAATCTGACAGCAGGTGAGGAAAACCAAAGCAATTGGGAGCATCCGCATTATCTGGATACGGCTTCGTTACCTTTGCTTTATTACAATCCCGAAGCCGAATCCTCCGTTGTAAGCCTGAACTATACGGCGCCTTCCTTAGTAAAAGAATCGTTTAAAGAATTAAAAGCACGCATTAGAGCCAACAACTATATGTTGGTTCAACACAGTACGCGCTACGTGCGGAATGCCCGCATACGCCTGATTCAATTCCCGGCCACCGACCGTATTTTTCCTTTTCATTATTTCTGGTAAAGCCCCTGGTTTAAGCTGCAAATAACCGTAACCTGTTTTAGTTTACTCAACTAAACTACGGTTGCTGCCCGATGGCTCTGCTTATCGAATAAAATTCCGGTATTGGTAGTCTTGTATTTTTGCTTTCGGCGATGCCTGTTTTCATGCCTAAAAAGTCGATTCATTACAATTACGCCAACAGGAGTTTGTTTTATCGATGCAAAGCCCCATTAGAAAAAGATTAGTACAAAATTTAAAACATCAGAAACATGGATTTAAGTGTAAGCCTGATAGGAGCTGTATTGGTAGCGCTCACTATCTTACCTTTTATATTAGTAGCCCGCAGTCGCAAGAAAAAAGCCCGTCTTTGGTTTCAAAAACTGGCTCTTGGAGCATCGGCACAAAACAAAGAAATAAGTCTGCACGAAATTAGCGGACGCATAATTATGGGAATGGACCAAAAAGCCAAAGCGCTTTTTTACCTCAAACCCGAACAGTCGGATGCTGCAATTCAAAGCATCGATTTACATGCCATAGCCGCTTGTAAAGTATTTAAAGTAAGCCGAACAGTAGGCGAAAACGGAAGCCAGCAGTCGTACCTGGGGCAGGTTGGCCTGCGCTTTATTCCCCGCAAAAAAGCGGAAGCCGAAAGCCGGTGGTTATTATACGATTCGGAAGAGGACATGCAATTGAGTGGTGAACTTCAGTTTGCCGAAAAATGGGCAGGCCTTATTGACAACGAAATAAAGTCATAGGTTTAGGCTGCTGTTATGCACAATAAAACCGGAACCCGGGATTCCTTTGAAGCAAAGGGCCCGAAGTTCCGGCTTTTTTTTACTGCGTTCATTCATGCCTATACAGCAGGATTGACTTTGGTTTTCTTTACCTTTTCGCGTATCTCTTTGTCGGGCTCAAAAATAACATAAATATCCTTGATGCTGTTAGCTGTAACTTCCTCGCGGGTTGCTGCAGCTTCGCTCGACAGCGATAGCCTGAAAGTTCCCAAACCGTCCAGCTTCACACTGATGCCTTCCATCAACCATTTGGGAATTTGTTCAATAAGGTTAGCAATTACGTTTTGAACATCGCCGGCCGAAAGTGAACTCACCTCAGCCAAATCTTTACTCAGATGTTTCAGGTCACGCTTGCCGGTTGTACGGGTCGAAGCGTACCATTTTTTCTCTTTGGTTAGCGGGTTCATCCGCTCAATTACATTAAACTGTAACGCCATAGGCAATTAGTTTTAGTTAATACTTGGGTTTATTTATCGCTAAGATTGTGCTTTGTGTATTGTATTGTTTGCTTCATTTTTATTGCATGTCGGTTCATTTATTTTAGACTTCTGCATCATTGCTTTCAGACTTCTGCATCATTTCGCTCAGAGTTCTGCATCATTTTACTCAGAGTTCTGCATCATTTTAATCAAAGTTCTGCATCATTTTATTCAGAGTTCTGCATCATTTTAATCAAAGTTCTGCATCGTTGCATTCGGTCTTTTGTATTATTGACATTACTATTTGTTAGCTCCTGAGCTAAAGTACTTTCGCGTGGGCCTGAAATAAAGGCAAATCCTTTGCTGTATGGTTGTTTCAGGCCAAACGCATTTCGGAAGAAACAGGCGGTGGATGCCCCGAGACCGAAAATATTGACTCCAATAAGCTGCCTGAATAAGCTGCCTGGATGAAAACCACCGGCCTGTTTCGTTATGAGGGAATGCAAAAACATTTGCTTTATTTGTTGACTGATAAATTTTTCACATTCAATACTACTTTTATTCAAATGACTAAACCATACATCCCGGGGTGTATTTTTTGCGGAAAACTCTTTTTCAGGGTATTCAGCCTCTCAGCCTCTGGTCGTGTGGTAAATTATGGGTCCATTTTTTTTGATTTCTATTTTTTTTGTAACTTGCGTCTAAGTGAATCTTTCTCAAACCATTAACCATGGGCACTTATACCACAGATAGGATTACGCAACCCTGGCTCCATGCGGGCCACCCGGACAGCATTTACCTGCCCGAAAGCCAAAACCTGTTAAACCAGTTGCCGCTACTGTTTCTTCGACAATACTATCGCGATTACCACCGGCTGCGCAGCGGCTGTAGGCTGTGGGTCAATACGGCTGCCCAGCTGTTATTGGAGTGGGAACCCGACTTGCGTAAGCGCCAGAATGTACATTGGATTAGCCGTTTTGTGTTTAGCAGTGACCACGAACTAATGAAATACTACGAAAAAATGCTGCTTACCGGTGGTTTAGACCACACCCCCTGGATTCATTTCTGCTTGCACCCCGATAAACAGCATCAGACGCTTGAAATGTTTGGAACAGGTACCCGAATAGCGAACCGGTCGGACAGCTACCCTTACCAAACACTATGGCTGATGCTCCCGGCCAATGACCTGAGTCAGACTCAGGTTAGCCCTACCCTTACAAGCGAAGATACCGGACTACGCGAATTGCGAACCCGCTACCTGCAGCTCACTCATCGTCAGAAAGAGATTTGCCGGCTGATATTCAAAGGGTACTCGGGTAAGCAAATTGCCCGGCAGTTATTTATCAGTCCGGCCACGGTAAAGACCCACCGGCATAATATTCTGGAAAAACTGGGCGTACATACGGTATTTTCGCTGGCGGTACTGGCGGCCACCATACTAAACGAACCCGGTAACGGAAGTCCGGGTAGCTAAAGTAGCAAGTTTCGGTGTCTGTTCGCCGGAGGTTGGGTTACTACAAATTATGCGGGTAGTGGTTGCACCCGCTTTCCCGTTTTTTCGTGTAAAATGAGTGGCGGATTTTTTAACCGTATATGAAATAATTCCAAAACAACGGGAATCACCTGCATCAGCAAAAAAAATAGTTGAGTATATTTTCTGTATTCGTTTAAAACACCAAAGATATATTTTGGAAAAAGTATACGAATTAGCAATGATTAGTATATGCAAAGTAGGCGATTGTGGGCTTCTTTCCTGTCAAATCGCTACACAGTTTGATCAGGCTACAAACCTTGATATTTAGCACACCTACTGCCATTACTTATACAAAATATTGGCGGTAGTTTTTTCTTTATCCAATTTAAATCTTAATGGGTTATAATCTGCAAATTCAGGCTGTTTAATGGAGTTACTGAAAAACAGAACTTCTTTTCCTGTCCTAACTTTAAAGGCTGTGTGTTTAAAAGAGAATTCTTTCATTTGGCATTCTGAATATAGACTCATTATCTCAGGTACATTATCATATGATACAATCCATTTTATATTTTTAATATTTTTAATACTGTCACTTACAGCTTTATGGTCTTCAGGTTTGTAATGGTTTAAATATAAAGAACTTGCTTTTAGAAAGTATGGTGGGTCAAAATAAAATATGACATTACTATTATTTGATTCATTTTGAATTTGCCGAATAAGTTTAATTGCATCTTTTTTATACAATCTAATATCCTTTTTTCTTGAAGAAATCAATCTTATCCTATCAATCAAATCTACTTTATTAAATCTACAATCAATCAAATAATTTCCTTTCTGCTCAATGCCACCAATAGGACCCCCATTTATAATTCCTGAACGATTTGTTCTATTTAAAAAGAACGTTGAAAATCCCAGATCAATCAGATTAGCTTTTTCTTTATTAGCTTGAATCGCTCTTTGTTTTCGCCATTCTTCAATTGTAACTTCAACATCTCTTATTCTTTCGCAAAACTCAGATGTATTGTTTAAAATTGAATGCCAAAAAGCATATATTGACCTGTCTTTATCGTTTATAGTTATCCTATTAACAAAGCCCTCAAATAATAAGTAGAGAGCTACCGATGCACCACCAGAGTAAGGTTCAATATAATGACCATCAATTTTATTATCAATGCAAATCTTGGCTATAAATCCAGCTAACTTGTTTTTTCCGCCAGGGTATCTTAATGGAGAGTAAAACATAATTATAGTTTGCTTGAATCTAAGGAACTTAATAAACTTGCTTCTTCTTGTAACATAAATTCTAATAAATCAATCAGGTTATCACAAAGAGCTTTCGCATTTGCAGGTACGGCAGCAACTCTATAGTTGTGTATTATTTGGTGTGGATTTTGAATATCAAAATCTTCAAACGCTTTCTTTACACTTACATCTTTTATTAATTCGGTGAATTTTATTTTCAATGTATCAAAATTGGTATAGGGTAGTTCGATACCTCTATTGTTTTTAAATGCTAGGTTAAAATGATTTGAAGTTTTTAATGGTTTACCATTTGATTTATTGGTATTCTCGACTACATACTTTAAAGTGCATTCAAGAGCAACACGCGTTAAAGCTGTTTTTGCATTTGCGTAAATATTCTCATCCAAACTATAGCATTCATCTATCAATTTCTTTAAAGCCGAAGGTATTTGTTTTCTTTTTAGGGTTGGTTTATGTTTAACACTATGTCTAGCTGTCCCTGAGCTTTGCCCATTATTACTATCCTTTGTTGATGTTGAATTCGGAGTTGTTGGGTTTGGGTTACCTTGGCCTGAAGGGTTTTGACTTGTATTATTACTATTAGAATTAGTTTGTGGCGTATTTGTATCAATGCTACTATTTGTAGAACTAGCAGCCGAGGGGGAGGGTTGAGTGTTAGATTCATTCTTATTTTCGGGAGGGAAGCCAAATGGTTTTAATTTGCTTAAGAATTTATCTTTCAGCTCATCAACATCTTGAGTTTTTGTTTTTGGATTTACTTTTAAATACTGAACTAAAGCTTTAATATAACTTTCAAACAGAGGCTTATTTTTAATATCTATTTTATATGAAGGTTTGTTATGAAATGAATAACCACACTGTTTTGAAAAACTAAATAAACGTTCAAAGATTATAGTTTTACCTCCGGTTTCCCCTCTACCACGCCTTAATAATTGCTTTAAGTCATCTCCTCCAATTTTAACAGCACTATAATAGAAACTTGCTAATTTAATTAATTGGGAAGGTTGAGTGTCAATTTCTTTCATATGTTCAAGAGAACTGCCCGTTGAATACATTTTGTAAACTTCAATGGCTTTAGCAATTCTATCCCACGCTCGAAATAAACTGTTGGTGTGTTCTTGCAAGATGCGAGTATTAATATCTTCTTCTTTTGTGTATAAAAGAACTGGGAGTTCTGTAAACTCATGCTTTGGAAAATTCAATCCATATTTTGATGGATGATTTAAGGCTTTAACAGCTGCGCATCTTCGGTTACCATCCTTCACTAAATAATGTCCATTTTCTTTTATTACCCACAGTGGTCTATCTGGGTAAAACTCCCCTGCATTATATATTCCTTTTGCAACATCTTCTGCTGATTCATTATATAATAGGTATTCAATCAATTCGTCCTCTTTTTCGCTACCGCTATAGAGCTCTGCAAATCTAGGATTGTCAAAGTCAAGTTTTAATTCTGTAAGGTTCTTTGTTGTTAAGGTTGCTCTCATATCTATTAATTTTTCAGAAGCAAATATAAAAAATCAATTTGTTATTCTATTTTCAATTCTAATTCTCGGGTTCTTTCGCCAAATTACCGCCTACAAGCTAAACGCACCCCACCTCCTTTTATCCTTCCAAATCGGGGTACTATAGGTAAAGTCGTGCGTTTATTTTTATTAGTAGTGCAGTTTGGGTTCACAGTAATTGTTTCAGATAACCAAAGCTATGAAATTATTTGCAAACAAGGGCATTTTTATTTTTGATTTAAACCGCTTGTGCTAGGCCAATAAACCACTATGGATTGGAAATCCATAGTTTTAAATAAGCGGTAAAAAATGAAATTTTTTGTCATTATTCTATTATCCAGTTTTCATGGCTGGTGTTTGGCCTATCCCGATGATGCTCAAGATA
>JBFXEW010000040.1:0-24859 GCA_050179685.1 Salinivirgaceae bacterium
TATATATTATCAGTTGATTGTTTTAATTTAGATTGAGCTAAATTTTTAGGAAATCTATACGCGAATTCCCATAACCAGCACATCGTCAATCTGAGCTAATTCGCCTTTCCATTGCTCAAAGGTACGCTCCAGTATTTGTAACTGTTCGTTAACCGGAGAATCAGAATTAACTATTAAAAGTTCTTTTAAACGCTTGGCCAAAAATTTACGTTTCGCAGCACCACCAAACTGATCCTGGAATCCATCGGAAAACAAATACAACATATCACCCGGTAAAATATCAACCTTATGATTTGTAAACATATTTTCTTCTTTTATAAAAACACCAATGGGCATTTTATCGGCTTTATAAAGCATTAACTGCTTATTACGAACTTGTAATAATGGATTAAAAGCTCCAGCATATTGTAAAACAGCTGTATCGCGCTTAAACACGCATAACGAAATATCCATCCCGTCTTTCGCTTCTCCTTCTTTTCCAGTCTGCCTAAGGGCTTTCTTCACCTCATAGCGTAATTGGTTCAAAATATCAGCAGCAGAGAATTCCCCATTTTTATTACCAATTATCTGATTTAACAAAGCAATACCGAGAATACTCATAAAAGCTCCGGGAACTCCATGTCCGGTGCAATCGGCAGCAGCTACAATAACATAATTATTCTTGGCATTCAGGTAATAAAAATCGCCACTAACGATATCCCGGGGTTTAAAAAATACCAACGATTCACCCAATAAATCATTAAAATTTTCAATTGGTGGTAAAACAGCTTGCTGAATGCGACTGGCGTAATGAATACTTGCCGTAATATCGCGGTTCTGAATTTCAATTTTATCGCGTTGTTCAATTACATGATTACGCTGCGCTTCAATCTCGTCGCGTTGTGCTTCAATTTCTTCTTTTTGTTTTTGAATTTCAGCCGTTCGTTTCACCACTTCATCTTCAAGTAACTCCTTGTCTTTAATTAA
Source organism: Salinivirgaceae bacterium (assembly GCA_050179685.1). GTDB lineage: Bacteria > Bacteroidota > Bacteroidia > Bacteroidales > SZUA-534 > GWE2-40-63. The sequence goes on from JBFXEW010000040.1 coordinate 967, forward strand.
CTTATAAGTTCTTAACTTAATAAAAACATAAATACCCACAACTGCCAAAATAATTGCACTCAGAATAAACCAGGCTGTTTTCCAAAATGGAGGTTTTATGGAAAAAGAAAACTGCGCTTGCTCAGAGCCAATCCAGGTTCCATTGGGATGCTTAACTTCAACTTTAAAAGTATAAGAACCCGGAGGTAAATTGGAATAGGTTTGCATTCTGGAGTTGGTTTCCGGTCCCCAACCAAAATCGTATCCGGTTAAACGATAGCGATATGCCAGTTCTTCGGATGTTTTATACCAAAACGCATTGTATTCAAAGGTAAAATGATTTTGGTTGTATTTAAACTGATTATTTGTACCATTTAGTGAATTAAAAAATAGTTTTTTATCGGTTAAAGCAATTATGGGCTCAATAAATTGTGAGTTATCTGCTGCATTTAACTTTACAATTCCATTTGCAGTACCAATCCACGAATTTCCCTGAACATCGATATATTGAGCGTTAAGATTGGGTTCCAAAAAAGCAACTCCCTCCGCTTCGCCGTACGATTCAAACATTTCATTATCGATATAAAACAGTTGAATTCCCATATGGCTTGCAACAATTAAATCGCCCTGCGCATTAACACCCAGACTTTGAACCACATTCGATTTTAGTCCTTCAGTTTCGCGTAATTGAATGGTTGTGTCACTGTTGATGCGTACAAGCCCCTGATCGGCGATTGAAAACCACATTTGCTGCTTTCCATCTTCAATAATGGAATAAACAATTTTGCCAACGGAATCGAGTAAGAAATTTTGAAAAGGAATTACAGAATCACCCTGAATGGTAAACACACCGCCGCCATCGGTTGCTACCCAGGGTGTTGACTTAGAATCAATAAAAACCGAATAGATGTAGTTTGATGTTAAACCATTTTCAATATGGTAAGTTTTAAAACAAGGCTCATTTAAGGCAAAACAGTACTTTGACAAGCCACCTCCAAGTGTCGAAATCCAGAGGTTATTCGTATCGCCGGTAATTGCAATTACATTATCGTTTGCCAGTCCATTTGTAGAGTTAAACTGCTGAAAACTAAAATCAGTTGCATTAATTTTAAAAACTCCATAGCCATAAGTTCCTGCCCAAATATCACCGTTAACATCGGTGTAAAGCGAAATAAAAGTAGCCTGTTCGAATGAGGAGTTTTGAAATAGTTTGGTTTGATATATTTTTCCCATTTCGTCGCGCTGAAGCACATTAAGTCCCTCCTGTCCTGCAATCCAGATTTTTCCCGATAGATCGAAAGTAATACTAAATACATTATTTATATCCAGATTTGCTTTATTATCGAGAAACTCTATATTGTTGTTTCTTCGTATCGATAATCCTTTGCGGGTACCAAACCAAATATTTCCTTCGCGATCGAGGAAAATTGTGTTGGTGCGATTATCCGCCAGACCTATATCTTTATTATAAACCGAATACCAGCTCTTACCATTTGCGTCGTAAATGCATTTAACAATCCCATTTCGTTTTGTGCTGGCCCATATTTCGTTGTTATTCAAATAAATAAAACTGTTTAACGAACCAAATTCCCAACGATTAATTTTCTCAAATTTCTGTGAGTTCAAATCCAGACAACAAACTCCGCCTTCGTCCATGCCAATCCATAACTTTGTTCCTCTTACATCGAGCTTTTTAACAATGTTATCAGGCAGGCCATCGGTCATGGTAATTTCGTTGGTAAACGTTTTCTGTTCAACATTATAAACACTTATGCCAAAATCGGTTCCAAAATAATACAAACCGCTACTGTCCTGAGCAATAGTATAAACATTATTATCGAGCAAACCCTCGTCGGTATTTAAGTTATATATTCGTTTACGGTTTTCGCCGCTGTAATAATAAACCCCTTCGCCAAAGGTTGAAAACCAAACTGTTCCCTGCTTATCGATAAAAATGGACGAAATTTGTTTGGCCGATAATCCTTCTTCAGGATTGAATGGGAAAAATTTTTGTTGCTTATATAAAGTGATGCTTCCATTTTGATGACCAATCCATAAAATTCCTTGAAAGTCTTGATTTATGCTTACAACCTGATTATCAGAAAGACTATCGGCAGTGGTATAAAGCTTAAAATCAACACCGTCGAAACGAATTAACCCATCGTTGGTACCAATCCACAAAAAACCATCATTGCACTGAAATAGAGTGTTTACCTCAATATCTTTGCGGTTTTTAAGCATTTTGTAGGAATCGATTCGCGGATACTGCGCCTGAACCCATACAGGAAGCAATAAAACAAGGTAGATTAAGCTTTTAAAAACACGCATAGTTAGTTATTTGGAGCAAGTTCTAAATTAAGCGAGATAACAATTTCTTCGGCAATTTTTTGGTTTACCACACTGGGAATCTTAATATTGTGATCGTCGAGCAACACCGTGAAATCGGAAGTTATTTGAATAGATTTTTCGGAAATTAACAATTTGCATTTTATTATCCGTTCCTGTTCAATACCATGACAGGTAAAAACACCTTTTCCCCGAACCATATAAGCTCCGGGTTTGCTGAAATCAATTTCTTCAATAATTTTTCCTTCGAAAATGGTATAAGGATGCCTGGCTGTCTCCAGGTAATTGGTGTTAAAATGCGTTTTTTGCAAGGCACTGTTAAAGCCATCGAAGGTATTCATAGGCGAACGAAAAACAAAAGAACGGTCGTCGGTTTTAATGGCACCCTCCATTTTAGTACTTTGTGCCTCAATCATTTCGAGCGGTGCATCGCTGGTAAACTTCACCAAACTTTTTTTAACCAGAAACACTTCTTGTGCCTGAACGCTCCATTGCATCAATAATAAACCCATTAATATGAAAACTTTTCTCATGGTATTTTACTTTGTTTTATTTAATTGAAGTAGTTTATTCTCGGGTTCTACTTTTTCTGTTTTTTAAGATGAAAAACCCGAATAATATTAAATCCCAGCTGAATATCACCATCGGTCCATTTATTGGTAGTTTCGGCAATAAAAGCTTTTTCGGTCATTCCATGCGAATTGGATAAATGTACCTGAAAAACATGTCCTCCACCCGTTTCCATTTCAACTCCGATAGCTAAACTATTGGTAAAATTATCGGCTGTATTTCCCGGCAACAAATGAAAATACTCGGCACTAAGCGATAACCACTTATTCACCGTATAATTGGCCCCAACTCCAAGAGCCGGAACCACATTCTGCTCGTCGGTGGTTTTAACCATGTTCCGGTGTACTACAGCGGGTACAATTTGCGCAGAAAATTGCTGATTGAATTTTCGCGAAATAAACAACTCATGCGAATAGAAAAAACGGGCACTCAAAGGATAATCCAAATCAGGATTCACCCAATCGATGGTTTTTATGGCCATTCCTTCCATTAGCATTAAAGTTACCGGTGAACCTCCGACAGCCTGTTGTATTAATTTAAGTTTAATAAAACCGTCGTAGAGTTTATCAAAATTACTTCGACCAAGTCCAAGCGAAATCCGGTTCGATAAGCCGTATTCAAAACCAAAGCGAATGGTCGATTCATCAATGCCATAAAACTCGTAAATACCCGAAGTAACTTCGCCAAAGCGGTGCGAAATTGAAAATACCAAATCGGTTTTCCCTGCAATTTCGGTGGTGTACCCATTAATTAATCGAACTGTTTTAAAAGTTCCTTCAACCGGTATTTTTTCACTTTCCTGCTGTTTTTGAGCGTCTAACAGCTGCATTAAATCCTGCGACTGGCTCATAAACCAGAAACAACATAACAGTCCAAAAATCAATACTTTTTTCATGCATCTTTAGTTTTCAGGCATCCCGGCATTAATCCAGGCTTCAACTTTTTCAATATCACAATCCGATAATTTGGCACGTCCTGCTGGCATTTTATAATTCCCCTCATGCTTTATGGCCGGTAAAACTTTACCCGTAAGAATCGATGCTTTTACCTGCTCGTAATTACTCATTACAATTCCCGGTCGTGGTGTTTCAGTTGCCGAAACATGGCATGATGCACATACATCGGTAAAAATGTAGGTCAAATCATTGTAAACTATAGCTGTTGTGTCGCAAACCGGGTTAAAGTAGTTTTCTTCATTCTCAAAAGTGCATGAGACAAAACCGGTTAAACCAAGGAATAATAAAGTATACAGGGTACTTCGAAATTTGGGTTTTAGCATATACTGACCAAATTAAGTTCTAAAAAATTCATTTGTGCAAGACCAGAATTATTTTTCATTTATTTTGTTGAATTTGAGCATTTAAGTTCAATAACAATGAAAAGAAAGAAATGTTTTACATAATTAACCTTCAAAAGGTATAGCAAAAAATAGAAGCAATTAAAGCTAAGCAGACAAGTTATTTTGAATAAATTCTGGATTAAAAATCCAAAATCTTAATAAATACGCTCATTGGAACAGAACTTTGTTATTTTTGTAACAAACGATAACAACTATGACAAACCACTTTCAATTTAAACATGCAAAACCTTATTTTTTTATTTTGGGTTTTCTGCTGATTCCCCTGCTTCTGGTTCCTTTTGTGCGTTTTTTAAAGAACAACAGTTCATTTTATGCCCAGGAAAACGCCATTCAACCCACAGATACCGTAAAAACATACAATTATGGTTTGGTAATACATGGAGGTGCCGGAAACTTTTTACCCGAAGATATTCCCAGCGAACAACAGGCGCAATATAAAGCAAAGTTATACGAAGCCTTAGCTTTGGGAATTAGCAATTTAGATAAAGGTGATTCGGCCCTGCAGGTGGTTATACAGGTAATTAAAGTTTTAGAAGATTCTCCTTTGTTTAATGCCGGTAAAGGAGCCGTTTTTACCCATGAAGGAACCAACGAACTGGATGCATCGATAATGGATGGCCATACAAAAAATGCCGGTGCTGTTGCCGGGGTAAAAACCATTAAAAACCCCATTACAGCCGCTTATCAGGTTATGGTAAGTTCAAACCATGTATTGTTAACCGGAAAAGGTGCCGAAACCTTTGCCAAAGAAAATAATATTGAACTGGTTGATCCCGAATATTTTTATACTGAAAAACAGTGGAACCGATTACAACGCAGTTTAAATGCCGGTGATAAAAAAATGGGCACGGTGGGTTGTGTGGTTCTCGACTCTTACGGAAACCTGGCCGCAGGAACATCGACCGGAGGAATGACCAACAAACGCTATGGACGGGTTGGCGATTCGCCCATAATTGGTGCGGGAACCTATGCCGATAATGCAAGCTGCGCCATATCGGCCACCGGCCATGGTGAATTTTTTATTCGTTATACGGTGGCCTACGACATTGCTGCCCGAATGAAATATTTAAATTTACCTCTGGAACTTGCATCGAAAAATGTGATAAGTGAACTGAAACAAGTGGGTGGCGAAGGAGGAATTATTGGCATCGACAAAAATGGAAATATCAGCATGCAATTCAATACCACCGGAATGTTTCGTGGTTATTGCCTGCACAACAACGATCCTAAAGTACTGTTATTTAACTAAGAAAATTTATGAGCGCATCGGATAATGCTTTGGAACAAAAAATAATTGCACTGGAACAGGAACTGGCTTTATATAAAAGCCATCAGCTTACAGGTTTATTGAATTTTGAATTCTTATTTAATGCCATTAAGCAACCGGCTTTTTTAATTGAATCAAAAAAACCCTCAGGCACTCCGGTAATAAGCAAAATTAATAAAAGCGGACTTGAACTAATCAAATACAACCAATCGGAAGTTGAAAATCTAAATCCTGTGGATATTGGTTTATTTGACTCTGCAGAACAATTTGCCAATTTTTGCAATTCGCTTTCCACAGCCGAAAGTGCTATTTTTTTGGCCAAAATAAAACCCAAAAACGACATTATCATCTCATCGGAAGTCACCATATTTTGTTTTTCGAACGAGCTGAACTTTCAGGTTTTAGCCTTTCAACGAAATATTGGCAACCAACAAAAAGTAGTTGAAGCACTCCGTCAAAGTGAATACCGTTTTCTGCAAATGGCTGAAAATGTGGCCGAAGGAATTATAATTATTGATGAAGACAAAAAGGTGTTTATCAATTCCAGTATGTGCCAGATTACCGGATATACAAAAGATGACCTTCGCGACATGGATGAATTCTCGCTGGCACATGCTGACGAAAAAGAACGTTTAAATACCTTTAAGGAAAAAATAAAACACCTGCCCCACGGCACGCACAGCATCGAATACTGGATTAGCACACGGCAACAACACGATAAATGCCTGAAAAGTAATTATTCCATTACACGTCGTTCCGATGGTAAAAAAAGCACCTACATTATTACGAGCGATATTACATCGAGAAAAAAAATTGAACAAGCCTTACGTAAAAGTCAGTCTGAGTTTCGGATGCTTGCCGAAAACTCACCCGACATTATTACCCGATACAGTAAAGATTTAACCTACTCCTACACCAATCAAACCCTGGAGCGTTTAACAGGAATTCCTGTTTCACAGATAATTGGAAGCAACAACCTGGAACTCGATTTGGATCCGGAGCTTATTTCGTTTTTAGAAGAAATGCATTTGGAAGTATTCCGTACCGGACGCACCCTGAAATTTGAATTCAGAATTCCGACTGCTACTGAAACCAAAGTATTTCAGGCTCATATGGTTCCTGAATTATCGAACGAAGGTACGGTAGTTTCGGTATTGAATATTGCGCGTGATATTACCCAGATAAAACAGGTAGAGCGTAATTTAACCGAGGAAAAATTAAATCTTATTCAGGAAAACCAGATGATTGCCCAAAAGCTACGAGAATGGTGCAATATTTTGTGTGAAAATAATCCAACTGTTTCCGAAAACAGCACTTGCCTGAAACCCATATTAAAAATAGCCGATTGGGCCGAATACGGGCATTTGCAGGAACATCAGGAACCTAAAACCATAGTGGTAAACAAGTTATTGCAAAACTTTTTTAATGAACACAGTCAAACCATTGAACAACATAATTTGCAAGCCAATTTAATTCTTCCGGTACACGAAATCACCGTTTTTTCAGACGAGAAGATGTTAAAATGTACCTTATTACTGCTACTTGAAAATGCCCTGGAAGCTACCGAAACCGGAAAAATTGAAATTGGGTACGACATTTACAACGAAAACGAAATTGTGTTTCTTGTTAAAGACACCGGAATGGGCATTGAACCCGAACAAACCGAAAATATTTTTAAACCTTTTGTAAGTCAGAATAAAGAGAATCACGCGGGTTTGGGCTTGAGTATTGCACAAAAGTATGTGGAATCGATGAATGGTGTTATTTGGTGCCTGTCGTCACCCGGAACAGGTTCTACTTTCTGTTTTACCCACCCGGCTTTAATTGAAAAATCGCTGCTTCAATCCAAAATTGATAACCAGCATTCCGACTGGAAAGGAAAAAAAGTATTGATTGTGGAAGACACGCAGGAGAACTATCAATTATTGGTCGAGATTCTTAAAAAATATGAGTTGGATTTATCGCGGGCTGAAACCGGTCACCAGGCTATTGAATTGTTAAAAACCAATGCCAATTTTGATTTAGTACTTATGGACATTCAATTACCCGGAATAAATGGCTATGAAGCAACCCGCGAAATCAGGAAGTTCAATAGTAAAGTCCCGATTATTGCGCAAACAGCCTATGCCATGTACGACGACGTGGTAAGAGCTCTCGATGCAGGCTGCAACGACTTTATTGCCAAACCGATTAAAACAAAGAAATTTCTAGGACTGGTGGGAAAATACTTATCCCGATAAAACCCGGTTTTTGCATTTCTACAAGGCTCCTTTTAAATTAGGTGCTTCTATTTTTTTTCATCAGTTTTAATGGAACAACATCCAATGCTTGCTCCAAAGCAAAAGTATTTTGCCCAACTTTAACACAACTTTAACACTCAGCACCTTTACCAACAAGGCTTTGCTCCTTATATTTGCATCCTGCAAAACTTTACAACTATCAATTATAAAAAACTTTAGAATCAATAATTAACTGTTTAATAAACTTTTGCGAGTTATGGATATTGTAGTTAAAAACCTTAGCAAACGATATGGTCCGCAAAGGGCGGTCGATAACATTTCGTTCGAGGTGAAAACAGGCGAAATTCTTGGTTTTCTCGGGCCAAACGGAGCCGGAAAAACCACTACCATGAAAGCCATCACAGGATACCTGTCGCCAAGCGATGGAGATATTACGGTGGGTAATTTCTCCATTTGGACCGACAAGGAACAATTAAAGAAACGAATTGGCTACCTGCCTGAGCATAATCCGCTTTATCAGGAAATGCCGGTTTTGGATTATTTAGCTTACGTGGCCGAATTGCAAGGCATTAGGAAAGAAAAGATTAAAGAACGGATTCTTGAGATGGTTCAAATTTGTGGACTGGAAGGCGAAAAACACAAAAGAATCAACGAATTGTCGAAAGGTTACCGGCAGCGGGTTGGACTGGCACAAGCGCTGATTCACGATCCGGAAGTATTAATTTTGGATGAGCCAACTACCGGATTGGATCCCAATCAAATTGTTGAAATCAGGGAACTGATAAAGAAAATTGGGCGCTCAAAAACGGTAATTCTAAGTTCTCATATTCTGGCCGAGGTAGAAGCCACCTGCGATCGCATCTTAATTATCAATAAAGGAAAAATAGTAGCCAATGGTACCGCTCAGGAACTACGCCAGGCCGAAAAAGGAAACGAACTGGTAAAAGTTGTGATTGAAGATGCCGAAATAAACGAAGTAATTCAAAAACTGCAAGACCTACCATCGGTAGCAATGGTTGATAAAAAACCGGATAGTACCGTGCTCGACGTGCAAAGCAAAGCCGGACAATCGAGCAAACGCGATATTTTTAAACTCTGTGTTGACAATAACTGGGTACTCACGCAGCTTACTCCCATTGAAACCAAGCTGGAAGATGTGTTCAGGGAATTAACCAGAAAATAACAAACGCTTTAGCCGAATAAAACAATCTAAAATTTAAAACAAGTAGCATGAAATCGATATGGATTATAGCCAAACAAGAATTGAAATCGCATTTTGATTCCCTGATGGCCTATATTTTATTGGCCCTATTTCTGGGATTCAGCGGTTTTTTTACCTGGATTTACGGAAACGATGTGTTTTTTATTCAACAGGCATCGATGCAGGTATTTTTTCAGGTAGCCTATTTAACACTGTTTATTGCCGTGCCCCTGTTAACCATGCGTTCCATTGCTGAAGAAACGCGCTCAGGAACCATTGAACTTTTGCTTACCAAACCCATCAGTCACCAACAGGTAGTTTGGGGTAAATACCTGGCAATTTTACTTCTGGTTGGCATTGCTTTATTGCTTACCCTGCCGTATTATATTACTATTGCCAATATTGGAAATGTAGATCACGGGGCAATTATAAGCGGCTATTTTGGGTTACTGCTCATGAGTAGTGCTTACATTGGCATTGGATTATTTGCCAGTTCGTTAACAAACAATCAAATAGTTAGTGCTTTACTAGCCCTGATAATCGGCGTTTTCTTTCACATACTCTTTGGTTTAATAGCCAATGGTTTTAGTGGAGTTTTGGGTCAGGTTTTTTATTATTTAAGCATGAATACCCATTTTGAAAGTATTACCCGGGGTGTTATTGACACCAAAGATTTGGTTTACTTTTTAACACTAACCTATGCCGGAGTATTTTTAGCTGAAAAATCGCTCCAATCAAAAACTTCGTAATCGATCTAAAAGTTAAAAGTTATGAAAGCAAAAAGCAATTCACTATATATTATTCTGGTAATGGCGATTTTAATACTGGTGAATATCGTGTCGGATAAGCTTTTTCTCCGGCTCGATCTTACCGAAGATAATCGTTATACCTTAAGCAAAGCTACCAAAGACATCTTACGTAGTTTGGATGAGCCGGTAACAGTAACGGCGTATTTTTCCGAAGATCTTCCACCCGATATTGCTAAAACACAGCGCGATTTTAAGGAATTATTGACTGAGTACCGAAATATCTCGAAAAACAACGTGATGTACGAATTTATCAGTCCAAATAAAGATGAAGCAACGGAGCAGGAAGCTACCAGCAAAGGCATACAGCCTGTTTTGATTAATGTTCGTGAAAAAGATCAGGTTAAACAGCAAAAAGCATTTTTGGGAGCCGTAATTCAAAAAGGTGAACAAAGCGAAGTTATTCCTTTTATGCAGCCTGGAACCGCTATGGAATACGCCTTATCGACAGGCATTAAAAAACTTAGCGTTGTAAACAAACCCACTATCGGATTTTTGCAGGGCCACGGTGAACCGGAACTACGGGCTATGCAGCAAGCTATGGCCGAATTATCGGTATTGTATCAAACCAGGCCAATAAATCTGGCTACACATGCCAATGCGCTCGATGATATTTTAACACTGGCAATAGTTAATCCCACCGATTCCATTCCAGAATCGGAACTTGCACTCATTGATGATTTTATTGCAAAAGGAGGAAAGCTTTATGTGGCAGTCAATCGGGTTGATGGGGAATTGCAGGAGCGCCGTGGATTTACGGTAAATACCGGAATCGAAAACTGGCTGGCTAAAAAGAAACTATCTATCGATAATAATTTTGTGATTGATGCCAAGTGTGCTTCGGTAGGAGTTCAACAACAACAGGGGTTTTTCACCTTTCAATCGCAGGTACAGTTTCCTTACATTCCTATTATTTCTAATTTTTCAGAACACGCAATTACCAAAGGACTGGAGCAAGTGCTCACACAATTTGTTAGTACCCTTTCATTTTCAGGCGATTCATTGCTAAGCTTTACACCACTGTTATTAACTTCGGAGAATTCAGGAACACTGGCATCTCCCCTGTTTTTTGATATAGAAAAAAACTGGAACCAAAACGATTTTCCATTGGCTGAATTGCCAGTTGCCGGTTTGCTTGAGGGAACTATTAATGGAAATCCGGATGCTAAGATGGTGGTAATTGCCGATGGCGATTTTGCCATTAACGGAATTGGACAACAAGCCCGTCAGCAAAACCCCGATAACATTAATTTAATGGTAAATTCAATCGATTATTTAAGCGACGATACCGGATTGATTACATTAAGAACCAAAGGAGTTACATCGCGTCCTATCGACGAAATGGAAGACAGCCGGAAACAATTCTTAAAAATTCTGAATTTTTCTTTACCCATTTTACTGATTATTATTATTGGAATCCTCAGGGGACAACAGCAACGCAATTTACGTTACAAAAGAATGGAGGAAGCATATGTTTAAACAAAAGAAAATACGGCAAATAAGCATTATCTTACTCGTATTGGTAATGTTACTGGGCTGGCTCACTTTAAAAGAAAAAAAACAGGGTCAACGCTCTTTTAAGGCCTATGTGGTGGAAACCGATACCGCTAAAGTCAATCGAATTGAAATTTTTTCGGGGAAACAGAATGATAAAGTTACGCTGAATAAAGTAAACCAGCAATGGATGTTAAACCTTGAAAATGATCAGGTTCCAGCTGATGATCAATTGATTGATGAACTTTTAAGTCAGTTACACCAATTAAAACCGAAACGAATAGCAGGTACCCAAAAACAAAGCTGGACCGGATTTGAACTTACTGATAGTCTGGCTACCCGCGTGGTGCTCAAATCAGATAAGAAAACCCTGACCGATTTACTGGTGGGTAAGTTCACTTATTCACAAGGTCAGACCGCGAATCCCTATCAACAGCAAAATATGATAATTACTTCGTATGTTCGCCCTTACAACGAAGATATTGTATATGCGGTCGATGGTTTCTTAAGCATGATGGTAAACCGGGGCAATGACACCTTTCGTAAACGAAACTTAATTAGCGGAAATCCGGAACAATGGTTACGTTTATCATATAATTTAAGCAACGGGGAATCGTATTCATTACAAAAAACCGATGGTAAATGGTACATTCAACAACAGCTGGCAGACTCAGCCACGGTTCACTCCTATTTAAACCGCATCAGTCGTTTGTCGGGACAAAGCTTTGCTAATAAAACATACGAAACCAGTGATTTAGTCATAAATTCCAGTTTGACTATTGAAACCGAAAACAATACAAGTATCGAAGTAAAAGCAGGTTTAAACTCACTTGACGAAGAAGTTTATATTTCATCTCAGAATCAGGGCAACGTATTTAACGATTCAACCCTGAGCCAGCAATTATTTATTGATCGCTCCTATTTTTTAAATCCTAATTAGGAGCCACAACTACGGATAAAATGAAAAAGCCTCAGTAAAACAATATTTTTATTGAGGCTTTTTATTTCTTTACCTGTACTAGAAACCGGTTAGTTATTTGTAAGCATTAATATTCCAACTTATCCCCAGAGCAAAATAATACCAGTTGGTATCCATTCCCCGGCCAAGTGATGCATCGAACTGAAGGTTGTTTTTTGGAGCATAGGTAAGTCCGGCATCAAAATTTAGATTCCAGGATTCAAAATCAACTCCCACCCCATAAAGTTCAAGGTAAGTTCCCCAACCTTCGGCAATACTGAAACCCAAGGATGCAGAATAAAGGAAATTGCCATTTCCTGAACCCAAATAACTGTATCCCAAATTATAACCCAGTCCCATAAAACTGTTTAATTGATGCGAAAGCGCCAGTTTATTTATTAAACCCCACTTATCGTTCGATATCTGGCTGGCTCCGGTTGGCAATAAAACATGAGTTACCAATGCAATACGGGTGTTTATTTCGTCCTTGTTTAGTAATTGAAATTTGGCTCCCAATTCCAAATCGCTCAACCCATATTTTAAAGCAGTAACATCACCAATACGGGTATGTTACAATTGCTCAAACAAACGAAGCTCAAAATACTGATTTACTCCATAGCGAACTAAAGCAGTGGGCAATACAGCCCGCTTAAACGAATTACTTTCGTAGTTTTCGAATAAAACGCCGCTTTCAATTTGAAACGATTTTTGCGGAACAATTACCGACGATTCAGTTTGGTCGGGTCTATCGGTAACAATGCTTTGTGCATTCAATTTAATAATTGCGATGGCCAATATCAGCCCCAGAATTACCTGCTTCATAAAATATACGTTTTGAATTTTAAGTTTAGTTTTGACTGTTATTGATAAATGCAGCCAGCTCCTCAAGAGGTGCAAGCCAAATTTCTGTTTCATGCTGTTTTAAAAACTGAATTAGCTGCCGATGTGCTTCGAGTGAAACATTAATATTATGCTCGCCTCCCACTCCGTGAAAAAGAAAAACCAGCAAAACCTTTTTCTCCATGGCCTGCTGCACCATGCTTATTAATTCACTTCCCGTTTCACCATTAACCATAAAAGCGCCTATCTGATACAAATCGATTGTTTCCAGCGATTCAAAACTAGGACCAACGCTACGTCCGGCAACAAAATTGTTTTTTATTTCAGGAATAAAACTAACTCCACCTATTCCGGTATCACCACAGGTATAGGCAAATGTTCGCTGATTTTTTCCGTCGATGGCTTTAAGTAAGGTATTGGCCAGTTTTATTTCATCAATAATTTTAGTTGCAGAGTAATCGTCCAAATCGTAATCGGGATTCACCCAGGAACGTCCCATCGATTTACCAGCACAGGGATGATTTAAGGTGTGATTTCCCAATTCATGTCCGCTTTTGCCGGCCTCAGCCCATTCCACCAAACGATTGTCCAGTGCCGGTGCATTGCCCGGAATATAAAAAGTTGCTTTAAAATCCATAGAATCCAACAAAGGAATTACCTCATCTAAATGAACATGCAAACCATCGTCGTAAGTTAAAACAACAGCACATTGATGTCCATTCCACTGGTCAGACACAATGTTTTGTGCCGTATTTTTAAGAGCTGGTAAAAAAAGCATCAATAAACAAATCAGGGTTTTATGTATCATCTTGTTTTTATTATGGGTTTGATTCAGCAAATTCAGATAGTGAATTACTCAGCTTAAAAAGTCGCCTGCCAACCAAAAGAGCAAAGACTATCCAGGGTACAAGTGAGATTAATGAAAAAACAAAACCCAAAGTACCTGCAGTTGAAGGAATGAGCATAAAGAATCCGGAAAGCAATCCCCAAATAGCCGTCGACCTGCTAAAGGTTGATGAAAGTAACATAATTCGCGAAATTACGAGAAGCGTAATGGCATTTAGTACATAATACACATCGAAAGCACTTCCTTTATAAACGGCAAGCAATACCTGGCCTGCCGCCAAAAACTGCTGTTTTAATTCAAGAGTCTCAGCTATAGCATACTGCTTACTTATAATAAGCATCTCAAAAGCTACAGCAGAAGAATAATAAGTGCAAATTCCAATGAGTCCTAATAATACGGCAACTAAAACGCCTGCAAAATTGGTGCGCCATAAAGCGGCAAAAAGCCCTAAATACATAAGAGCCAACACGGTATTATTCAAAATATACAACAAGTCGAGGCTTAATAAACCCAAAAACCAGTTTCTTTGAAACAGTTCAAAAAAGCCAGCTACAGATTCAGGGGGCGGATTTACAACAAATATTGCAATCTGAAAAGGAATAAGAGCAACTACGGCTATTGCAGCCCATGCTCCGGCACGCATCAGCTTTTGCCAGCTTTTGTCATTTGTAAGATTGATGGTTTTCATATTAATTGTCATTGCCTGGGATGCTTAAATTAGATTGTTTGTAATACGGCTTAAACTCGCGGGTTAACACTTCAGTAAGTTCACTGATAAACGAAAACTCATGCCTGATGTCGTTAACGTAGGCTTTAATTTTAACTCTAAGCATAATTTTATTTTCCATCTTTTCCTGAAAGAATAAAACTACAACCGGCTTATTCAGGTAAACAAATTTTGAAACCCTGGCAGCTTCCAGAGCCGTGGCTTTAACTTTCTGAATATCCACCGTTAAGGGCAGGTATAATTCGGTAACCACCTGGCAGTTTTCTTCGCCTGAGTTGGCATTCGAAACCGACTGATTCATCATATCGGAATTGGGAACGGTTATCAGGTTATCGTCGGCAGTGGTGATGCGGGTTGAACGCAGTCCGATTCCGGTAACTTCACCATAATGAGCGCCAATCTGTACCTTATCGCCAATTTGAAAAGGTTTATCGGTAAGAATAATAATTCCACCAAAAATATTCTTTAACAAATCCTGGGCGGCAAAACCAACAGCAACGCCTACCGAAGCTCCAACAGCCAATAAAGATGCCATGGGTGGCTGAAATACCGCAACCAGAATAAATAAAATGGTTCCTGTCCAAATTACAATACGCACTATTGGAATAAAACCTTTTATGGTAATGCGGTGTTTGGTATTTCGCTCGGCCCAAATGGTCAATAAGCCGGATATAATGCGTAAAAAAAGAAAGGTTAAGGCAATTAATATCAGGCTGATAATAATATTCGACAGGGAAAAATAATCGGAAAAGGTTTGCGTTTTGCTACTCACCTCGGCCACCAAATTGTTGGTTTGTTGCACTGTATCGGGTTTAAAAACCTCAGTTAGCTGTCCGTTGGCTTTAAACGAAAATAAAACCAGCAGCATCATAAAAAAGGTATAAGGCCATTTATTTATCATTCGGCTAATGAATTAAATTTCTGTTCTTTAAAAACTTTAATACATGACGGTATAAAAAACCATTGAGCGAATACCAACCCTGCTGGTAGATTAAAATTGAATCTTCTTTCATAATGGAAAGAACCCGCTTGCTCTCGTCGTAAGTCAGGTGATTGATTTCAGCAAACTGCTCAGCCGATATTTTACCATGCAAAACCACATTCAATAAGGCATAAGCTTTATTTAACGACAGGTTTTCGAGGAAACTAAAATCAGGTATCGATAGTTCTTTAATAAAGATGGTTTCGTCTTCGATGTAATCGATGGATTCGAGCCAGAAGTAAAGCGAAAGACTAATGTTGCTGTCGGCAAATTTGTGTAAGGCGGTAAAAAAGACTTCTTCGAGTTGTTTTTGACGAACCAGGTTGTATTCTTCGCTATTAAGCTTACCGCTATTTTTTTTGCCGGGATTGGTTTCGGTATAAACCACCTGATAGCCGCTTAACCAGTTGCGCTTTAGCACAATGTTTTTAATGACCTCTTTTTCTAAAGAACGCATTTTTATTTTGTGATCGAAATAATCGAATAAATTGATGGTTTTATTCAGGTAATTTGCAGCTGTTTGCGAAACGGTACAAATCCACAAGAGTTTGGAGCCTGAGTTTAAGATTAGCGACAAGAGTTGCTGCAGGCATTCAAAACCATTTACTTTTCGCGAAAAAAGACGTTCAATTCCGTCCAAAATTATAATTCGGGGTTCAGAAAGTGATTGAATATATGCCTCCAATTCAGCCGGATTGGAGCTTTCACAATGGGGAAAAATCTGATCGATTAAAGGAAAGAAATCATCGCTGGAAACAAAAAATTCGGTAACCGGACAATATGTTATCTGGTAATTGGTTTTAAAAGTTTCTGAAAAATAATACATTAATGACGATTTTCCACTTCCATTTTCGCCAATTAATAAAGTAGCCGAATAGTTTCCCTTAATAAAATCGTTGTAGGCATGCGACAGCTTTTCAATTTCATCAGTTCGCGATAAAAACAGGTTAAACTCCCTGATTGGAGCTATCTGAAACAAATGCTGGTAAATAACCGGAAGCGCTTTAATGTTACGTTCAATCTCGATTAGGTAATTCGAAATTTCGGACGAAACCAATGCCGGAGGTTTTACAATATGCAGCCGTTGCTTTAGTTTTACATATTCCTTATTAAAACGCTCTTTTTGAGCAAAATAAAAATCACTTGCCTTAGCAAAACCTTCTTTTAGTTTGCCAAGAACAAACTTTCCTTTACGTTCGGATGCCGACAAAGCTTTGGAACGTAATAGTCTTATATAAATACTGAAGATATTGTCGTTATCGTCGAGCGATTCCAGCTTTTGTAAAAGCAAGTCGGAATTTTCGGTAATTTCAACAAGGCTTTCGTCGAGAAATTTTGAAAGGTAATTTTTTACATTTTCATTAATTTTTAATAAACGATGCAAACCTTCGCTAAAAACATCAATTATCTGTTCTTCGCTAACTGTTTCGTTTTCAGTTAGTGAAATTGAAGTGTCGAGATAAAAATCGATTACCTGATCGTAATCTTTAAATTGGGCTGAAACATACTTTAGGTGCAGCGTCAATTGGCTTTTGATGCTTTTATTGGTGCTGTAAAATGCCGGTAATAATTCAAATTCAATATATTCAACGGGCGAAAAGTAATTCAAATCGTTTTGCTTAACTCCTTTAAGGTAATCGGGCGAATTTACCACAACCACCTTTTCAGGTAAGGATTCAAGATAATTTTCGATATCGTATTCAAATTTTTGAATTACATTGGGAATATCTTCAACCGAATTGGCTGCTATTTCCTGCTCATCTTCTTTGTTGACAACCGATTTCTTTAGCTGGTAAAGCTGTGTTTTTAAAAAACTACGAATTGCATCGCGGCTGGTTTCTTCGGGTTTTGGAAGTTTTTCAATTAAGTCTTCAATGTATGCAATCAAATCATCCACCTCAGTAAGCAGGGTACTTTCAATCTTTTTCCGCATCAGGTTTTCGGCATTCAGCTTTGCCTGTTTTACCATTCCCACATACTGATAAAGGTTTTCGCGGAAACGCCAGTCTTCGTAAAGGGTATAAAACGTGTACTGCCAGAGCTCAGCAGCTTTATCTATTTGAAAATTGGCTGCATTTATCCGTTTCTTATTGCTCCTTGTATTCTTTTTTGTTTTTATTAACCAGGTTCCCTCTTTTTCAATGAGCGATAATAAGCGGGCCTGGTTCTGGTCGAAGAAATCACCTGGCTGAATGCTTTTAATAATCAAATCCTTATCGCTTTCAAAAGTAGGCTTATCGTTTTCTAAAGCCTGATACTTATTCTGAATAATTTGTTTCTCGTACCGAAAGACATTTAGGGTGCGAATAGCCAAATCGCTTCGTAAGCGATTAATTTTTTCAGACAGATGTTCCAAATACATCGGAAACAACTGGTAATCGACCAAAAACTCCAGCGAAACTTCCCTTTGGGGTAAAACCAAGGCTTTGGATTTTTGCCTTGTTATCCGGCGTAAAATGTTGGCTAAGCTGTTATTAATCTGTTTGAATCGAATCCACGAGCTTTCTAAACCAGAGAAAAATCGCTCAGTAAAAGCACTTTTTTTCCACTTCAGTAAATAGCTGCGTCCAAATGTTTCGGGAAACTTTGTCGGGTTATTATTCAGGCAATGAATCCGGATTCGGTTTAATTCCTTTACAAGCTCATCGGTAAAAACGCTTGATTTTGGACTTTCAAAAAAACCGGCAAGGATTTCGGCATTCTTTTTATGAAAAGCCAAAATCTGCTGACCAAGCTCAATGGGATTCTTTTTTGCATCAAGATTAATGGCTTCGAGTTGTGCTAAAACACTTTCAATCTTTTGAAAATGTTCAGTGGTAACTTGATTTACCGATGTTGCTACCGCCTTATCAAATTGTTCTGATAGTTCCTTAAGTATGGCCAGTATTTCCTGATTCAGATTTTTTTTCATCCCTAATTTTGGCTTCGTATTGGTTAATTAAATGTACACTTTTTTGCACAAATATTTACATTTCATTACAGGTACTTATTAATTACTTGTATAAGAACATCTTTGTCGATAGGTTTTGAAATATAGTCGTTACAACCTGCTTCCAGGGCTTTTTCGTCATCACCCGATAAGGCATAAGCTGTTTGCGCAATAATGGGAATACGGGTATTGAATTCGCGGATTTTCCGGGTTGCATCAATTCCGTTTAACAAAGGCATTTTTAAATCCATCAGCACAAGGCTTATTTCAGGATGTTCCTGCACCATCTGAACTGCTTCCATCCCATTTACGGCACTTAAAAAGTCCATATTTGGATTTTCGAGAATGGTTTTAATAAACAAACTGTTGTAGGGATCGTCTTCAACAATTAAAATGGTATTTTTTTTATCCGACTTAAGTTCCATTGGATTTGTTGTTCCCATTATTTTTGATGTAATCGATAGCGGTTTATAAGGTATTGAGAAAAAGAAAGTACTTCCTAACCCGGGAGTTGATTCAAGCCAAATGTTGCCACCAAGCATGGTAAGGTAGGCTTTAACAATGGACAAACCCAGTCCCGATCCCTCGTGTGAACGGGTCATGTTTAAATCGGCCTGAACAAAGCGATCAAAAATAGCTTCGTGCCGGTCTTTTGGAATACCAATACCGGTATCTTTCACATAAAAAACCAGTGCCTTATTTTCGAGGTAATTACCCATTGTAATGGAGCCTTTTTCGGTAAATTTTAGGGCATTGCTTATGAGGTTTGTTAGCATTCCTTCCAGCATATTCTTATCTGTCTCAATCGTTGCCCGACTGGTATCAATATGCTCGGCCAATTCAAAACCAAGGTTTTTATCGCTAACTTGTTTGTTGAATAATTTGTGCAAATACTTTAGCGTATCAACTACATTTACCGGTTCCGGATTTATTGATTTTTGTCCGGTTTCAATTTTCGATATTTCCATAATATCGTTTAAAGTGCTTAGCAGGCGCTGACCACTTTGCTGAATCACATCGAGGTACTGACTTCGTTTTTCAGATTCCAAATCATTTTTTTCGAGCAGGCTTAAAAAACCTAAAATGGCACTCATGGGGGTTCTGATTTCGTGCGACATGTTCTGAAGAAAAATGGTTTTCAGGCGATCACTCGATTCTGCTGCTTCTTTGGCTTTTAAAAGTTCCTTGTTTTTAAGTTGTAGTTCTTTGGTTTTATAGGTAATTCCCATCTTTAAAATAATGGCAAACACCGTAACCAGAAACAGCAAAGCTGCAATTCCGGCTAATATCCAATAAACAAAGCGGGGAATTAGGTTACTGGTTTTTTTGGTAAACCATTTATTTAACGATTTGTAATAAGCCGATTCGGGAGTGTTTTTCAAATTTGACATGTGCTGATTAAATAGTTTAATCAACTTTCTGTCAACAGTTTTTGCAAAAGCAAAGTGTAAATCGTTTAACTGTAGAATGAGTCCTGTTGGCATTATTTCGGCATCACACAAGTCGGAAAAGTAAAAAAAGCGGTTGGCTACCAAAGCATCTACTTTATTTTCTTTCAGTGCAACTGCTGAACTGGCGTAATCATTAAAAGTTATTAATTCAAAATTGAGTTCATCCAAATCCAATAAGGTCTGGTTTAAAAAGTCTTCCTGAATAGAACCCCTGAGAACCCCTACTCTTTTATTGTTTAAATCCTGCATTACATGAATGGCCGTTTCGTGCATGGTAAAAACCTGTAACCACGAATTAATTACCGGCATGCTAAACAAAAACAGCGAATCGCGCTCTTCAGAAAAAGCTACATCGGGCATCACATCAATGGCTCCCTTTTGCAACAACTCAAATAATTGTGCCCAGGTACCACTCACATATTCAATATGCAATTTTTCTGTTTCGGCCAAATCGCTAAGCAGGTCTATAAAAATTCCGCTGGGTTGATTTCTTTTATCCAAAAACACTTTGGGCGGATTGTTGTACACTCCTACTTTTATGGTTTTTGAATGCACTTGTTCCCTGCTGCAAAACGCGGACTCCCGGCCCAAAAGAATTAAGAATGCTATAATAAGAAAGGGTATTTTCATAAACAGAAAAAATTAAGCATTAAAATAACTGTATAGCGTTAACATTTCAACCAATTATTGGTTGTGCCAATTCGTATTAAGAACTAACTATTTTTAACCCAATTAACGATGCAATAAGTGTGGTAATAAAGAAAAGCCTCCAAAATTCGGCCGGTTCATTAAAAACAACTATTCCGACCAACACCGTACCCACCGCACCAATGCCTGTCCATACAGCATAGGCAGTTCCAATGGGCAATTGCTGGGTAGCTTTAACCAATAAAACCATACTAATTGTTAAACTCAGGGCAAAACCCAAGTACCAATACACTGCCTGGGTACCTGAAGCTTCTTTTGCTTTACCCAGACAAAAAGCAAAGCCGGTTTCAAAAAGACCGGCTATTACCAAAATTATCCAATTCATTCAGTTGTTTTTAAATAGCATGTGAAGGGTTCATAATTTATTTACAGGCTGAGTTTAAACACCAGAATATCCTGGTTACTGCCTAAACGGGTAGCACTTACCATTACAAAGTTTCCTCCGGCTGGTTCAATACCATTTAAGCGCAACCCCTGAGGTAAACTAAACTTTTTGGTTTGACCTACTTTACCGGTCTGATCGATTTTAGTCATAAGTATCGAATTATCGGCAGTAGTGGCCGAACAAATAACGCTTAAATCGGCCAAGGGAGTTATTTTATTGAGTATGGCTGTACTATCGAGTGCAAATGTGGCATTCCAAACCTTATTTCCCTGGCTGTCGTAAGCCATGGCAAAACCTCCGTTTGGGCCGGTTCCGGCAAAAACAACCTTTCCCGTTGCATCAAGATTTACAGCACTGGCTTTTTCCCCTTCGGTTAATAAAACTTCCCATTGCAGGTATCCTTGCTCATCGATAGCAAAAACCCAGCTTCCGCCGGCAACAAAAGCTGTATTATCGGGATGCAAAACCACACCACCAATAATTCCACCCTGGGTATAACTGCGGTCCCAAAGCTTTCGCCCGTTCTCATTTATCTTCGACAAATAAGGACTTATGCTTGAATCTTCAGGATGGTAAGTATAACCACCCACCAAAACTCTTCCATCAGGATAAACAGCCATATCCATTACTTCAGAACATTCCAGGGTACGGTTATAGCTGTTTTTTCCGTTTGCGTCGAGTTTAAAAATCCAGCCTTTTCCCCTGATGCTGTCTTTAATGGCATTGGTAATTCCCGCAACGTAAATCTCATTGTTTTCTGAAATCCGTACCCGGTTTACCTGGTCGTCGTAAACATTTCCCAGAATTTTATTCCACTTCATGCTGCCCTCGGCATCGAGCCCCAAAAGCCAGGTATCGTAATTTGTTTTATCGGCCTGAATGGTATTGGCTATCAGCAGTATTTCGCCATTGCTTCGTAAGACCATATCGCCACCGTAATCGTTTTGTTTGGTGTTATCGAATCCCTTAATAAACTTGTAGTTTTCCATCGGAAAATCCATCAGCAGGCTTTCGCCCATAACCTTGGCTTTCAGATTAAAAATATCGATATACATTTCGCCTTCGGGATACAAAGCCACAAACTGGTTGTAGGCATCGATGGTATTAACCTTACGGGCCCACTCAAACAACAATTGGCGCTGAAGTATCTTGGCATCGGGCATTTTTGATGAGTTGGGATATTCACGCATGAACTGCTCGATGGCTTCGAGGGTGCGTAATTTGGCCGCTTCTTCATAAGCCATTACGCCCATTCGTTTTTTCACGTCTTCAACCTGAACCGCATCGGGATACTGAAGCACGAAAGCTTTTAGTGCCGAAAGGCTTTGCTTTGCCAGGGCTTGTTTGTATGCCACCTGATTTCTTAATTCTTTAGCCAGTTTAACCTGGGCGGCATCGGGATACGAAGCCACAAACTGGTTAAAGGCTTCTACTGTACCGGTATTTTCGGCTTTACGGAACTCAATGTAATTGCGTATGTGTACCACATTTTCAAGATAGCGCGAATCGGGAAATTCTTTTATAAAACGCAAGGCATGATCCAACTGGTTTTCTTCGCGAACAAATTTTATGAGCCGTTCTTCAACCAAATCGCGTTCCCACTCCATGTTTTTGTTTAAGGGGCGGTTCCGGCGGCGTTTGTCCTGCTTAAAAAAGTATTCGTTTAGCACGGCAATGGCATCGGCATCAAAATTAGCCGCCAGTTTTTCGGCTTTCTGAAAATAATGCCAGGCCTGAAAATAATCGCGTCGCGTATAATTGTCGTAACCGTAAACCACCGACAAGCCAAACAGGGCCATGGGGTTTTCCGGTTCTTTCGATAAGAGTTTGAGAAATCCTTCGCGGGCTTTATCAAACTGATCGTCGATATCTTGTTGGGCGCTGGCATCCATGCCTTTAAATACATTGTTCGACATGATTCGGTCGGGATTTTGTGCCCAAAGGGTGCTAACCAATACCAGACTTATGCTTAGGAGTACTATTTGCTTCATAGTTTGTTAATTTATTTCTTAAGAACCAGAAATTCTACCCGACGGTTTTTTGACCTTCCATCGGCGGTAAGGTTGGTATCGATGGGTTTGCTTTCGCCATAACCCACCGCACGCAGTTTTTCGTTTGAAACCCCTTTGCCAACCAGGTAATCGACCACGGCCTGAGCCCTGCTTTGACTCAATTTCTCGTTGGTTGCATCGGAGCCTTCGCTGTCGGTATGGCCGCTTATTTCAATCTCACTAACTGTTCCCAGCATCAGGAATTCAACCACTTTATCGAGCTCAAGGTACGACTCGGGCAACAAAACACTTTTTCCGGTTTCAAAAAAGATATTATTCAACACCAGCGCTGCTCCCACTTCAATATTCTTTAATCCTTCGGTAAATGGATCTTCGGGTGCTTTGGGCTGATTAAAAACAATGGTTCCTTTTGATCGGCAATTGTTTTGGTCGCTCACTTCGTAGGTGTAGCTTCCCGCTGGTAGATTCGTAAGTTTTTGAACGTTCTTTACCCCGTTACTCCAAAGGATGGTATATGGAGGCGAACCACCTGAAATTCCCAGGCTAATTACCCCGTCGTTCTTTATCTGGTGCAGTTGCCCGGTTATGGGATCGAGACCACCGGTATAAAACGAATCGATAACCACGGTTTCCATTCCTTTAGGCACGCAGGCACACACATTACAATCGATTAATGGACGAATCTCAAATAAATCGAAGTAGTAATAAGCATAGGCTTTTCCTTTTTTGTTTCGGGTGTCTTTACCGGTAACCACATAATTGGTGTTGTTGTAGTTATTAAAATTACCTAC
>JBFXEW010000041.1:0-21455 GCA_050179685.1 Salinivirgaceae bacterium
TCATAATCTGCAAGCTTTTTTATGTAAATTACGATAAACCTTGCAAATCCAGACATACTAAATCAATAAGTTTTCAACTTTATGCTGTTAATATTCAGTATGTTGATTTTATATTAAGGAGCGACTAGTTAGCGTTTAAATATTTTACTTTACACTAGACATTAGATGTTAGACTCTAGACTAAAGACATGAGACTTAAGACTTAAGACTTAAGATATGAGACTAAAGACTTTGATCCAATAATCAGCCACATTATTCACTAGATACTTTTCACTGATTTGGCTGTGAACTGCCGAGTGATTGCTATTGCAGCCTGCCGTTTTTCACGGTGCATAATACGAAAGCATTCCATGGCAAATTGCTGCTTGCACCGCATTTTTAGGGAGGGTCGTTTTTCTACCGACCGCTAACCCCTCCGGGGTTATTCACTACTCTCTTTTAGTTTTTCACTATTAATTATTCACTGTTCATAGCTAATTGCCCATTGTTCATTGACTTGGCTACTGCCTGGTGGCTTGCTTTTTTATACTTAAATTACAAACGGGCACTAAGCACGCAAACTTTTCTGAATTGATGTAGGGATCCATCCAAATCGATTAACTCAAAATAAATAATATATATGCCCACCGGGGCTTTTTGCTGCGTATCGGTTAAGCCATCCCAGGGGATGATACCGCTTTGCGATAATAAGTTGTTACTTGCCAGGGTGCGTATTTTGCGACCTGCTTTGTCAAATATAAGTACATTGGCCATAAAACCCGCTCTTGTGAAGGAATAATGCAAATTTACCATGTCGTTGTAGCCATCGTTATCGGGCGAAAAAGCTTCGGGCTCCACTTTTATTTGTTCAGAGAAATCGGGTATGTGTTTGAATACCGAATTCCGGTAGCCGGGAGTTGCCCAGCCCACATTTTCAGCAGCCGAATGCCAGTTTGCTTTTTCAGATGCCGAACGATTGGGGTCGATACGCTCCAGACTTACGCCTTTGGTTGATGACAATAAGCCGAACTGCATCTTGTCGGTATAAGAAAATTCGTCGATAAGCACCGCACTGGTATCTATTAATACTACTACTCCTGCATCGTTTGGGTAGCCTGGCAAAGAACTCATATCATAAAAAGCCTGATCATCGGGCGAATAATAATATGAGAGCACTTTGTTTTTGTCGGCCGAAAGTAACATATAATCGTCGGGGAAAAGCAGCGCACCGTCGTCGGTAATATTTCTAACTTGTTGTAAATTGTAAGCGTTGTCGCGCGATGCCAGGTAAAACTGCTTTAGATTAATGACTTTTGAACTCCGGTTGTACAACTCAACAAAATCAGTTCCCCCGGAAAAGGGATTATACAAGACCTCGTTAATAACTACATCGTTTGGTTGGGCGTTTGAAGCCAGGGCAAAACGTGTGCTGTTCAGGTGCAGCGTATTTCCCGACAAATCGCTCAGCGTTTGATGCAGGTTTAGTTGGTATTCCACACCCTGTTGCAGGCTTTTATTCAGCACTGCATCGACACGGTTAAGATGAGGTGCGGTAAAAATAAGGGTTTTAAATAAATCGGGTTCCCCGGCTACTTCAAATGCTGAGAGCGAAAAGGCAGACCAATCCATGGGTTCGGAAAAAGTTATGCGAATAGTGGAGTCGTTAAGCGGGAAAGCGCGGAGCAAATCAGGTGCGGTTTGGTCGGGATTTGGCCTATAAACCGAATTTCGTTTACCCGGTGTACCTCCGGTTACTGCTTCGGTTTCGTGCCAGTTTGATGCCGATTCATCCGGACAATTTTCATCGATGCGTTCGAGACTGTAACCGCCATTGGCTTTAAATGCACTGGTAAACCAATCGGACGACCAACTGACCGAAGTAATAAACTCACCGGTATTCCTTAACAGGGAAACGCTCCCCGAAGCTGGAAGTAAGGGTAAATTTTCGACTTCAAGCACCTGACCATAGGAACTAAATAATGTCGCATTTCCTAAACGGGTAAGAATTAAATAAGCCTGTGCAGGTAGTATAAAGAAAGGCAGATCCCTTGTTGATGTCCCCACAGTAAGCTGCCAGTTATTTGCATAAACATTGTGTCCTGAGTGGTTGTATAATTCAAGGAATTCGGCTTCGGGAAGGCCCACTGATGGAGTTGGTGATGCAAATATTTCGTTAATTACCACATCGTACAAAGCGGGTGGATAATAGGTTAAAATTACAGCAGTATCCTTCATAGCATTTCCGCAATTATCAAAAAGATCCTTAATGGTTAATTCATAGGTTTTCTGTGATTCAAAGGCTTCACTAAATTCAAGATGCACGGAGAAAGCATCCAGAGAATCTATCTGCAAATAATCAGGTCGTCCAAACCCCGAAAGGTTATAATGACTGCGGTTCAACAATGCGAACTCCGGTAATGGTTCCGAAAAGTTAAGGCATACTTTATGCTCCGATACCGGGAATGCATGCATCAAGCAGGGAGCCAGTGTGTCGATATGGACCGCATTAACAGAATTCGTCGTGCCGGGAGTTCCTCCACGGGGATTAACCGAAGCTTTCCAATTGCTTTTACCGCTGCAGGTATTGTTGGGATCAATTACTTCCAGAGACCAACCGCCCTTATCTTTTTCCTCATCGTTATACCAACTGATGCTGTAAGATAATTCACTAATTACTTGCTGAAGGGTATCGCGCAATAGAATGGTAGCCGAAGTATTTGGCAGGGAAACAAAACCCTCAATTGAAACTACTTCACCAAAAGAACTTAATTCCAGAGTTGCTTTTTCGTGGCAAAGAATCAGGTAAGTGTGTGGGTGCAATTCAAAACGAGGCAGGGTTTTAATTTTACCTGCAAGTTCCAGTTCCCAATTTTCCAGTTGGATTTTTTTCGTACTCCGATTATACAATTCAATGTATTCATATTCCGGTAAGCCAACCGAGTGAGTTTCGTCAATCATTAGCTCGCTGATTACCAAATCGTAGGGCTCAATATCATTAAAAATAAAGGGAATTAAGGTGTCGCTCATCGGGTTTCCGCACAAATCACTTAGTTGCCAGACTTTTAAAGTGTAATTATTTCCCGGAATCAAAGCATGGGGCAATTCCAACACTACCGCTGTTGGTTCATTGGTCACACTTAAAACAGGCAACAAAGTTCCATGCAAAACATAATGGCTTTTGTCGTTTAAAACTTCCCCGGGAATTGGTTCGGTAAATTCAAGGTACAAGCGGTAAGGGTCTAATACTTTCATGTATTGAACGGCCGGTGCCACAGTGTCCGGATTTGATGCAAAAACTGAGTTCACTGCTCCCGGAGTTCCCCCGGAATTGGATTCACTGGCTCTCCAATTGGCTGCAGCACTGCATAAATTATTCGGATCAATCCGCTCGAGCGACCAGCCTCCTTCTTCTTTCTCGGCATCGCGATACCAGCTTTTACGATAATCCACCGCATCAATAAGCATTCCTGTAGTATCTTTTAACTGCAACAATTTTCCGCTACTTGTTAAAGTGGTACTGCTCAATACATCGAGCACCGAACCATACGTTTCAAAATCAGCCGCCGTTCCCACCGGACTTAGTATTAGGTAGCTGTTGCTTTGCAAAACATAATCGCTTAATTCGCGATACCAGGTTCCGTATTCCAATTTCCATTTATCCAGATGGACAGGCCAGGGACTTCGATTGTACAGTTCGATGAAAATTGTCGAAGGCAATCCAACCTCCGGATTGGGATCGGCCATCAGTTCATTTATTATCACATCAAAGGCTTCGGGAACATGGTAAATAAAAGAAATCGTAGTGTCATTTAACGTGTTTCCACATAAATCGGCAATATTACTTATCGATAATTCAAAAAGTGTATCCTGTGGAACCGAATAGTTCAGGTAAGCAAAAACCGTTTGTTTGCCGGTTTCAACAAAAAGCGAATCCACTTTCAGTGAATCTATCGAGAAATTAAAGTAACTATTGGGTTGATGCACTTCAAGCATTATTTCCTCAGAGAAAGTAAAAGCTACCTGATTATTTGAGAGCAGTTTAAACTGATGCAATACAGGTACGAGCGAATCGGTATTGGTAGCATAAACTGAATTAATCGTTCCGGGAGTTCCTCCGTTTTCGTTAATCGAGGCAGTCCAGTTTCCCGATGCTCCACAAAGGTTTTGCGGGTCGATTCGCTCCAGCGACCAGCCTCCGTCTTGTTTGTTTTCATCGGTTATCCATGCCGGTTGATAAAAAATACTGTCAATTAAATTACCTTCGGATGAAATCAGCTTAATGGGCTTTCCGGTATTGGTCAGCAAGGTGGTAGTAATTGCTGACAGGCTTTTCCCATATGCACTGTACCAGTCGAGCGCTGCACTGCTGGCAATAATTACATATTCATTTGGGTTTATAATAGTGTCGGGCAAAACCCGCAGGGAACCATCAATAACTAGTTTCCAATTTCCCAGGTAAAAGGGGTCCTGTGCCTGATTATAAATTTCGATGTAATCGTAATCGGGTAATGCAACCACAGGATACGAATCGAACAAAACTTCGTTTATCACCACATCGCCCCTGTTGGCAGGAACCCGATACGAAAATTGCTTTTTTTGCAAAGACATAATTGCTCCTTCCAAATCAGCAAGACCTGACACAGTAAGCTGGTAGGAATCGGTTCGCAAGGCATTTACAAAAAGCTGTACTTTATTGGGATGCTCCAAATTAAAAACTGCCGAATCAATGGGTATTGAAGTTAGCACAGTTGAACTCACTTGATAATGGCTTAAATCACCAATAAAATCGGGATGTAAAGCTTCAGAAAATACCAATTCTATAACTGTATTCGAGATCCCATTCGCCGCCAATAAAACCGGTGGTGTATTAACTTGAAAGAAGGTCAAATCGTCGGCCCAAAGCAATCCTGCCCGGGTTATACTGTATTGAAAAACCAAACCATGATATGGTAAATCACAAAAAACAGTATCAAATACTGAAGTTGCATAGGTTAAGTCAGAAAACTCCGTTCCCCGGGCAAAACCCAGATGCCAGATTCCGGGAACATCGCGTACCACTTCAATGGCCACCGCATCGTTGGCTTCCCAATTCAAGGCCGATTGAATAAGTAAGTATTTGCTTCCTGAGGCATCCAATCGCCACAACGAAAGACTATCGTTGCTATCGGTATAATTTACGCCAAGCACATAGCCCGCATTCTGAGGAGAAATAAGGTTCGAATCCTTAGCCATCAGAAAATACCAAAAGCGGTTGGAAGTAGTGGGATCGAAATCACCATTGCGCAATACCAAACGCCAAACCATTCGACCGTTGTTCATTCCATCGCACAGGTGTGGTGCTGAAATATAACTGAGGCCATCGGGGTTTGCCACAGCATGTTTTAATGAGTAGTTCCCATTTATGGGTTCAAGCTGACTTTGCTCCCACTCCTGCTCGTTAATCCAATGAGCTTGCAGGCTTTGTTCAAAATTGTCAGAGAAAAAAGGATACCCAATAAATAAAGTATAATAAGCAGGTTCCAGCTTATCAGCCTGAACCAAAAGTAGCAACGTATCGGTAGCCGTAAATTTTAAATCATTAAAAGTAACCATACCCTGATTAAAATTCCGGTTCAAAGCTCCGGAGCTTTGCAGTTCTCCGGCATCGGCTAAGGCTGAAATAATTACGGGTGAATCCCAGTCTAAATCGATGGAACCCAAAGCGTCGCTCACTGTTAAGCTGATAGTAAAAAGCGAATCTTTAAAAACTACTCCATCGGGTAATTGCGCATTGAGTTGGGTTCCCAATACTTCTATCAGCAAATTATCGGGATTGGTTGTTACAATTCCCGAATTAATTTGCGAACCCGAAGGATTACAAAATAGTTGTTGTGCATTGGTAAATATACCCAGGTGTTTTCCATCGGCAGTTGCTAATGGTGATTTGAATGAAATGAATAAACTAAAAGTCCGGCTGTTTGCTGCTCCCTCGTCTATCACCAAAGGATTTTCAGGCACAAAGCAAATGGTTTGGGCATCAATTCCAGCTTTTAGTTCTTCCGAAGAATCTGAAATCCGGAGTATTGCCTGATCGATAAGAGAATTCCAATCGGCAAATTCATTGTAAGCATTTGCTTTGAAAAAAATACTGTCGATAAGCGTGGGTTGCCCGTCGCCCGAAGCGGAATCGGTAAGCTGTAGTTCCATAATTTTAAGCAGGGAATCGCCGGTCATTAAAGATGAAACAATATTTGGAATTACCAGGTTGCCCGCCGTAAGGGTACTTGTTGAATCCATGGGAGGAAGTTCGGTTACCAGGCCATTAATAATTAAGTTATCGATACGTAAGGTTCCTGAACCGGTGGTTTCGCGCGAGCCATTGGACCAGGCTGCAATTTTCAGCGTTATGGAAGTCTGCGCATCCATTACGGGGACGGTTTGACTGACTGACACAAGCGAACTGTTGGGAAGCGCCCAGGTTTCCAATTCAAGGGTGTCGAACAAAAAGGTAAGCGCCGAGGGACCCGAACTGGTCGCATAAATATCGAGCGAAATTTCGGTACAGGTAAACTGGTATCCCGGCAGGGCCTGAATGGTAAGGTAAAAGTATTTTGCCTGATTGATGGAAGTGCTTCCCCAGCCGCCGGTTTCTTCGATGTAGGGCTCGTCGGTAAAATAGGTTCCGGTGCTGCTGTTGGTTTCGATGGTTCCGGTGCTTAACTGAAGGGATGAGGGAATAAGTCGTGCATCGCTAAATGAAGCTATTACATACGGTTCTGCATTAAAATTGAACGAAAGCAGTTGCGAAAACGAACAATTAAAAGTAAAAACACCAATTATGGATAAAAATGTAAATTTTTTCATAATGGTAGTATAATAATCACAGAAAGCTACTAATTTTGGAAAGTTATTAAAAATCATCGAAACGTTTAATAAATAATTGAATTTTATGAGAATTGCCATTGTAGGAGTCAGCGGAGCCGTTGGCCAGGAGTTTTTAAGCATTTTGGGTGAACGTAGTTTACCTATTGAAGAATTGGTATTATTTGGTTCGGCACGCAGTGCCGGAAAAGTTTACGATTATAAAGGCAAGCAACTCACGGTAAAGGAATTGAAACATAACGATGATTTTAAAGGCATTGACATTGCCCTGGTTTCGGCGGGAGGAAGTACTTCGCTGGAATTTGCCCCAACTATTACCAAATATGGCGCTTTGATGATTGATAATTCGAGCGCTTTCCGTATGGAGAAGGATGTGCCTTTGGTGGTTCCGGAAGTAAATGCCGAAGATGCCCTGCATACGCCACGAAATATTATTGCCAATCCGAATTGTACTACCATTCAGATGGTGGTTGCTTTGCAAGCACTTGAAAGTCTTTCGCATGTGAAACGGGTTCATGTGTCGGCATACCAGTCGGCCAGTGGTGCCGGAGCCATGGGGATGGCCGAGCTGGAAAAACAGGTAAAGGAATATGTGGCCGGCGATGCGCTTAGCATTGAAAAATTTGCCCATCAACTGCTTTTTAATGTGATACCCCATATCGACGTGTTCACCGATAACGGCTATACGAAAGAAGAAATGAAGATGTATAACGAAACCCGTAAAATTATGCATTCCGATGTTGAGGTTAGTGCCACCTGTGTTCGCGTTCCGGTAATGCGTGCCCACTCGGAATCAGTCTGGGCCGAAACGGAGGAAGCTGTTTCGCCAGAGGCTTTTAGGGCTGTGTGCGAAAAAACCCGGGGAATTACTGTTGTGGATAATCCCGGTAACAATGAATACCCCATGCCCTGGGATATTGCCGGCAAAGACGATGTTTATGTGGGACGCATCCGTAAGGATTTGAGTAATGAGAAGGGTATTAGTTTTTGGTGTGTAAGTGACCAGATTCGTAAAGGAGCCGCGCTAAATGCGGTACAAATTGCCGAATACCTGATTGAAAAGAAATTCAAATAGCTAAACAGTAAATTATGATTAAATCGCCAGGCAAAGGCTTTGCCTGGCGATTTTTCGTATAAATAAGCCCTTAAATACTAATTATTCCCTTTTACCCATATTATTTTGTACTTTTAGCCTTGTAGGTTATACAATAATAATTTAAAATACGGTGCATTATGAAAAAAAACAAAACTCTGCTGTTTGCTATAGTGGGAGCTATTATAGGAGTAGCGGTGGTTCGTATGTTCTTTCTAAATTCCATCCAAATTATGGGCTGGAAATTATTTTGGAATAATTTAGCCTCGTTGAATTTCGAATTGTTTAAAAGTGCGTTTGAATCGGCCACTTTTGGAAAAAGTGTTTTGGGCTTCCTGATTGGTGGATTTTTTGGCATGGCCGGTTCCAAAATGCTAAAATAACTAAGTCGATTCCGACTTATGAATGAAGCCTTAATGCTGTTTTGTTAAGCCTTTTTACAAAAACACAAAAATAATCCTTCTTGATTTATCTCAATCAGGAAGGATTATTTTCTGGCTACCCTACTTTTACCAAGGAATATTCACTATAATTATTACTTTTGACGCATCAAAAAATAAATGGATGCAACTAATAATGATGAAAAAAGTAAAAAAACTGTGGATAGCTTTTCCTTTGCTACTGATAAGCTCACTCCTTTTAATCAGTTGGGGTGGAACCGGACATTACCACATTGGCTCAAATGCTGCGCTGTCGTTTAACCAGGAAATGCAACAGTTTAACGATTGGATGGCTTACATTGCAAGCCATAGTTCCGATGCCGATTACCGCAAATCGGACGATCCCAACGAAGGGGTGCGCCATTACATCGATATCGATAATTATCCTGAGTTTTTAAGAGACGGAGCAATTTTGCAGTCGCTCGATGCATTGATAGCTTATCACGACCGGAATTTTGTGTACAGTAACGGAGTGTTACCCTGGGCTACTCTTAACAGCTACGACTCGCTGGTTTCGTGTATGCGGCGCGCCGATTGGGAAAAAGCCAAATATTTTGCTGCCGATTTATCGCATTATGTTGCCGATGGACACATGCCGCTCCATCTTACCAAAAACTATGATGGACAATATACCGGAAATAGGGGTATTCATTCACGTTTTGAATCTGTTATGATTAATGAACATATTGATGAAATCACTTTCTCGGGAAAACAAATAGCCCCCATCAGCAATGTAAGTGATTATGTATTTGATTACATCTATGCTAATTATGCTTATTTGGAGCTGATTCTCGACGCTGACGATTATGCCAAGACGTTTTCGACCGACTATAATTCATCTGCTTATAAAAATGCCCTTTGGGAAAAGTCGGAAACCATAGCATCAGAATTATTGAATAATGCCGCAGCAGCCCTGGCCGAATTAATGTATAATGCCTGGATTGAAGCCAACATCTCGTCAATAAACTCAGAAGAAAAAGAATTGCCGGTTATTATAGCTCCCAATCCGGTTAAGGGAAACACCACTGTAACTTTTGAATTAGCAAATCCGGTGCAGGTTAGCGTTCAGGTTTATGGCATCGATGGAAAACACCTTACCACGCTTGCCAACAGCGTCTTACCCGCCGAAAGCCATTCCATTTACTGGAACACTCAAGGCTTATCTTCAGGTGTTTATCTGATCAGTTTTGAAACGCCTCTATCAAAAACGGTTAAAAAGGTGATGGTTAGGTAAATTCCATTAACTAATCCAAAGCTAGGTCTTTTATTTTTCAGGTGTGTTCACCATCCAGTTCGAAAAATCGTGCAGGTATTTCCAGTAAGCTTCAACCAGGTGTTCCGGAACATCGAGTTTTTCGAGTAGTACTTTATAGCATTCGAGCCACACAATGCGGGCTTCAGGAGTAATTTTAAAAGGCAAATGGCGGTTTGCCAACATAGGCCGTCCGCGATTCTGATTAAAGTATTCGGGTCCGCCCAGTTTTTGAATAAAAAAATCAGATGAACGTTTCTTTGCCAGTTCCAAAGCCATTCCTTTGGGCGGAAACAAGTGTTCTATCTCACTCTCGACCAGTAAATCGTAATGGTCTGATACCAATTTCCGAACACCTTCTTCGCCCAGGTAATTGTAAATCTCGTTATCGGGTCCGTTTGTTTCAGGACGCAGACCAAAAGGCAGTTTTTCTATTTTTAATTCCATGTATTTTTATTTTTTTTCAGCGTTTGCTAAAGCTAAATCAACATTCAGGTTAAATCTACTTTTCAATTTTGAATTTTATTAGTTTCCGGTAAAAATAAAGAAAACTGCATTTACTACTAATTTAGAACGAAATTGATAATGACATGGATATTTAGGGCTTTGTTTTCGCCTCAAGCCGGCTGGGCTCTTCATTTTTGGCTTGACCCAAAAACGAAGCAAAAAAGTCAAGGCGCCAAAAAATAGCATCTACATCTTTACAATCACTAAGTGCGGCCGGGTGATCTTCGAACAAGTTCTCAGCTTCCCGGTCTTACTAAGTGATTGCTTAGATTCCGATTGCAATTTTTTGGAAGCCGATTTGATGCTTTTTTCAAATAATTAATTTTCCAAAGTCCTAAATATTTTACTTTATAATTTACCGGTAAATCTTATTTATAAACATTAAATCATTTCTGCCCCTTTTCCTATCAGCATTTCCCCTTTTAGGGGAAAAACCTTCGATTAAACCCAAATAACAATAATTATTTTAAGCAAAATCATTAGAGTCAGAACTCTGGATTTAATACAATCTGTGGTTAAAATTGTTAACCCACAAACTGAAGTTCACTCAGGTTTTTATAAACACCTTTATCCAATTGTATCAATTCCTGATGGTTGCCCGATTCAACTACCTGCCCGTTTTCGAATACCAAAATACGGTCGGCTTTGCGCACAGTAGCCAGGCGATGCGCAATAACTATGGAAGTGCGGCCTTGCATCAGTTTATCCAAAGCATCCTGAACCAGACGCTCCGATTCGGCATCGAGCGACGAAGTAGCTTCGTCCAAAATCAAAATCTTCGGATTTTTTAACACCGCACGTGCAATGGCTATTCGCTGGCGTTGTCCACCTGAGAGTTGTGTTCCACGTTCGCCAACCAGGGTATCAAAACTTTCGTCGAACCGTTCAATAAACTCCAGGGCATTTGCTTTTTTGGCTGCCTGATAAATTTCGTCGTCGGTTGCATCGGTTTTGCCGTAGGCAATATTTTCGCGGATGGTTCCTCCAAAAAGGAAAATATCTTGCGGAACCAGCGCTATCTGCTGCCGAATAACCGATAGCGGCAGCGAACTACCGGGACGATCATCAAAAAGAATTTGACCACTAAACGGCTGATACAATTGCAATAAAAGTGAGGCCAAAGTCGATTTTCCGGCTCCACTGGCTCCAACAATGGCAACCTGCTGATTGCTCGAAATGGTAAAATTCAAATCTTTTAACACCAATTCGTTGGGGCGATTGGGATAGGCAAAAGAAACCTGCTGAAAGCTGATTTCTCCCTGTAAAAGTTGTTCTTCAGGAATTGCAGTTACTTCATCCAATGCTTCCGGTGTTTCGTTGAACAAATCGAACAAAGCTTCGGTGGCCCCGATAAATTTTTGAATGTTGGCAAAAACCGAGGCCAAGCCGCCAATGGTTCCTCCCACAAAAACCGAATAAATAACAAACGAAAATAAATCGCCGGCAATCATCTCTCCTTGAGCCATTAAAACCGAGCCACGCCAGATAACGGCAATAATGGCTCCGAACATACCAAATATTATGAACGACGAAAATGCGCCCCGGTACTTTCCACTTTTCATCCCAATGCGTGCAATAACTTCGGTCTTTTTAAAATAGCGCTTCATTTCGAACCACTCGTTGGTATAGGCTTTTACACTCTGAATTCCCTGCAAAGTTTCTTCAACTACCGTATTTGAATCGGCCACTTCCTGTTGCACCTGTTTTGAAAACTTACGGATGTATTTTCCAAAAAGCCGGGCAGCAATCATTACACCAGGCAGTATGGCCAGCATAAATAAGGTTAATTTGATTGATGTAACTGCCAGTAAGGTAATGCCTCCAATAATTATCACCACCTGGCGGACAAATTCGGCCAACGTTGTGGTAAGTGTTTCCTGGAGTAAAGAAACATCGCTCGAAATTCTGCTGTTTAACTCACCTACCCGGTGTTTTTCAAAAAACCGAATGGGAAGTTTAATCAGGTGATTGTAAGTATCGCGCCGAAGCAGTGCCAGTGCTTTTTCAGTGACATTTACAAAAAGTACAATGCGGAAATACGAAAAAGTGGCCTGGATTAAAAGCAAAACACCAAGAATTACGGCAATTCGGTTGATACTTTCGGCTAAAACACCGGTATTACCGGCATTTACCAGGTCGCCCAATAATTTGGGAAAAGCCAGATTTGCCAGACTTGAACCCAGCAAAAAAAACATACCCACCAAATATTCTTTTTTAAAAGGAGCAATGTATCGATACAATTTAAACGCATTTCCCAGTCCCTTGCGGGTTATCTTAACTTTTCGCGACGTTTCCATTTAATTTAATTCATTTGAGTAAACCATAACATTTCAGGCCTTCATTGGTTCATTTAGTTTTATTAACAAAACTTGCGTAACCTTTACCCTGTTTTTTCGACTTATTGCCATATTCTTATGATTCAATAATTTTTCATGAAAGATAAAATCCGGTTACTCAACATAACTTTTTAAGTTTAACCTATCCAAAGGTTTATTAATTTAGATTTTTGTTTACTAATCTCAAAATCCTTAAAACTATGAGAAAGCATTTAAGCTTACTATCAATCAGCACCTTGCTGATTCTTGCATTTACCTCAATGGCACAATCGAATGCCGGCTGGTTACGCTATCCGTCTATTTCTCCCGATGGCAATACCATTTTATTCAATTACAAAGGAGACATCTACAAAGTCCCGGCAAACGGTGGAACGGCCATTCCACTTACTTTAAGCGACAGTTATGAATATGCCGCTGTTTGGAGCAACGATGGAAAACAAATTGCTTTTGCATCGGATCGCTACGGAAATTTTGATATTTATGTCATGTCGGCCGAAGGTGGAAATGCCCAACGACTGACTTTTCATTCATCCAACGAAAAACCCAGCAGTTTTACTCCCGATAATCAAAATATTGTTTTTAGTGCGCAGCGCCAGGATTTACACACCAATGTTCAATTTCCATCGGGTGTAATGGCCGAGCTGTACAGCGTTCCGGTAAACGGAGGCCGGGTAACACAAATACTTACCAGCCCGGCTCACGATGCCACCTTTAGTTCCGACGGAAAAAAACTGATTTTTCACGATCGTAAAGGATACGAAGATGAGTGGCGAAAACATCATACATCGGCAGTTACCCGCGATATTTGGGTTTACGATTTGGAAACCAAAAACTACCAGCAACTATCGCAGTTTAAGGGTGAAAACCGGAATCCGGTATTCGACAGCAATAACGACGACTTTTATTACCTGAGCGAAGAAAGTGGCTCTTTTAATATCCACCAAAGTTCGTTGAGTAATCCGGCCAACAATACGCAAATAACCCAATTTAAAAACCATCCGGTACGTTTTCTAAGCCGGGCCAACAACAACACACTCTGTTTCAGCTACGACGGAGCTATTTACACCTTGGCAGCGAACGGACAAGCACAAAAAGTGGACATCAAAGTAACTTACGATGGACGCGAAACCCTTGAAAAAGTAGTTACTGTGGATAAGGGTTTCACAGAATTCAGCTTATCGCCCAATGGTAAAGAGTTTGCCTACGTTTTCAGGGGCGAGATTTTTGTAAGCAGCGTGGAATACGGAACTACAAAACGAATTACCAATACCCCCTGGCAGGAACGAAGTGTAAGTTTTAGCCCCGATGGCAAATCACTGGTTTATGCAGCAGAAAAAGAAAACAGCTGGGATGTTTACAAAACTTCCCTGGTTCGCGACGAAGAAGAATACTTTTATTTAGCTACCCTGCTTAAAGAAGAAACTGTGGTCGCCACACCTGCCGAGGAATTTCAACCTGCTTTTTCGCCCGACGGAAAAGAAGTTGCTTACCTTGAAAACCGAACCACATTAAAAGTAATCAATCTGGAAAACAAGCAGTCGCGAACGGTTTTGCCGGCAGCGCACAATTATTCATACGCCGATGGCGACCAATGGTACCAATGGTCGCCCGACAGTAAATGGTTTTTAGTTCGTTTTGGTCCCAAAGAAGATATTTTCCAAAGCGAAGTCGGACTAATTGAAGCTTCAGGAACCGGCACCCTGCGAAACCTTACAAAAAGTGGCTACGACGATTATGCTCCCAAATGGGCCATGGATGGCAAAGTTGTCATTTGGGGTTCTACACGCGAAGGCACAAAAGCTGAAGCAAATTACCACACCAATCTCGACGTTTATGCCCTATTCTTTACTCAGGAAGAATTCGATAAGTTTAATTTATCGAAAGAAGCTTTTGAACTACTGAAAGAAAAAGAAGAAAAGGCCAAAAAGGAAAAAGAAAAAGAAGAGAAAGATAAAAACGATAAGAAATCGAAGAAAGACGAAAAGGAAACCAAAAAAATTGAAGACCTGAAGTTTGACTGGACCAACCTGCTGGAACGAAAACAAAAACTTACCGTTCACACCTCATCGGTAAACGATTGGCTGTTATCGAAAGATGGCGACAAGCTTTACTACCTTACCCGTTTCGAAGGAAAAGACAATATTTGGGTTACCGATTTACGCACCAAAGAAACCAAGGAATTTGCCAAAATAAACGCCCGCAGAACAGGCATGGAACTATCGGCCGATGGCACATTTATTCTGGTGCTTGCCGATGGCAAACCCGTAAAAGTGGATACCAAAGACGGAAAAACCACGCCCATCAAAGCAAAAGGCGAAATGGTGCTAAAACAGGAGGCCGAACGGGAATATATTTTTAATCACAGCTGGCGTCAGGTTCGCGAAAAGTTCTATGTTGAAGATCTTCAAGGCACCGATTGGGATTTTTACTATTCCGAGTACAAGAAATTCCTTCCACACATAAACAACAATTACGATTTTACCGAGATGCTTAGCGAAATGCTGGGTGAATTAAATGCATCGCATACGGGAAGTGGATACAGAGCCTCCAACGAAAACGGCGATGCCACGGCTTCACTGGGATTGCTTTACGACTATGCTCACACCGGCGACGGATTAAAAATTGCCGAAGTATTGCTGGGTGGTCCGCTCGATAAAGCCAAGTCGAAAGTTAAACCGGGAGCTATCATCGAAAAAATAAATGGAACGGCCCTTACCACTCAAATCGATTTTTATCAGTTGTTAAATCGGGTTAAAGGCCAGAATACTTTGCTGTCGCTCTACAACCCCGACACCAAAGAACGTTGGGACGAAGTAGCCATTCCCATCTCGCTGGGCGAAGAAAGTCAATTGCTTTACAAGCGCTGGGTAAAAACACGCCACGATGAAGTTGCCCGTCTTTCGGACAACAAATTGGGTTATGTTCACGTGCGTGGAATGAACGATGCCAGCATGCGCGTGGTTTACGAAGAAGCGCTGGGGAAATATGTGGGAGCCGAAGCGCTTATTGTTGACACCCGTTTTAATGGCGGTGGTAACCTGCACGATGTGCTTTCAGACTTTTTGAACGGAAAAAAATACATGGATATTATTCCCCACGGACAATACATTGGTTCACAACCCTCGAACCGATGGACCAAACCATCGATTGTGATAATGAGCGAAAGCAACTACTCCGACGCACACTTATTCCCGGTGGCCTATAAAATTAAAGGTATTGGAAATACGCTGGGAATGCCCGTGCCGGGAACCGGAACCTTTGTATGGTGGGAAACTCAAATCGATCCAACCATATATTTTGGAATTCCCATGGGTGGATGGAAACCTTTGGACGGCCCATTTTTAGAAAACAACCAGCTGGAACCGGACATCAGAGTTCCTAATGAACCTGCCGTAATGGCTGGTGGTCGCGACCAGCAACTGGAAGAAGCGGTAAAAGAATTGTTGAAAAAGTAAGCTTAACTTACCCTTATCAAACCCGATGAATAAACTGCAGTTTATTCATCGGGTTTTTTTCTTCTACCCCATTCCAGATATTCCAATTTTAGTTCGGGGATTTGATTACTTTTGCGCCCTGAATTTAAGATTGAACTATGATTTCTGTTGATGGATTGACCGTGGAGTTTGGAGGAACTACCCTTTTTAAAGATATTTCGTTTGTAATTAACGACACCGATCGCATTGCCTTAATGGGAAAAAACGGTGCCGGAAAATCGACCTTATTGAAGCTGATTGCCGGCGACAAAACCGCCAGCAAAGGCCGAATATCGGCACCCAAAGATGCGGTTATTGCATACCTTCCCCAGCATTTAATGACCGAAAACAACCGCACGGTATTTGAAGAAGCATCGCAGGCTTTTTCGCAAACACTTGCCATGCAAACCCAATTGGATGAACTGAACCACCAACTTACGGTACGAACCGATTACGAATCGCCGGAATACTACGAAATAATTGAACAGGTAACCGCTTTAAGCGAAAAGCTATACAGTCAGGGTGAGATTAATTTTGATGCCGAAGTAGAGAAAATTCTACTTGGTTTAGGTTTTGAACGTCCCGATTTTAAACGTCCTACCAGCGAATTCAGCGGTGGATGGCGCATGCGTATTGAACTGGCAAAAATTCTCTTACAAAATCCCGATCTTATCCTGCTCGACGAACCCACCAACCACCTCGATATTGAAAGTGTGCAATGGCTCGAACAGTTTTTAATAAACAGCGCCAAGGCAGTTATGGTTATATCGCACGACCGTACTTTTGTCGATAACATAACCAACCGCACCATTGAAGTAACCATGGGCCGTATTTACGACTACAAAGTAAACTATTCGCGTTACCTGGAACTTCGCAAAGAACGACGCGAACAGCAACAAAAAGCCTACGACGAACAGCAGAAAATGATTGCCGAGAATCAGGAATTTATTGAACGGTTTAAAGGAACCTATTCAAAAACTTTACAGGTGCAATCGCGGGTTAAAATGCTCGAAAAGCTTGAGATACTTGAGGTAGATGAAATCGACACCTCGTACCTGCGACTGCGCTTTCCCCCTTCGCCTCGCTCGGGAAATTATCCGGTAATTGCCGAAGGACTTGGAAAAAACTATGACGATAAACAGGTGTTTTCCAATGCATCGTTCACCATTGAACGCGGCGAAAAAGTAGCTTTTGTAGGACGAAACGGTGAAGGAAAATCGACTCTGGTAAAAGCCATTATGGGAGAAATAGATTACGAGGGAAAACTAAATCTTGGACACAACACCCTGATAGGCTATTTTGCACAGAACGAAGCTTCGCTACTAGACGAAAATCTAACAGTTTTTCAAACCATCGACGATATTGCCAAAGGCGAAGTTCGTACAAAAATTAAAGATTTTCTGGGCGCCTTTATGTTTGGAGGCGACGACTGGGACAAAAAAGTGAAACTGCTTTCGGGCGGTGAGCGCACGCGCCTGGCTATGATTAAACTCCTGCTCGAACCGGTAAACCTGCTTATTCTCGATGAGCCTACCAATCACCTCGACATGCGCACCAAAGACATCTTAAAACAAGCATTAATGGATTTCGACGGTACCCTGATTCTGGTTTCGCACGACCGCGATTTTCTGGATGGTTTGGCAGGCAAAGTTTATGAATTCGGAAATCGAAGGGTAAAAGAACACCTGGAGGGAATCCGTGAATTTTTGGAACGCAAAAAGATGGAACACCTGAAAGAACTGGAAGCTAAAAAATAATTCCTTTGATGGTTTGCTGTATTATGGGTAAACTCACTGCCGATTACTAAACTTTTTAACAGATTAGAGCTTTCTCCTCAATAAATCAGCTGTTTTAGAAATTAAGTTTACGGCGTAATTTAAGGTTAAAACAAAATATGTACTAAGTGGTAAAACATAATACTTAATTAGTACAAACACCAACATCCTATATCCGTTTAGGTGATAATTTGTTCTCAATAATTTGGTTATTAATACTATATAGATTAATATTTCATATCGCGATACGCGATAAACAACTTAGAAACGGTTTTTTAGACAAAATATTTCGTATATTGCAAATCGCAATACGCGATATTTGAAAAAGAAATGAAGGAACAACAAGTAAATATGAAACCGCAGGACATCTTGCTTTTATTAAAGCTTGTTTGTCTTGGCGAAAGTACCTGGCATCAGAAACCGGTTGCCGAAGCATTGGGTATGAGCCAGTCGGAAGTTAGTGAAGCGGTTGCCCGTATGAAATATGCCGGCTTGCTCGATACCAAGGGAAAGAAAGTAATGCGACTGGCCTTTATGGAATTTTTACAATATGGCGTACGTTATGCGTTTCCGCAAAGGCCCGGTGCTATGGTGCGCGGCATTCCTACCTCGCATTCTGCAGCGCCTTTACAAAGCCAAATCCAGAGTAGTGAACCTTACGTATGGAAATATGGAAAAGGAACGGTCCGTGGACAAAGTATAGTTCCATTGTACCCGTCGGCCGTAGAGGCTGCCCTGAAAGACGGTGCATTGCACGAATTGCTGGCTTTAGTTGATGCCCTGCGTGTTGGGAGGGCTCGCGAACGCGAATTGGCTTTGAAATATTTGCAGGAAAGAATACTGAACCAGCCGAATGATAACTAAATGGAAAACAGGACCATCAATATAGCTGCTATTGCTGAAGTTGCAGCTGCTCTAAAAGAACTCAAGGAGCAAATGGTGTTTGTTGGAGGTGCAGTGGTCAGTCTTTATACCGACGATCCGGCTGCCAATGAAATTCGCCCCACACAGGATATTGACATGACAGTAAAGCTGTTTAATTTCAGCAAGTGGACCAATTTGCAGGAGCAACTGGCTCAACATGGTTTTCACCCCGATCCATTTGGCCATGCCCTATGCAGCTATAGGTATAAAGATATTCCGATAGATATAATGGCTGCTGCCGATGGCCCTTTAGGACCTTCAAACAGATGGTATAAACTGGGCTTCGATAAGCTGCAAACAGTCGAGGTGAAAGGCGAAACCATACAGATACTTCCGGCTCCCTGT
This sequence comes from Salinivirgaceae bacterium, assembly GCA_050179685.1. Classification (GTDB taxonomy): domain Bacteria; phylum Bacteroidota; class Bacteroidia; order Bacteroidales; family SZUA-534; genus GWE2-40-63. Next base: position 18,986 of record JBFXEW010000041.1, read on the forward strand.
TATCTGGCAACAAAATTTGAAGCATTTAACCATAGAGGACGTGATTATAGAACCAGTCACGATATAGAAGACGTGATTTATGTGATTGATAACAGAATGGATATTGTGCAGGAGGTACAAGAAACCATACCGAAAATTAGAATATTTATCCAACACGAGTTACAAAAAATAATCGACCAGAACATGCTCGATGAAGTACTTACGGCACATATTCATCCTATTATGCTGGACGTGCGTTTGCCAATTGTAGAGGAAAAAATACAGGACATTTTATCATTATAACTATGGCTTTCACCGAATTAAATGCAGTAGAACACTACATTATTCACCAATTGAGTGGAGTGAATTTAAATGCAAATCAACCGGCAGAATCAAAGCCTGCCTATGGAGCAACCTGGCAATATAAAAATGCAGAGCAATTAAAGCGAGGTGTAAACGAGGTGCTGGTTGAATCGGAGCTATCCTAAGCCCTGGATATTAAACACTGAGTGAATCGCCACTGGGCTACCAGGGTATCGGCATTGACCTGCCATTGGGTGGCTTTTTTCTTGTACTCGGCACGGGCATCTTTCTTGCCCTGGTATTCCTGCATCAGTTTGCCAATATCCACATGTACCGTGTTTTCTTTTTTTTATAACTGGTAGCCTCCTAAAACTATAAAGGCAACTATTAAAATGATATTTAATAAGGTTTGTTTTTGCATTGGTTTTTATTTTTTTTTGTTTTTATAATTACGGTTGTTTTTGACAATTTATCGTGCCACATTTCATCATTTTCATCAAAAAGGATTGACAATGGTTCAAATGGAATTAAACGACAAATTGTCCTCAAAAAAACCATCTTTACCTTTTTATTTGAACTAATTTTCACCATAGTTCCTGTAATTTTTTTACCCACCGTTCTATTCGATAAAGTTTCACTCAAAAAATAATATAGAAAAAAAACAAAATAATATACTACTAGAATTATTCTAAAAAATGAAACATTGATAAATTCAATAATCCACCCACCACATAACATGGTAAGAACTCCAATTAAAAAACTATCTACAAAAAATTTTACAAATCTTTTCAATTTCATATATTTATATTTTAATTTCTTAATCATAATATTGCCAATTTGAACTCTTTATTCCAAACTCAATATTAATATCTAACGCAATATGTAATCCAAATTTAAAACCAGATCCCCATGAACTATTATTTTTATATCTTTGCCCATGCTCTATGTCAGAATAAGTTGTTGTATTAGCTCCAAGTATCAGAATGCTAACTGTTTCATAATTAGCAGTTTTAGAATAGCTACCTAACAAACCAACACCCCAACCATTTTGTAAAGCCGTTTCATATCCAAATGTATTATCATAGATATTTCCTCTAAATTTATCTTTTAGATCACTTGGAATAAATTCAAAATTTGCACCTGCTATTGTCTGTGAACTATTAACTAAATGCCCTCCTATTGCAATTCTTGCAATATTTCCATTTAATGCTAGGACTCCTTTATCTATTCTAAATCCTCCTTTAATATAAAAATAAGTACCCTCATATTGCGCAGACAAAGACACTCCATCTATTTGATTTTCATAAATTTTTGGTGCTTCTGCATCCCTTTGAGTATCCCATACTCCATACTCTTCTCTTTGTTTATCATAAAAGACTCCTTGTCCACCAATATAATCATTTACTAAATTTGCCCACCATTCCCACTTATACCTTCCATCATGGTCAATACCCATTACAGGATTATTTCCCATTCCCAAATAAGGACTCCAAAATTGTCCAGCAGGGTCAGGCACCATCCACCTACCAATCCTTGCATCATACAACCTTGCTTCAAACTGGTTATAATCAGTCTCCTCTTCCTTTTCAGCGAACTGCCCTTGATAACCAAAACGGTAGTTATTAAGAGTATAATTTCTACCCGGCATAGTCATACCAAAGGGGTAATAATCGGTGACGGTAAGCAACTGTGTGGTATTATCGGCTACGCTTTTACCCAGCGTAGCCCGCCCGTTGCCCAAATGATCGGTTAGTTCGTAGGTATAGCTGGTAATTCCCCCGGTAGTATTGCAGGTGGCCATACCCAAACGGCCACTATCATAAACAGGCACTTCAGTGCGTTGCAAGGCCGCAGTGTTTTCTTTGGTGTAGGTGCTTATCATGTTGCCACTGGCATCGCGCACGTACCATGTGGTGGCTTGGGTTTGGTTATCGAACTTTTTAACCCTAAAACCGCGGTCGTCGTAAGTATATTTCCATGCCTGATGGGTGCTGTAAGAGTTATCGGTTGTCTGGGTTCTCCAATGCTGGTAGGCAATATTCCGGCTCACTTTAATTTTCCGTAAGCACCCGGGCACATACATATTGATAAGCAGGCTTTGAGGACTTAGCTTCGCAGCTATGAAATCAAATGAGAAATTAAAAACCCAGATGTATAGCTTTATAGCTCGCTGGGAACATAGCGGCTT
>JBFXEW010000042.1:0-19595 GCA_050179685.1 Salinivirgaceae bacterium
GTGGCGTGAAACACCTAAAAAACATCATCAGAAGCGCTGGCCTGTGGGCGTTTTTTATGGTGGAGAGCGCGCGGGCTTGATTTACTCCTTTCGCTTTAAGCTCTGAGCTCCCGGCATTATAGCTAACTACAAGATAACCGCACCCCACTTCCCATTATCACCCCAAATTTGGTATGCTATAGGCATCCTGTTTTGTTTAGCTGTATTATAGTTGTTGTTTGGGTTCATGTTTTTTTGGTTTACTTAACCAAAGCTATAAAAATATTTGGTAAACAGTTACTTTGCCTGCCAATATTTTACTATTAATAGCCTTACCGGCCGGCAAACAAAGCGATAAAGGGAGGTGGTTTTTTCAGGGGTTTGGAAAAAAAACCTTTAAGGGTACTTGTTTAAAGGTTTTTTTGAATGGATGGAATATTAAGAGCCGGGCAGGTGGCGTTTTACTGCTGTGTAACTAAATCAATAAACACCTTCAATAAGTATATAGTACTCGCCCCGATGGGTGTAACTTGCCCGTTTGTTCAGACGGGTTAAACACAGACATATCGCTGGGCCTTGCAGGCCGCTCAGCGTCCTAATTATTGTGAGAATTTATTTTGCCTTGTTTCTTGAGGCTTTTATATATTCAAATATTGGGATATCAAATCCTAAATTCACCATACCATTTTCAAAAGGATTCTCATTCTTAATTAATGGTATTGAATATGAAATATTCATTTCCAACTCATTAAAGAAAGTTAGCCCAAGACCTGTTCCTAACATTGCAAAATTATAATTATCTTCGGATTTCAAATCAACAACATTGTATAATATTCCAGACGCGTATATCATTCCATAAACATTATTGATTAATGGGTCTTTAACAGGACCCTTCCATCTTCTATAGGTGCCTCGATATTTGAACCATTCTAGTGGCTTATGGGAACGCGTATATTCAAAGTCCGCAAATAAGAATTTAAACCCGAATTTTTCTGACACATAAGCTATCTGATAGATGCTTCCAGTATTAGCTTCATTTAGAATTACGTTATTATCACTGGTTAGGATTCCATAGTTGATGCCGATACCAAAAAAAGGTTCTATTCCAACTTTATGCTTCTTTAAACCAGTGATTTTATTGTTATAAAACTCATCTTCTAGACTGAGTATTATTGCTTCAACATCAAGCTTAAAACTGTATACTTTGTCGGGGTCGTCTTGCACCATATCATAAATTACATAAGTTGATATTATGTCACCTATTTTGGCAATGAAACTATTTTGACCAACCTCATTTCTAAATTTGTCAAGAGATAAAGAAAATAACTGAAAGATGAAGCCAATATCATCGTTATTTAAAGTCTTTAGGTCATTGATATTTTTGCCGCTACTATTTATGAACTTAAATACTTCATCAGTCGAATTCAATGAGGTGTTTATTTTTAATACAAATGTATTTAATTGACTTACAATTTTTGTCGCTTTTCCGCTAGATTCTATGGCGGAATAATCTAAATCTAATCCAAACTTGAATTTTTTTGACTTAGGATTTTCTTGAAAAAATCCTTTATTCTTAAAGAAAGTTGAATTTGCCAGTATTGTATTAAGGGTATCAATTATATAGTTTGTAAGAAGGCCTACCGGAATTTGTGTTTCAGACTCTTTTATAACTATTTGTTTTGTGAATTTATCCCTTTGTTCATTTTCGAGATTTATTGTCATTAGCTCATATAAACCCTTTGAGTCTCCAAATGATTTGTTCTGTAATCCTTCTATATTCAATTCATTTTTAATAAAATAATCAGCAAGTGAATAGGTTATGGCGTAATCAGAAATTTCAGAAATTAAGTTCTGTGTCATAACCGTTTTATTCTTCTCTGTGGTTAATATTTCGACCAAATGATAGGTAGTATTGTAAGTCGTGTAATTCGTGGTCTTAATGTTATTAACTACAATGTTCTTTAAAACTCTTTGTTTTAACTCTTCTTGTTTCTGACTAATTATTTCAGAAACTAAGTCAACGTCTGGAGTAAGTTTCTGAGCATTTGCTACCATGATAATCAGAAATACCATTAGGTGTGTAAGTGTCAGTTTTCTCATTTTAATACTTTTTTATGTCGGTTATTAATTCCTCACAATAATAAACTATTGCACCCCGCTACCCTTTATCCTCCCTTAAGTAGGATGTAATAGGAATTGACTGGTGTTTATTATTACTATGCGTGCAGTTTGGATTCACTTGTATTTTGTTTTAGCTAACCAAAGCTATAAAATAATTTAATAAACAGCTACTTTACCTGCCAATATTTTACAATTAATAGCCTTACAGGCCGGCAAATAAAGCGCTAAAGGGAGGAGGTTTTTATATGGGTGGGGGTTAAAAAAACCTTTAAGGGTATTTGCTTAAAGGTTTTTCTTATGCCTGGAATAAGAAGAGCCGGGCAGGTGGCATTTTGCTGTTAACATGTAACAAACTTAATACAAGGCAGAACCCTCAAAAAACACTATAAGCCCCGCAATTGACTTTATGTGATGTGTGCCGGGTGTTATTCTTTGGTCAGGATTTCACATTTTTAAATGCTTTTAATCCGGCAAACTGAGCTGATTTCCCCAATTCATTCTCAATACGTATAAGTTGATTAAATTTCTCAATCCGCTCGCCTCTACAACCACTGCCAGTCTTTAAATGACCCGCGTTAATTCCTACGGTCAGGTCAGCAATGAAACTATCTACTGTTTCACCACTCCGATGCGACACAAAACAATTGTATGAATTTTTATAGGCAAGCTCAATTGTCTCAAGCGTTTCGGTAACAGTACCAATTTGATTCAGTTTAATCAGGATAGAATTTGCTACTCCTTTATTGATGCCTTCCCATAGAATTGACTTATTTGTACAGAATAAATCATCACCAACAATCTCAATTTTATTGCCGATAACATCTGTAAGATTTTTCCAACCTTCCCAGTCATTTTCAGCCATTCCATCTTCCAGTAATACAATGGGGAATTGATTTACCCAACTTTCCCAAAGTTTTACCATTTCGTCACTTGAAATTATTTTTTGCGAACTCTTAAAAAATTTATAGCCCCCATTTTCCCACATTTCACTTGAAGCAGGGTCAAGACAAATACTAACATCAACGCCGGGCTTATAACCAGCTTTAGTAATACCTTCTAATATCATTTCAACGGCTTGTTCATTGGTTTTTAAGTCCGGAGCAAAACCGCCTTCATCTCCAACTCCAGTACTAAATCCTTTAGCCTTTAAAACTGCTTTCAAGGCATGAAAAACTTCGACACCCATTCGAATTGATTCTTTAAAAGATGGGGCATTGTGAGGCGCAATCATAAATTCCTGAAAATCTACTGTATTGTCAGCATGTTTTCCTCCATTGATGACATTCAAACAGGGAACAGGCATAATGTGGGCATTACTCCCTCCCAGATAGTTATGCAATGGAATTCGTGAACTTTGAGCTTTGGCCCTGGCAAAAGCCATTGACACAGCAAGTATTGCGTTTGCCCCTAGTTTAGATTTATTTTTTGTCCCATCAAGTTCAATCAAAAAGTAATCAAGTTCTCGTTGATTGTTAAAACATTTGTTTTCAATAGCTTTCGCGATAACTGAATTGACATTATTTACCGCTTTTAAAACACCTTTGCCACCATAGCGTTTTTTATCACCATCTCTAAGTTCTGTTGCCTCTCTTTCTCCTGTTGACGCTCCACTTGGAACCATGGCACGAGAAAAAGTACCGTCTTCAAGTTTTAAATTAACCTCAACGGTTGGGTTTCCTCTTGAATCGAGAATTTCAATTGCTTCAACTTTTTGAATTTTCATGATGTATGTCCTCCAAATTTTTAGAAACTATTTCTTTTAAATCGATGCTAATTTCCGGGCGGCTTCACCTTGTATGCAAGCCATAGATTAATTGCACTCCTATTTGCCTTTAAACTTCACAAATCGGGATAATAAGGGTAAGGGCTTGCGTTTAATTTTACTATGCGTGCAGTTTGGGTTCACGGTATTTGGTTTTAGCTAACCAAAGCTATAAAATTATTTGGTAAACAGCTACTTTGCCTGCCAATATTTTACAATTAATAGCCTTACAGGCCGGCAAACAACGCGCTAAAGGGAGGGGTTTTTTCCGGGGTTTGGGAAATAAAAAAACCTTTCGTGCTTAAATACGCTCACACGAAAGGTTTTTTACATATCACAATTTTTCAAACTGCATACTCAGCCTTTAAATCTTCTTTCCGATATAAAACATATAACCATAATATGATTTATATTTATCATATAACGCGGCCTCATATCGCATGGAAGCGACAAATTTTTCTATGGCTTTGTGACCTTCATATTTTTTAAGAAAGAATTCTCGTCTTAATTTTTGCCAGGCATAATAGTCAGTCCATATGGTTTCGGGCAGCATATAAGTGGCAATCGGTAGGTAGCCTGCTTTTTGCATTTGTGCAAGCTTATTCGCAATTGTATCTATTTCGGGATAGATTTTTTGCCAAAAGTCCTGAATTTCGGCAGGTCGTTTTTCGCTAAACCAGGTATTTTCTGTAACTGCAATATACCCGCCCTGTTTCAGAAACTTTCTCCACTCGTTAAGTCCACGCTCAAATCCAATGTTATAAATCGCCCCTTCCGACCAAATCAAGTCTAATTCTTCCTCTTGAAACGGAAGCTTTTCCATGGTACCAACGATGCCTTTTACTCTATCGTGAAGATTTTTGTTTTGGGCATTTTGGTTGAATTGATTTATGAAATCGGGCCAGGTATCAACCCCTGTAATTTTACAGGGTGTATTTTCTCCCAGTACCATAGTTTGGCCGCCTGTGCCACAACCAATATCAGCAATTTTGGACTTTTCGGTAAGACCGCTAATAAATCCCAATGCTTTAAGCGTTTCTTCGGGACTTCCGGGTCCCTGACGCTCTGTATCTGAAAAAAAATCAAAGATAATATTCAAATCAAATTCGTGAATTGTCTGTTGTTCATTATTCATTTTCTTTTATTTTGTTGCATACACGAAAACATCTCAACGCTTTCATCGTTATATGCCGTTTAAAACTTAAATTAATTAAATAGAAAAACGCTCTCAGAAAGAATTATCCGAGAACAAACGAAGATACAATCTATACAAAATGTACAGATTGTTTACAGAACAATATCCAAATTTAAAATAAACATCCAATTGTTTTAATGATTGCAAAGTTATAAAAAACAGTTAAACCTGAAACTTCTTCAAATTAGTTTTAAATTCGAGCTTAATTTTAGAGCCATTTAATAAAAACCAATAATAGTACTTTATTCGAACCTTACTCCTTATAAGGTTAGTGGTAAACGCAATTGCGTTGTTTGTATCTTGTAGTAAGGTTAAAATTCAAGACTAAAAGTAAACCGAGATAATAATAAATACAATTTAAAGCGAAGTTTTGTGTTGATTGAAGCCGATTTTGGATTTGATTTTTTGTAAACTGAACCGATTGAAGAGAATTCTCAAAAGCAAACCCTGTTTGTGGAAGCCGGGCGCATACACTATATGTTTTGTGCGGTCTGTTGTTATTGTTTGTCCACTAGGTAATTCAGTTCGGTTACCCCGCTTGTAAATTGTGTAGTAGTATTCAACAGTTTTAGTTTTATTTTGTCTTTGATGTTCACAAACAATGGAATACCTTGTCCAAGAATAATGGGGTTAACAAAGAGCCAGTAGCCGTCGATTAAGTTTTGTTGAATAAGTGAATGTGTAGCTGTAGGGCTACCAAAAAGTAAGATGTCATTACTTCCGTTACCGCCTGATAGGGGACGGGATTGTTTTATTTCATTTATTCTATCCGAAAGGTTTTCGCTAATAATTGTTGTGTTAGGCAATTCCACATCTTTCATTGTTTCTGATAAAACAACTTTGTGAACATTTTTATACCACTTTGAATGTTCCCTATCGTGTTTGGTAGCATTGGGCTTGTCTCCAGCGGTAGGCCAGTAGTTTTCCATCATCTGGTAAGTTACCCGTCCATATAATGCAGTATCGCCTTCGCTTATTCGCTTACCAACATAGTTAAAAAGTTCTTCATCAACTTTAATCCAGTCCATTTCTCCGTTCGGTCCTGCTACAAAACCATCAAGTGAGATGTGCATAAATGAAATTAGCTTTCTCATAATTTTTTGTTTTAATTGTTTTCTATAATTTGTTACGAACTAATATTTTAAGATAGTTTTCGAGTCGATTCAAGGTTTGCTTACCACCTTCAATGGCATTTACCTTTCTATTTAATTCATCGATAATTGCTTTTGATTTAAATGTTGACTTCATTGTCAATAATGTTTTTCCATCAACCTCTTCAAATGAAACTGAAACTGTGAAGTTATAATCATCGCTTCTTTCGCCCGAATGTTTGTAGGACAACAAGGAAGGCTTTTTCACTTCGAGATACTCAATTTTATTATTCCAGTCTCGTCCCATACCATGCATAATAAAATCCCAATTTTTGCCTGGTTCTACATCCATTGATTTTGTAGTTAGCGAAAAACCATTTGGTCCCCACCATTCTTTTATATGTGTCGGGTTGGTCCATACTTCCCAAACTAAATCTCTTGGGGCATCAAGAATCCTTGTATGTATAAGGACGTTCTCTTCTTGCCTGAATGTATTATACTTTTCCATCTTCTTTTTTTTGAATTTTTGCCAGATAACTTTCCAATGAGTCAAGTTTATTGTCCCAAAATTTTCGGTATTGATCTACCCAGTCTGACACTTCTTTCATCTTTTGAGGATTGAAATGATAGTATATTTCACGCCCCTTTTGTTCTTGCTTTACAAGTTGGCATTCTGTCAAAATCTGAATATGCTTTGAAATTGTTTGTCTTGAAGAATCAAAGTTTTCAGCAATTGCCCCCGGGGTCATTGCCTGAAAAGCCAACAAACCCAATATTGCTCTACGTGTCGGGTCTGCGATTGCTTGAAAAATATCTCTACGTGTTTCCATTTTATGCAGTTAATCGACTGCAAATATAATGCAATCATTTGACTGCGCAAATTATTTTTTATTATTTTGAAAAGTTAATACTTGAAGGGAAGGGCTGGCACCCAAGACCTGTTGAGAGCCAGCCATTTTAATTTTTTACCTAAGCCTTATATTCGCTTTTTATAAACCCGCAAGGCAAAAATATATGCAACAAACATTATTCCTATACACCATGCAAGAGCTATCCAGATATTGTTACCTACCGGCTGATTATTGAGTAATGCCCGTATTGCATCTACAATAGATGTTACAGGCTGGTTTTCTGCAAAAACCCTAATCACATTTGGCATAGTATCAGTTGGTACAAACGCCGAACTAATAAAAGGCAGAAGATGAATTACAAAGGCAAATGCACCGGCACTATCTGCTGATTTAGCAGAAAGACCAGCAATTACCGCAATCCATGTCATGGCAAGGGTAAACAGTCCAAGAATACCAACTACTGCAAGCCAGGGAAACACTCCTGCTGTAGAACGGAATCCCATAAGGAATGCAATAAGAATGATAAGGGTAACCGACATCGCATTTGATACTAAGGAGACTAGTACATGCCCCCAAAGTGCAGATGAACGGGCAATTGGCATGGAATGAAAACGCTCGAAGATACCCCGTTGCTTATCCAAAAGTAAGCGATAAGATACATAACCGACACCGTTTGCAATGGTCATCAGAAGAATGCCAGGCAACAGGTAATTTATATAGTTATCTGTACCGATTTGAATTGCGCCTCCCAAGACAAAAACAAACAACAGCATAATTGCAATCGGCGAAATGGTAACCGTCATGATTGTATCCATGCTACGAAAAATATGTCGCATGGAACGACCAAACATAACTCCCATATCGATGAAAAAATAGGTTTTTAAAGTTTCCATATTAGTATTCCTCCTTTTTAGCAACAACAGTAAGAAATATATCTTCCAGCGTTGGTTGTTTTTCAATGTATTCGATTTTTGCAGGTGGGCATAATTCTTTTAACTCCGCTAGTGTGCCATTTACGATAATCGTTCCTTTATGAAGAATGGCAATTCTGTCGGCGAGCTGCTCCGCTTCATCCAAATATTGCGTGGTAAGGAAAACCGTTGTGCCTTTACCTGCAAGTTCTTTTATAAAATTCCAAACCTCTTTACGAGCCTCTGGGTCAAGACCCGTGGTTGGCTCGTCGAGAAAAACAAGTGGAGATTTTCCGACAAGACTCATGGCAATGTCAAGCCTTCGACGCATTCCACCCGAATAAGTTGAAACTCTGCGGTTGGCAGCATCAGTTAAGACAAAACGATTTAGTAGTTCATCTGCCACCTTATGAGGATTTTTTAGATGCCGTAATTTGGCAATCATAATGAGGTTTTCTCGTCCTGTTAATATTTCGTCGACTGCAGCAAATTGTCCGGTTAAACTAATTGATTGTCTGACTTTTTCAGGATTTGAAATAACATCAAACCCGTTTACAATGGCGGTCCCACTGTCTTGTTTGAGTAAGGTAGTGAGTATTTTAACTATCGTTGTTTTTCCTGCCCCATTAGAACCAAGCAGTGCGAAAATACTGCCTTTTTTTACTTCAAAATCAACTCCTTCCAACACGTTGACCTGTTTAAAGGATTTTACCAGATTTTGAACTGATATAGCTATTTCATTTTGTATCATTACTCGTTTCCTCCTTTATACCCTGATAGTAATGTTACTCCGGTTAAATTTGCCAGATTGTTTTTCAAAAAGGCATAGGTTATTTTATCTGCTTTACAGTTAATAAACTCTACCTTTTTCATTTTTCTGTTGTTTTTAAAGAAGGAATTAATTATTGTAGTATTTTGAAATTTAACTTTTGTAAACGTACAGTTTTCAAATGTGCAATCTTCCAATGTGCCTTCGAATACTGTATTAACAAGATGAGTATCAATAAATGTAGTGTGTTTCCACACAGTATTTGTAACTGTATTATTCTCTAAACCGCCTGATTTAACTTTAGCTCCTGTAAAATCGGCACCCGTAAAGTCGCAGTTGTTAACATAACTTCCTGTAAATTCAGTTTCTTTCAGTGAACAATTCTTAAATTGATTATTGGCTAAGTATGATTTCTGAACATGGCTTTTGCTGATGTCGGAGTTTGAGAAGTCACAATCATCAATATTATTGTTTTTTAAAAGAAGTCCCGACATTTCCGAACCGACAAACTGACAACGCTGCATATTTGACGAGCTTAGCTTTTCATGTAGTTCCTTCAAGCCCGAAAAATCATTGTCAATCAGGTTCAGCTTTGACATATCCCAGTTAAGCTTTTTCCCTGCCTTACCAGCAGTCAGGTTCTGATTTTCAGTTGACAATTCATCGGATTGATTTTCCAACGATTTATTGGAAATCTGGTCGCTTACTGTGGATTGAAAATTCTCTGAAAGATAGTTAAGGTCAATACCAAGAATTACGGCTAATCGAATCAATGTTGTGATGTCTGGCATCGATTCACCACGTTCCCATTTACCAACTGCCTGAGAGCTAATGAAAAGTTGTTGTGCAAGCTCTGCTTGGGATAGATTTAATCTCTTTCGTGCTTCGGCAATCTTATTGCCAATTTTTGTTGTTTCTAACATATGTGCAATTTTTAAAATTATGATGAAACAAAGGTATTTTGATGCATGTCTTGAAATAAAAAAAATCAGTTAATTATAGTTGTAATCAAATTACATATAGTTGTATTCTGAAACTATTAGTAGTATAAATGAAGTTCTAACACTTTTTGTTCTTCAATAGTCATTTTCAGCTTAGCTGATAACTTTCATCGGAGCTTTTTTCAGTACGGCACCAACGATGATGGTTAACGCAGTTGCGTTGTTTGTTTCTTATGTTAAAATACCAAATAAATGTAAGTTGAAATAATAAGAATTCCAATCGTTCGAAGGTAATGAAAAGCGATAAGTGAAACTGAGACTGGTTTCTGGTGACTAGACTATTAGAGGCTAGCGATTAGATGTTAGAGATTAGACTCGAAACTAGAAGCAGGTTTTAGTTTTTTGTTCTAATGGATGCCTGAAATATTGAGGTGCATGGAAGGCCGGTATTTTATGGTTGTTTTATTGCCTGCACCGCTTTTTAGAGGGGTTAATGCAATCCCCGGGTTGAAACCCGTGGCTACCAAGCTTCCGCCCCGCCGGGGCTTGTTTTTAATTGCTGACTATAGACTGCCGACCAACGTCTATGGCTGTTTGTGCACTTTTCACTATTCATTGTTAATTACTAATTGCTAATTGCAAACTGGATTTTGATTATGTTCCGTGAGGACTTCGTCGTTTTTGATTTCAGATTTCAGATGCAAGACTTAAGACAAAAGATACAAGACCTAAGACACAAAATAGAAGGCTGCTTGAATGCGGAGCATGGAACACGGAGGCTGAAGACTGCAACTGTGGGCTGTAAACTGTTTTTTTAGGATGTAGTATGCTGAGAATTGATGATAAGCTCTTCCAGACTTCTTTTGGGAACATGGTGTACTTGTTCTGTGTCGCGCCAGTATTTGTAATCGCCTTGTTTTATTTCGTCAATAACAACCTGTTCAACAGGTTCGCCCAAAGCCAATACCAGTAATATTTCCAGTTCTTCCGGTAAATTTAATGCAATTGTTAATTTGGGTTTGTTTATGGCGGCTATCATGCAACCACCCAGGCCCATTTCCACAGCACCCAGCAAAATGCTTTGCGAAGCAATGCCTTCGTCGCAAAAGTGGTTTTTGGATATAGTGGTGTCGTTGCAAATTACGATATAAGCTGCGGGTCGTTCACCTTCAATCGGACCCGACCAGTCTTTCAGATAGCCGGCCCAGGCCAGGCATTCAAATAGTTGTTGGTTTTGTGCTTCGGTATTCGACAGGTAAAATTTAAGGGCTTGCTGGTTTCGTGCCGAAGCCGATAAGCGTGCCAAATCGACCAGTTCAATCAATTGGTCGCGTGTTATGTTTTTTGTCTGGTTAAAACGCCGGTAACTCCGGTTTTTCTCAACCAGGTGACGGAGTTTACTGCTTGCTGTCACTCTTATAGGAATTTAAATAGGTCTGATAATCGACACCTTTTTCGTACAGTGAACCATGAATAAATAGTAAAAGCGGTTCCATCTGTTCGGGTTTCTGGAATCCGGGAACGGCTGTTATCAGCTGGTTTTGTTCGTTCATAAACACTATCGACGGATACGACATTTTTCCGTTTAACAAAGCCACAGCCAACTGATGGGGAGAGCGGCTTCCTTCGCCGTTGTTAATAAAAGTGTGTCCCTGAAAAGTTACCGGTTCTTTCGATTCTGCATTAAACTTTACCGGGTAGTATTTTTCGTTCAGAATTTTTGCAATGTCGGCTTGTTGAAACGTTTCTTTATCCATTACCTTACACCAGCCGCACCAATCGGTGTATACATCGATTAATATTTTTCGGGGGGCTTTTTTATTTAATTCAACCGCTTCTTCAAAAGAATACCATTTAACTGTTTGGGCAAAATTTTCGTTTAATCCTGCCAAAACAAACCACAAAAGCACCAGTAAGACTAATTTTTGCATCGATAAGGTTTTAAAATTTGCATAAAGAAAATGTTTTTTAATTACTAATCCAAAGCATTGAGCTGGCTTAGCAACTAATTAACAGATAAGTTGCACCAGGGTTTAAAAAACGGAATGACCTAACTTGGTGGTCAGTAATTCCAGGGCTTTCATTCCTTTTAAGGAATTTCCTTTGGCATTTAATCCGGGGCTCCAAACCACTACGCTAAACTGGTTGGGCAGAACAGCGGCTATTCCTCCGCCTACACCACTTTTTCCGGGTAAGCCTACTTTAAAAGCAAATTCGCCGGCTTCGTCGTAAAAGCCGCAGGTTTGCATAATGGCATTGATGCGTTTGGTTTGGCTGGTGCTCAGCAAGAGTTTGCCGTTCAAAGAATTTATGCCGTGATTGGCAAAAAGCAAGAATGCCCGGGCCAGCTCACTTGCTGTCATTTCAATGGCGCATTGGTAGCAATAAGTTTCAATAAGTTCGTTTACCGGACTGCTAATGTTCCCAAACGATTTCATAAAATGAGCCAGCGCTTTGTTCCGGCTGCTGTGATTCAGTTCCGACAAGGCAATATCCTTATTGGGAACTATGTGATTGGTTCCTGCCAGACGATTTATAAAATCGAGAATGGCGCCAAGGGCATCGGGTTCCATGCTCCGCAGTAAATCGGTTACTACCAGGGCTCCCGCATTAATTAAGGGATTACGGGGAATTCCATTCTCATATTCGAGCTGTGCCAGTGAATTAAATGCATTTCCACTGGGTTCAACCCCCACGCGTTTCCATAAATTATCTTTCTCGCTTGCAAAAACCATGGCCAGGGTAAATACCTTTGAAATACTTTGAATGGAAAATTTGTGGTCGGTATGACCTACTTTGAATTCTTCGCCCTGAGTGGTGATTAAGCTGATTCCAAATTTGTGCAGGTCCATTTTGGCCAGCTCAGGGATATAAGTTGCCACTTGCCCGTGCAGGTTCATTTGTTCAACTTCGGCATGTATTTCTTCAATCAGTTTCTGGTAATCCATACGCATTGTATTTCTCATGCGAAAGTAATGCATTACCTCCTATGGTTTCAATAAGTAGGGTATGTTATACAAGATTTAGGCTTGTATTTTACTGCTGCCGCATGTTGTTGAATAGAAAATGCAAGTTTTATGTTAACAAATAAGCAAAATTTAAATTAAAGCCTTAACTTGAATCCTCAAAATTTAAAGCAAAAAATTATGAAACGTTCCGGAGTATTGGTTATGATAATTTCGCTGGCTTTGTTTGCTGCTTTTGTTCTTTTTAAGTGGAATCATTGGCCGGGAGCATCCATACTGCTTTTAATAAGTATTTTAACAGGTGCATTGGTGCTGCTTTCAATAATTAAAAAAGCAACAGCCTTGCCTGCCAGCCATTCTTCCAAAATGTTTTTATTGTTGGGAAGCGCTTCTTTTTTGGTGTTTACCATTAGCGTTTTATTTACAATTTTGCACTGGCCTTATGCACTTACCATGCATATTCTCGCTTCGTTGGCTTTGTTTGTTCTCATTTTATTAAGCATTAGCGATGCCTGGAACGAAAAAGACGAAACCCGCCGAATTAAAAAAGTATTTTTGGCTTATGCCATTGGAATTATGGTACTACTTTTAATATTTATTCGTTAATCAATTCCGGCAAAATCGCTCCAACCACTTACCCAGATTGTTTTAGCATATTCATCGTATTTTAGCGTAACACCAACGGTACGATCGTCGCTTCCCCAATGGGTTATGGGTAATTCCGAATTTTCGCCCACCACAACAATGTTGCCGCTGCCATCATCGACTAATAAGCGGTACTGACTCCAGTGCAAGTTGGGAATTTCCAACTCAAAAAACACGTGGTTGCCGGGTTCAATCCGGGTAGTTTCAGGAAGTATGTTTCCACTCCAGGGTTCGGTGGGTTCGGTACTGGTTTGCGCTGAACCTCTGGGACGCACCTGAAGGTTGGTAATGGTATATTCCGATGCAGCTTCGTTAATGAATTTCACATAAAGCTTAGCAACGGGTTCATCTTCCTGTGGTTCATTATTTTCGGGAATAATTTCGCACGAAATCATAAATAATAGGGATGCCACAATCCAGAGCGGAAGGTTGAATACTGATTTTTTCATGTCTTTATAATTTTGGTTTAGTTTGACTTAGGGACTAAATTAATGAAAAAATCGTTCCAACGGCAAAGTGCTTAATCTTTTTTGAGCTAAAAAATCAGTTGTCCGCGGTAAGCATTTGAGTTGCTTTGCCTGTTAATGCCTTCAAACAGAAAACTACCGGGCTCATTCTCTTGTCGAATCAGGTTTAGCTGTTCACCCGGCAAGGTTTCTTTATTGTAATTAATCAGCAGCTTTTTGGGATAATGGTTTTGATGAAAGTCCAAAGTGAAAGTATCCATCATCCAATCCACATAGCGACTCGAAGTTACGTGTTTATTCAGGTCGATATCGAAATACGAGGCTTTAAAACCGAAACCTTCACCTTCTTTCACCGGAAAAATTTTTTCGGGCAGCGTGTTTATGGCGTGTTTATTTTTTAATCGGGAGAACAATTCGGCATCGAGTCCTTCGATTATTTTGGGGCGCCTGCTTTCAAAATCGATGGCCAGCCAGCCCGAAGTTGCCCGGGCAACAACCTGCTGGTCTTTGTCACGAACAATGAAATCGCGCAGGTAAAGAATTTTCTCTACATTTTTTGGCCAGGTTTCAACACTTACCGCTTCGTACCAAAGTAAAGGGCGTTCAATGTCAATATGTAAGCGGCTTAAAACCCAAAACAGGTGTTGTTGTTTAATTCCTCCAAAACCAAAACCCAGCTGGTCGGCTGAGTTAATGGCCGATTGAATCAGCAGGTTTACCAGGGAACCCAGACGAATGCGCGAAAACATATCGGTATCGGCCGAGCTTACTTTAAAAGGATTGATTAATGAAAGACTGGTATCGGAATGATTATTCATGGTTTTATTTTTAAATCGAATCAAAAGTAATTTTTTTCATCAAAAAGTTGAACTTTTTCTATTCTTCATATAAAATTCATTAAGCGGATATAGTTTTGCTTCATAATTAACAAGTTTAGTAATGCAAATAAATTTTTTAGCGCATTGATTTAAACAAAAAACAGAATTAAAACACAATCATAAAAAAAGGAGTAATTATGAAAAAGTTAATGGTAACAATGGCAGTTTTAGGGTTTGCATTCTGGAGCTTTGGACAAACTACTGAAACACAAACTGAGGTTAAAAACCAAAACCAGGTGAAAACCCAGACTAAAGAGCAAGTAAAAACTCAGGCTAAAGAACAGGTTAACGCAAAGGAACAAGAGCAATTAAAGACTCAAACCAAAACACAAACCAAAACACAGGCTAAGGAACAAGTGAATGCACAAAGTGAGGAGCCAATGCAAACACAAACCAGGACTCAGACAAAAACTCAGGAACAGGTGCAGGATCCTGCTGAAACAAAAACAGCAACTCAGAATGCAGCTCAGGTAAAAAAAGTTCAGAGTCAGAAAAAGCAGCTTCGTAAAACACAAAATCAACAGCGCCGTGCATCAAAAGCTGCGCAGGATCAAAAAGCTGCAAGCCAAAAAATTAATCGTCAATAAGAAATTGGCAGACTTACTTTAGCCTAATTGGATAATAGCTTTATTGATTTGTTTTTAGCTATTTAAACCTAACTAAACCAGGGTAGTATGCCGGCACTTTGCCGGCATATTTTTTATGAATGTAATTTTAAAACCATGCATGCAAATGGAGTTCTTTTGCGTAAATGAAGAATTTCCTCATTTTCTTCATTTAAATTTCATAAACCACCCGTAGTTTTGTTTTATTATTTACAGTTTTATTAATGTTAATTGAGAAGAAATACAGTGAACCAGACAAAAAAAATGTACTTTCACTGTGATGTAAAAAGGAGAAAATATGAAAAAGTTAATGTTAACATTGGCAGTTTTGGGGTTTGCATTGTGGAGCTTTGGCCAGGAAAACCCGGAACCGGAAAAGGTTCAAATCAAAAAACAAGAAGAGGTTCAGGCCAAAAACCAGGAAAAGATTCAGAACCAAAACCAGGAGCAGGTAAAAGAAGTTCCGAAAGCGAATCAGAAAGCTGCGCAAATTCAAAAGGCACAGCAACAGAAAAAGCAGATTCGTAAAGCGCAAACGCAGCAGCAGAGAGCTACACAGGCAGCGCAAAAGCAAAAAGCCATTCAACGTCGCGGTAACCGATAACAACTATGGAACGAACTGACATTAAGTTTAAAACAGGATTAGTAATTGTTTTTGTTCTTTTATTCAGTGAGGCTTTTGCCCTTAGTATGGCAGCCGATTCGCTGAGTAATGCCGATTCTTTGCCAAACCAATCGTACCTAACGCTTGATGTGAGTTACACCAATAATAACATCGGTAACAGCAGTCTGGCCGGAGCAAATATTGCCGCCATGTTTGCCGATGTTTCCTTTTATCATAAATCGGGGGTGTATGCCGGTTTTATGCCGGCCAACTATTTTAACGCTACTGAACTATCGTACGATTTGGATTGGACAGCGGGTTACAGTAAGTTTTTTAACTCAGGCTTCTATGTCGATGCAAATTACCTGAACCACAGTTATCGTGGCGATTCGGCCATGATGGGAATCGATTACCAACATGCGGTAAGTTTGTCGTTAAATTACAGCAGAAATAACTGGTACTTGTTTACCGATGGCACCACAACCTTTGGCGAATCGCAGAACTATATGTTTGATGCCGGCCTGGGTTATTATGCCTCGTTCGATGCGCTATTTACAAAAAACGATAACCTTACCCTTTTTCCCATGGTAAGCCTGGGTTTTGGCAGCGATTACTGGCTGTTCGACGGATTAACATTGACGGAACAGGCTCAAATAAAGATTTTGTTACGCAACGGAGGTTTTGGCTGGAATACCTTCGATTTGCAAACCACAAATTTCATACTTCCAATTACTTATTATCTGGGTAATTTCTCAGCCTCCTTAACTTATTTGTATGCCATTCCAACGTCAAAATACAAGGCATTGTCGTGGGAAAATCAGTCGGCTTTTATGTTCTCGCTGGGTTATATGCTAAATTTTTAAACCAAAAGCTATGCGTATATTAATTGTTGAAGACGAAAGAGGCCTGGCCCGCGAACTGCAACATTTTCTTGAAAAAGAACAATACAAATGCGATTTGGCTTTTAACGGAGCCAGCGCATCGGAACTTATAGCAGTAAACCCCTACGATTTTATTCTGCTCGATATTGGTTTGCCCGATGCCAACGGTCTCGATTTAATCGACGAAATACATCGGTTTAATGCCGATGCCTACATCATTATAATTACCGCAAGGGGCGAACTAACCGACAAGGTAAACGGATTTAACCTGGGCGCCGACGATTACCTGCCCAAACCCTTTTCTTTTATCGAACTGCACTTGCGTATTCAGGCCATCACCCGTCGTAAATTCGGCTTTAACCAACATGCCATCGGCTTTGGAGGTTTTACGGTCGATACCAAAGCACGCACCTTCTCGCACAACAACACAGCCATCGATTTAACCAAAAAAGAATACGATTTACTGAGTTACCTGGTGATGAACAAAAACCGGGTGCTCGACCGCATGCAACTTACCGAGCATATCTGGGGCGCTTTTTTCGAAGACGATTACGATTCGAACTACATTGATGTGCACATTAAAAATATCCG
Organism: Salinivirgaceae bacterium; assembly: GCA_050179685.1. Lineage (GTDB taxonomy): Bacteria > Bacteroidota > Bacteroidia > Bacteroidales > SZUA-534 > GWE2-40-63. The sequence goes on from JBFXEW010000042.1 coordinate 17,258, forward strand.
CAAAAAAATGCAGGTTTTCGACGACACGCCCTGGATTAAAACCATCCGTGGCGTAGGTTATAAATTCGAAAATCAGGAATCATGATACTTCCCAAAACCAAACTGAAGCATCAGCTGGTATTGCTGAATACTTTTTTAAAGTTGCTTATTATTGTTTTGCTGGGCTTTACCCTTCCGTGGCTGGTAAATAAGGTGGTTATTAACGATACCGACCGCGATTTGATTAAAAAGCTCGACGATGTGTTGTACCTGGTCGATAGTATGGGCATAAACAGTTTTATTGATGCCGATGCCGAGTTTCAGGCCTTTGGCAGTTACAATATTTTAAAGGAAGAATACATTTCCATCGAAAATCTGGATAGCGATACCCTGATAAACCACATCAGCTATACAGAGCGGATTATTGAAGACGAACTGGTAAATTACCGGGTGTTAAGCTATTCGTTTGAGAAAGAAGGGGCTGTTTACCTGATAGAAATCGGTAAAAGTATCTCAAGCATACTGGCTTTTCAAAAGCAGCTTAAGCGTTTTGCCATGTTGTTTATGCTGCTGATTCTTGTACTTACCATTATGTTCGAGGTTTCGGTTATCCAATACATGCTAAGGCCTATCGACCAGATTGTACAAAAGCTTAAAAAATCGACGCATCCTTCGCGCTTCGATTATACCCCGCTGCACACCAATACAAGCGATTTCAGTTACCTGGAACAAACCATTCACCAGTTGATGCACCAGATTGCCGATACCTTTAACAACGAACGCGAATACATCAGCAACGTGTCGCACGAACTGCTGACGCCCATCAGTATTATTAAGAGTAAGCTCGATGCCATTATTATGGAAGGTAAATTGCCGGTCGAGGACATGCTCCGGATGTTTGAATCGAAACAAACCCTGGGGCGATTAACCTCGATGATTCGCACGCTGTTGACCTTATCGCGCATCGAGAATCAGGAATATTTACTGCACGACCAGGTAGATGTGATGGATGTGATGCGAAAAGTGGCTGCCGAACTCGAAGACCGCCTGCTGGATAAAAAGCTGGAATTAAAAACCGATTTTGCGGTCGAAAGCTTTTATTTTAAAGGCAACCGCGATTTGTTATTTACCATGTGTTACAACCTGGTGAATAATGCACTTAAGTACACCGAATCGGGACATATTCTGTTGGCTGCCAATTTTGACAAACAAGCCTTCCGTTTAACGGTGGCCGATACCGGACTTGGCATTGAGCCGGAAAATCTGCCTCATATTTTCAGTCGCTTCCGCAAATTTAAAACCGGCACCGATAGTTTTGGTCTGGGTCTGGCTTTGGCCAAAAAAATTGCCGATTACCATCGCATCAGTATTCAGGTGGAATCGGAACCGGGAGTCGGAACACGTTTTGTTCTCGATTTGCCGCTCCTTTAGTTTCGAATCTGCTTCATAAAACCTTGTATGCGCTGGTTCAGGCTGCCGGGCTCGTCGAGCGCTTTAATAAATGCACTACCTACAATGGCTCCGGAACTGAATTCACTCGCCTGTTCAAAGCTCGTTTTGTTCGAGATGCCAAATCCGGTTAATACCGGAACCTTCAGACCCATGCCGGCAATCCGTTTAAAATAGTCTATGCTGCTTTGGTCGAAACCGCTTTTGGTTCCTGTAGTCGATGCCGACGAAACCATGTAGATAAAACCCTTACTCAGCATTTCCGTTTTGCGGATGCGCGCTTCAGCAGTTCCCGGGGTTATTAGAAAAACCGGAATAATACCGTGTTTTTGGAATAGTCCGGCATAGCTGCTTTCATAAACCTCGAGCGGTAAGTCGGGAATAATTACCCCGTCGATACCAATTTTTTCCAGTTGCTTGCAAAAGTGTTCCACACCATAGTTAAGTATTACATTAAAATAGCCCATCAAAAGCAGTGGAATCTTCACGTTTTGGCGGATGGCTGTTAGTTCGCTGAGTAGTTTTTTCAGACTCATTCCCTGGGCCAGCGCTTTTTGACTGCTTTGCTGAATGATGGGACCATCGGCCAAAGGATCGGAAAAGGGAATACCAATCTCAATCATATCGGCACCATTTTTTTCGAGCTCCTTTATAATTTCAACCGTGGTTTCTGGTTCCGGATACCCGGCTGTAAAATACACCGACAAGATGTTTTTGGTTTTGCTTTTAAAAAGTTCGTTTATTCGGTTCATAGTTTTTGATGTTACTGGTTGCTGGTTACTGGTTTCTGGTTTCTTGTTTGACCTTTCATAAATAAGGTTGACATGAAGTTTTGTTTTATAAACTTTCTGTTAACAACATATTTATTTCCTTTTCATTAATTTTGTTTATATTTCATTGTAAAGACAAA
>JBFXEW010000043.1:0-18424 GCA_050179685.1 Salinivirgaceae bacterium
CAACTCAACCGACTTATTGTATGTGAACTCTTTCTATATTCTACCATACAACAAAGCTAAAATATTTATAGAAACTAAAGTATCTGCAATGGAATTGCAGGGTTTTAACCATTAATTAGATAATAAACAATGAGCAATGAGCAATGAATAGTGGATAATGATTAAGCCCAAATTAGTAAGCAATGCAGCACACGAGTTGGCAGCCTCAGGTTAGCAAATAGCCCCGGCGGGGCGTAAGCTTGGTAGAAAAACCAAAACCCACCAATTAATGCGGTGCAAGCAGGAAAACAACCATGGAATGCTGAGTTGTTATGCACCGCAACCAGTCCTCAGATCACAGTTTGCAGTCCTCAGCCAGCAAATAGCAGTTGGCAATAAGCAATGAACAATGAACAATGAACAATGAGCAATGAACAATGAGCAATGAATAGTGAGCAATGAATAGTGAATAATGAATAAGCCCAAATTAGTAAGCAATGCAGCCCACAGTTGGCAACCTCAGGTTAGCCAATAGCCCCGGCGGGGCGTAAGCTTGGTAGAAAAACCAAAACCCACCAATTAATGCCGTGCAAGCAGGAAAACAACCATGGGTTACATGAAAACGCTACGAGGGTTCCAAACCCTCGTGGCATTGTTCATTAGCTCACCAGCCCCCAATCAAAGGCAAAACCCAAAGGGTTTTAATAACAATAGCCCCGGGTTTCAACCCGGGGAATAAGCAGCACGGAAGAAAAAGCGGTGCAAGCAGGAAAACAACCATTGAATGCTGAGTTGTCATGCACCGCAACCAGTCCTCAGATCACAGTTTGCAGACCTCAGCCAACAAATAGCAATTGGCAATGAACAATGAGCAATGAACAATGAGTAATCAGGCCACAGTAGCAGTCGGCAGCCCGCAAAGAAAAAAAAACCAGAAACCAGCAACCAGTCCTCAGATCACAGTTTGCAGACCTCAGCCAACAAATAGCAATTGGCAATGAGCGATGAATAATGAGCAGTGAACCCCTATTGTTTTTAAGTTGTGTTCCAGAGCCTGGCAATTATTTGTTTATTGTCTTTTCTATTAAATCTATCAAATCATTAACAGGTTTGAAATATGGCATAACTTTATCCTTGTCGAAATCAAACATATCATCATAATCACCTTTTTGTCTCTAGGTAAACAATTGTGAATATATCTTGCCAAATTCCTTGGGTATTTTATTTGTTAAAATAAAATGCTCGGAAAAATTTGATTTTGCTCCATTGTGTGTTGTTGTATTTAGGTCTGAATCTAAAAGTAATGCCATCACTGCATAATATGCAGCATAGTACAATCTGTTAATCGTTGAATTCCACTTATTCCTTTCCGCCAGTATTTGAGCATCATCCAAAGTGTCTTTCGCTCTCAAAAGCCTATAGTTAATCAAATCCTTTTTATCCCCTTCATATTAAGCGTATTCCCTCTCTTTTTATTATCTTAAAAAGTGGCGTCACAGAATGTTTCCCGTTCCAATCGGTCTTTGAATAAATCAACGGAGAAATTATCGCTCCTGTCTCAAGTTCAATATCATAAAACTCATCCATTAACCTGGTTTCGAAATCAAATGAAATCTTTTGGCTATTTAATAGAATCAGCAAATCCCAGTCAGATAATTTTTTTTCATCTCCACGAGCTTGTGAACCATATAAATACATTTCTGAATCAGGAGCAGTCTTATTAATTACTCCGATTAACTTTTGTATTATTTGTTCTTTTTTACTCATAATACAAATATATTAATTTATCCGAATAGATTATTTAAACACAGCATGTCTTCTTCGCCTGGCCCTGACGTTGGCATTAAACAAAGTTGCGCTGTTTGGTTTCAGTTATCCAAAGCTGTATAATTATTTGTAAACAAGGGGCTTTTTTATTATTGATTTAAACCGCTTGTGCTAGACCAATAAACAATGAACAATGAACAATGAGCAATGAGCAATGAATAGTGGATAATGATTAAGCCCAAATTAGTAATCAATGCAGCACACGAGTTGGCAGCCTCAGGTTAGCAAATAGCCCCAGCGGGGCGTAAGCTTGGTAGAAAAACCAAAACCCACCAATTAATGCGGTGCAAGCAGGAAAACAACCATGGAATGCTGAGTTGTTATGCACCGCAACCAGTCCTCAGATCACAGTTTGCAGACCTCAGCCAACAAATAGCAATTGGCAATAAGCAATGAACAATGAGTAATCAGGCCACAGTAGCAGTCGGCAGCCAAAGAGCAATTAATATTCAACGTCGATTTGTTAAAAAATTCACCCCTTTAATCCCCTCAAGGGGATACTTGCTCCGATGAAACTGAACAAATCCTTCCGCCGCGACGGAGCGTTGCCCGTCTTAAGTCTAGTGTCTAAACGCTAACATCTATAAGTCTAGCATCCAGTAACCAATAACCAGCATCAGTTCCCGGTCTTAAGTCTAGTGCCTAAACGCTAACATCTAATAGTCTAGCATCCAGAAACAAGAAACCAGGCCTCAGTCGACAGTTATCAGGCTACATATTCCGTGTTCCGTAATCCCTACTTCGTTTTCCGTTTTCCCGTCTTACAGGTTTTGAGCCGGCAATTCAATCCGCACCAAGGTTCCCTTTTCCAATTCCGATTCAAAAGAAAGTGTTCCCCGATGTTCTTCAATAATCCGGTAACTTATCGACAAACCCAATCCGGTTCCTTTTCCCGGTTCTCTGGTGGTAAAAAAGGGTTCGGTAATTCGTCCCAATATATCGCGACTAATTCCTTTACCGGTATCTGAAATATCAATGCGTATTTTCTTTTGGTTTTTTAACACCCGGGTTTTAATGCTTATCTGTCCGCTTTGTTCAATTGCCTGAATGGCGTTGGTAAGTATATTAATAAGGGCATGATTCAGGTTGGCTGCATTTCCCATCACCCTGCATTTTTCATTGGTGTAATCTTTTCTGATTTTTATGGTATCGCTAAGTTTATTGCTTAACATTAGCAGGCAATTATCGATGATGGAATGTACCGAACAAAGTTCATTCAACCCATGATGTTTTTGACTAAACTGATTCAAGCTGTCAACTATAGCCGAGATTCGTTCCACACCGTTTAGCAGGCTGTTCAGTAAAACTTCTACCTCCTGATTGTAGCTTGCCGCTGGCGATTTAAAATGCTTTTCCAAACCCAAATAAGAGCCCATAATAAAATTCAAAGGATTCTTAATTTCGTGAGTCACTCCCGATGTCAGGGTTCCCAGATAAGCCATCTTTTCTGCTTGCAACAACTGGGTTTGGGTATCTTTTAAATGCTGGAGCGTTGCTTTAAGTTCATTGTTTTGACTGATAATGATTTCGTTTTTATCGAACAACTCCCCATTGGCTGTTTTCAACTCCTCGATAGCAGCGTTTAAATCGTGAGTTTTTTCCTGAACCAGTATTTCAAGATTTTCCTTATGGTTTTTAAGATCCTCGTGAAGCCTTGCATTTTGCAGCGCCACAGAAAACTGGTTGGCAATGGTTTGTCCCAGGGTAATTTCATGCTCACTGTAGGTGCGCGACTTATTACAGGTACCCAAAATCAGCACGCCCAACACCTCTCCTTTTTGAATAAAAGGAAAATACAAAATGCTTTTCAGATTACGCATTTCAACAACACTCCGTTCGGCAGGCGATAATTTAGCCCTTGCTGTATCAGCAATCCGAATGGGTTTAGCTTTGTTTATTGTTTTTTGAATATGCGGATGCTCTTTTAGCAGTGCCCTGCGCAATGCCATAGGCATTTCCGGTGGTAAAGCCGGAGTAGTTGCTCCCAAAAGCAATTCATTTTGATTTTCGAGCACATAAATGGCCGCAGTCTCAATCTCGAGCAATTCCGACATCCCATCGCTTATTATTTGCAGTACCTTTTCAAATTCCAATGTGCTGATAATATCCTGACTGATACGTATAAGAATATTCAGCTCCCGAAAACTTTGAGGATAAATAGATGACTCCATGTTGGTTTATGTAACTTTCAACCAAGTTACGCCATTTTATGCAGAAAACAGAAGTTTATCTATCAAAAAAACAAATAGCTTTTACGTAGCCTTTAATCTGATTCAAATACCTGTTGATTTCAAATCGATTTTTCCAAAATAAAAACCCGGGTATTTTCCGTTTCATGCATCTTAAATTCGTATTCCCGGCAAATGAATTCAAAAGTCGCTGTATGATAAAAGCTAACATGGGTTACATCGTTCAGGTAGTACCAGTTATTAAAATCGTTAACCGACGGCCAGGGTTCAGTCATTACAATTAAAAAACCACCGGGTTTTAGCAAGCTGCAAATATTTTCTAATGCTGCTTTGGGACTATGAAAATGTTCGAAACATTCGGTAGCAAAAATAAAATCGTAGGTGCTTTGTGGTAGCTCGGGAAAGAAAAAAGGATCGTAATTATCGCAGCTAAATCCTTGCCTTTCCATTAAGATACTCAGGGTTGGATTGGGTCCGCAACCGTAATCGAGCCCTTTCATGTTTGGCGACAAAACCTTCAATGCCGGTTCCACCGCCCGATTTAAAAAAGCAACATAACCGGGAAACTGTATACCGTTATTGTGTTCCAGGTATCGCTTTTTCTCATCTGCATTCGAAATCAAATCCTTAGGATGCACAAATATCAGTTCACACTGCCTGCACCTGATGTAACGCCGATGAAGAGTTCCTGAAAAGGTTTCCAGTTTATTTTTCTCATCACATAAAGGACAGCTTATTTTACTCTTGTTTTCCATCACCATAAGGCTTCGTTCATTTTGCAGGGGTGAAAATAGGCAACTAAGAACGGGATTCCAAATGTGAACTGATATTACTGCCCAATAAGATGCTACCGTATAAAAACTTTAATGCTATGCAGCATTTTACCCTATTTTTTCTGCTTTGTCGTCAACATTAGCGGCACTATACTGTTTGCCTGACAGCAAAACAAACGTATTTATGTTCACCAAAATTTATCAAACTTTATTTAACCGGAATCTGATACTTATAGGCGCAATTATAGTAGGCCTGGTTTTCAGCGGCTTTGCCAACACCTTAAAAGATTACAATTTTTATATCCTGGCTGTGGTCATGACCTTATCGACCACCGGAATTTCGATGAAGGGCATGTTGCCCATTTCAAAATCGCTTAAGAATATGGGCGTGGCCATTTTTCTGGGTTATTTTGTATTCAGCAGTTTATTAATTGTGTTATCGTGGTTTTTACTCGATAACAAATACCTTTTTTACGGCATGGTAATTATTGCTGCATCGCCGCCCGGAGTGGCTGTAATTCCTTTTACGCACATTCTTAAAGGCGACATGAACTATACCATGGTGGGAACCCTTGGAACCTATCTGGCCAGTGTGATACTGGCTCCGTTTATCATTACCCTGTTTTCCGATTCTGAGGGATTGGATTCTATGCAGCTTCTGATTATTATGGTAAAAGTAATACTCATTCCCTTTCTTATCAGCAGGTTGTTGCTATTCCAACCCATTTACGCCGTAGTTGAAAAAACAAGGGGCCATCTGGTCGATTTTGGATTTGCCCTGATTATTTACACCGCAGTTGGACTAAACCGTGAGGTATTTTTTGGAAATTTCGAAGTGCTGGCTCTAATCTCCTTTATTCTTTTACTGATGATGTTTGGACTGGGAACCCTCTACGAATGGCTAGCCCGTCGATTTAAAATTGCATCACCAAAATCGGTTAGTCAGAAACTTTTGTTAACCATAAAAAGCTCCGGATTTACCGCATCGGCCTCCATGGCCATTTTTGGACGCGAAGCAGCTATTCCTTCAGCGGTTTTGGCGGTTTTGGTTTTGGTATATTTGCTTTATCTTAGCATCCGAAACGATATAAAACAGCAGACTTGAAAATCACTTTTTTAGGAAGCGGAGCCTCGCACGGAATACCTGTAATAGGTTGCCAATGCAGCGTATGCCTGTCGAACGATACAAAAGACAAACGCCTGCGCAGCAGCTTACTGGTCGAAAACGGTTCGCAGGTTATTGTAATTGATGCCGGACCCGATTTCAGGCAGCAAATGTTGCGCGAACAGGTTACCCGCATCGATGCCGTTTTGCTAACCCACGAACACAAAGACCATACTGCCGGCTTAGACGACGTTAGGGCTTTCAATTACCTGATGAATAAAGCCATGCGCATTTATGGTGAAGACCGGGTGCTGAATTCCATAAAACAGGAATACGCCTACGTTTTTAGTGATAACAAATACCCGGGAAGTCCCGATATGGATTTACACCCGATAACAAACAAAGCATTTTCAATTGACGGACAGGAAATAATTCCCATCCAGATTTATCATAACCGGCTTCCGGTTTTTGGTTACAGAATAAATAACATGGCCTACGTTACCGACGGCAAAACTATTCCGGAACCGGAAATTGAAAAACTACGAAATCTGGATGTTTTGGTACTCAGTGCGCTGCGGGTAAAGTCGCATGTGTCGCATATGGGTTTAGACGAAGTGCTTGAGTTGATAGAAAAGGTACAGCCCAAACAAACCTACCTGACCCACATCAGTCATAAGCAATACAACTACCGCGATTTGGATAAAATTTTGCCTGAGCATGTGCATCCGGCTTACGATGGATTGGCTATTTCGCTTTAAGAACAATAACTTCGCGCGTTTTACCTGTGACCTTAAACCTATCGTCGATTCTATGGCCCACAAGCCAGGCAATCTGCTGATTGCTTTCCATAATCCAGATTTTATCTTTGGTAAAGCGATCAATTTTTTGGTCGGTAAAAAAATCACTCAGCTTTTTTTGCTGCTTCATTCCCAAAGGATAAAAACGGTCGCCGCTGTTCCAATGCCTGAAAGTTAAAGGAAAAGAAAGTCTGGCGGCATCAAAAGTTCCCGTTTTGGCATCCTTATCCATTACAAAATCCTCAGCTAACGCCTTGTTTCCCTGCAATAAAAAAGGCAAACGGCTTAATCCATTTAAATCATCAATTACAAAAACTTCGTTAAGCGTGTCAAGAGGTTCCACAATAAGCTGTGTTCTATCGACCAGTAATTGATGGGATTCAGAAAAAAAGGTGCGTCCGGGTTCCGAATCCATTGCAATAAGCGCTTTGGAGACAGAATCGTAGCTGAATCCCATAGGTGAAAGCAACTCAAATAAAACAGTTGCTTTATAAGGAAGCTCCGAAAGCATTTGCGTATCGATTAACAGGCGATTCCCCGCTTGCCTGGTCAACTGCTCTTTGAGCTGTTCCACCTGATGGTCATAAATGGAAGCTGCATCCTGAAAATTAAGCAGGTTTTGAACCATAAGCTGTTCAAAGGCAGGATTAATTGTTTTGAAGGCCGGAATAATCTGATGACGAATAATATTGCGCATGTAGTGTAGGGAATCGTTCGATGAATCGTGCCGGTAGCTTAAGTTTTCCTGATTCAACAAAGCTTCAATCTCGTCGCGGTTTACACACAAAAGCGGACGAACTACTTTCTGGTTTTTCGCAGAAATTCCGGTAATACCTTTAATTCCGGTACCTCTTGAAAGATTTAACAGCAGGGTCTCAATGGAATCGTTCAGGTGATGCCCTAATGCTATTTTGGTGTAAGCATATTGATTGCTCAGTTCATAAAACCAATGGTAACGCAGGTCGCGTGCAGCCATTTCAATAGAGATCCCCTGCTTTTTTGCATAAGTTCTTGTATCAAAAACCGTAAAATGCGCTTCCACCTGCCAATCGTGAACCAGCTTTCGAACAAAAGCTTCGTCCTGGTCGCTTTCGGCTCCCCGCAGTTTAAAGTTGCAATGAGCCGCAGAAACCGCATAACCCAGTTTTTTTAATACAAAAAGCAAAGCCACTGAATCGGCTCCTCCACTAAGAGCTACAAGAATTTTATCGTTTGAATCGAACAAACCATTTTTATCGATGTATTGCTTAACCCTTGCTAACATGGCGCTAAAATACATTATTTTATGCGATAAACTATGGAGCTATACCTAAGAAATATTCGAGGGGATTTATAAAAAAAAGTCCTGCAAAATGCACAGGACTTTGAATTAATTCAACTGGGGTATGCACATAACACAAACTTAATTGATTAATATTCAGAAGTTGCAAGAATAACTTTCATTAGTTAAAATTCCTTTTTTTTAGGGTCACAGAGTCTCACGGTGTTATTCACAGTGTTTCACCGTGGTACTCTGCGCGAACTCTGTGATACATTGTGTAACTTCTTTATTTTTATATGTTTTAAGTGCATACCCCAGTTAATTCATTTGTTATAGGTTATCTTTAAGTACGCCGATTCAAAAAATGAATTTAACATCAGCATTCTAAGGAATCTACTCCACCATAAATTGTTGATTTACATTAACTCCTGCTCCAACTAATTGTATCAGGTAAGTTCCACTTTTTAAATTATTCAACTCCACGGGTAAAGCCCTGCCAGCTGCCGTCCGGGTTTCATAAACTACAGCTCCGAGCATGTTGTAAACAGTAAGGGCAAGCTGTGCATCAGCACTCTCAGGAACTTCAATCTGAAAACTTCCCTTGTTTGGGTTCGGAAATAAATTAACCTGTTGAACCAGTTCATTGGGCAAACAACCGCCATTGGTTTCACAATCTTCGGCCGACAAGGCCAACCCCTGCCAGATAACTTCAGTGTTAGAAAAGTAATTATTCTCAGCGGTCCATGTAGTTAAACGGGCATCGTTTTGATCAATTATAAGTCCGGCAAACTGGTGCATGCGAACATTATTATTAAAATCGCCAGCCACCAAACGGGTGCTTGCACTTAAAGCTTCATTGGAACCATACCACCAGGTTTCAGGTGCAGCAAAACCTTTTTTATCGCGCTGAAAAACCATTACCGAAGAAGTGTTTTCATCGTGGGCAAAAAGTGCAGCAACATTATCAACAAAACCATTGCCGTCAAAATCGCCACTAACTACATTTCCTTTGGCTTTGCCCGCAGCAAAATCAGCCTGCGCAAACCAGGTATAAGGCCAGTTAAACTTATTTCCCTGAGTTGTCCAAACAAATGCTTTGCAAAAATCATCGGAATAATCGTAAAGTGCCGTAATATCATCGTGAAAACCATCCTGATCAAAATCGCCGGCAACTAAAGTTCCCTGAATACGGGTAGCGTTAAAGTCGTTGCCCACCCACCAGGTTCCCGGCCAATTAAACGTTGACCCGTTGGAATGCCATACATAAAGCTTGGTTCGCTTTTGTTCGTAATCGTAAAAGGCAGCAATATCATCCACAAAACCATCGCGGTCAAAATCGCCGACAACCACCGTTTGATTTACCTGGTTGGCATCAAAATCGCCACCATACCACCAGCGCTCAGGTGTAAAAACCTGGTCGTTATTAATCCAAACAGTAACGCTGGTTTGGTTGTGCCCCACTTCGTAAATGGCTGCAATATCGTCGCGGTAACCATCGTTATCGAAATCGCCGGAAACAATTTTTGCATTGAGCGATTTGGCCGATAAAAAGTCGAAGGGTAACTGAAAATTAGCTTCCCGCTCATCGACCCAGGCATTTTGATTGGTCCATAGGTTCAAAACAGGCAGTTCGCCCGAAGTATTGAAAGCAGCAATGTCGTCGAGCAAGCCATCGTTATCAAAATCGCCAGCTACCATATTACCGCTTACGCCAAAATAATTTGTCTGGGCATTTATTGTAAATACTGTAAAAAGTAAAATAAGAAAGGTAAGTAGGCTTGTCTTTTTCATAGCATCGAAATTTATATCATAAGAAATACGCCTTGTAAAGTTGCAAAAAACTTTGCAATAAAGTAAACCTTTCGATTGGAAAAATGTTCGATTTTTGGGGCTTTAGCGTAATTCAAAACTAATACAGTGTCAATAAAATTAGCTTTAAAATAATTTCAGGAATGCAATGAAATGCAAAAGCTACGATATTCTTTGTGGTCGGTTTTGTTCATCGGTAGCCGCAAAAATAAATTTTCCCTCGCAGGTTTTTTCACGATGCTCAGAAAACATATCTTCTGAAAAAATTTCGACCTGAACTTCAAGTTTAACTTTTCCAACATAAATAACGCGTCCAATAAGTTCAACAATCATACCCTGCTGAATGGGTTTAAGAAAACGAAGCGAATCGACCGAAACAGTTACCATTTTATTTCGGGTAAAACGAGTAGCTGTAATGTAAGCAACTTCGTCCATCCACTTCATAATTAAGCCACCAAACACCGTTTCGTGATCGTTTAATGTTCCCGGAAAAGCAATGTGACATTGACGGGTTTCTTCTGTTTGTAAGAAATTATTCATAGAAAAATATTTTTACAAATATATGCATTTATGAACTATTGTTCATTATCTTTGCAGTGAACTATTGTTTATTTATATGGCGCGAAAAAACAAACGATTTAGAAAAGTATTGAATCCACCTATTATTAAAGGGTATAAACCCTATGGCTCAGAGTTAGGGACAAAACAAATGGAGCCGGTTAACCTGCTCTATGAGGAATACGAAGCCCTCCGCCTGAGCGATTACGACGGATTGAATCATTTTAATGCATCGGTATTGATGGATGTTTCAAGACCAACGTTTACCCGGATTTATGCCTCAGCCCTGCAAAAAATAGTCCTGGCTTTTGTTGAGGGCCGACAGATTTCCATTGAAGGAGGTAAAGTATATTTCGACAGCGATTGGTATGAATGCAAAAGTTGCCACTGCTTTTTTAATAATCCGGAAAAGGAAGTAGCGGTTACAAATTGCGCCTTATGCGGAAGCAATCAGGTTTCAAAAACTGATTATGATTTAAACACTGAAAAGCAAGAACCCATAGAATGCAACGAATATTGCATTTGCCCCGGTTGTGGACACAAAAAAGTTCATGAACAGGGAATTCCCTGTAGCAGTCAGGTTTGCCCAAGTTGTGGCAATAAAATGCGAAAAAGAAAAGGACAAAATATATAAACAACTAATACAGAAACAATGAAAGTAGCAATAACATCAACCGGGAACAGCCTGGAATCGAACATTGACCCCAGATTTGGCCGATGCAAATATTTTGTGATTTACGATACCGAAAGCCGGGCAACCGAATTTATACCTAATCCAAATGCCGAAGCTGAAGAAGGCGCTGGTCCCGCATCGGTGCAATTGGTCGCATCACGCCAGGTAAATAAAATAGTTTCGGGTGAGATTGGAATAAAAATTAAACCCTTACTCGATAGTTTAAAAATACAGATGATAATTATGAAAGAACCTGAAAAAAACATTCAGGATATTATAAAGTTGTTGCATCATTAAAAATTAAAAGCCGGAATCACTCCGGAAAACATTTATTTAACTTAAAAAGGAGGCAAGATGCCAGGTTTAAATCAATCGGGTCCAATGGGACAAGGTGCCATGACCGGACGCCAAATGGGAAAATGCACCAATTTTGGCGAGAAAGTAAAAGACCAGCCCGCTCCCGCCGAAAACCAAGCTGAAACGCCTATTCGTTACCGAATGGGTTTTGGAGGCGGACAAGGCCGGGGACGTGGCCAGGGACGGAGAAGCTTAGGACGGGGAGCCGGAATGCGCTTCAACAGAGGTCAGTAAAATTTAAAGGTGTCATTCCCCACCTGGCACCTTTTCTATTTAAATGCAAACACATAAAAAATTAAAAAGATAAAGATGAAAAAACGTATAGCTATTCCCATGGAAGGAAATGTACTTTCAGCTCATTTTGGACATTGCCAGGCCTTTGCTTTTGTTGATGTTGAAAATGAAATGGTAAAAAAAGTTACTATTCTCGATCCGCCGGAACACCGCCCGGGAACCTATCCTCAGTTTGTAGCTGAAAATTGTGCCACCGATGTAATTGGAGGCGGAATGGGACAACAGGCGATTGCCCTTTTTAACCAGGCAGGCATCAATGTTTTTATTGGGGCTCCGGTTGAAACACCTGAAAAACTGGTAAACGATTTTATTGCCAATAAATTAACCTTAAGTGCAAATTACTGCAACCACGACGAGCATCACACCCATGGAAACTGCAATCATTAATAATAAACTTATTTTAGATACCCGTTGCAAAACCTGTTTCCAGCTTACTTATGCCCGACTGGGAAATAAATTCAGCCTTACCGAAGAACAAATGGAAGCATTTATGCAGTTCTTGAATCACACCTTTGAGCAGCATAAAAGTCAATCGGCACCAGCGATTCAAAAAATATTGAATAAACATTTTTGCAAAATTATTGACAATAACGATCCGTTTGCTCAGGAGAAAGTACTCAGCAACCAAACGGCTATTTCTTTGTATCGGCAATGGAAACCCAAAACCGTATTGGCTGACGATCCGTTTGTACTGGCGCTCCGACTTTCAATAGCTGGTAATATAATGGATTACGGTGCAAATGTCGCTATCGACATACACCAAACCATTCAAAAAGCGCTTTCTACAAATTTGGCTATTAATCATACCGAAGCTTTAAGAGATGCCATAAAAAAAGCCGGAACAATTCTATACCTGGGCGACAATGCCGGTGAAATTGTTTTCGACAAACTTTTTATCGAAACCCTGATGCATCCAAATTTAATTTATGCCGTTAAAGGTGCTCCCATCTTAAACGATTCAACCCTGAGCGATGCGTTTGAAACCGGCATGGACGATGTAGCCGATGTAATTACTAATGGCGACGATGCACCATCGACCCTACTGGAAAATTGCAGTGAAGAATTCTTAGCCGTTTATCGCCAGGCCGATTTAATCATAGCAAAAGGACAGGGAAACTTTGAAGGACTAATGCATCAAAACGATCCAAGACTGTTTTTTCTGCTTATGGCAAAATGCGATGTAATGGCTGAGCTTTTAAAAGTTCCCAAAGGAAGTTTGGTAGTTTATAATCCAACAATTTATAGTTATGGAGAAAATTAAAATAGGAATCATTATTTGCGACCGATACAACACCTGTGCCGGAGGCAAATGTTTCAAATCGCTGCAAAAGCGCGAGGGTGCTTTCGCCAGGTATGGCGATGCCGAATTGGAACTGGTAGGATACACTACCTGCGGTGGTTGTCCGGGAGGTAATATTGAATATGCTCCCGAAGAAATGAAAAAAAACGGAGCTACTCACATTCACTTTGCTACCGGTTTTTTAGTAGGCTACCCACCTTGTCCCTATATGGAACATTTTGAGAAGTTTATTCAGGAAAAATATCAAATGAAGGTGGTTTTTGGAACGCATCCCATTCCACAAAAGTATTTCCTAACCCATTATCATATGGATACCTGGAACACGCCATTTTTAAAACAGGCCATTGCAGATACCCTTTGTGAAGAGAAAACCCGTTTAACATATGATTAACACACCACGAATAAAAATTGCCATAGCCAGTGGTAAGGGAGGAACAGGAAAAACACTTACAGCTACCAACCTTTTTTACCTGCTGCAAAACGAATCGTTACCGGTTACTTTAGTCGATTGTGATGCGGAAGAACCCAATACCATGGTGTTTTTTAATACCCAGGCATCGCAAATAAAAAATGTAAGTCAAAAAAATCCGGTAATCGATTTAGATAAATGCACTTTCTGTGGCCGCTGCCATGAGTATTGCAGCTACAACGCTATATTTTTTCTTCCCGAACAGAAAACCATTCAGGTTATCGACGACTTATGCCACGGATGCGGAGCCTGTTCGGTAGCCTGTAACGATGGAGCTATTACCGAAAGAGAAGTTATTCTTGGCACCGTAAGTAAATACCCGGTAACAAATAAAAGTCAAATTATTGAAGCCCGTATGGAAATAGGCATCTATTCGCCGGTATCAATAATTAAAGAAGCCATAAAAGAAGCTGGTAACAACAATATAGTATTAATGGATGCGCCGCCCGGAACTTCGTGCCCCTTTATACAAACTGTTTCGCGTGCCGATTATGTGGTGTTGGTAACCGAACCCACTCCCTTTGGTTTAAGCGATTTAAAACAATCGGTCGATACGCTAAAAACCTTAGATAAAGCCTGTGGTGTAATCATTAACCGGGCCGGACTTGGTGACAATGAAGTATATACTTATTTAAAAGAAGCAAATATTCCCTTACTTATGGAAATACCTTTTGATAAGGGTATTGCAGCCGATTACTCCAATGGGAAATTGGTTTTGGATTCACGGCCGGAACTGGCTCAAAAGTTTAAAAATATGTTTCAATCAATAATAAATAATAATGGAAATAGCAGTAATTAGCGGCAAGGGAGGAACAGGAAAAAGCAGTATCAGTGCAGCTTTAGCAACCTTAAATCACCCGGTGGTTTTGGCCGATTGCGATGTGGATGCTGCCAACCTGTATATTCTTTTTAATCCGGTTCACGAAACCGAACAGGTTTATGTTAGCGGCGAAACAGCTGTTATTGATGAAGAACTTTGTACCCAATGCGGATTATGCATCGATTATTGCCGTTTTGATGCCATTTCAGAAATTGACAATAAGGTAACTATTTCAGAAACCTTCTGCGATGGTTGTCAGCTTTGTTCACGCATATGTCCGGCCAATGCAATCAGCATGGTTAAGAACGACAAAAGTCGAATGTATTCCGGACCCTTTCGCAATGGAAAAATGGTTTACGGACGACTGGCTCCGGGTGAAGAAAATTCAGGAAAACTGGTAAATCTGGTTCGGGAAAAAGCCCGCGAAATAGCTAAAAAGGAAAACATTGACACCATTATAATCGATGGGCCTCCCGGAATTGGTTGTCCGGTAATTTCAACCATTACCGGAGTCGATCATGTGTTAATTGGAACCGAACCCACCCTATCGGGTTTGATGGATTTGAAAAGAACACTTGAAGTAACCACAAAATTCAATTTAAAAACCTGGGTGCTTATCAACAAATACGACCTGAATAAAGAAATGACTAAACAGATTGAAGCCTGGTGTCAGGATGTTCATGTTCCTGTGGTTGGCAAATTACCTTTTAATTCACAAGTGGTTCAGGCCATGGTAAACTGCCAAAGTATTATGGAATACGATGCCACTTCCGATTTTGCCCTGGGAATTCAATCAGCATACAATAAAATAATTAATGGAGCATCATAAAGGATATATTCACCTGTACACCGGTAACGGAAAAGGTAAAACCACAGCTGCAATAGGCCTGGCTTTGCGAGCAGCCGGTGCGGGCAAAAAAGTTTTTATTGCCCAGTTTGTGAAAGGTTTGCCTTATTCCGAGCTCGAAGTATTAAAAAAAATAGCAAAAATAACAGTAAAACAATATGGGCTGGATTGTTTCATAAAAAACCAGCCTACTCAAAAAGATATTCTTGCTGCACAAAAAGGTTTTACTGAAGTAACTGCGCTTATTACACAAAATAAGTACGATTTAATTGTACTCGACGAAATATGCATAGCCTTGCATTATAACCTTATTGATGCCAAGGAATTGTACCACTTGCTACAATTAAAACCAGAACCTATGGAACTGGTTTTAACCGGAAGGTATGCAAGCCCCGAACTTTATGAACACGTTGATTTGCTTACCGAAATGAAAGAACTTAAGCATTATTATCAAAAAGGAGTAGAAGCCCGTAAAGGCATCGAATATTAATTAAAATTTAAGAACTATGAGCGGACAGTTAAAACACATTGGATTACAGGTTTCAGAAAACGACCTGACCAATTTCTACGAAACGCTTTTAGGCTGTAGCATCAGTCGTATTAATAATTTGCCTGCCGAAGATGCAGGGGTAATTTTTAAAATAGCACAGCCGGTAAAAATGATTCAAGCTTGCTTCCGTGATCTGGAACTGGAACTTTTTGTTTTTAACCAGGAAAAGCAACCCTCATTTAACCATCTGTGCCTGAACCTTACCGATGCTGCCGAAATAGCTGAAAAAGCCGGACACATGGGATTCAGGGTTTATGTTCGTCAAAAACCAAATAAACCGGCCACCTACTTTATTAGTGATTCGATGAACAATGTTTTCGAATTAAAAAATATGGACACAGCCAATTAAACAAATTAGTTATGATAACTTTTGGACCAATACCCTCGCGTCGTTTAGGTAAAAGCCTGGGAATAAACAATATTCCATCGCATAAAAAATGCACTTACTCGTGTATCTATTGTCAGGTGGGTCTCACAAAAAAATTCACGGCCTCACTTACTACATTCTACAATCCTGAAGTAATTTACGACGAAACGCAAAAACATCTGGAGAAACTGGCCCCCGCCGACTATCCCGATTATTTAACTTTTGTATCGAATGGGGAACCCACCTTAGACATACAATTGGGCAAAACCATCGATCGGTTAAAAGAATTCAATATTCCCATTGCCGTAATTACCAATGCATCGTTATTACATTTGCCCGAAGTTCGCAGTAACTTATGCAAAGCCCAATGGGTATCGGTTAAAGTCGATACTTCAGATGAAGCCATCTGGAAAACGATAAACCGGCCTCATCCTTCCTTAAGTTTTTCGCAATACAAAGAAAACCTGATAACATTTGCCAGCGAATTTAAAGGAACGCTGGTAAGCGAAACTATGTTGGTTCAAGCTGTTAACGATGCAGAGCAAAGCCTGGAACAAACAGCCCAACTTATTAAAACAATAAATCCGAAAACAGCCTTTATATCCATTCCAATTCGTCCACCGGCCATTAAAACAGTGAGCATCCCCGACGAGGAAACCTTAAACCTTGCCTACCAGATTTATACCGAAACCGGCTTAAACACTGAACTCATTCTGGGATTTGAAGGCACAAACACCGGTTTTACCGGAAATATTTACGAAGATATTCTGAATATCTGCACGGTGCATCCCATAAGGGAAGAAACCATGCAGGAACTGCTGGCAAAAAACAATGCCAGCTTTAGCGTAGTTAACTCTTTAATGCACAACCACCTGATTCGTGAAGTACATTACCAGGAGAAACGCTTTTATGTACGACAATTTCAATAACAAATTCAATAAATAATAGTTGAACATTCTAACAATAAGTATCATGAAACAAACTGACGTATTAATTCTTGGCGGTAGTGCTGCCGGAATGGTAACAGCGCTTACCGGTAAGATGCACTGGTCTGAAAAAAGTATAACCATCGTTAAAAAGCAAAAAGATGTCATGGTTCCCTGCGGTATTCCTTACATTTTTGGAACACTCGACTGTAGCGACAAAAACCTGATGCCTGTGGATATGATGATGGAAAAAAACAACATCACTTCCCTGGTTGACGAAGCTGTTGCTATTGACACCAAAGAAAAAGTGGTATCATTTGTCAGCGGCGAAAAAATAAAGTACGATCGTCTGGTGATTGCCACCGGCTCAACTCCGGTAAAACCCAAATGGTTGCAAGGTGCCGATCTGGAAAATGTATTTGTAATTCCTAAAGAACGTGCCTACCTCGACGACATGAATGAACGCCTGAGTAAAGCTAAAAAAGTTGCGGTTATCGGAGCCGGATTTATTGGCGTTGAGCTTTCCGACGAACTAAACAAAAGGGGCTATCAGGTAACGCTGATTGAAAAACTTCCCCATATTCTGAATCTGGCATTTGACCCTGAAGTAGGACAAAAAATACACGAACTGCTCGAAGGCCGTGGCGTTAAAGTACTAACCGGATTAGGAATTAGTAAAGTTTTAGGAAAAACCAAAGTGGAAGCCATTGAACTGGAAGATGGTCAAAAATTAGAATTTGATGCCGTTGTTCTTTCAATGGGATACAGACCCAATACTGAATTAGCCAAAAACTCGGGCATCTATATCGATGAAGACAACTTTATTGCGGTTGACGAATACATGCGTACCCACGTAAAGCATGTATTTGCTGTTGGCGATTGCGCACAAAAAAGAGATTTTATTACCCGCAGCCGCGTAAATACCATGTTGGCATCAACGGCTTGTGCCGAAGCCCGTATTGCCGGTATGAACCTGTTCAATCTGCACGTGGTTAAAACCTTTAGCGGAACCATTGCTATTTATTCAACTGCCATTGCCGATACCGGGTTTGGTACAGCCGGAGTAACTGAACAACGTGCCCAGGAAGAAGGAATTGATGTGCATATTGGTTTATTCGAAGGCGTGAACCGTCACCCGGGAAATCTGCCAGGAGCACATAAACAAATTGTAAAACTTATTGCTGCTAAAAACTCAGGAGTAATAATTGGTGGCGAAGTAATGGGCGGAACAGAAGCCGGTGAGCTTACCAATGTTATTGGTTTGGCTATCCAAAACCGCATGTCGGTGAACTCGTTCCTGATTATGCAAATTGGAACACACCCCTTGTTAACTGCCTCACCAGCTGCCTATCCGCTGATTAAAGCAGCAGAAATGATTGCCATAAAAATGCTTAAAAAATAAACCACTATGGATTGGAAATCCATAGTTTTAAATAAGCGGTAAAAAATGAAATTTTTTGTCATTATTCTATTATCCAGTTTTCATGGCTGGTGTTTGGCCTATCCCGATGATGCTCAAGATA
>JBFXEW010000044.1:0-18366 GCA_050179685.1 Salinivirgaceae bacterium
CAACGTTGACGCTAAACGCAGTTGCGTTGTTTGTTTCTTGTATTTATGTTAAAATTTAAGACTAAAAGTAAATTGAAATTGTGACTTTTCCAAGTCCCACAAGCAATTGCGTTTAGCGTGGGTTGTAATTTGTTATTTCGTACTCCGAAATTATCCATGAAATACTTTACCTTAAAGTACTTGAATCCTTTCAATTGAAATACTTCGGTGGCTCACTTCCTATTCGTATTGCACGAAGGGCCGAAAAAAAAAGGCTTTTCAACTTCTTTACAATTTTCCGGTTATATTTTCCTATGAAAAGTAAAAGTAAAATTAAGCTCCCTCCTTTTACCTGAAAAGCCTTGCGGGCTTGCCGGGGCGGGTATGGGGCGTGTGGGCGGCCGGGCGGGCGATTCCGTCGGTAAATTACTTGTAACTGCGTTTACTGAAAGCAATATTGTTTACAAATTGGAAATACTTTCATGGATATGTTACCAGTAAGGAAGGGTTTTAGTGCGCGGGAAGGGATGGCCTGTGGGGCGCGGTGGCCACTTCGTTAAATCGGCCCGTTTTAACTATGAAAATCTAACAACCGGAAATCAACAAAACTCTATTGCCACCGAACCTGCATAAATTGTTTATGAAAAGTGATGAAACCTGAAGTTTGGAAGTTTGACTGAAAGAAGTATAATAAATTACAACTACAAGATAAACGCACCTTACTTCCCTTTATTTCCATTATCTCTTTACCCATTCGCGCGCTTTTTTCAGTTTTATTTCTACGAATATAGTGTGCCTACAAGTGCGGTTTGGCATTTCGAAGCACAAATGTTTCAAGCTGGTAATTACATTGTTACATTGTCCTAACTGCATGTAAGACCTACCAAATGTCATTTATAGCGCGTTAGGGCTATGTGGTTTTTTATTGTTCTCTATTATCGTGTCCAGCCAATCAATCAGTTCATCTAAATAGGTTTCAATTATACTCCAAACAATTTCATAATCAATCCCAAAATAATCATGAACTATCCGGTTACGAAATCCCCGTATTCTTTTCCATTCAATCTCTGGATTTTCATCTCTAAAATCAGGGTCAATGCGATTAGCTGCTTCTCCAATTATTTCAAAATTCCTAACAACCGCATCTATTGTTTTATCATCCGCTAAAAACGCATTATAATCAAGGTCTTTTGTATATTGCTTAATCTTTCGCGCAGACTGCAACATATCATCCAATAACAATAATGTATCACGCTTAGACATATATTAAATCTGAATCTATTGATTTTAAATATTTTTCTTTAATTCCATTTTTTGAAACTAAATCTACCTTAAACCCAATTATATTTTCTAATTCATCAGCTAAATCAATAAATCTCACTCCAATCTTATCTGAAAACTCAACAAGTATATCCAAATCACTGGAATCATTTTGTTCTTTACGAGAATAAGAACCAAAAATTGCCATAGATTTAATTGGATAATCATGAAATAATCTGCCTTTATGATTACTCAAAGTATTTTTAATTTCTTGTAATGTTCTCATAATCCAAAAATACGACTTTATATTCAATCGCAAAAATCATTTTACCAAATATTGAATCATCGGCTGTGCTGTTTTTACCATTAGCCCTAATATATTATCGTTAAACATCCAAGCCATCTATCGGACTTTTTATTAATTGCAGATGCGCATTGCTAATATGGGTATAAATCTCGGTGGTTCTGCTCGACGAATGACCCAACAAGCCCTGGATATATCGTAAATCGGTTCCCGATTCCAGCAAATGGGTGGCAAACGAATGGCGCAGGGTATGCAAGCCACCAACCAAACGGTAAGGACTCTTTTCCATCGCTTCTTTTAATACTTTACGGATACTCGTCTCGGAATAACGTCCGCCATATTGCCCTTCGAACAAGTATTCTTTGGGTTTATACGTTTTAAAATACTCGCGCAAAATGTTCAGGGTTGTCTTTGCCAACAGGGTGTAGCGGTCTTTCTTGCCTTTGCCCTGTTCAATCCGTATCTGCATCCGTTCCGAGTTTATATCACTTATTTTTAAACGCGTGGCCTCTCCCACCCGCAATCCGGCCGAATAAATTACCGATAAGAGCGCCTTATGCTTTATATTGGTCACTTGACGCAGCACAGCTCCCACCTCGTCGCGACTCCAAACCACCGGTACCGACTTTTCCCTTTTGGGCCGTACCAGGGTTTTATCGTCAACCACAACGCCAACCAGCTTTTCGTAATACAATCGAATGGCACTCACGCTCTGGTTAATGGTTTTCGAATTGTACGATTTGTCCTCAATCATGGTCTCGTGATACGCATTTACATGTTCTTCGCCAAAGCGATTAATGCTTTCCATCGCATTCTTCGGAAACGCATTGATAAATCGCAACAGGAAAAAATGATAGGTTGTAATGGTATTTAAGCTGTAGTTTTTTGCATACAGAAACTTTAAATACTCAGTCGGACAAGCTTTATACTCTGCTGTTTTCCTATACGATTGCTCCAGTAATAACTGCCGAATCTCAAAATCGGTAACCTTAAGCTGATGATGCAGTTTTATTTTTAAATGCGCCTCGGTTTTTATCACAAATTCCTTTAACAGGCTTCGTTTTGCCTTAAAACCATAGCTCTGCGCAAAATCATACTTTTGTACAAAAGGCAATTCTTTCATAAGCCGGGTAATTGCTTTATTCGCTGTATAGCGAATCAATATATAAGCCTCCTGACCATGCCTGGATGGAACCAGCAACACCTCGCCCGGTTTATCGATTCGCTTAAGCGGATGCCTGAAATACACCGGCCCGTTTATCTCGATACCGCTTACCGAAAAGCGTGGCAGCGCATGCAAATAATAATCGTTGACCCGGGCAATATCCGAAAAAATATCGTGTAATAAAGCCACCTTTTGATCGGAATAAGGCGTACAAAAAGCCCCAAAATATACCTCAAACGAAATCCAATCGTTAAGCATAATCCGTTCATCAATAAGCGGTTGATACTTGTAATACAAAACAATATAATCGAGCCCGGTGGGCCGATGCCTGCGCTTGTTCAGATAAATGGTTGTTCTTGCTTCCATAATTCTTAAGTATTAAAAATATTTGCGAAGCAAATTAGAATAGAATTCCACCCTAAAGGTTTTCTAAACGAATAGAAACGTAATTAAGCGTATAAAACTTCCAAAAATCACAAAAAAGTCCGAAATTCGTTAGTCCAAATAACACAAGCATGGAAAAGAAAACCCGTTATTGTTTGTATTGCAACGAAGCACTGCAGGGCCGAAGCGATAAACAGTTTTGCAATGCCTATTGCAAAAGCGCTTACCACAACAACCAACCCAATGCAGCCGAGGCTTACATTCGCAAAATTAATAAACAACTACGTCAGAACCGTAGCGCACTACGCACAGCCTGTCCCCTGGGAAAAGCCACCGTCCGTAAAGAATTTCTCAGCAAACTGGGTATGAATTTTACGCATTATACCCACACCTGGAAAAGTCCCAAAGATAACCTCTACTATTTTTGCTACGACTACGGCTACCTGAACCTCGAAGACTCCGAAAAAGTGCTTATCATTCAACAGCAGGCGTATATGAAGAGTGAAGAGTGAACAGTGAACAGTGAAGAGTGAAAAGTGAAAAGTGAACAGTGAAGAGTGAAAAGTGAACAGTGAAGAGTGAAGAGTGAAGAGTGGAGAGTGATTAATGAGTAATTAGCCGTGAGCAATGAATTGAGGGTTGGTTTTTGGATGCTGGACTTTTAGAACCTGGAATTTAGACTTTAGACCCAAGACTTAAGACAAAAAGGAAAACGGAGAACGCAGAATGGAGAATGGAGCATGGAAAATGGTAACTGGATTACTGAATCACTGAATCACTGAATCACTGAATCACTGGATATCCCACTGTTAAAATTTAGAATCTAGACCCAAGACTTAAGATATAAGACTCAAGACTTCTATTTACTGATTACTCATTACTCATTACTCATTACTCCTTACTCATTACTGTTTACTCATAGCTAAATTGCAAAATTGTTATATTGTTTTATTGTTATTTGGCTGTGGACTGAGAACTGAAGACTGGGAACTGAAGTCTGAATACAAAATACTTCCTGCAATAATAGCAGCTTAGCTAATTTTGTTCCATTGCGTCATTGTTTTAAATGAAAAAAGACCATATATTTGAACAAAACCAATTCAAATAAACTAACTCTAATGGATATAACAAATAAAATTAACGCGTTGGCATCTCAATATGCCGACTACACAGCAAATAACCTCAGTAAACTGGTTCAGATAAAATCGCTCAGCATGGGCGAAAAAGACGTTCAACTGGAACTAAAAAAGCAAATGGAAGAAGCCGGATTCGACGAAGTACGTATCGATGGATTGGGAAATGTTATCGGACGTATTGGTAAGGGAAAGAAAATTCTGGCCATTGATGCCCATATGGACACCGTAGATACCGGACAACTTAAAAACTGGGATTTTGATCCTTTTTCGGGCCTTATTAAAGATGGATTCGTTCACGGACGGGGAACAGTGGATCAGGAAGGTGGCGCTGCTGCCTTTGTAACCAGCGGAAAAATTCTTAAGGAACTGGGTTTCGATAAAGATCTTACTGTTTATTTTGTGGGCAGCGTAATGGAAGAAGATTGCGACGGTCTTTGCTGGAAGTACCTGGTAGAAGAAGAAGGCCTGAAACCCGATTTTGCCATCAGTACCGAACCCACCAACCTGAATATCTACCGGGGACATCGCGGGCGCATGGAAATTGGCGTTCATTTTTATGGCGTATCGTGCCATGGTTCAGCTCCCGAACGGGGCGAAAATGCCATCTATAAAGCAGCAAAAGCAGCGCTCGAAATCGAAAAATTAAACGAACGCATTAAATCGGACGACTTTTTAGGAAAAGGTACCGTTACCATCTCCGAAATTAAATCGGGCAGTCCTTCACTTTGTGCCGTTGCCGACTATGCATACTTTCATTTAGACCGTCGTTTAACCTGGGGCGAAACCAAAGAAAGTGCTGTGGCCGAAATTGAAGCCATTGTTAAGGGTCTGAACGCAAAGGTTGAAGTACTTTACTACGAAGAAACCGCTTATACCGGATTAAAATACGGCATGGAAAAGTACTACCCTACCTGGAAAATCGAAGAATCGCATCCTGTGGTTCAAACGGGTGTTCGCTCGTTTCAAAAACTGTTTAACCAGGCTCCGGTGGTCGATAAATGGACTTTCTCGACCAATGGCGTTACCATTAATGGCTATTATGGAATTCCTTTAATAGGTTTTGGTCCCGGTAACGAGGTGATGGCTCACGCACCCAACGAAAAAGTACCTGTAGAGCATCTGGTAAAAGCATCGGCTTTTTACGCAGCTTTTGCCTACGAACTGGCTGAAACCCTGTCGAAATAAAACGAATTAATTAGCATCGAAATAAACCGTTTATGGAAATAAAAAACATCTTGAATCAACTGGCCGGCCTCAGCGACAGCAATGTCGGCAAAGATTTTCTTTTAACCTGGGAAAAATCGCCCGAACAATTGCAACAAGTCTTTCTGGTTGCCGAAGCCTTACGCTACCTGCGTCAAAACAACATCAGTACCCGCTGTTTCGATTCCGGACTGGCTATCTCAAACTTTCGTGATAACTCAACCCGCACCCGCTTTTCGTTTGCATCGGCAGCCAATATGCTGGGGCTCGAAGTGCAGGATTTGGACGAGAAAACCTCGCAAATTGCCCATGGCGAAACCGTGCGCGAAACCGCTAACATGATATCATTTATGGCCGATTTTATTGGTATTCGCGACGACATGTTTCTGGGCGAAGGCGATAAGTACCAGCGTCAGGTGGGCACAGCCCTCGACGAAGGTTTTAGCGAAGGCGTACTCGAACAACGACCGGGTATTGTCAACCTGCAATCCGACATCGACCATCCTACCCAAAGCATGAGCGATATGTTGCATCTGATTAATCATTTTGGCGGCGTTGAAAATCTGAAAGGGAAAAAAGTAGCCATGACCTGGGCTTACTCGCCCAGCTACGGTAAACCTTTAAGCGTTCCGCAGGGCGTGATAGGTTTGTTTACCCGTTTTGGAATGCAGGTTGATTTGGCTTATCCCGAAGGTTACGACCTGATTCCTGAAGTGGAACAACTGGCCGGCGAACAAGCGCTAAAATATGGTGGTTCGTTCCGCAAAGTAAACTCCATGGACGAAGCTTTTAAAGATGCCGATATTGTTTATCCCAAAAGCTGGGCTCCTTTTGCCGTGATGCAGGAACGCACCAAATTACTGCTTAACAAAGACATGCCCGGATTGGAACAGCTCGAGAAACAATGTCTGGCCAACAATGCCAAACACATGGATTGGGAATGTACCGAAGAAAAAATGCAACTGACCAAAAACGGCGAAGGGCTTTATCTGCATTGCCTTCCGGCCGATATAACCGGCGTTTCGTGCGCTAAGGGCGAAGTTCAGGAAAGTGTTTTTGAACGGTATAAGGTGCCGCTTTTTAAGCAGGCCAGCTATAAACCCTATATTATTGCAGCTATGATGCTAAGCAGCCGCTTTAAAAATCCATCGCAGGTTTTGGCTCATATGCTCACTCAAAAAAATCCACGAATTTTATATTAAGCTCACTCTAAGGCTCCCGCTAAAACGGGAGTTTTTTTTTATTTAGACTCCGATAAAAAAAATAGTATTATTTACGCTCATAGAATATAAGAAACGTGTAACGATGTAATGATTTAATGATTTAATGCTTATTCTTTCGCCTCAAGCCGGCTGGGCTCTTCATTTTTGGCTTGACCCAAAAACGAAGCAAAAAACTCAAGGCATCAAAAAATAGCAACTTCATCTTTGCAATCACTAAGTGCGGCCGGGCGATCTTCGAACAAGTTCTCAGCTTCCCGGTCTTACTAAGTGATTGTTTCGATTCCGATTGCAATTTTTTGAAAGCCGTATTATTTTTTGATCAATTAAATAATATTGTTTCTGCAAAAGTGACCCATTCATCATATTTGTTTATTTCATTTTAAGTATTTACCGAAAAATAAAATTTTATTTATATAAAAAGTTGGTTTAAACTTGCATTTAACCCATTAAAAACGTATTTTAAAAGCAGCGAAAGATAAATTTCAAAACATTAATTTATAGTCGTTTAGCAAAACAAAGCATTAAAA
Organism: Salinivirgaceae bacterium; assembly: GCA_050179685.1. Lineage (GTDB taxonomy): Bacteria > Bacteroidota > Bacteroidia > Bacteroidales > SZUA-534 > GWE2-40-63. Next base: position 7,182 of record JBFXEW010000044.1, read on the forward strand.
ACCTTAAAAAAAGCAAAGGAGGAAAATAAAGCATCTTTTTCAAAACCATTAAAGCAAAACTTTTGTTATATAATACAATTATTCGTTTAATTAAATCCAATATATCATGGTTGATCCCGTTGAAAAACTGAAGAAGAAAGAGAAACTTCAAATTGCAGAGCGAAAAGTTGAAAAAGCCTGGGTAAGGGCCAGTAAGATTAACAAAAAACTTAAACGTGCAAAAAAGAACGATGAGAAAGAAATCTCGAGTAATTTAAAAGACAAATTGCAAGATGCATTTAAACGATTAAAACGAAATAAGAAAGAACTTAAACATGCTGAACGAAAAGTCAGCTAAGCAAAAAACCGGGAAGTATCCCGGTTTTTTTTTGCCCGGTATCTTCCTTTGAGTTAATACCTCCATTTTTCGAATCATCCGATCCTAATTGAATTTTTTCAAGATAAATCGGTCGATCAATAAGCTAATCTGCCGTCAGGTCTTCAGGAAGGTTATCCAATGAACTTAAAATTTGAGGCTTTGTAAACATCCCTTTTGTATTCGTTCAATTTTAAGTAATTTATTTGAAGTACAGGTTTTATATCGTGTTATCATTTTTAAATCAACCAGTTAAAAGAACATGCAGCACGGAAACTATTTCTTATCCTGGTAGCACTTTGCGGTTAATTTTATCGGGCATGTGGGCCAATACTTCATAATTCAATTGGTTGCTGCTGTCGCCAAAAGCCGAAACCTTAATTTCCAAATCGCCTTGTTTCCCGATAATTACCACCTCGTCGCCCACCTCAACATCGAATAAGTTGGTGACATCGGCAATAATCATGTTCATGTTTACTACTCCAATAATACTGCATCGGTGGCCGCGAATAAGCACCCGGCCCCGATTACTCAGCGAACGGCTGTATCCGCAACTGTATCCCACAGGAATCAGGGCTGTTTTTATATCGGCCTGAGCCAGGTAAGAGGTTCCGTAACTTACAAATTCACCGGTTTTAATCTCTTTAAGCGCCATTATTTGACTTTTCCAGTCGAGTACACGCTGCAAGGGATCGGTTTTGTTTACCTTGCTGTTCACATAGTGAATAAAGGTTTCGGTACTCGACCAAAAACCGTAAAGCATAATTCCCACCCGAACCAAATCCATACGCGTTTTCGGATAAACAAAAGCAGCAGCCGAATTGGCCATGTGAATAATTTCCGGTTTAAAACCCGCAGCCTCAACTATGGCTTCCATGCGATGAAACCTTTTTATTTGCTGCTGAATGCGGTAATAATTGGTTATGCTTTCGGCTCCCGCCAGATGGGTGCAAAAACCTTTTAGTTCAAAAAGTTCCTGGTTTTGATGCAGTAGGTTCAACGCTTCTTTTAAATCAGCCAGATTCAAGCCCGAACGATTCATTCCGGTTTCGGCCTCAATATGTATTTTTGCTTTAATATTTAACACTTTAGCTAATTCAAGGGTTTTATTTAAACGCTCCAGGTTAAAAACAAAGAATTCAAAACCCCGGGTTATGGCTTCTTTTAAATCGCTGTCCGATACCCAACCCATTATCATTATGGGACAAGGGTTCTCAAGACTTTTCGCTACACGCGAAGCCTCAGTATAATCAAAAACCGAAAAATGATTAACTCCGGCCTGTTCCAACAAAGGAACCATTTGCTCGATACCATGCCCGTAAGCATTTGCTTTTACTACGGCCGATATAATGACCCGGCTTCCCAATTTCCGTTTTAAAAATTTAAGGTTGTTGTTTACTGCTGACTGATTTAAAGTGATAATGGAACTACTGTGCATTTAATCCGGTATTTTAATTACTAATTCGATTCAGATTGGATAAAAAATCAGAGCACACCTGCCTCCTATTCGAAACAAGTGCATCTAAAATCCATATAATGAACGTTGAGCCGGTAAGATAACAGAATTTGCCCTAAAAGCCAATATTTATCCTGCATATTCTGTTTTGGTTTTTATTCGTGAGACATAAATTTCATGAGTTTGCGAAATGAAATTTTCTAGTCGAATCCCGACTTATGTCGGGACTGAAAGCGGGAGCGAGTTTAAATACCCCGCCTCTTGAGGCGATAATAAGAAAAATTTTTGTAGATACTCCGTCTGCTTGCAGCAGGGAGCTTCATTGATGTGTAAATTTTAAGCAGAACAATATACATTTAAAGATATTGGTGCACGTAAAGATATTGGTGCACGGAAAAAAATAATAAAACTATTTGTACTCTTTATTTCGAATGAAACATCTAATAATAAGCTTAAAAGTCGTTATTTTTCGCCTCAAGCCGGCTGGGCTCTTCATTTTTGGCTTGACCCAAAAACGAAGCAAAAAAGTCAAGGCACCAAAAAATAGCATCTACATCTTTACAATCACTAAGTGCGGCCGGGTGATCTTCGAACAAGTTCTCAGCTTCCCGGTCTTACTAAGTAATTGTTTCGATTCCGATTGTTATTTTTTGGAAGCCGCATTATTTTTTTAATTGTCAATATTTTATCATTTCAGTATTGTTTTTGCAAAATCAAACCACACTTTTTGTATATTTAGTTTCTTTTAAAATTTAAGACACTTTGATGATTAAATAACTTTATAACTATTGCTGTGTTTTAAGGCTTATAAAACAAATGCCATGATAAAATTTATTGGAATTCTGGGTTTACTAATCCTTCCTTTTATGCTTAGTGCACAATCTGAAAGCGAAGGCCAAAAGAATATTGCCTTGCTGTTGGTCGATGTTCAGAACTTTTATTTTCCCGGCGACGGACCCGGACTGGTTAATGCTGAAGCCGCCAGTCGCAATGCCAAAAAAGTACTTGAACTCTTTCGGGAAAATCAAAAACTGGTTGTACATGTAAGGCACAAAGCCAGCAAAGGTTTCGAATTCCATGAAAATGTATTGCCGCTGGAAAGTGAAAAGATAATCACCAAAACCGAGGTGAACAGCTTTTTGGGTACCGATTTGCTCGAGTATTTACAAAGCCATAAAATTGAACGTTTGGTGATACTGGGAATGCAAACCCATATGTGTCTCGAAGCAGCTGTTCGGGCAGCTCACGATTATGGTTTTGAATGCACCGTAATTGAAGATGCCTGTGCTACCAAAGACCTTAGTTTTAACGGGCAGGTAATAAAAGCCAACGATGTGCACCTGAGTACGCTGAATACCCTGGTCAGCGGAGGCTATGCAACAATTCTGAACCTGAGTTCCTTTATTGAGAAGAAAGACCAGTTTTTTAAATAGCTAAAAACAATCTGGACAAATTCCGAAGGTTTTTACGCTTCATCCGCATGGGTATCGGTACGAAAAGTAAAGCTGAAACTACTTCCTTTATTTTCGTGGCTTTCAACGGAGATTTCACCTCCGTGGCGCTCAACCAGTTCTTTGCAGATAAGCAGTCCCAAGCCGGTACCGGCTTCGTTTTCGGTTCCTTTGGTGCTTACCTTTTCTTTTATACTAAACAACTTGGCCTGTTTTTCGGGCGACATCCCCACTCCGGAATCGCTTACCGTAATTTGAACCAGATGCTTATCATTAAATACAGGTAATTCCCGGGCTTTAACTTCAATTACCCCGTTTTTATGGGAAAACTTAATGGCGTTCGACACCAAATTGCGAAGTACCGTTTCAATAAGATTTCTATCGGCATTGGCAATCAGGTTCTTATCGACCAGGTTCAGCAAATCGATTTGTTTTAGTTTTGCGGTGTGTTGTAAAAAGCCCATGGTGTCGTCGGCTATGTTATAAATATTTTCGGGCTTTAAGTGCAAATTGTATTGATGTATCTGGGTTTCGGCCCATAACAACATATTGTCCAACAAGCGATGGGTATGATTGATGTTGTTGTGAATTATTGAAATGTATTCCTTTTGCTTGTTCTCGCCAAGCGAATCGAATTCGTTTTGTAGGAGCCGTGAATAGCCCACCAGTGCATTAAAAGGTGTTTTTAAATCGTGCGAAACAATAGAAAGAAACTTGTCTTTTGCTTCATTTAGTTTTTCCAGAGTCAGGTTCTTCTCTTCAATGGCCTGTTTTTGCACTTCAATTTCCTCGTTTTGCTGATGCAACTGGTGGTTCATTTCAAGACTCTCGTCGTACAGCTGACTGGTAGTTTGTTTTTCCAACTCAAGATAATAATTCGATTCAAAGAGCTTAAATCGTAAGCGGTATTGAATGCGGTTGGCTACAAGACCCAGTATCAACATAGGAAAAAGGTTTGAGAAATTCACCACTTTCGATTCGGGGATATGAGCAAAAAAGAGAACAATAAGCAATAAAGCCAGGGTGGGAACAAAATAAATTAAAGCTGCATTTAAAGAATCGGTTTTTAAATCGAGCGAAATAAGAAAAATAACCAGAATGATGCCCGAAACCGAATAGGCTGAACCTTCGTAAGGCAAATATACCAGGTACTTTGCGTACATCATAATCAGGGCACTGGCAATAAGCAAATTGTACAACTTATGCTTTAGCGGTTTGTGTTTTTTGCCGGTAGAAAGCTGGAAAACCATTAATCCAAAGGCTAAAAATAAAGTTAACAAGCGCGTATAAAAAGCCTGCATGTTGTTCCGGATATTGATATCGGACCAGGCAAACCATCCCACCACCAAGAGAATAAATCCGCTGGTTAACCATAGGTTTTTATAGGTAATCTCGTAAATAAATTCGTTGAATTGCTGCTGTATTTCCTTTTTTTGGTTTTTCATACCTTAATTCCTGGGTTTTCTTTTTTACTTGTGCTGGTTAAAAATTGTAAATTAAACAGGTAACTTAAAATATTCAGGAACATCCAAACGGGCGTTACCCAGCATTAGCTTGTTGATTGTATTGGTTTTGGAAAAGATACCCGGATTAAAATAGTTTGCCGGATGCTTTTGTGTTAACCAACCCATTTCCTGATAAGTTCGGGCCACCATCTGGGCACAAAACGAATTGTGCATTCCGGAGTCGATATTTAGCTGTCCTTCGATAAAATGAAGAAACTCTTGGCTGGTTGGCGGAAAAGGTGTTCCATCGTATGTGTACATAGTCTCCCAAAGCTTCTTTTCGTCAATCGCAACTCCTTTGAGTCGGGCCACAGCAAAGCGGTATTTTGAACCGTCGGGCGAAGGATAGATTTTATCCAAAGAAGCCAGGTAAGACCTCAGATCGAGCAAATGTGTACCCGGATGCTTTTTATCTTCTTCTTTATTTATCTGATCGGGCAAAATATTTACGGTATCAGCCGTCCATAAATGCAGGTTTTTATGCTTATGAAAGCGGACAATCAGGGCAGCATGACTAAAATCGGTTCCGTCCACTTCCTCAATCAAACGACTTTCGGCGGCAGTGCCGCTAAGCATCAAAACGGAGCCACAAGGTATGCCTGACTCTATTTCATCTAAGGTACTAATTTTTTGTTCATCGTAATCGGCCGGAGCGTGATGCTTTTTAACCGCTATTTGCTCTGCTAATTTTAAAATCTTTTCTGCCAGACTCATTTTTTACAATGGTTTATGAATACATACCTAACATAGCAATACGGTAATCCTATGATTCCCCTTGTTGAGTTTTTTCAAATGTAGTTATTTGAACTTTTGCATCAAAACCCAATAGTAATTTTGTCAATATCTCTTTGCAAAAGAAATCCTAAAAAGAAGGGTTTATTCTTTGGTTTTAAGCTACGAAACTTATGAATCTATTGTTGTCATCAAAATATAACAATGCTTATTTAAAGGCCTTAAGCAGGTGCTTATGGGTTTATTTTTCGTTTACACTGAGGTAGCCCAGTTTTTCCAAATCGGATATACCCGAAGCTAAATAAATTTTACCCTCGTTAATAACATATAAATCGTCGCAAAGGTCGATAATATGTTTGTACAGGTGGTCGCTAACTATAATCCCTTTGTTCTGTTTTTCGCGAACTATCAGGCTTTTAATGGTATCGACATGAACCGGCATAACCTGAGAAAATGGCTCATCGAGCAAGCAAAATTTCGACGGAGCCAGCAAAATGGTATAAATCTCAATAATTCGTTGCTCGCCACCTGATAGCTTATTCAACTTGCTTGTATATAACTTTTCGAACTCAGGAAAATAAGTTACAAAACCGGCAAAGTCAATCTGATAATCAGTAAAAACTCTTTTAATGCTAAGTGAACCCGGAATAAAACGGTTTTGTGGAAGGTACCTTAAATCGGCCGGAGCACGATATCCGTTAATTAATGATTGCTTGTTTATTCGTATGGTTTTGCTTTGGGGTATCAATGTACCAAAAAGAATTTTCATTAAACACGATTTTCCCGAACCATTTCGTCCCAATAGTCCGCTTACTTTACCCGTTTCACTTTTTAGATATACATTGTTTAAAACGCGCTGCGAACCAAATTCCAGTATAAGGCTATCGACTTCCAGTTTATTTATTATCTGATTTTCACGCTTAGTATTATGAGTAGCACAAATAAGAACATATCCAGAATAAAAGTCGAAATCCAAAGGAACTGTTTCGACAGCCCCAGGTTTTTGTAGTAAAAGAACTCGTGGCTTTTGTAGCTGTGGATGTAATAAAAAATTAAAGCAAGGCTTAGTATTTTAAACCAAAACAAGAGCGTAAACGGAGCCAGCCCCCATTGAACGATTACGCTTGCACAAGCCAGTGAAAGCAGTATGCTTGTAAAAGCAAATGACTTATAAAAAGTGAAAATCAGGCGAATCGGTTTTATCATAAGGCTACATTAGTCATCGTTTTTATTTTTGGATGCACTATACCTGCCAGTTAATAAGCAGGTACGATTCATCTTCGAGCGGTAAATAACCCACATCGTAAACCAAACGATAGGTATTCCCCTTTTGTGTCTCGTAGATTCCGGTTATCAGTTCAAAATCGAAGCCTTCGTGCAGCAGTTTGCTTCGCTTTACTTTGGTTTTGCCGGTTGTATTCAGGCTTTTAAGAATGGCATAATTTTTCTTTAGCTGCCGGTTTATTTTCAACACATGGGCGTTGCTGCTGCTGTAGCGTTCATTGTTGTAGGTATTTCGGCATTGGTCGGAACAGAATTTTTTATCGATTCGTCCAATAATCACATCGCCACAAACCGGACAGGTTCTTTTTTCAGTCATGGGATTGAATTTTAATTTACAGCTAAACAAAGATATAAGCAATTTAAAACACTTACAAACGGTTTTAAACGAAAGTTAAGCAACTGTAAATACTTAATAACCGAATCGGAGGGTAAAAGCACTGCATCTTTGCATCAATAAATTTAATTATTCACTTAAATTAATGCGTTATGACAACAAGGAACCGAGTACAATTGGTAGGAAACTTAGGAATGAATCCTGAAATTGTAAGTTTTGAGAGTGGAAAAAAGCTGGCCAAATTTACGGTGGCCACCAACGAAAGCTTTAGTAACGGAAATGGCAAGACCAAGACCGAAACCCATTGGCACAATGTGGTGGCCTGGGGAAAACTGGCCGATGTGGCCGAAAAAGAATTGCAAAAAGGTAAAGAAGTGGCCCTTGAGGGCAGGCTTACTTACCGAAACTACGAAGATAAAAACAAGCAAACCCGGTATGTTACCGAAATTGTGCTCAGTAATTTCATTACCTATCCGGGTAGTAAAAGTTAAACAGCCGGGCCTTTAGCCTGCTTTTGCAGGGAGTATTTTAGCGGATAGAATCCTTACCACTTATGGTAAGTATGCAGGAGCTCATTCGGAAACCCGGATTTGCTCCTGCACAAATGTAAGAGCTCACTCAGCAGATTGGTTAAGCTCCTGCACAAGTGTAAGAGGTCACTCAGCAGTTTGGGCAAGCTCCTGCACAAGTGCAAGGACTCTCTAAGAGGTTTGGTTAAGCTATCGCACAAGTGTTAGAAGTCTCCCGGAAGTTTGGGAAAGCTCTCGCATAAGCGTAGGAGCTCTTTCTGGGCTCCGGATGAGTTGTTGCATTTGTGTAAGAGCTCATTCTGGAAATTGCGTCTTATTATTTATTAATGGCTTTAAAAATTCTCAGAAAAGCGTTTTTCTCCAATGAATTAACATTGTCAAGTATTTTTTCCAGTTTCATTTTGGTTGAGTTTTATTAAGATTTCGTTTATTTTAGAATCAAGAATGACTATTTTTTTCTCTATTTCATCGTTATTATCACTAACCATTGCATCCACAAAAATTGAGTTTACCAACGATAGTCCGAAGATGCCACCGGTTAGCACTACAAATACAAAAAACAAATAGGTAAAGAAAGTGCCGACATTCGACAAATCGCCAATTATTTGTTCCGGAATTTCGAACCAGCCTTCCACAGTAAAAACTTTAAAGGTTGAGTATAGCGACATCAACGGATTGCTAAAGTATTCCGAACCGGTTGACTGGAATAAATAAAATGATAAGATACCGATAATAACAATATAGGTAAAGAACCCGATAATAATAAAAACAGAAGCTTTAATTGCCCTTTGAACCCCTCGCAACAAATCGCCAATATTCGGTACAAATTTTAAAAAGCGGAAAGCTTTGAAAACTCTTAAAATTCTAAATATGAGTAGAAAACTTATATCGAGGGTGTTTATTTGAAGTAAAAAAGTAGCCAGTGCAGGGACTGATAAAACAATTAATATAAAATCCAACTTATTCCAATTTGAATAAAAGTAATCGCGAATTCCAAAACTTTTGAATTTTACTACGAGCTCAATAATAAACAGGATTGTGATAAAATTATCAATTAACGAAAGTAAAAAAATGTCGCTGCCTGATTGGATAAAACCGGAAACAAAAAGAACGATTGAATTAATAAGAATAAGAACTAAAATAAACCTATCGTTAAGGAACAATCTTTTGAACATGATATTGGGTTTTTGGTTTTTCTTATTCCAAAACTAATAAATGTTAATTGATTATCAATGAAATAAATAACAAAAAGCCAAAAAACTATAAACCAACGGCTCTTTTGCAAGCTGACGAGGTATATCGAAAGAATTAAAAAAGTATCGCCATGATGCGGGGATTAAGACCTGCACCATGGCGATAGGCTAAATTAGTTCGACTTAGATATTTCAGTTCACAATCGAAGATGAAATCAAAATTTCTCTGAATTAGCCCGTTTTTAATTAAAACCGATATACTATAGATAGTAAAGCGGATGTATTTGATAAACCATAACTAATTCCTTCACGCTCTGATTCCGTCTCATCTATTTCATTATTACTACTAGTTGTGCTTAGCAATTTGACTTTATCGTAATAAAAATATGGTAGTAATTCTGCTCCTATTGCAAAATTTTTGCTTATGAGATAATTTAACCCCAGTATTAAATTTATACCCGGTTCATACACTATAGTTTTGCTTAGCGCATCCCTGTCACCGATAGAATTGTCGTCTCTATCTGTTTTTGATTGTGAATACCTGAATGAAACATCCATACCATAGCTAAATTCCAATTTATCAGCGATGGGCTTCCGAAATTCTTTTCCCAGTTTAAGGCCAAATCCAATGGTACTTGCCTTAAATGTTGAACTATCTGTTGGTTCGCTCACTCTATTCTGACCTGAGATAAATAAGGTATTAAATCGCCATAACGATTTGTCGGTACCCGTTTTATAAGCTATCCCAAAATTATCCGGATTGCTGAATACTAATCCAATTTCCTTTTGCTTTACGGCTTCCTGAGCCATAATACTATAAACTGCAAAAAAGCAGGCTAGCATCAATATTGTTTTTTTCATTTTGTGAATTTTAGTTGATTAATAGATTATTTTATAATTGGACGTCCATTTGAAATAATCAATAATCATGCCGTAGTACAATTTAACTTAAAACCAGTATTACGAGCACAGCTATAACTATTGAGAGCTTGCGGGCAATTTCCCAATCATTTTATATAAAGCCTAAAGGTGGAAGGAATGCAACAAATATCTACTAATACCGACTCTTTGGTATGCTTTAACAGCTTATTAACAGCTATTTTAAACAGAAGATTGTATTTTTGCAGCAGTTGTTTATGAAAAAGATACAGAAATATAGCTTGCAAGGTCTGGCGCTTATGCTGGCAAGTCTGGTACTTATTAGCACCAGCGGATTGCGTATTTATAGTCATACTTGCAGTCATAAACACCTTACCAATTATTCGCTGCTGATTCCGGCACCCGATTGTGAAGATCCAGGTGTGGTAGTTGAAAAAACAAGCTGTTGCACACTCCCTGTGGAAAATGAAACCACAAACTGCACCAGCCAGGCCAGCGATATGGATTGTTGTTCCGATCACCAGCAAGTAGTAAAACTGGATACGGAAACATTGATTTCGCAGCATAAAGTGGAACAAAAACCCCTGGTTTTCGATCTGCTTCCTTTTTTGTTTGCACTTGTGGAACCACAAACCCTAAGTGCATCAATCGTTTTTCCCCGCTTAATATCACCACAACCCCATCAACGCCCGAATTACTGGCGATGATTCAGGTATTTCTTCTTTGAGTTTATTTCTGACTGAGTTTTCAGGCAAGCAATGCTGTTTGTTGAGAAGTATTAATGCTTCTACACACTAACAGGTAAAAAAGCAACATAGAAATAAACTAATAAAGAATTTAATGAAATACATAAGTTATGCACTGCCCTTATTTATGGCATTACTATGCCAAATAAGCCTGAATGCAAACCCGGTAGAAGGATGGGTCTTCGACCAACATCAACACGAGCCGCTTATTGGCGTTAATATATTTTGGGCAGGAACCACCCAGGGAACCATCAGCAATGCTGAGGGTTACTTTAAACTGGATCAACCCAAGGGAATAAACACCCTGGTGTTCAGCTATGTGGGATACCAAACCGATACGATTGATGTTTCGGGTAAAAGTAAGCTTATGGTTCATCTGAGTGCAGGCAGTAAGTTAAACGAAGTTACCGTAAGCGAGCGCGTGCAATCGACCCATTTGTCGAAAATAAATCCCATAATGACACAGACCATTACCAATAAACCACTATGGATTGGAAATCCATAGTTTTAAATAAGCGGTAAAAAATGAAATTTTTTGTCATTATTCTATTATCCAGTTTTCATGGCTGGTGTTTGGCCTTTCCCGATGATGTTCAAGATATTCTTGAACCATCTCATCGGTTATATTTCCAGTACTCCACACACCAAAGCCAACTGCCCAGAAGTGTCTCCCCCAATACTTCTTACCTAGCTCTGGGAATTCCTGCTGCAAAAGCCTCG
>JBFXEW010000045.1:0-11827 GCA_050179685.1 Salinivirgaceae bacterium
TCAATGCAAAACTCAAAGCTTTTAGAGCCACATTGAGAGGCGTAACAGATATTCGATTTTTCTTATATCGGGTAGCTAAAATCTGGGCATAATTTTTATTAATCCACCGGAAAATTAAAGTGAGCCCCCTGGTATATGCTATTGCCTTTGGATTTGCCATGGGAACCACAGCTTTGGTGTCGCGGCGTATTGGCGAAAAACGCCATCGCGAAGCCAGTGCCGAAGGGTACCAGGCCATCATAACCGGTGTAATTGTTTCTTTAATGATTGCCGTTCCCGGGATGGTGTTTGCCAAAGATTTGCTTCGCGCAATGGGTGCGTCGGCTGAAATTGTAAACAATTACAGCAGCTATACTACCCTGATGTTTGGGGGCAACCTGGTTATAATGTTGCTCTTTATTAACAACGCCATCTTCCGTGGAGCAGGCGATGCAGCCATTGCCATGCGCGTATTGTGGCTGGCAAACGGACTGAACCTAATTCTCGACCCTTTGTTAATCTTTGGTTGGGGTCCTTTCCCCGAAATGGGGATTGCAGGCGCAGCTATTGCCACTAACATTGGCCGGGGAGTGGCCGTAGTATATCAACTGTATATATTATTCCGGGGCTCGGGACGTATTAACCTGAACGGACTTAAATTCCGAATTAACTGGGAAAAAATTATGCACCTGATTAACATCTCAGCCGGAGGTATCGGGCAATCGCTTATTGCTACCACCAGTTGGATATTTATGATTCGTATTATCTCGAATTTTGGCAGCGAAGCCATTGCCGGCTATACCATTGCCATACGGATAGTCATCTTTTTATTATTGCCTTCGCGGGGCTTAAGCAATGCGGCGGCTACGCTTGTAGGACAAAACCTGGGAGCCAACCGTGCCGATCGTGCCGAATCGTCGGTATGGAAAGTGTCGTTTGTGAACATGGTGTTTTTGGGTTTAATGAGCCTACTGTTCATTTTGTTTCCCGAATGGTTTATTCGCCTGTTTACCGACGAAGTGGCTCTGGTCAGGATAGGTTCCGAATGCTTGCGTATTGTTTCGTACGGCTTCGTGTTTTACGGACTGGGTATGGTAATGGTGCAATCGTTCAACGGGGCAGGCGACACCAAAATGCCTACGCTCTTTAATTTTATTGCCTTTTGGATGGTAGAAATACCTTTGGCCTGGTTTTTAGCCATGTCGCTTGGTTTGGAACAGCGCGGTGTTTTTTATGCCATTATAATTGCCGAATCGTTTATGAGTTTATTGGCTTTATACTTTTTTAGACGCGGCAAATGGAAAGAGCAAAAAGTCTGATTTAAAAACCTGGATTTTTATTGGAATTCCTTAGATATTAAAACCAAATGGCTCCGGCTGTTTGGTTTTATTTTTTTACTTTTAAACCTTGGTTTGTGGGGCTTATTATTCCCTGCACTGAGCATCGCCAAATAATAGAAAGTTTAATACTTCTGAACTTATGCAAAAGCTAAAAATATATGTTTTAACCGATAATACGGCTTCAACCTTTTGCAAGGCTGAACACGGATTAAGTTACCTGATTGCCTTCGACGAAAACATTCTTTTCGATACCGGCCAAACCAACCTGTTTATTGAGAATGCAAACTTTTTGGAAGCACCTTTAGACAAAGTTAAAAAGGTGGTTCTCAGTCACGGACATTACGATCACGGAAACGGACTGGCACATTTAAACGGACGTCAGCTAATCTGCCATCCCGATATCTATTTAAAACGCTATTCGGGTAAGCAACGCAAATATGTAGGGCTTGCATTGAGTAAAGCTCAAATACAGGAGCGTTTTCAGGTAACAGAAACCAAAGATCCTTATTGGTTGTCTGATAACATGGTTTTTTTGGGTGAAATACCGCGAAAATTTTCCTTCGAGAAGAACCAGGCAGGTTTCTTTCTCGAAAACAACCAGAACGATCCCCTGCTCGACGATAGCGGAATAGCTGTGGTAATGAACCAGGGCCTTTTTGTGATTTCAGGCTGTGCCCATTCCGGAATCTGCAATATAGTGGAACACGCCCGCAAAGTTACCGGCATTAGTAAAGTATATGGGGTAATGGGTGGTTTTCATTTAAAACACAACAACCAGCAAACTCAGGAAACGATTAAGTATATAAAAGATTTGCAGGTTGAAGTGGTACTGCCTTCGCATTGCACCGCACTGCCGGCACTGGCGCAGTTTTACAATGAGTTTGGCGGCGAACAGATTAAGGCGGGAACTTTATATACTTTCGATGAACAATAAAACCTTTGAAGGGTTCTTAAACAAATAACTTATCCGTCTATGGAAGTTTTGGGTATCGATGTAGGAGGTTCAGGAATAAAAGGTGCACCGGTAAATACACTAACTGCCGAACTCCTCTCGGAACGGCATCGCATTGACACACCCCAACCTGCAACTCCGCAGGCACTTGCAGCTACCATTTACGATTTAATTCAGCATTTTAACTGGAAAGGTCCGGTAGGCGTTGGTTTTCCGGCGGTGGTTCAACACGGCATGGTTCATTCCGCAGCCAACATCGACGATTCGTGGATTGGCATTCCCATCGATGACATGCTCTCGGAGCGCAGCGGCTGTAAGGTTTTTACCGTAAACGATGCCGATGCAGCAGGCCTGGCCGAAATGCATCATGGTGCCGGAAAAGGGGTTGAGGGTTTGGTAATGATGATTACGGTAGGAACCGGAATTGGAACTGCTTTGTTTAATCAGGGAGTTTTAATGCCCAATACGGAATTGGGACATCTGGAATTTAAAAAGAAAACCGTGGAACGCTACAGTTCCGATTCGGTGCGCAAAAAAGCCGACTTGAACTGGAAACAGTGGGGCAAGCGCTTTAATGAATCGTTAGCCTACTACGAAAAACTATTCAATCCCGACTTGTTTATTATTGGTGGAGGTACCAGCAAAAAAATGGAAAAATTCAGTGAGTTTGTTACCGTTAAAACCCCAATGGTACCGGCGCAACTGCTTAATAATGCCGGATTAATAGGAGCCGCTATTTTTGCCAGTTTTAAGGAATAAAAAAAACGTGCACAGGGCACGTTTTTAATTTCCGATGTATCGTTTACTAAATGTAATCGCGTTTAATTAGCAGTCCTTTTTCTTCCAGATCTCTGGTAACCCGATGAATCAATTCTACTTTTTCTTTAAGCGGCAAAAAAGCTGATTTGAATCCGTTCAGAATCAAATACTTTAATTCGTCCACAGTAAAGCCGTATTTTTCAATGGCCAGCATGTATTCGTCGGTTAATGTTGTTTTCGAAATCAGGCGGTTATCGGTATTTAAAGTAACCCGAATACCCAAATCGAAATAAAATTTAACCGGATGATTTTCGAACGAGGGTACGGCTTTGGTTTGTACATTCGATGTGATACACATCTCCAGTGGGATTCGGTGATCGTTTACATAATTCAGCAGGTCGCCATCTTCGCGAAGTCTTGTTCCATGACCAATACGATTGGCCCGAATAAAATGAATGGCCTGATGGATGGATTCCGGTCCGTAACCTTCACCGGCATGCACAGTAGTATTAATATTGTTGTTTATAATTAGGTAGAACGATTCCTTGTGATCTTTTGCGGGAAATCCATCTTCGGCTCCGGCCAAATCGAATCCCAGCACGCCCCGGTTTTTATAGGCAACAGCCAGTTCGGCAAGAGTGAGTGAAATGTTGGGGTCGGTGTGGCGCAGGCTGCAAATAATGATTCCGATTTTGATGTTGAAATTTTTCTCAGCACGGTGCTTGCCTTCGAGTACCGCATCGATAACCTGGGTTAGTTTTAAATCTTTTTTCACATGCAGAATGGGCGAAAAGCGAATCTCAAGGTACCAGATATTTTCTGCGGCACAGTCCTCGGCTAACTCATAGGTGGCGCGTATTAAGGCTTCTTTGGTCTGCAATACCGAGCAGGTAACATCGAACGGACGCAGATATTCTTCCAGACTCTGGCATTCCATGCCAACAGCCAGATAATCGGTTAACTCTTCAACACTTTCTTTAGGTAGCTTAACCTTCTGTTCTTTAGCCAGATCAATAATGGTTTGTACGCGCATCGAGCCATCGAGGTGGCAATGCAGTTCGGCTTTCGGAAGGCTGTGTATAAATTCTCGGCTTAGTTTCTTCATAGATGTAATTTGAAAAATTTAGCAAATATAGTTATTGCCTGGTGAAAATTCCTATAAACATTAAATTATCTGGTTATTTTGTTTAATAAAATTTACTGTGTAGGGTATTTTGTACGGAATTAAAACAATGAAAAACAACTGGCTCTACTACGTTTTTAAGTTCAGTAAAAGCTTAACAACAGCAAAAACAAAAGGTTTAACGCTGTAGTTTAATTTTACTAAAAACAAATTATTATCCTTGAATCATAAAAATTCCGGGACGCTTGTTAATGTCGGGCAAATGCTTTTTCCAGTTGGTAATGGTGTCGGTTTTTATAAATTCCGTGGGTAAGGTCAGGTCAACGGCAATGCATAAACGGGTCGAAGGCAGGCAGTGCTGCATTAAATCGTTTAACAGGTGTGCATTGCGGTAGGGCGTTTCAATAAAAACCTGCGATTGTTTTTCGGTTTGCGAGCGTTTCTCCAAATGTTTAATGGCTGATGCACGTTCGTTGGGTTTTATGGGAAGGTAGCCGTTAAAGGCAAAATTCTGTCCGTTCAATCCGGCGGCCATCACCACCATTAAAATGGATGAAGGTCCTACAAAAGGAACTACTGGTATGTTTTGGCTGTGTGCCAAAGCCACCACATCGGCACCGGGGTCGGCAACGCCGGGAACTCCGGCTTCAGAAATTACGCCCATAGCAAATCCCTGATGTACAGGCTTTAGATAGGAACTTATTTCTTCAGGCGAGGTGTGTTTGTTGAGTTCAAAAAATTGTGTTTCGTCAATAGGAAATGCCGGATCGAGTTTGCGCAGATAACGCCGGGCGGTTCGTATGTTTTCTACAGTAAAATGTCTTATTTTTAAGGTTTCTGTTCTTACTTCGGCAGGAATAACCAGTTCAATACTACTGTCGCCAAGCGTTATGGGAATCAAATATAGTTTGCCTTGCATGCTTATATTTTGTTTGAATCGTTCGTTTCTTTTTAACTGCAAATTAGTGAAGCGCTTGCTTAGGATTTTTGAACCATCAGGTAAAATAAAGGAAAAGATTTTTGTTTGCCTTCCCCGGTGGTTTTATTGATGGCGTAGAACACCCGATAATCAATTTCTTTAAACCCATGAGCCGCTAGTTTTTTTACCAGTTGTTCTTTCTCAAACCCATGATGTACATGATGGTTGTCTTCAGCTTTATGAAAATCGCCATCTTCCTCAACCAAATCGGCAATGCACAAATAGCCTCCTGGTTTTAACATCCTGTAAAAATCGTCGAATGTTGCTTCCAGGTTTTCGATGTGGTGCAGGGTCATCAGCGAATACACCATATCGTATGCTACAGGTTGAAATGCAGGTACATCTCCAAGTAAAATGGGACTAAAATGGCTTAGGGAATTATCGCTTATTTTTTTCTTCAATACGGCAATCATTCCTTCCGAGGTGTCAGCCAAATCAATTGCAGGAAAGGTATCTTTTAACTGATAACTCAACAAACCGGTTCCACAACCAAATTCCAGTGCTTTATTCAGGTTTTTTCCCTGAGTAAAATCTGCAATGTATTGGGCCAGAATTTGAGCCCTTTCAACTTTTTGGGGATCGGAATCCCAGTTTTGTGCAACAGCATCGAACGACATAAATACGAATTTAATTCAACACACAAAAGTAGGAAAAAGAAAAAGCCCTGCAACAAAGCTGCAAGGCTAATACATTTAATGTGAAATAATTCTATATCCGTGAGGCAATCCAGTCGCCCACTTCGCTGGTTTTTTTAGCTACATTTTTATCAATATCTTCGGTTACAAAATTCTCAGTAAGCGAATCGGAAACTGCCTGACGCACGGCTTCAGCTTCTTCCGTTAAATTTAACGAATCCAATAACATGGCTGCCGACAGGATGGTAGCACAGGGATTGGCTATATTTTTTCCGGCTGCCTGTGGATAAGAACCGTGAATGGGTTCGAACACCGAAGTGTGCAAACCAATTGAAGCCGATGGCAACATACCCATAGAGCCGGTAATTACGCTGGCCTCGTCGCTTAAAATATCGCCAAACATGTTTTCGGTAACCATTACGTCGAATTTTTTTGGCCATTGAATAAGCTGCATGGCGGCGTTGTCAACAAACATATAATCGACAACTACTTCGGGATATTGTGGCGTAAGTTCCTGCATTACCTCGCGCCATAAACGCGAAGTTCCCAGCACATTTGCTTTGTCAACCGCGCAAAGGCGTTTGTTACGTTTCATGGCGTAATCGAAGGCCAGCCGGCAAATGCGTTCCACTTCCTCACGCGTGTAAATGCAGGTATCGAAGGCGGTATTTAAATCTTCACTGCGACCGCGTTGCCCAAAGTAGATGCCGCCGGTTAATTCCCGGATAACTACGAAATCAACGCCTTCGACCAATTCGCGTTTTAGTGGCGATTTATCCAAAAGCGAAGGAAAAGTTACCACCGGACGAATGTTGGCAAACAATCCCAGCTTTTTACGCATGGCCAGTAAGCCTTGTTCCGGACGAACTTTGGCTTTGGGATTGTTGTCGTATTTGGGATCGCCAATGGCACCAAAAAGCACCGCATCGGCTTTCAGGCACAATTCGTGCGTAGCATCGGGGTAAGGATTGCCGGTTTGTTCAATGGCAATGGCCCCAACCGGTGCTTCTTCGAAAGTAAACGAGTGATTATACTTTTTTTCGATGGCTATTAGCACTTTTATGGCCTGTTGTACTATTTCAGGGCCAATTCCGTCGCCGGGCAGGGTTGCAATAAGGTAGTTCATGTAATATCAGTTTTCAAAATTTTCAATCAGGTTAAGCATCTTAATGGTAGCTTTAATGGCCGCCATGGTTTGGTCTGAATCCAAACCGCGGGTTCGGAATTCTTTCCCCAGATTCCAGGTAATAACCGTTTGCACCAGCGCATCGGTACGTCCGCCGGGAGGAATAGAAACCGAATAATCGACCAGTCGCGGAAGCACTTTATTCAGTTTTATGTAGATGCTTTTTATGGCCCGCATAAAGGCGTCGTACTGGCCGTCGCCGGCAGCGTGCTCTTCAAAAGTTCCATGTCCGTTTATTTTTAACTTTACCGATGCCACGGGTTTTAGTCCTTTTCCGGCGCTAAAATTGTAATTGATGACTTCAATTTTTTCTTCGATGGCTTTACTTTTCAGGACATCGGCAATAATGTAGGGCAAATCGTCGCGGGTAACCATTTCTTTCCGGTCGCCCAATTCGATAATCCGGTCGGTAATTTTTTTCATCGATGCTTCGTCGAGCTCAATGCCCATTTCTTCAAGATTCTTTTTGATGTTGGCTTTCCCCGATGTTTTTCCAAGAGCATAGGAGCGTTTACGGCCAAAACGTTCGGGTAGCAAATCGTTAAAATAAAGGTTCTTTTTGCTGTCGCCATCGGCATGGATACCGGCGGTTTGGGTAAAAACGTTTTCACCAATCAGCGGTTTGTTTTGCGGAATGCGGATTCCCGAATACATTTCGACCATGCGACTTACAAAATTCAGCCGCGATTCATTTATATTCAGTTTGTATTTAAAATGATCGAGTACAACGGCAATGGCACTTGAAAGCGGAATATTTCCGGCCCGTTCCCCCAATCCGTTTATGGTTCCGTGAATGCAATCGATGCCTGCTTTGATGGCGGCAAACACATTGGCGGTGGCCAAATCGTAATCGTTGTGCGAGTGAAAATCGAATTTTAATTTCGGATAGCGTTCTTTGGTTTCCTTTAGAAAATCATAGGTTTCATCAGGATTCAAAATACCCAAAGTATCGGGCAGCATAAACCGGTCGATGATTGTGTCTTTTAGTGCGTCGAGCATATGATAAACATAGCTCCTGGAATGACGCATGCCATTGCTCCAGTCTTCGAGGTAAATATTTACCCGAATATCGTTGGCTTCAGCCAGTTTTAGAACCGCTTTAATGTCGGAAATATGTTCATCGGGTTCTTTTCGCAGTTGGTATTTACAATGGTTTAGCGAGCCTTTGGTCAGCAGGTTCAAAACTTTACAACCCGATTCTTTAAGCCAGTTTATCGATTTATCGCCATCAACAAAACCCAGCACCTCAATCTTTTCAAGGTGTCCGTTACGCTGTGCCCAGTTGGTAATTTTTTTAACCGCATTGAATTCTCCTTCCGAAACTTTGGCAGATGCCACTTCAAGCCTGTCGACTTTTAAATCCTCAATCAGGATTTTAGCGATGCTGAGTTTTTCATCTTCGGTGTACGAAACGCCCGAGGTTTGTTCACCATCGCGTAAGGTTGTGTCGAGTAATAGTATTTTCATGGCTTTTATTTTATGTTTTTCTGCATTCAATCGCTAAGCCTGCTGCCCACGCATGGTCAGACAGCCTTTTCCTTTTCGTAAGCTTCAATCAGGTTTTTAATGCTGAGCAAATAGTCAATATCGTCGTATCCTTTTAACAGGCATTCTTTTTTATAGGGATTTATTTCAAAAGATTCCTTTTGGCCGCTTTCCAATAACTCAATGGTTTGGTCTTCGAGATTTATTCGGAGTTTGCTACGGGTATTTTTTTCGATGTTATCGAAAATAAGTTGAAGAAAGGATTCCGATACCTGAACCGGAAGTAATCCGTTATTCAGTGCATTGTTTTTAAAGATGTCGGCAAAAAAGCTGGAGACGACAACTTTAAAACCGGCATCGTAGATGGCCCAGGCTGCGTGTTCGCGACTGGACCCGGAACCAAAATTTTTTCCGGCTACCAGAATTTGTCCGCCATAGTTTGGATTGTTCAGCGGAAAATCGGCAATGGGTTGATTGTTGCTGTCGTAGCGCCAATCGCGAAACAGGTTATCGCCAAAACCCTTGCGTTCGGTAGCTTTTAAAAAACGGGCGGGAATAATCTGGTCTGTGTCCACATTCTCAATTGGAATGGGTACGCAGGTGGAGCTTAATGTGGTGAATTTATCGATGGACATGGAGCTTAGAATTTAGAAATTAGACTTTAGATTCTAGACTTGAGACTTTAGACCCAAGACTTAAGAACTGTTTATTATTCACTTATTGTTCTCGGATCGGTAATTTTTCCGGTGATGGCAGCTGCCGCCGCTGTTAATGGGCTGGCCAACATGGTTCGGGAACCGGGTCCTTGTCGTCCCTCGAAATTACGATTGGTTGTGGCAACGGCTAATTTTCCGGGAGGAACTTTATCGTCGTTCATGGCCAGGCATGCTGAGCAGCCGGGCTGACGCAATTCAATGCCAGCTTCAGCCAGAATTTTATCAAGTCCTTCTGACTTAGCCTGTTTTTCTACCTGTTTTGAGCCGGGAACAATCCAAACTGTAACTCTTTCAGCTTTTTTACGGCCTTTTACCGCCTGGGTAAACTCACGCAAATCCTCGATGCGACCGTTGGTGCAACTGCCCACAAAAACATAATCGACCGGTGTATCCAGAATTGGTTTTCCGGCTTCAACTTTCATGTATTCCAGGGCTTTTTTATACGATGCATCGTTTTGAACCGGAATGCTTTGGTTAATTCCCATACCCATTCCCGGATTGGTTCCATAAGTTATTTGTGGTTCAATGTTTTTGGCATCAAAAGTCAGCTCCCGGTCAAAAACTGCATCGGCATCGGAATACAGGGTTTTCCAGTAAGCCAGTTTTTTATCCCACTCGGCTCCTTTGGGCGAAAATTCTTTGCCCTTCAGGTATTCAAAAGTGGTTTCGTCGGGAGCAATTAAACCGCCCCGGGCTCCGCATTCAATACTCATGTTGCATACCGTCATGCGGCCTTCCATACTCAGGCTGGTAAAAGCTTCGCCAGCGTATTCAATAAAATAACCGGTTCCGCCACTGGCCGACAGTTGTGAAATAATATACAATATCAAATCTTTAGCACTGACGCCATTTCCCAGTTCTCCGTTAACTGTAATGCGCATTCTTTTGGGTTTGGGCTGCATAATGCATTGGGTAGCCAGAACCATTTCCACTTCGCTGGTACCAATTCCAAATGCTACCGATCCAAATGCACCGTGGGTAGCCGTATGGCTATCGCCGCAAACAATGGTCATTCCCGGTTGTGTAATGCCCAGTTCCGGGCCAATTACGTGCACCACTCCCTGGTAAGGATGGTTTAAACCATAAAGCGTGATGTCATGCTTTTTAGTGTTTTCGGTAAGTTTATCTACCTGCATCCGCGAAAGCTTATCTTTTATGGGCAGGTTCTGATTTAGCGTGGGTACATTGTGGTCAGGAGTGGCCACGGTGTTTTGCGGCCTGAACACTTTAATACCCCGTTTATCGAGCCCAAGAAAAGCTACCGGACTGGTAACTTCGTGTACCAGATGCTTGTCAATATATAGCACATCGGGACCTTCGGGTATCGATTGTACCACGTGAGCATCCCAAACTTTGTCGAATAAGGTCTTTCCCAAAACAGTATGATTTAAATGTTAATTATTTAACAAATATTAAGTATAATTCTATATAAAATGTGTATTTGTAATTATTGCATTGTAAAATATGACTTATTATTAAATTATAAATGAATTTAATTAATTTTTAATCAAAAGTAGCGCTTGTTTTTATGATTTAAAAAGACTTATTTTATCATGTATTAATACTTAACAGGTATGATAAAATGGAATTACGACATTTACGATATTTTTTAAAGGTTTGTGAGGAACGCAATTTTAGTAAAGCGGCCGAAAAACTTTTTATATCGCAGCCTCCTTTGAGCCGGCAAATAAAGGAACTGGAAACCGAAATTGGAGCACAACTGCTGGAGCGAACCAATAAACGGGTTGTGTTAACCGATGCGGGTACATATTTTGAACGGGAGGTGCGTGATTTACTGTTTTCGTTGGAGCGCATCACCTTAAAAACCCGGAAAATAGCTGAAAATGTAAGCGGAGAGTTTCGTATTGCTTACATAAGTTCCACTTTTGGGGGAATTATTTCGGAACTCATTCAGCATTTATCGAATCGGTATCCTTATGTAAGTTTTAAACTTTTTGAATTGGGAACAGCCAGGCAGGTGTTGGAATTGGAGCAGGGTAAACTCGATTTGGGTATTTTGCGCGCTCCTTTGCAATCGTCGATGATAAAAACCCAATTGTGGTATTTCGATGATTATATGCTGGTTTACAACAAGAACCAGGTTTTTATTGCATCGGATTCGGATATTGAGCAATTAAAGTCGGCAACTTTTGTTTTTTACAATAAGGATTTTGCTCCCCATTATCACAATTCGCTGATGCAAATTTGTGCCCTGTATGGTTTTACGCCCAATGTGGTGCACGAATCGAACAACATCAATTCCATTATTCAGTTGGTGCGCAACGGACTGGGAGTTTCCATTGTTCCCGAGAGTGTGGTAAAAAATCATCCTTATACCGAACTGGGATTTGTAAAAATGGAACGTAATAAATTATTTACCGAAGTATTACTGGCAAGTCCTATCCATCAGGAATCGGAAGTTGCGAATCAGGCCATTGCTTTTTTGAAGCATAGAATGGACACTAATAAAAAGTAAACCGGTCGTAACAGCTTTTAAGGATAAATCACAAAGTGCACGACCGGTTTTTGCCTGGAACGCCAAAAGGTCTTTATTATCTAATTAATGGTTAAAACCCTGCAATTCCATTGCAGATACTTTAGTTTCTATAAATATTTTAGCTTTGTTGTATGGTAGAATATAGAAAGAGTTCACATACAATAAGTCGGTTGAGT
>JBFXEW010000046.1:0-8644 GCA_050179685.1 Salinivirgaceae bacterium
AATTCGGGGTACAATTTCTTCAGGTAATTATACAAATCGACAAATAATGCTTCGGAAGCCTCATGGTTATAATTGTCTTTAAACTCGCGCAGCTTGCTTAAAAACTCGTTGTGTTTAACTCTGAAGTACGAATAGTCGAGCCCATCGATATGATTTGCCAGCATTTTTTCCTTTAGCAAATACTCATCGGCAAAATGCAACAAGGCAAAAAATAACTGCTGTCCTTTCTCTTTATAGGTTTTGTCGGCAATACAATCGCCCAACTCATTTATCAGGTAAAGGAACTTTTCATGTTGTTTATCAACAGAGGATAATCCCACGCTATACGACTCTTTCCACTTAAATGCATCTGTTTTCATTCCAAATTAGATTTAGGTAAATCACTTTATCTTCTGTTGTTTTGTAAGCCGGGTGATTCAAACAACCAACTCCGGAGCTTTTAAAACGTGTTTGTTTAACGCGCTCAAAATTAATACTATCAGGGCTTTATCCAAATGACTTAAATCATAAAACCAACACAAAATTAATCAATCGTATCGTTGATTAATAATTATCGATGTGGTATTATAAACCCGCGCTTATTAAATTTATCTTTGTAAACGATGCAAAAAAAAGAAACCATTTTGCTTGCTCCTTTAAATTGGGGATTGGGACATGCTACCCGCTGCGTTCCTATCATCCGTGGTTTTTTAAACGACGGACACCGGGTTTTGCTGGCCGGTAATGGCGCTTCTCTTGATTTTCTGAAACAGGAATTTCCGAAGCTCACGTCAGTAAGTCTTAAAACTTATTCCATGCGTTATTCCAAAAGCGGCAGTTTGTTTTTAATCCTGCTTTTGCAGATGCCTCTTTTTTTGACTTCCTCTCTTTGGGAATACTACCAGTTAAAAAAACTAATCCGCAAACACGGCCTTACTCAGGTGGTGGCCGACAATCGCTATGGCTTGTGGAATAAAAAAGTTCGTTCCGTACTAATTACCCATCAGCTTTTTATTCAGCTGCCAAAATATCTTGGCTTTATGTCCCCTTTACTTCACGGATTCACCCGCTGGCTGATTCATCGCTTCGACGAATGCTGGGTTCCTGATTATGAAAATAGCGAAACCAGCCTTTCCGGGGCTTTATCGCATGGTAAACCCCTGCCTGAAAATGTTCGTTTCATCGGGCCTCTTTCGCGGTTTACCGATTACAACCTACCTGAAAATTATACTACGCCTGGTTTTAAGCCTGAAGTGCTGGTGTTGATTTCCGGACCCGAACCATTCCGCAGTCACTTTGAAAAAAACATGGAACAACGATTTACTCATGGTGCCCAATCGGTTTTAATGGTTTGTGGAAAACCCGGTGAAAAACTTCCGGACAATGAAACGATAAATAACCAAACCCCGCTTAAAAAAGTCTCTCATTTATCAACTCCCAACTTGTATTATCATTTGAAAAATACGCCTCAAATTATTAGTCTGGCTGGTTATTCTACCCTGATGGATCTTCACGCTTTAGAACGGGATGCTGAGCTTATTCCCACACCCGGACAAACCGAACAGGAATACCTGGTAAGTTTCCACAAAAGCAAAAAAAACCGGAAATCAGGTAGAAACTGATTTCTACCTAAGTCCCGGGTTCACATATATCAAATTGTAGATTTGTACGTTTAAAGGTTCATTGTTTCAGTAAGACGAATATCGCGCGATGAACTACCCAGAAGTATATCGAACTGTCCGGGTTCAAATTCCCATTGTTTGGTCTCTTCGTTAAAGTAGCGAAGCGACTCTTTCGAAATCTGCAACTCTATGGTGGTTGATTCTCCGGCTTCTAAAAACACTTTCGTAAAGGCTTTTAGTTCTTTTTCGGGTCGCTTAACCCGGGCTTCTTTATCAGATACATAAACCTGAACCACTTCAGCTCCTGCCACTTTACCCTCGTTGCTTAAGCTAAAAGTTAAATAAATGGTTTCTTCGTCGTCTTCAGCAAAAAGATCGCCGTAAACAAAGTCTGTGTACGAAAGCCCGTGTCCGAAAGCAAATGCCGGTTCCACCTGGTAGCTGTCGAAGTAGCGGTAACCCACAAAAATACCTTCGCTGTAGTTTACTTCCATGTTTTGTCCCGGAAATTCACCCAGTGAATGAGCCGGATTATCTTCCAGCTTTTTAGCAAAAGTCATGGGTAATTTCCCCGATGGATTGGTTTTTCCGAACAAAATATTCGCCAGTGCTTTACCGCCTTCCATTCCGGGATACCAGGCCTGAATTACAGAAGGAACCTGGTTTATCCACTGGTACATATCGACCGGTCCGCCACCATATAGTACCACCACCGTATTTTTATTTACCGCCGAAACTGCTTTAATAAGTTCGTCCTGACCAAAAGGCATGGTGGTATTTTTCTTGTCCACCGCCTCGCTGTCGAAAGCAAAGCCTCCCCAAACCGAAGGATCATAATTGTGAATCCATCCGCCCACAAGAATTACCATATCAGCATTTTTAGCTGTTTCAACCGCTGCTGCAATTAATTTTTTGTTGGCTGTGTTTGCCCTGGTAACTTCATAACCGGGAGTAAAAGTAATGCTTGCTTTATCGCCCACCAATTTTTGAATTCCTTCCATCGGGGTAATCTCGTATTTGGCATTTACCTGCGAACTTCCGCCTCCATGGGCGTGACGCCGAATGGCATTGTCTCCGATTACGGCAATGGTTTTTGTTTTTTCTGCAGCTATTGGCAGCAAATTGTCGTTTTTCAATAAAACAATCCCTTCTTCGGCTACCTGAAGCGCCACCTGCTGGTGCTCCGGAGTGTTAATAGCACCGGGAGTTCTTTCATCAAATTTATTAATCCGGAACATGGTGCGCAAAATCCGTCGTACTTTGTCGTCGACCACTGATACGGGAACCTCACCGCTTTTCACCATAGCTAAAGCCGAGTCGGCCAGGTAAAATTTATTGTAGTCGATTGATGGCATCGTTAACTCAGATCCCATTTCAATATCGGTACCGTTGAGCAGTGCTTCGCGGGTATCGTGTACCGAAGCCCAATCGCTCATAAGCAAGCCGGTGAAGCCCCACTCTCCTTTTAAAATGTTGTTTACCAGATATTCATTGTGCGTGGTGTATTGGCCCCGCAATTTGTTGTAGGAACCCATCACCGTATGCACCTTTGCCTCCATTACAGCTGCTTTGAATGCGGGAAGGTAAATTTCGCGTAAAGCCTGCTCGCTAACGGTAACATTTACTCCACTGCGATTGGTCTCCTGGTTGTTGGCCACAAAATGTTTCACACAGGCGGCAATGCCCTGATCCTGCACTCCTTTAATATAACCCACAGCCATCAGTGCAGTCAGGTAGGGATCTTCGCTCAGGTATTCAAAATTGCGTCCGTTTAGTGGCGAGCGGATGATGTTAACGCCCGGTCCCAAAATAACATCTTTTCCACGCTGTTTGGCTTCGGTACCCAGCACCGCACCGTAGCGGTACCCCAAATCGGTATTCCAGGTCGATGCCAGACAAATACCTGTTGGTAAGTAAGTGGCTGAATCGTCGACCGTGAGATCGCGTTCCCATCCACGACCGTGTTCAAAACGCACCCCGTGCGGGCCGTCGCTCATTACCAGTTCAGGAATTCCCAAACGTTCTACGCCTCCTGAAGTAAATGAAGAACTGGCATGCAGCATTCCTATTTTTTCTTCCAGAGTCATTTGTTGAATCAACGAATCGATTTTTGATTCCATAAGTTCAGCTTTTGATGGTTCTTTGGTTTGATTACACCCAACTGCGGCAAGCAGCAGCGCAATCACAACTAATTTTTGCATATTTATTCGTATTAAATGTTGATTTTTAATTTTTATATCATACTAAACTATTTATTTTTCTCGGCATAAACACTCGGTAGCAAGCCAAACTCCTCTTTAAAATAACGGCTAAAATATTTGGGGTTGTTAAACCCAACCTGATAGGCTACCTCAGAAATGGTTAACTGGCTTTTTCCCAAAAGTTGAGCAGCCCTTTTTAAGCGCAGGATGCGAATGAACTCAATGGGGGTTTTGCCGGTAATGGACAACAACTTTTTGTACAGATGCACACGAGACATACCCATTTCCTGACTCAGGAGTTCGACTGAAAAGTCAGAGTTATCCATGTTCTCCTCAACGCATTTTATGGCTTTGTCGATAAGTTGCTCATCGAGGGAGGAAACCTTTATTTCTGAGGGATTGATTTCCCTTTTTTGGACAATCTGATGATGTATTTCGGCGCGCTGTTCCAAAAGCTTGTTAATACGGAGCATCAGTATATCGAGGTTAAACGGTTTGGTTATGTACTCGTCGGCTCCTGTTTCGAGTCCCTGAACAATATGTTCGTTGGCTGTTCGGGCTGTAAGCAGAATAACCGGAATATGCGAACTACGCACATCACTTTTCAGGGCTTTGCATAGTTCATAACCATCCATCTCGGGCATCATCACATCGCTGATAACCATGTCAGGAATCTGCTCAAAACTTATCTCCAGTGCCTTTTTCCCATTTTCGGCTTCCAGCACATTAAAAAATTCTTGAAGGTTATCACGCAAAAAAATGCGGAAATCCTCGTTGTCGTCAACTATCAGAATGGTTTGTTTGCGCCTGGTTGTTTCTGTTAAATCAGCCCCATCCATATCTAAAAAGCCCGGACTCAGGGTTTCAACCACTTCATGAATTTCGAGATCGGTAGTGTTTGTATTTACCAAAGGAATGGTAAAAATAAATATACTGCCCTGTTCGTGATTGGGCTCCATCCATAAGGTTCCGCCGTGCAATTCCACAAATTCTTTACAAATATGCAAACCAATACCACTGCCGGTGGCTTTTGTCTCGGGAACATTCACCTGAAAAAAGCGCTCAAAAATCTGAGCCCGGAGTTCTTCTTTTACTCCTATTCCTGTATCGGCAATGCTTACACGAAGCTGTGGCTCATTATTCACAGTAGCAAATGTAATTTTCACATCAATTCTACCGCCTTCGGGCGTAAATTTGTAGGCGTTCGATAAGAGGTTACTCACTATCTTTGAGAGCTTGTCCTCGTCAAAGTTCATGCGTATTTCTTCTGACGTAGCCGAAAAAGTTAAGCTGATGTTCTTTTTCTCATAGGTTTCGGCAAAGGTGTGGCAGATTTCGCGAATTACCAATACGGCATCGCCTATAGCCAGATTTAGTTTATGGCCTTTGGCATCCATCTTCCGGAAATCGAGTATCTGATTTACCAGTTGAAGCAGTTTGTTGGCATTGCGGCTTATCATTTTCAAAGCCTTGCGGGTATCATCGTCTTCGCTTTGTCTTATCAGCTTGTCGAGCGGGGTAACAATAAGCGATATCTGGGTACGGAATTCATGACTAATGTTGGTGAAAAATCGCAGTTTCATTTGGTCGAGTTCGCGGGTTCGTTTGGCTTCGAGCCGTTCCTGGGTAATTTGAAAACGACTACGTATCCGCTGGCGCATGATTCCGGCTACCAGTAAAATAATTCCGGTAATCATCAGATAATAAACTAAAACAGCCCAATTCGATTTCCAAAAAGGAGGGTGAATGTTTATGGTTAAGGCTATGGGGTTTTCGGACCAGTACCCGTCGTTGTTGGCCGCTTTTACCAAAAAGGTATAGGAACCTTCGTCGAGATTGGTATAGGTTGCACTGGGATTTAAGCCCTGAGTCCTCACCCAATCCTGATCAAAGCCTTCCAATTTGTAAGCATAGGTGGTTTTTGCCGGCTGCAGGTAGTTGAGTGCAGAAAATTGGATGGTGAAAATATTCATCCGGTGATACAAATCGATAACCTGGGTCTGACTGATTGATTTTTCAAGAATTACCCGATTAAAATACTGGGAATCGATAATTACCGGTTTGTTGAATAACAGAAAATCGGTAAACACCAAATTCGGCCTATTCTGGTTGTATTTTATCCGTCCGGGCGACACCCGATTGTAACCGTTGGTTCCGCCAAAAATTAAATCGCCGGCTGAGGTACGATAAGCCGAACGCTCATTAAAATCGGCTCCCTGAAGGCCATCGCGTTCGTCGTAATTGCTGGGAATAAAATGGTACTCGCCGGTTTTGGGATTGGTTGAGATAACAATATGCGAAAGCCCGTTGGCTGTGCTAACCCAAAGGTTTTTACTTTCGTCTTCGAGGATGGCGCAAATTACATTATCGGCAATTCCGGTATTTTTATTTAACAAGGTAAGCTCGTCGGTTTTGGGATTAATAATATTCAGGCCATCGCGGGTTCCTACCCAGATAAGCCCCCGGGAATCTTCAAAAACACTCATTATGTTCTGATTAATGAATTGCGCCGTGCCTGAAAAATTTCCTGAAAGCGAAATAAAACGTTCCTGTTGTGGATAATAAATGCTTAAACCATGGGCCGTACCAATTAATAGATTTTTCTCGTGGGTTTCGAGAAGGCACAATACATAGTCGGACGAAAAAGGTTGGGCGCTACTTGTCGAATAATGAGTAAACCGGCCGGTTTTGGCATCCAGCTTATTCAAACCACCGCCCAGCGTAGCTATCCAAAGGTTGCCAAAAGAATCTTCCAACAGCGACCAAATGTTATCGTTACTTATCGTATTTTGGTTTCCGCTTTCACTTTTATAGTGTACGAATTGCCCATTCACATAACAGTTTAATCCACCCTGGTAGGTTCCCACCCACAAACGGTTTTTAGAATCGTTCAGCAGCGAAACTACAACATTGTTCGAAAGACTTTGCGGGTTTCCGGGCTGGTGCTGAAACAGACTTTCTTTTCCGGTTCGGTGATCGATACGCAACAAACCTTTGTTGTTGCTTCCTATCCACAGGTTTCCTTCGCGGTCTTCCTGAAAACAGTTCAAATCGTTATCGAAGGTAGGTTCCTTATCGGAAACCTTTAGCCTGATGTGTTTAAATTTAAAGATGCTCTCGCTGTAATACGAGATTCCGTATTTGTAAGAACCCGCCCAAATGGTGTTTTCGTTATCGTGATACAAACACACCATACTCTTTTCCACAATACTGCGCTTATCGCCCGGATGGTGCTCGAGATGGGTGTTTGTTTCGGTTTTTTTGTTTATCAGGTTGATGCCGCCATGGTCGGTGGCAATCCAAATCTGATTCCGGTCGTCGCTGGTAATGTCTTTTACCGTATTGCTCGATAAGGTGTATAAACATTTGGGATCGGTAGTCAGGTGGTTCCAGCGTTCGGTTTTGTTGGAATAATAATAGATGCCTTTGGGGTTCGTTTCCTGATACAACCAACGATCGTCATCGTTATCGACAAATATATGCAGCGAATTGACTTCGGGCAGTTCGAATTTATTGGTCAGGAACTCGGTCTTTTCCACTTTTAAGCTTGCATGATTCAGGTGAACGATTTGTCCGTTGGCATAAACCAGATAAAGCCTGTTTCCCACATGGGTCATATCGCTTACCGGTTCTTTAGGGAGTCTGTCCGGCTTTTTCCACTCCTGTAATGAAACGTCGAACATGCTGCATTCGCCCCTGTTGTTGGTAAGCCAGAAGTTACGGGCATTATCGATATAAATAAACGAAAGCTGGTCGTTATAACCCAAGGTTTGCAGGTACTTCTCTGCAGGATATATAAAGCGTTCTTTTTGGGTGTTCAACACCGTATAACCCGAACCGGTATTAATCCAAAGGTTCTGTTGAAAATCTTCCTGGATGTTAAGAATGTTGTTATCGATAATGGAATTGCTGTCGTTTTGAATGTGGGAGAAAATTTTAAAGCTGTTGCCGTCGTAGCGATTAAGTCCCGAACCGGTACCAAACCACATAAAACCCCGGCTGTCTTTAAAGATGCAGTTAATCTGGTTGTTCGACAGACCCTGATTAATGGTCAGGTGCTTAAAGGAATATTCGGTTTGAGCCGTCAGGCTTAAGCTAAAAAAAATGAAAAGGATATACCCAATAAATTGTTTCATAGTCCCAATGTAATTCGCCGTTAACCCTGCTTAGCGAAAATCTGGCTTAAAAATACCAAAAATATAGCGATTTATGGCAGATACCCCGCCGGATTCCCTGCTTATAAAAAGTGAAAGTAAGTAAGACCGGACAACCAAAGCAAGTGCTTGTAGGATCTGACTTTAGGGTTTAAAGGTTGTTGTTGTTGCCATATAATTACCCCGAAGACCAAAGCGGGAATTAACAATTCAGCTACCAATAGTTAACCATTGATGGACTATTTAAACGACTGAAACAATAATTAAGCAGTTAGCAACGAACAAATAGCCCACAGTCTTCAGAGTTGGCAGTCCACAGCCAAATAGCAATGAATAGTTAAAAGTGAAAAACGAATAGTGGATAGTGAAACCCCGGCGGGCTTAACGTTCGGTAGCAGATTCCCGGTAGAACAACAGCACCCCACCAATAAAAGCAGTGGAAGCAATGGACTGTTTACAACATGCAGGTCTAAGGCTATGTTATTGGTGTTTCAGTTGAACCCTTTCAGGGTTCCATGTCTAACCGGTGTGTTAATCCATAGGTTGCACCTACGGCTATTGTTGTTTAACCCTTCTATGTTGCTATCCAAATTTTTACAACTTTTTTATCGGGCAATATTAAACTAGAGGTTTTCTTCTTGGTATAATCTATCCGGGTTCAATACCCGGATAGATTATTAATACTCAT
>JBFXEW010000047.1:0-8492 GCA_050179685.1 Salinivirgaceae bacterium
TCAATGCAAAACTCAAAGCTTTTAGAGCCACATTGAGAGGCGTAACAGATATTCGATTTTTCTTATATCGGGTAGCTAAAATCTGGGCATAATTTTTATTAATCCACCGGAAAATTAAAGTGAGCCCGCACTTACTAATTGTATTCCAAGCATGGCTAGCAATACAAAAAGCATGGTAAATTTCTTCATAAATAAACAAATTTAAATTAATAAATATCTGTTAAGTGTTGTTATGCCTAGCAAAAATGTGAATAAAAACGTAATAAAACAAACTTTTTCGTGAGCCAAATCATGTTATACAGGCAATTAATTGAATGATTTTTATACAAAATGTTTAAACTCTGACCTTTGAATAAGTCACCCGGGTTAGCCTGTTAAAGGATTCCAGGCTTTTCTAATTAGAAAAAACCGAAGGTTTAACAAAATCAAAAAGAAACACTCAATACAACATAAAAAATGCACATTATATTAATATATGTGCACTAACTTAGTTCCAATTCCCAAAAACCCATCAATACCCAGAATATGTTTTGGCGTTTTGTGGTAATTTCAGGAATAATAAAGCAAATTGATACAGATCGTATACCCTGTGGATTAATGCCTGAGTGGAATGGAAATAACGACCCGGGTGCCTTTATGTAATTCACTGAATACATGAATGTTTCCATCGACAAAAGATAAAAGCTCCTTGCTTAATAACAAACCCAAGCCGGTTCCTTTTTCGCCCGATGTTCCCCTGCTCGACTGAAAGCTTTCCATATTAAATAATTCGGCAACTTTTTCTGCTGTCATTCCCTGTCCTGAATCAGACACTTCATATTCAAGCATAGCCTGGCTTACCTTACAGCGAATCTGCACTAACCCTTCTGCGTTGGAATACTTTATGGCGTTTCCTATGATATTCCGCAATACCAGTCCAACAATATGTGCATCGGTTTTTACAGTTTTTACTCCTTCATGTTCCAGTTTCAACTGTACCTGCTTTGCTTGTGCAATGGGATGCATCTGCGTTAAGATAGTATCGGTAAATTGATCGAGGTTTACGTCTTTATATTGAGGAGTTATGGCATTCATTTGTGTTTTGATCCAGGTCATCAGGTCTTCAAAAACTGAAACAACATCGTTGGTTGAACGATAAAGCAGTTCTATCATCCGATCAAGCTCAACGGATTTTATGAGTCCGGTTTGATCTTTTAAACAGTCTGAAATGGTATACTGCACTGATATCATGTTTTTTAAATCATGCGACACCATACTAAACAAACGGTATTTTGATTCATTCAACCTTTTGATTTCCATATTTGCTCTAAAGGATTGTGCCAGTAAATTGTCGTTGTGCTTGCTGGCCAAGGCTCCAACAATAGTTACCAAAACAAACCAAATATTTAAGTCGATTTGATTAACGGCCACGTCTTCTGCAAGCTCTAGCATCCAATAACTGTAATTAATGGCAATTAAAAACACCATCGATATAAAATAGGCATAGTACTGCCTGATTCCAAACAAAAGGTAAAGCGCTATATTTATTAAATAGAAAGCAACAATGTGATGGGCTACAGCTTGCGGATAACCACTCGATAATAGCGAAAGTACAAACAAAAACACACCATAAGTCAGAATATTCACAATTAAAACAAACTGGGAAATACCTTTGGTTTTTTTAGTAAAGGAATAAATTACAAAAGGAAGCAGGAATCCTCCTGCAAAAACAATCCTCACCAGATTCACTGCATACTGCGTTTCATTATCATATTGCAGGTAGGTGTCCATAAAGCAGAAAAAAACGACAATTAAAAATGTTGCGCTTGAAACCAGCCGGAAATTAATCAGGTTTTTTTTATCCAATTCCGCATGAAAAAGTTCACGTTCTTTTGCCGAAAGACTCAGCTCTTTCGCAAATTTACCAGGCCATTTTATACGTTTTTCAGCCATAATTTAAGATTAGCACTTGTTGGTTTTACTCCAAAACTTCCTTAATAGTTACCGATACCCAACATTTCAATCTTCAAGTAACTAAAAAAAAGTTCGTAAAATGTCTTATGCATCCCAATACTCCGATTGGAATTTATATGATAAATGTCAGTTTTTGCTCAAACGTTTGCTAATACCTACAGCCAGCATAAAATAAGAAGTTTTACAAATCAAACTTACCATTTTTATTTATTTTTATTCTAAATACTTTCATTTTGTTATAATATATAATGTTTTTGTTTTTATTTTGTGTGTATATGGCATTTTTTGCGATATTTTAACATAAGGGTAAGTACGCTTTCTTCTCTTGATTTATTTGGAAAATACTCTGTTCAGACCAGGTAGAAGAAAGTGCTAAAAAAAATAAGGCATATGAAAACGAAGCACGAAAAAAGGAAGAACATCCCGCAAATCCAAAAGAATATGTACACCCCGCAATACGAATCCGATGCTTGTGGAATTGGCTTCATTGCTCAAATAAAAGGCGTAAAGTCGCATCAATTAGTTATGGATGCCCTTACCATGCTCGAAAATATGGAGCATCGCGGAGCTATTGGAAGCGACCCTGAAACCGGTGACGGAGCAGGAATACTAACACAAATGCCTGACAAGTTCTTGCGAATTGAATTGAAAAAAATAGGTCTTACACTTCCCGATTTTGGAAAATACGGCGCGGGCATGGTTTACTTTCCGGCAAATGTTAAGTTGCGCGAGGAATGCCGCAAACTGTTGAACATTCATATTGCTGAATTGGGGTTTGAATTAATTGGCTATCGCGATGTACCCAAACTTTCGTTTCATGTAGGCGATACCGCCCGACAAAGCGAACCTAAGACCGAACAGCTTTTCGTGAAACATAAAACTGACATTACCGAAATGGATTTGGAACGTAAGCTTTTCGTATTGCGTCAGTATAGTTCCAATACCATAAACAAACAACTCCTGAACAATAACCATGAGTTTTATTTCACTTCGTTTTCATACAAAACCATGGTTTACAAGGGACAATTTCGTACGCATCAAACCCGAAAATACTATACCGATTTAAACGACCCCAACTTTGAGTCGGCCATTGCCCTGATTCACTCGCGGTTTTCGACCAATACCTTTCCCAAATGGCGACTGGCACAACCGTTTCGCTACATTGCCCACAATGGCGAAATTAACACCATCCGCGGGAATATGAACTGGATGAGTTCGAACGAGAAGTTTCTGGAATGTACCAAATTTACTCCCGACGAAATGCTGAAACTGCGTCCGGTAATGGACGAAACCAATTCCGACTCCGGAAATCTTGATTCCATGGTTGAGATGCTGGTCATGGGCGGCCGTTCCCTACCTCACGCCCTTATGATGCTTGTACCCGAAGCCTGGCAGGAGACCCACAAAATGAACGACGAAAAAAAGGCTTTCTACCAGTACCATGCATCAATTATGGAACCTTGGGATGGCCCCGCCTCCATCTGTTTTACCGATGGAACCATTGTGGGAGCAACACTCGACCGGAATGGCCTTCGCCCTTCGCGCATGCTAATTACCGACGACGACCACCTTATTGTGTCGTCCGAAGTTGGCGCCCTGCCAGTTCCTCCGGAGAAAGTTGTAAAAAAATGGCGCGTTCAACCCGGCAAAATGATTTATGCCGACTTATCGCAGGGACGCATTCTGTACGATAAAGAAATAAAAAGTGAAATCGCCAAAAGGGCTCCCTACCGAAAATGGCTCGAGATGAACCAACTTCACATTGACGAGATTCCGGAAGTAAGTCCTGCTTATCCCTACGATACCGACGATTTACTTACCCGTCAACAGGCTTTTGGTTTTAGTCAGGAAGATGTAAATTTTATAGTTACCACCATGGCCGAAACGGGCAAAGAACCTCTCGGATCCATGGGTAGCGACGTACCTTTGGCCATACTGTCGAACCAAAGCCGGCACTTAAGTAATTATTTTAAACAACAATTTGCCCAGGTAAGCAATCCACCCATAGACCCCATTCGCGAAAAAATAGTGATGTCGTTGCGCACTGCGGTAGGGAAGCTCTACAATCTATTGTCGGAAACCCCCTTGCATTGCAAACAAATTACTTTCGATCAGCCGGTATTAACCAATGAACAACTGGACAAACTACGGAACTACCACGATACCAATTTCCGCATCAAAACCCTCGATGCCATCTATCCGGCAAGCGGAAAACCCGGCGAACTGGAGAAAGCTCTTGATGCCATGTGTCTTGAAGCCGATGCCGCTATTATGGAAGATGGCTACAATGTTATCCTTATCTCGGATAGGAAAATTGATAAAGATCATGCACCCATCCCTTCGCTGTTGGCTACCGGCGCCATTCACCACCACCTGATTGAAAACGGATTGAGGGTTCGCACAGGATTAATCGTCGAAGCGGGCGATGCGAGGGAAACCCACCATTTTGCCACCCTGATAGGTTATGGCGCCAATGCTGTAAACCCTTACATGGCTTTCGAAACCATTGTATCGCTCGAAGCAAACAAACTCTCGCCCAAAGGAATCGACAATCCAAAAGCTTTCGATAATTATGTGAAAGCCATCGGTGGAGGCTTGTTGAAGATATTCTCAAAAATGGGCATCTCAACCATACAATCGTATCACGGAGCCCAGATTTTTGAAGCCATTGGCCTTTCCGATCGGGTAATTGAGAAATGTTTTAAAGGAACTGTTTCGCGCCTGGGAGGCATCAGTTTCGACGGCATCGCCAGCGAAGTCTGCGTGCGGCACCGACTGGCTTTTCCGCAGCAAGCGGGCTTAAAACCTCGGCTCGACGAAGGCGGCATTTACCAATGGAAACAAAAAGGCGAACACCATTTGTTCAATCCCAAAACCATTACGCTTTTACAACAGGCGGCCCGTCAAAACGATTCGGAAGCCTATCAGGAATATGCCCGCGAAATTAACAGTCAGGCTGAAAAAGCCGTGACCATACGCAGCCTGCTCGACTTCAAAAAACGAAAACCGGTTCCTCTGGAAGAAGTAGAACCGGCATCGGCTATTTTTAAACGCTTTGCCACCGGAGCCATGTCGTTTGGTTCCATCTCGCACGAAGCGCACTCCACGCTGGCCATTGCCATGAACCGCATAGGAGGAAAAAGCAATAGCGGCGAAGGAGGCGAAGACGAAATGCGTTATGAACTGCTTCCCAATGGCGACAGCATGCGCTCAGCCATAAAACAGGTGGCTTCGGGCCGTTTTGGTGTAACCAGCTACTATTTAAGTCAGGCTGATGAGCTGCAAATCAAAATGGCCCAGGGAGCCAAGCCCGGCGAAGGAGGCCAGCTCCCCGGACATAAAGTGGATGAGTGGATTGGGCGCGTTCGTCATGCAACTCCCGGTGTAGGACTGATTTCACCGCCACCGCATCACGATATTTACAGTATTGAAGATTTGGCCCAGTTAATTTACGACTTGAAAAATGCCAACCGCCAGGCACGTATCAATGTTAAGCTGGTGTCGAAAGCCGGTGTGGGAACCATTGCTGCCGGAGTAGCTAAGGCTCATGCCGATGTGGTTCTTATTTCTGGTTTCGACGGCGGAACCGGGGCCTCACCAGTAAGTTCGGTTCATCATGCAGGCACTCCCTGGGAGTTGGGCTTATCGGAAACACACCAAACCCTGGTAAAAAACAACCTCCGGAACCGCATCACGCTTCAGGTTGACGGACAGATGCGTACCGGTCGTGATTTAGCCATTGCCACACTTTTAGGTGCCGAGGAATGGGGCGTTGCCACGGCTGCTCTGGTTGCTACCGGATGCATTATGATGCGCAAATGCCATTCGAACACCTGCCCCGTTGGGGTAGCCACGCAAAACAAAGAATTGCGTAAACTATTTACCGGCGACCCGCAACATGTGGTCAATTACTTTACTTTTTTAGCGGAAGATTTACGCCGTGTTATGGCGCAATTGGGGTATCGTACGGTAAACGAAATGGTCGGACAGGTTGATGCGCTGCGCGTTCGCGACACTATTGATCACTGGAAAATAAAAACCCTTGATTTATCGCCCATACTGGCAAAAGTTCAGGCCGACGCTTCGGTTGGCTTATTCAAACAGGTGGAACAGGACCATGGCATTGACCAGTTTTACGATTGGAAGTTAATGGAACTGGCCCGACCGGCTCTCGAAAAAGGAGTAAAAGTAAAGGCCAGTTTCGATGTGGTAAATACCGACCGTTCCATTGGCACCCTGCTATCGAACGAAATATCAAAAAAATACAAAGGAAGCGGCTTGCCCGACGATACCATAAATCTCAAATTCAGGGGATCGGCTGGCCAGAGTTTTGGCGCTTTTGCCGCTAAAGGCATTCGTTTTGAACTGGAGGGTGAAGCCAACGACTATTTTGGCAAAGGCCTCTCGGGTAGCAAGCTGATTGTTTATCCCGACAGGAAATCGACCTATAAGGCCGAAGAAAATGTGATTATCGGTAACGTAGCCTTTTACGGAGCTACTTCGGGCGAAGCCTATATTCGGGGTATTGCCGGTGAACGTTTCTGTGTGCGTAATTCAGGAGTAAGCGCTGTGGTGGAAGGTGTTGGCCGGCACGGTTGCGAATACATGACCGGAGGAACAGCCATTATTCTTGGCAGCGTAGGATCGAACTTTGGCGCCGGAATGTCGGGAGGAATTGCCTATGTTTATGACGTGGACGGAACTTTTGAGAAATACCGCAACTACGAACTTACCGATTACATGGAGCTGGAATACGACGATGAACCCATTTTGCGCAGATACATCGAAAACCACTACAGCTACACCAAAAGTACACGGGCCAAAGAAATTCTTGACGACTGGGATAATGCGCTTTTAAAGTTCATTAAAGTATTTCCCCACGAATACCGCGAAGCCCTTAAGAAAACAGAAAAATCAGGTTCATCGGGCGAAAAAGCAATTGATAAGAAACCCGAAGAACGAATAAAAGAAGTTGTTTAAATAATCAGCAGGCATGCTTTAGCGAAGCATACCAAATTAAGTTGAACTACAAAGAATTTGAATCATGGGAAAGCCAACCGGATTTTTAGAATACAAAAGAGAATTAGCCCCCAATAAACCGGTAAACGAAAGGGTTAAAGACTACCGCGAATTTGTTCTGCCTTTCAGCAAAATAAATGTGGAAAAGCAGGCAGCCCGCTGTATGGACTGCGGAGTGCCATTTTGCCACAGCGGTTGTCCACTGGGAAATAACATCCCCGATTTTAACGACATGGTTTACAAAGACAACTGGAAGGCTGCCTACAAAATATTGATTTCGACAAATAACTTCCCTGAGTTTACCGGTCGTATCTGCCCGGCTCCGTGCGAAGCTGCCTGTGTGTTGTCGATAAATAAGGAGCCAACCGCCATTGAGTTGATTGAAAAAAATATTATTGAACGGGCTTTTAAAGAAGGCTGGGTACAACCCAACCTGCCCCTGTTGCGCACCAACAAAAAGGTAGCCATAGTTGGAAGCGGTCCGGCTGGCCTGGCAGCGGCTGCACAATTAAACTCAGCCGGTCATTGGGTAACGGTTTTTGAGCGGGCAGCGCGCATTGGCGGACTGCTGCGTTATGGCATTCCTGATTTTAAACTGGATAAGTCGCTTATCGATCGCCGCCTGGCGGTTATGGAGGCTGAGGGGATTCAGTTTAAAACCAAGGCCCACATCGGTAAAAATATTTCGGTAAAAGAACTCCAAAACGATTTCGATGCCATCCTGCTTAGCGGTGGTTCCACTGTTCCGCGCGATTTATCGCTTAGCGGAAGGGAACTTATGGGAGTGCATTTTGCCATGGATTTTCTTACCCAGCAAAACATGCGTCTTGCCGGCGACCCCGTTGATAAAGCGGGAGAACTACTGGCTGCCGGAAAAAATGTATTGGTAATTGGCGGGGGCGATACCGGATCGGATTGCGTGGGAACCAGCATCAGACAGGGAGCTAAGACGGTTACCCAAATTGAACTGCTACCAAAACCTCCTGCATCGAAAAACGCTAAAACTCCCTGGCCTCTGGTTCCGGCTGTACTTAAAACCAGTTCGTCGCAGGAAGAAGGTTGTGTACGCCACTGGAGTGTAAATACCAAAGCATTTGTTGGCGACAGTAAAGGCCGCCTCAAAGGAGTAAAACTGGTAGATGTGCAATGGACCAACGGCAGTTTTAAGGAATTACCCGAAACCGAACGCATAATTCCCTGCGAACTAGCGCTACTGGCTATTGGTTTTATGTATCCCGAACCAAATGGCATGCTGAAAGATTTGCAGGTAGAACTCGATGTCCGCGGAAATGTCTCAACCAAAAAATTCCAAACCTCGGTACCGGGCATATTTGCTGCTGGCGATATGCGCCGTGGACAATCGTTGGTGGTTCACGCCATTAGCGAAGGCCGGGAGGCTGCCTATGCCATTGACACTTACCTGACCGGATCGTCGGTGCTCGAATCGAAGGACCATTCCCTGATAAGCATTATTGGGAAGTAAGCAGTAAATTGCAATGAACAAAAGACAATTAGCAATG
>JBFXEW010000048.1:0-8148 GCA_050179685.1 Salinivirgaceae bacterium
TCTGCAAGCTTTTTTATGTAAATTACGATAAACCTTGCAAATCCAGACATACTAAATCAATAAGTTTTCAACTTTATGCTGTTAATATTCAGTATGTTGATTTTATATTAAGGAGCGACTAATTAATTCAACCCACTAATCTTAAAATAAACTAACCCCAAAACCCAAAAACTATGCGAAACGAACTAAAGATTGCCCTGGGCTTATTTGCTGTAAATACTACCCTTGGGCACCTATGGGATCTTCCGGAATTTATACGGGGCTTACTTCTGGGCCTATCGCTATTTTTTATGGTTCTTGGACTGTTGCCCGAAAAAAGCTATGCAAAACTAAAAACCCGCCAGGCACTTAAGCTTAGCTTATTAAAACGACTGGTGAAAAGTGAAAAGTGAAAAGTGGATAAAGAGTCTTGAGTCTAAGTTCTATATTCTAAATTCCGGCCTCCGCCAACTTTAGTCACTCTAAGTACTTTCTAAATAAATCAGTTGTTATCATAAGAATCAGCATACCATTCTGTTTTCCGTTCTCCGTTTTCCTTATTCCGATTATCTCCTTGCTGGTTGGTAGTATAAAAGGTATTTTAAACAATTTTAAAACAATATGAAAAAAAGCACCTTAATAATAATTCAGTTTATATTTTGTCAACTTCTTTTTGGACAAAACTATATAGCCTATTATAACCATATCGAAAATGCCTTTTCAAAGGGCATATTGAACGACGAATACAAGTTGGCAATATCATATTTTGATTCTGCTTTTGCCTGTGCAGATCCTTTCTCTCAGGATTTATATTATGCTTCAATTAGTCATGTAAGAACAGGAGAATTTGAAAAAGGCTTAGAATATCTTTCAAAAGCAATTAAACAGGGAATTGACACCTCACAGTTAAAAATCGATTCGAATATATTTTCGCACATCCCAAATTTCGAAAAGTATAATTTTCAAACCGAATCATTATTTTTTATTGACTCGGTATGTGATACAGAATTGTTAAAAACTGTTGATTCCTTGATGGTTTTAGATCAGAAATACAGAAAAGAATTACCGTTATTAAAAACGGGTTCGCTGGCATTCAAAGAAAAAGAAAGCGAAATGAAGCAACAAGACAGCCTAAACTGGCTGGCGCTTCAGCAAATTATAGTAAAAAATGGTTGGCCGGGATTTAACAGACTTAGTAATAATAGGGCTTTCCCATTATTAATGCATTTAGATTGGTCTAGCTTTATTCAATCAGAATCACTTTTTCTTTCTGAAATAGAAAAAGGTAATCTGGAACCTTATCTTTATGCAGCTAAAATTGACCTGTATTCTTTTTCAATGGAAGGAAAAATAGTATACCGCAGTTATTTGCCAGGTCCAATACAATTCGATACAGAGGAAATGCAATTGAATAGAAGAAAAATAGGGGCATTAAGCTATAATGTGCTGGTAAAAAGAAATGATTTGATACACAATAAAATTAAACCAGTGAGCCAGTGATTTAATTAGTGCTAGGGAACTGAAATTACCAAGTCGGACCAATCCTGATCGCGTACCTGTTCCGTGCCATGAATAGTGAAAAGTTAATAGTTAATAGTGAATAGTGAAAATATCGACTTAAGACTGCGGCCTGGCTTAATATTCCTTAATGCCTTAATGGTTCATTACTACGTGCATCACTGTTTCGTTTTCGGCGTTCCATGTTCCGTTTTTCCGGTCTCCCGTCTTGAGTCTAAATTCTAACCTCTAATTTCTAACATCTAACCTCCAGCCTCCATTGGCCTTTGCTTCAGGTGCCGATTCGTTTGTTTCACTGCCACCGGTCTTTGCTTTAGTGCCATCTGTCATTGTTTCAGGTGCAGACGCATTTGTTTCACTGCCACCTGTCATTGTTTCAGGTGCAGACGCGTTTGTTTCACCGCCACCGGTAATTGTTTCAGGTGCAGGCACAATTGTTTCACTGCCACTTGTCATTGTTTCAGGTGAAGAGGCCTTTGTTTCACTGCCACCGGCCTTTGTTACGCTGACAGCGGTTTTTGCTTCACCGACAGCGTTTATTGTTTTACTTCCACCGGCTTATGTTTCACTTACCACCTCAAAAGCTTCACCTTCAACAGGCGATGCTTTACTTACCGCATAAAATACTTCATCTGCCACTGGTCATGCTTCACTGAACACGTAGTTTGTTCCACCAATAGGAGTATTTGCTCCCTTGCCTCAATCGCTATCGTGCTTGCACTTAAAATGATTACATAGTGCAAAGTGAATAATTAATAGTGGAAAATGAAGAGTGAAAAATTTATAACCTTAATTAGTAAGCGGTTCGCAGTCTTTTGTCTTTTGTTTGTGATTCTGTGATTCAGTAATCCAGTAACAAGAAACCAGCAAACAGGCCCTAGGTTCAACAATTGCGCCCCTGCGTCTTTGCGGTCTAATTTCTATCCAGAAACCAGAAACCAGTCCTCAGATCACAGTTTACAGTACTCAGCCAGTAAATAGCATTTGTCAATGAACAATTATCAATCAAGGGACTAGAAACCAGAAACCCGCAACGCGTCACCCATTGCTAATTATTCATTGAAATCTGAATCACCGAATCACCGAATCACAGGAATTTCTCCGTTTTCCTTACTCCATACTCCGTTCTCCCGTCTCGTGTCTTGAGTCTAAATTCTAAATTCTGACTCCAGCAACCCGCAACGCGTCACCCATTGCTAATTATTCATTGAAATCTGAATCACTGAATCACCGAATCACTGGAATTTCTCCACATTCCGTTTTCCTTACTCCATACTCCGTTCTCCCGTCTCGTGTCTTGAGTCTAAATTCTAAACTCTAAATTCTAAACTTTGACTCCAGCAACCCGCAACCCGCAACGCGTCACCCATCGCTAATTGCTAATTGCCCATTGCTCATTGCTCATTGTTAATTGCCTTAAGGTACAACGGGAGGAAAAGGAACATTCACATCCGGGTCCCAGGTCCAGGTGATGCGGGGCTCATTCTTAATCCCAAACTTAAAAGCATATCGCGTATTAACGCTTTGTTGCCCCATATCGGTTTTAATAGCTCCGTCGTATTCGTCGTCGGTTCCCGCTTTACCGGGTTTCGAGTTAAAAACCTTTTTCATATTGCCGTCCAAATCCACAAAATCGAGCAAATCGAGATTGACCCCTTTTTGCTTGCTTTTGATTTTCCATTTCAACGACGAACCGGGACTAACTATCGAAACCAGCTTATCGCGATGACCTTCCTGGTACTCAAATTTACCCTGATCCTGAACCATGTCGATAATGTCGTGGTCGCTTATAGCGCCACCCTTGGGATACCTGGCTTTTAACAGCTCCGTATCGACCGTAATGTCAATTTTAATTTTTAGTGCCATTTTGTGTTTGTGTTAATGATTGAATAAAAGACGTTTAAAAGTAAAACATTAATGTTAAAAACACAAATTAGCTAACATAAAATATGCACAGGCTGGTAAAACAGTATGGCTAACGCTTTCCTGTGAAAAATGCAATATCTGAAGGCCTGATTTTGCCGATACGCCCTCTTTAACGGGAAATACAACGCTTAGTTTAGGGCCACTTCTATCCCGTAAGGCTTTAGCGTAAAATGCAGGATGCGTTCCTTTTTATCTTTTAGGC
The DNA here is from genome assembly GCA_050179685.1 of Salinivirgaceae bacterium. GTDB lineage: Bacteria > Bacteroidota > Bacteroidia > Bacteroidales > SZUA-534 > GWE2-40-63. Next base: position 3,626 of record JBFXEW010000048.1, read on the forward strand.
TAAAAGCCGATGCCCGACTTTCGAGCAGGGTAAATTTTGTTTTTGTTGGCAACAGACTTTTCAGCTGCTCAAATACTTTATCTGCTTTAAGTGCATCTGTATAGGCAAAATAGAGTAGGGTGGTATCACCCCGGGGATACACCAGCGCTTCCTCAATCTGAAACAAATCAGTGGCATCAAAATAATAAACCGAGCTTAAACCAATCGGGCCACGCACATAACGTACTTCATCGGCATTCAGCTTCAGATGGTCAATAAGAGCAGGCATGTCTCCCTTAGCGGAATTTTTATTTAAGATGCTTTCAGCCAGCAGGCAAAAACCTTCGCGCACCGAAGCACTGGCTGCTGCACTGCGCATCAGCACTAGGTACGAGCCGGAAGTAAACAGCAGGGAGTTCGAGGTTTTTACCGAAAAGTCGCCCAGGTTTGCTGTTTCACCCTGCGCACTTTTACTCAGACTATAAATACCAAATGCCGCCTCGCTGCTTCCCATATCGTAAATCTCGACACTTATTTTTTCATTGGCATTGTTCTGATAGCTTTGTGCCACCACCTCTTTGAAACCATACTCCAGGTACAGGTCGGCCCCTCCGTTGATTAAAAAGTAAAGTTCATCGCTTTGGTAATGTTCTGTTTGTCCCACTGCGAGCCAGTCGCCACACGATTTATTTTCAGGCAGCAACCCGTGAATACTTGTTGCTTGCAGCAGAAAAGTACTTAGAAATAAATTAGTCAACAGGAATAAACGCATCATAAGCATCAGGCTTTTTCTTCGTGAATTTTTAGGTTTTGATAATTGGCAGTTCCCAGTCCGGCCTGTTCACCGGCAGCCAGGGTGGGAATATCTTCGTAGCTGTAGCCATGATAACTGCTGCCCAGGGCATCGAGGGCAACCATATCGCTTCCGGCTAGTATTTTATTGCTTTCCGCTGTCTCACCCGGACCACTGGGACCGTTGGTGGTCAGGTAAAGCGTGGCATCCATCACCGTTAAATCTGAAGGACGAAAACGGTTCAGATCGGCAATGCTCTCGGCCAGATAAACCGGGTCGTTTCGTTTGGGGCCATTCAGATGAAAGGTAACGTTGGTAGCGCGGGTATTTACCCCCATCATATTCTTTAAGGCTCCTGTAAACAGGGTGGTCGCGTGATGTTTGGCTATGGGCAGGTTAATCAGCACATCCACATCGAAGAGTTTCTCAACCACTTCAATTTCTTTCAGGTGTTTGGCGCCACTTACTTCTTTTTTAATGAAGCCTCCGTTTTCGAATTTAGCCGGAAAGCGGTTCAGGCTTTCGTTACCCAGCCGGGCCAGGTAGGGTTCCATGGCTGTTTTGTGTGCCGAGCGCTCCCAATATTCCGGAATTACACATTGCAGACAAGTAACTTCCGATGCCCCTGCATCGAAACACATTTTTACCACCGCCAGCGAAATATCGGGGTGGGTGTAAACACCGGGAATCTCAAAATCGGAATTAATAAGCAGGCCGACTTTTTGCCCGCTTTTCACAAAACGTTGCATGCCACCCAGTCGCTCTAAAGCCAGCAGGGTATTTTCAAAAAGATTGGTGCCTTCAATAATGGCAATATCGGGTAAGTTTTGTGCCGCTTGTGCACTGGCTTTCTTTAACAGGATGCCGGGTAGCACCATAGAGCCTAATCCCAGTACCGATGCCTGTTTAATAAAAGTTCTTCGGTTAAGTTTCCTCATCTTGGTCGGTTTAAGGTGGTGTAAATTTAGAACATTCCTTTAGTCGCAAAAAATAATGCGTAGTTACAAGCTTTTACCTGAAAAATTTTCCACCTCCTTGAACATAAATCTTTAGAATGATAAGTTCAACTTTCCGATTCATCTAACTTTTAATGTTTTTTTGTTTCCCCACAACAGACTTAGCAAAGGGATAGTTTAGGTATTTGAATATAAACGAAATAAGCAATTAAATTCGTGTAAATTAGTGTAATTAGTGGACGAAAGACAGTTGCTTTTATTAGGGTAATGCGAATCCAAATTTATTTTTGTAAGTTTGCGCCCTCAAATATCCCACGCGGGGTTGGTAACAAATTATTAAGTAAGAGGGAATCCAATGATTACAGTATCCAATTTATCCATTCAATTCGACAAGAAACCACTTTTTTCCGATGTCAACGTTAAATTTACGCCCGGCAACTGCTACGGGGTAATAGGTGCCAATGGGGCAGGCAAGTCAACCTTTCTGCGCATGCTTTCGGGCGATTTGGACAGCACCACCGGAACCATTTCACTGGGGCAGGGCGAACGCCTGGCGGTGTTAAAACAGGATCACTTTGAGTTCGATGAGTTTTCGGTTCTGGAAACCGTAATCAAAGGGCATCAGGAATTGTATGCCATCATGAAAGAGAAAGACGCCATTTACATGAAGGAAGATTTCTCCGATGCCGATGGCATGCGTGCCGCTGATTTGGAAGCCCGTTTTGCTGAAATGGACGGATGGAATGCTGAAAGCGATGCAGCTTCGTTGTTAAGTGGACTGGGAATTAAAGAAGACCTGCATCAGAAACTGATGAAAGACCTGAATGGTAAAGAAAAGGTAAAGGTGCTTTTAGCCCAGGCTCTGTTTGGTAATCCTGATAACCTGCTGCTCGATGAGCCTACCAACGATTTGGACTTGGAAACCGTGCTCTGGCTCGAGAATTACCTTTCGAACTTCGAAAACACGGTAATTGTAGTTTCCCACGACCGTCACTTTTTGGATAATGTGTGTACCGATATTCTTGATATCGACCACGGAAAAGTAGCCATTTATTCGGGTAACTATTCGTTTTGGTATCAGAGTAGCCAGCTGGCTGCCCGCCAAATGGCTAACCAAAACAAAAAAGCCGAGGAGAAAAAGAAAGAACTTCAGGAGTTTATTGCCCGCTTTAGCGCCAACGTGTCGAAAGCCAAGCAGACCACCAGCCGCAAGAAAATGCTTGAAAAGCTAAAGGTCGAAGATATTCAGCCCAGCACCCGCCGTTATCCGGGAATTATTTTTCAACCCGAACGCCAGGCTGGAAATGTGGTGCTCGAGGTCGAAAATCTGTCAAAAACCATCGATGGTCAGGTAATGTTTAAGAACCTTACCTTTAATATGGAAAAGAACGATAAAATCATTTTCCACTCACGCGATAACCGGGCCATCAGCATTTTGTTTGAGATTTTAAACGGAACCATGAAACCCGATTCAGGAACCTGTCGTTGGGGACAAACCATAACTACAGCCTACCTGCCTATGGATAACAGCGAATATTTTGTGAAACCTCTTACCCTGATGGACTGGATTGCCCAGTTTACCAACGAGACGCTGGAGTTTGAGTTACGCGGCCATTTGGGAAAAATGCTTTTTAGCGGCGACGAAGTATATAAAAAATGCACCGTACTGTCGGGAGGCGAAAAGGTGCGTTGCATGATTGCCAAAATGATGTTGGCCAAAGCCAATACCCTGATTCTCGATCACCCCACCAACCACCTCGATATGGAATCGATTCAGGCATTCAATAACAGTTTGATCAATTTCCCTGAGCAGGTACTTATGGCTTCGCACGACCACGAGTTTATAAATACCGTAACCAACCGCATCATTGAGTTTGGACCAAACGGACAGATTGATAAATTAATGAAATTCGAAGATTACCTGACCGACGAAGCGCTAAAAACAAAGCGTAACGAACTGTATAGTTAGATAAAAACTTTATTCAGAATTTACGGCTTGCCGGTTTCCAGACTTAGGAAACCGGTAAGCCGTTTTTGTTTGCCGTAACCCGCTATTATAATTTTTTATAACGCAGTCGTAAAAATAAATTTGGCAATTCGGAAAATATGTTTTTATTTTGTGCATCATGAAAATTAAAGCGACTATATCAACTGTGTTTCCCGATGTGCCAAATAATTGCTAGGTACATAGTCTGATATTGCGTTAACATTTCCCAAATTATTTATTCATTTTTTATTTAACCAATTAAATCGGAGGATTTATTATGAATACGATCTTTACCTTACCGTTTATCGATGCGACCGCTGTGGTCGATGCTTTTAACAACGAAACTGCTTGTTTAACAGCTCAAGTGACTGGATACCGATGTATTAAAAAGTATAAACGAAAACAACATGTCCGAATATTACCATAAAACAACCAACAAAACAGAACAGTCGGGGAATACTTTCAACCGGCTAAAAAACTTTCTTTGGGAAGCGGTCTCAGGTTCTGACCGCGATTTTACCCAGATTCCTCTTAGCAAAGCCATTTTTCTACTGGCCATTCCCATGGTGCTCGAAATGATAATGGAGTCTGTCTTTGCAGTAGTCGATATTTTCTTTGTTTCAAAACTTGGTGCCGATGCGGTGGCCACGGTGGGTATTACCGAATCGGTTTTAACCCTGGTAGGGTCACTTTAAAAAGTTGGTGGAGTAAATAAAAATATAAACTTTGCAGCTTATAAAATTAAATAAGCATGAGTATAGCAACAGACCACTTTACCACACTAATAAAAGCTTTATTACCAGAGCAA
>JBFXEW010000049.1:0-8012 GCA_050179685.1 Salinivirgaceae bacterium
CCCGAACCAGGTCGAACATGGGTGGGTTTTCCTGCTTTTTAATTTTCTTTTGAATCTCTTCCTGGTTGAAGCGCTTTTTAATGCCATCGCGAACAGCAGCAGGAACCAGGTTACCAAAGAAAGTACCTGCGGTAATGGAACGACCCACTATCATACGTGCCATAAAGGATGAACCAAATCGCTCGTAGCCCTCATCCTGACGACTTAAGTTTAATTCGGTTTCGGTAACTGTACGCGCCTTTTTTGACAACCAAAGAGTTATTACCATAACCAATCCGGCAATAATTAAGAAAATAGTTGGCGTGTGTACTTTCCCCGATAAACCGGTCATCAAAACATCGTTGCCCCCATTGGCCTGAAACAGCTTAAACGATTCAAAACCAGCCAAAGGAACTCCGATAAAGTTTACCAGGTCGTTGCCGGCAAAGGCCATGGCCAAAGCAAATGTTCCTACCAGAACAATCACTTTTAAAATGTTGGTTTTAAATAACCAGTGGAATAATTGCATAATTATGGTCCAGCCAACTAAGCTTACCAATAATATTTGTGAGGTGTTGTGTTTTATGTAATCGCTGGTGGCCTCCGACATAAACGAAGCACCTTTAGCACCTTTAATCAATATAAAATAAGTAATGGCTGTAATGGCAAAACCGCCCCAAACTGCACCAAAATATTTCATTGGCCGCTTATAATTAAAGGTAAAGATAAAGCGCGATATACCCTGAACCAACAAACCAACAGTAAAGGATATTACAACCGAAAGTAGAATTCCCGCAATAATTGCCAGCGCCTTGCTTGAATTGATAAAATCGCCAACAGTAGCTACCCGCTCTACCCCATCGATTAACAGGGTTGTTTCGCCGCTAAAACCTACTTTAACCAGGGCAACTGCCACGGAGGCTCCCAATAATTCAAAAACAATGGAAACGGTGGTCGACGTGGGCAAACCAATGGTGTTAAAGAAATCGAGCAGTAAAATGTCGGTAAGCATTACTGCCATAAATACCACCATAATCTCGGTAAAATAAAAATGCTGGGGATGGAAAATCCCTTTACGGGCAACTTCCATCATTCCGCTCGAAAAGGTAGCCCCGATAAGAATACCAATACTGGCAACTATCATAATTACATACCTTGGAGCTACTTTTGAACCGATGGCCGAATTCAGAAAATTCACGGCATCGTTACTTACTCCAACAATCAAATCGGAGATTGCCAAAGCAAACAGAATAAACACTAATACCAAATAGATATCCATATTTTAAAGTTTTTGGTTACGCCGCCAAAAGTATGGCTTTTAAAGCGGCTCAATGTTAATTTATCGTTAACTCTACTTTAATTGAATTATATATTTTTTACATTTTGAACAAGAATAAAAACTGATAAAAGTTACTCCAATTTATTTAAAAAATGTATTAAATATTCGGTAATCTGTCTTTAATTTTTTTTCCAATCACTTCGAAAAAAGGCTTTTTCGGGTTGTATATTACATGCAGTGAATTCGGAATTATCTGAATGTCGAGTTCCCTGGGCAGGTTTATTGGTTCACCATCGAGATGCCCCTTGAGATTTTCGTCGGCAACTATTTTAACCCGGGTCCCCCGGATAATTTTCATGTATTTCGATTTATCGAGTCGCTTATTGAATAGTTTAATAGCTAATTGGCCGGCTTCAACTTTGGGAAATTCACTCATCAGGCAAACATCCAACAAACCATCGTTGATAATGGCGTGCGGCGAAATGTAAGCATTGTTTCCGAATTGAGCTGAATTGGCAAAGCTGATTAAAAATGCTTTTAAATGATGCTCCTGGCCTTCGATAAAAACCTTATACTCGGCAGGTTTATATTTTTGAAATTCAACAGTTGCCAGTTTTGCGTAAGGTATAGGCCCCCGTTTTGATGCGGCAGCAAAAAGATGAGCAATATGTGCATCGAAACCAATTCCGGCTACATTAACAAAATATTCGCCATTAAGCGATGCCATATCAATTTTCTGGATGTGCGGTTCATTTATAAGCTCAATGGCTTCTTTTACCCGCATAGGAATATTCAGGTGCCGTGCCAATCCATTGCCTGAGCCTACAGGAACAATTCCCATAATACACGGGCTATTAATCAGCCCTTTGGCAACTTCGTTTACCGTTCCGTCGCCGCCAACGGCCACAACCATCTGATAATCGGCTACCGCATTTTGACTCAACAAGGTTGCATGCCCGCGGTATTCACTAAACACCATATCAAAATCATAGAGCTGCCTGTCGATTGCAGCATTTAACACTTCCGGAAAACCTTCTTGCTTACCTGTTCCGGAAATGGGATTTATAATAAAAAGAACTCGTTTTTTATTCATGCTTAGTAATACTATAGCTAATATCAGAATTATATTTCATCAAATTTTCTTCCATCCGCACGTTAAATTGCTGAATGATCCCTTTTAGCAACTGCTCCCCTTTCAGTATATCAACAATCACCGAATCGGGTGTAAGTATTGGATTCAAAGGTTGATACAAAAGTGTATCGACCGAAACCACTTTGCTCCCATTAAAATGTATGGCATAATTGTCGTAAACCAACTGATACAAACCGTTAGAATAAGCTATGGCAAAGCCCTCGGGTTTTTCTCTAAAAACACTGCTTCCGAAAGAAACAAAAGGTTCGTTATAACGCAAATAATCGAGCACTGAGGGGAAAATATCCGTTTGCTGGCAAATCCTTTCCGATAATCCTTTTAGTTTATTATCGCCGGGAGCAAAAAATACCAAAGGAACGGCATATTTGCCCACATTGGTTTTATAAAAATCGGCTTCAGCCTGAGCGGTATGGTCGGCAGTTAAAACAAAAAGCGTATTTTTGTACCAGGGTTGTTTTTCGGCCGTTTCAAAAAATCGTTTTAAGGCATAATCGGCATAGCCAATACTTTCGATATTTATCAGATTACCCTGGGGAAATTTACCGGTATATTTTTCCGGAATACTATAGGGATGATGCGAACTCAGGGTAAAAACCGAAGTAAAAAAGGGTTCCTTCATCTGCGAAATTTCGTTGCAAAAATATTGCAGGTAAGGTTCGTCATAAATTCCCCAGTTTCCGTCGTAATCCTCCTCATTTGGGTATTCATTCATTCCAAAATATGCATCGATGCCGGCCAGTTTCGTAAAATTATCGAATCCCATAGTTCCATTTTTACCTCCATGATAAAACGAAGTTTGGTAGCCTTTGCTTTTAAGAATTGCAGCCAGACTTTCGATGTGGTTGGAACTGTAAAGCGATGTTACAAATGCGTTGTCCATTATGGCAGGCAGGCTGCTTAAGATGGATGGCAGGGCTTCAATAGAGCGTTTCCCGTTGGCAAAAGCATTGGTAAAAGCTAATCCCTGCTGCATAATGGAATCAAGGTTGGGCGTATATCCCTGGTTATTATTCAAAAAGCCACTGTATTCGCGCCCAAAACTTTCTAAAATGATAATTACTACATTCTTATTCCTAAATTTTTGCTGGTGATTCAGCTTAATTTCCGGATTGAAAATGGAATCGAGTTGTTGTGCATCAAAATAATTTGGATTGTGTAAAACCTTTCGTCCCCAGGTTTTTACCACCGTAAAGGGTGAGTTTAAAACCAATCCGGCATACTCGGGCGAAGTATATTTAACCGCAGCAATTACCCCGATAGGTTTAAGCTGAAAACCACCGCGACCAAAAATTATCATAATAAAAAGCACCACTGAGCCAATTAATAGTTGTAATCCGAGTTTTAAAGCCGGGAATCGTTTTTCAGATTTAGTTTCACTTACTTTTTGATTCGGATAAAGGCGGGCAAAGACATAAATAAACAAGGCAAAAAACAGGAACAGGAACCAATAATCTTTTATAAACTCGGGCAAAAGGGCAATAAAATCGTTACCCAACCATTCTTTGGTAAAAAAATCGGCTCCCAAACGCTTTCCTTCAAATTCATAAAATTTGACATCAATCATATTTAAAGCCAATACAAAGGTATTCACCACCAGGAAAAGAATTTTAAGCACCTGCTGGTACCACTTTTTGTTAACCAAAGGCTCAGGTAACACACTAAGGAGTACAAACACCAGGTTAAAAAGTGCTACGGTAGCTAAATCGAAGCGCAGCCCATATACAAAATGAAGTATAACCTGAAAAAAACTTAAGTTGGAGTAAAGTTCAAGGTTAAAAATATAAAAAACCAGTCGGGTAAGCGTTAAAAAAACCATTACCAGCAACAGACGTAACCCTAACTGATACAATTGTTTGTAATAATACCTCATAAGCACACATGGCAATTTGCTATTGCCGAGGCAAAAGTAATTAAAATATTGATTTTATATAAAAACAAAAGGCAACCAAAGTGGCTGCCTTTTAAAAATATACTTTCGAGCTGTTTACATTAAAAAACTCAGCAAAATACCAGCAGCTACTGCAGAACCAATAACTCCTGAAACGTTGGGAGCCATGGCATGCATCAGCAGGTGATTGGTGGGATCTTCGGCCAAGCCCATATTCTGCACCACCCGGGCACTGTCGGGAACAGCTGAAACACCAGCAGCACCAATCATGGGATTGATGGGATTGCTTTTGTTTGAAAACAGGTTCATTACCTTGGCAAATATTACCCCGCCAGCTGTAGCTACCATAAACGAGGCCGCTCCTAAACCAAAAATCATGATGGAATCGGGTGTTAAAAACACATCGGCCTGGGTTGAAGCACCTACGGTAATTCCCAATAAAATATTGATGGTATTAATTAAGGCATTGCTTGCCGTGTCGGCCAAACGATTGGTTACCCCACATTCTTTTAACAGGTTACCGAAAAACAACATACCCAACAAAGGCAAGGCAGTTGGAGCAATGTAGGCGGTAATTAAAAGTGCTATTATGGGGAACATTATCTTTTCCAGACGAGAAACGGCTCTGGGCGGACGCATGCGAATTAAGCGCTCTTTTTTAGTCGTCAGCAATTTAATAATAGGCGGTTGAATAACCGGAACCAATGCCATATAAGAATATGCAGCAATAGCAATGGGACCAATCAGGTTTTTAACCACCTCGCCATTGGCCATAATATTCACCCCATTGGCCAGTTTCGATGACAGGAAAATAGCTGTTGGGCCGTCGGCACCACCAATTATACCAATGGCTCCGGCTTCAGGAGGAGCAAATCCTAAAAATAAGGAACCCAGAAAAGTTACAAAAATTCCCACCTGGGCAGCAGCTCCCAGGAGCATCAGCTTTGGATTTGAAATTAAGGATGAAAAGTCGGTCATGGCGCCAATACCCATAAAAATAAGTGGCGGGTACCAGCCCTGCAATACTCCCTGATACAAAATATTCATCACACTTCCCGGCTCGTAGATTCCTAATTTCAAGTTAAAATCGACTGCCTGAAACATGGGAATATTACCAATAAGAATTCCCATTCCAATAGGAATCAGCAATAAAGGCTCATAATCGTACTTAATGGCCAGAAAAATAAAGAAGATACCAATAAGCACCATAACCAGGTGACCGCGGGTAGCATTGGCAAATCCGGTAAATTCATAAAAGTTCAAAAGGCCGTGTACAGCTCCTGAAACATGTTTGTAACTTACTTCAGCGCTTTCAATAAGCGTCCCGTCAACTAAGGTTAATACACGCTGCGGTAACTGAATGGTCTCGGGCGTTGTGGCATACTGATAATTAGTAGCATTGGGATCGAGATTTTTTCCGTAATGAATTACATTTAAGGGATTAAAATCCATAACCAACTGGTTGCCCTCAAGGTGCCAACGCCCTGAAAAGCGCTGCTTTACCGAGTCCATCACAAAAGTTTTAACTTTTTTACCGCGAATAACATCTTCTTTAAACTCAATGGTTTTGTAGCGTTCAACGGTTCTAATAGCCGACCAATCGGTAATTGTATCCGGGTTTACGGTTGCATTGGGAATATATCCCCCGGCTTTGTTCATCCATTTGCCGGTTTTGATTTGCTTTTCCAGATCCTCATCGGCCCGTACCGGATTCCAGAAAATTAAACCTGCCAGGAGGATTAAAAAAGAAACTATTTTTATTTTAAACATAATTATCAAATTTCCGGTTTATTCCAATTCGAGTAAGACATCTTCCTGCAATACGGCATCGCCAACCGCAACCTTAATGGATTTAACCACACCGTCTTTTTCCGACATAATGTTGTTTTCCATTTTCATGGCTTCCATTATCAGCAGCACATCGCCACGTTTAACGGTATCGCCAACGGCAACTTTCAATTTAAAAATTGAACCGGGAAGCGGGGCTTTAACTTTAAAACCTGCCGAATCTTTCTTGGTGATGGTACCTTCGCCCGGCTTTGAAACCACCGGCTGACGAACAAGTTTTGGCGTTTTGTTAACCTTCATTTCTTTATGAACTTCAACCTCGTAGTTGGTTCCGTTCACTTCGAGGTGCGCAATATTCTCGTCAAAGTCTTTAACCAAAACCTCGTATTTTTGACCCTTTATGGTAAATTCGAATTTTTTCATCGCTATATTATTTTAATGGGGTATTGTAGATATTGTAAATTTTTGAACTCCAGGGCGAATACCTTCGCTGAATGCGACTTATGGTAATTACATTGGTTTCCTCATCGTGCATGTCGTTTAAATACAGGTGCAGCGCCATACTAATGGCAGCACTTATATCGCCGCCTACCGATAACTCATCAGGCTGATTTGTCACCTCTTTACCTTTGCGTCGAAGCTCTGTCCTGACTTTCATATTGATAATCCGGGGAATTGTAGTAAAAATTACAATTAAGACTACTAATGCCATAAACACAATGATATATCCTACCAACGCCACTGTGAACCCACCTTGATTTGCAATTGTTTCAATCATAATTCTGGTTTTTAAAGGGGTATATTACAATGTTTTTTAGGAGGATTCGACAGTTTTTTAGTTGCCAGACTTTCAAAACCTCTGATAATGCGGAACCTTGAATTACGGGGTTCAATAATATCGTCGATATAGCCATAAGCCGCTGCCTGATATGGATTGGCAAATTTTTCTTTGTATTCGTTTTCTTTTTCCGCCACAAATTTGGCTCGCTCTTCGGGATCGGTAAGTTCCGAAAGTTTTCTGCCTTCCAATACCTCAATAGCACCCGATGCTCCCATAACAGCAATTTCAGCCGTAGGCCAGGCGTAATTCAAATCGCCGCGCAGTTGTTTACACGACATAACATCGTGGGCACCACCATACGATTTCCGCAGGGTAATGGTAATTTTAGGAACTGTGGCTTCACCGTAGGCAAACATCAGTTTCGCTCCATGAATAATAATTCCACCATACTCCTGCTTGCTTCCGGGTAAAAATCCGGGAACATCAACCAGCGTTAAAATCTGAATGTTAAAAGCGTCGCAAAAACGTACAAAACGAGCTGCTTTACGCGATGCTTCAATATCGAGTACTCCGGCCAGGTAATTTGGCTGATTGGCAATAATTCCGGTGGGTACTCCATTAAATTTGGCAAAACCTACAATAATATTTTTGGCATAATTGCGATGCACTTCCAAAAATTCCTGTGAATCAACAATGGTATAAATCACATCCTTCATGTCGTAAGGATGATTCGGATTCTCGGGAATAATTTCGTTCAATGAATCTTCCAAACGATCAATTGGGTCGGAACAAGGCGTTACAGGTGGTTCTTCCAGATTGTTTTGTGGAAGGTACGAAAGTAATTTTCGGATAATTAAGATGCCTTCCTTCTCATCGTCGCAAAGAAAATGCGATACACCCGATTTGGTGGCATGAATGGTGGCTCCTCCCAAATCTTCGGTCGAAATATCTTCGCCGGTAACTGTTTTCACAACCTTAGGACCTGTAACAAACATGTAGCTCGATTTGTCGGACATAAGCACAAAATCGGTCAAAGCGGGTGAATAAACGGCTCCACCGGCGCAAGGGCCAAAAATGGCTGAAATCTGCGGAATAACACCCGAAGCTAATATGTTGCGCTCAAAAATCTCGGCATATCCGGCCA
>JBFXEW010000050.1:0-4697 GCA_050179685.1 Salinivirgaceae bacterium
TTTTTTGGGTGGTCAGTTTGCTCCGGTGAGCCTGGTCACTTTCGTCCGGAATCAGGTGGTCACTTTCATCCGGTAGCCCTGGTCAGTTTGTCCCGGTTTGGGGTGGTCACTTTCACCGGATTTTGCAAGTTGGGGTCAAGATGGGTATATTTATACATTAGATATTGATCAAAATGACGATTTTGATCGAATATGGTGGTATCAGAGTATTAGGACTCCAATTATTGATTTATTTAATCAAGATATATGTCCTCAAATAAGAGATGCGGATGGTGATGGATATTACAACTGGGGTATTGGCACGAAACCAGCAAATTGTCCACCATGTCCTACTGAACGAGACAGCGATGATTCCGACCCGACTAAAGGGCCATTTGATGAAAACTTTTATAGTACAGTTATTTGGGATAAATACACACTGCAATCTCCAGTCGTGATTTCACAAAACACCTATTGGTATAATGTATACAATAGAAGTAGTATTTATATGACAAATAATTCAAAACTCTATATTAAAGATAAAGTTTTTATGCCCAATACAGCTAGCATAAATATTGGTTCTGGCTGTGAATTAATAATTGATGGTGGGGAAATAATTGGTAATGATAATTTACCTTGGAGTGGAAATTTGATTGTAAATGGTACATTAACCTTTACCAACAATTCTTATAACGAATGGATCCGCATTGGATCAGGTGCTTTATCTATCGGTTCATCAGCAACCATTAATTTCGGTTCGGTAAAAGCCCTTTCATTTAAAGGTTCATCTAAATCAAATCCAATCCTTGTACTTTCAAAGCAATTGACCTTACCCAATCAATTTACAAATGTAGTACTACAAACAGGCAAAATAGTAATGAATAACAGCAGTGCTGAGTTGTATTTTAATAGTGGTATCGGCAATGTACAGGTCGATAAAGTTTGGCTTACCAGTTCTTCGGGAACCCGCAATAATCACCAGGGAATGGATATTCGCTGCGAGAACTTTTCGGTAACCCAGTCCACTTTTGAGCATGGTCTGTATGGACTTTACATAAGCCGTGTATTTAATGCAGCATTAAAACCCATTGTCAGTTGTAACTTTAATAATAATTATTACGGTTTGCATACCAACGGGGGTGCTTACCAAATAAGCAATTGCGATTTTATCAATAACAGCAACCATAGCCTTGCCATTTACGGTATCGTGGGTACCACATATGTAAGCGACTGCTATTTCTCCGGGGCTACACGAGGTTTATATATAAACAGTTCAGGAATGGGGGCAATCCATGTTAACGGAACTGTTATTGAAAACTGTAATCTGGGTGTTTATGCCTCCAACCAGGCTTACCTGCGTTTTAAATGTTCCAGTGTTGTTAATATGTATTCCGGGATCGAATTGTATAATAACTCCACGATACACCTGGCCAGCACCGGAACCATTGATGCTGGTGGCAATGCTGTTTCAGGGAATAATTTCGGAATTATTGGAAACGGTTATCCTTCCTACAATACAAACAACTATTTTTTCCTGAACAATGGTTACAACGACTATAGCAGCAATAGCAGTTATGCGTTAACGGGTAAATTCGGTGCTGTTTTGGGGGGTACCTGCAACAGTTACAACAACAAGTGGCGTATCGATGGAGGAGCTCCTCGCAATGGCATAGAATACGCCCTACAGGGAACCAACGGAGAACCCATCTTTCTTTACGACCCCTCGCCCGAGAGCTATTTTAGTCCCTGCGATGTGTTGAAAATTGCCCCGGGGGAAGAGTTGCTTAAAGCTGTTGCCATACCTGATGTTGATACTGAGCTTACCCGTTTGGTAGCAAATGCCATTGCACTTGATGACTCCGTTAACCTGGAAAAGCGAAAGTCTTCCTATAGAGAACTGGCTAACGTTTTGATGAGGGATTATAAACACCTTTCAAAAACTGAGGCTTATTCCCTGCATTCGGGTTATCAGTACATGAAGCAGCAATTGATCGAAATGAACGACATCCCTGATTTTGACTTGTATCCTTTTATTCACATCATGGAAAAGGTTCAACACAAACTGGGAAGCGATGCCCGGGCTAAGAAACATTCTGATGTAGTCTTCATTGTCGAATATGCCCAAACACTATGTATGACTGGTAAATTTGATCAGGCACTTACTTACCTACAAAGCGCTTTTAATGGCAGGAATGATGAGGAAAGAATTACCCTGGAACAGGCTATTTGTAGGATTGAGGTATTTGCAAAGTTTAATAGCGACCCCGATTTACAGGAAAACATGGATAGCCTGCTTACCCGCTGTGAAGTTTGTGAAAACAGTAAAAAGTCAGTGAGTTTGTACGGAAACCAAAACCAGACTAATAATCTGGGAAATGAAACATTACCTTTAGCAGATGAAATAAGTATAAGTATAGTTCCGCATCCGGTTTCAGGAAATTCCGAGATACGTGTAGTTTGCCCTGTTGAAGCAGATTTGTTTATTCACAACAGTATGGGCCTTTTGGTTAGTCAACAATCCCTTTCAACAGGTTATAATTCCATAAACATAAATCAAAACTCCTTAAAACCTGGAATTTATTTGGTAACACTAAAAGTAAACGCTCAACTGGTTCAATCGGTAAAAATACTTGTGTTGGATTAGGAATAACGATAAAATAGCTTTGTGAAAGCAGTGTTTCTATTTTTTAGACAGCTGAATTATTTTTTTCATATTTCCAATAAATCGCCTTAACTTAGCTCTGCAAAGCAGTGTTCATTGGATAGGTTTTGGAAATTATCCGGGGATAAAAACACAGGAAGTAAATTTTAAATACTTCACCAATGAAAACACTACAAGGCCGGAAAGGGCGCAAAACAGCCCGCTACCGGCAAAACGTACTGCACGAACAACCTCCCTAAGTTGCCACTTAGCCTTAAGATTTTTGGCTTTTATTCATAGCATAATTACTATCCTGGTGCTTAAGCCAAAACATCTTTTTTAGTAATTCTTTTATTTCACTTAAATCTGAAAATTATGAATTTATCAATAAATTTGAGTAGGCTTTCCCATAAACTGATTGTTTCGCTGGGCGAAGAACTGGCTAAAGCAGTGGAAGGAATAGAAGGTATTCAGGCCGTGCTGACACCATTTCAGTCCTTATTAGTCAGGGCAATGGAAGCGCTCAATAATGTAATCGAAAAAACCCGGGCCAGGGAGGTTAGTCAGCAGCTAAAAGATAACGATAACCTACGCGATGGCTACCTTGACGGACTGGGACTGCTTATTGAAGCCCATATTTATCATCCCGACGAGGCCGTGAGAAATGCTGCCGTGGATCTTAAACGGGTTCTCGATAAACTGGGAAAAAATACCTACCGTTTAAAGTACGATGCTGAAAGTGCAGCCATTAAAACGCTGTTGACCGACTTTACCGGCGATTATGCTCCCCAGGCTACCTTGATACACGCTACACCTTTTGTGACAGCCCTATCGGAGGTGCAAACCATTTTCGATAATTTCCGCTCGCAACAAATAAATGAGAATGCTTCGATAGCCGTTATCGAATCAATGACCGCCATTCGCCGCGAGTTTGAACTCAGTATGCGCTCATTGCTGTCCGTAATGGCTACGCTTATCGAGTTAAACCCCGATGATGAGGCCTTGAAAAACAAAGGCATAGTGGTTCAGGAAGTGCTTAAAAAGTATAGGTAATAAAAGGTCCTGTTGCTTAAAAAAACCGGGAACCGGCTTACAGGCCTCCCGGTTTTTTGTGATTCTGGTGCCTTTTTTTTTACGACAGGAAGTATCCGGAGCTTCCATTTACCCTGTTGCAGGATTGCAACAGCCCAAATGTTTTGCGTTTACCCTGTTGCAGGTTTGCAACAAGCCAAAAGTTTTGCGTTTACCTACTTGCAAATTTGCAACAGCCCCACCGGCGGTTCGGTTAGCTACTTTCCAATTTGCAACAGCCTCCCGGTTTTCCGTTTACCCTGTTGCAGCTTTGCAACAAGCCCACCGGCTTTATTTTATAGGTATGTCAACAAAAAAATGCAGGTTACAATGAACAAATAACAATTAACTAGGAGTAATCAGTCCACAGTTGACAGTATTCAGACTACATTCAACCAAAAAAGCCCGGAGGGCTTAAAGGTCGGTGGAAAAACAATAACACACCGAATAAAGCGGTGCAGGCAGCAAGTTGCAAAGGTATGCCTTGGTTTCATGCACCGCAATTAGCCCCCAGCTCCCGGATCGCAATATTAAGTATTCAGTTGTCAATAAACAATGAACAAACAGCCTACAATGGCAGCCTATAGCTTCAATTAAAAAACAAGCCCTGGCAGGGCGGAACCTTTGTAGCACTATAGACCCTACCAAATAAAGCGGTGCAAGCAGTTGGTTACCATGAAAAGCCATCGTACCATGCACCGCAACACAACCGCAGTTAAAAAATCGCAAATCGCACCGGTCTGACGACAGGCAGGCATCTGAAACGACGAAGTCCTCACGGAACGTAATCGAAAGATACCGTATTCCCGATTGAACCCTTTCAGGGTTCTGGGGCAGATCTGGATTTGCCACCGTAGGTTTCACCTACGGCTATTGTTGTTCAACCCTTCTATGTTGCTATCCAAATTTTTACAACTTTTTTATCGGGCAATATTAAACTAGAGGTTTTCTTCTTGGTATAATCTATCCGGGTTCAATACCCGGATAGATTATTAATACTCATCGG